>CAZCTQ010000020.1:31122-71624 GCA_964501555.1 uncultured Aureispira sp. | reverse complement strand
AGCAAATTTATTTATATAATATTTATATTTAACTGGTAGGTTAAAAACTAAAAATCCAGAAAATAAACAAACAAATAAAATTCACATTCCAATTAATGAATAATGTAAATACCAAATCTCCCCCCCCCCCTCTGATGGTAGAGTTTTTACTGATTACAATATTGTATGCAATATATATACTTGTTATATAGAAGATACAGAAATTAATATTTTATATTTTGATAAAGCGAGACGAATTGTATCTGGGACATTTCACTTTAAAAATGCTGTCAATAAGTGCGGTGATACCATCCAGATCACTGATGGCAGATTT
The DNA here is from genome assembly GCA_964501555.1 of uncultured Aureispira sp. Taxonomy (GTDB): domain Bacteria; phylum Bacteroidota; class Bacteroidia; order Chitinophagales; family Saprospiraceae; genus OLB9. The sequence continues at coordinate 71,311 of CAZCTQ010000020.1, read as the reverse complement.
GATGTTAGATACTAAAATGCACTAATGAAAAATATTTAATATTCCTTTACCCAAAAATTGATTTAACATGAGATATTTTTTTATTCTTCTATCCATTTTTATATGGTATAACGGATATACTCAAGGTATCGTTGTAGAGCATAATCAGACAGAAGATATTGAAGAGAAGATTGATTACGCCTTAGCAGCTTTGTCCATGAGCCCTGTCACATCCGGTATTTTATTAGACCGTACTATTCCTCTTTTTGACAGTACCATCATCGGTGGCTCCACATTGGCTGATTCCGTCTGGATGAGCTACCGTACCATGAGCCTGGCCTATCACAGCATTTATGCAGCCCGTATTCCGGGCAATAGCACGCTGCCATCACCCGAAGACGCTTATGCTGCCGCCTTCAGCGGATATACAGCTTCTGCCACCGTGCCCGTCGTGCTGAGTGCATTAGAGTATCAGAAGTTTGCACCTGATGCCTTTGATGACGGACACCTTGTCATCTCGGGCGGACAGCTCCATTATGGCAGCGGCGGCAGTACTTAAATGATATTAAACCCAATGTAGGCATGAAGTCCCTACAATATGTATAGGAATAACTAAATAACCTGTAAAGTTAAAGACTGAGATATTTGCCGCCTAATGTTGTATATTTATAGGCATTAAATAGCAATGGATCAGTTGCATTTATCACTTGGGTCTGCCTTTTCATACTTGGGGATCTAAATCTAAAGAGATAAACTATAAAGCTTGTTAATCATCTGAATACAGTATAATAAAAATTATATGTGTAAAATTTTGATGTTTAAGGGTACTAGCACAAGTTTTATCGCTAACTTTGTTAAAAAAATTGATATAATAATTTCTACCAAATTAATAGTAATTCCATTTTCTGTCACCCAAAATAGTACTGCATGCATATCACTAACGATCTACCCAAAATTGTAAATTCGGTTGGCCTATATATTGAAAATAAGTGGTATTTAACTCAAATGTTGATAAAACGGATTTTGTCATTGTGCCTATTCTATATGTTATTCATGCTAATTTTTATGAATGAAGGGTTATCCCAGACATCGATTAAATATCAAGATTTTAAATCTAAATCTGAAAACGCTTTGATCAGGGATACAGAGGTTGGCATTATTGATAAAAACGTAAAGCAATTTAGAAGTTCCCCCGTTATTCAATGCAATAATCAATTACTTCCAGCGTACTATGATCCATATGACAGAGATATAGGCTGCTTCGGTAATGTAAAGATAGAAGCGAGTGCTGAAAATCCATCGCCTTGTTCTGGAAATAGTCAGTTGGATTGGACGATGCTATTTTATAGCAATACTGGTAAGAGTATCGAAAGGATAGGATCGAGTTTTGTCAATGCGCTTTGGTTAAACCAATGGATTACTGTACCTAAGTTACTTCATGGCCAAATTAATCCTATATGGCAGCAAATCCGTAATCAATACCCAGATCTTATTCTTGAGGATGTATTATATGTTACCTATATCAAACCCACAAATGCAAATAATCAAAAAGTGCAATTATCTGAATTTAGAGTGCCTTTAGATAACATTATTAGAAAGGTCGTGTGGAAAGCGTCTGATCAGTGTGGGAAGGGTGATGAGTGCCTTAATTCTATTACGATAGTTGACAGAAAAGCCCCTACAACTTATTTTTATCATGAATTAAGGCTTAATGTATATTGTGATCCATTAGAATTGGTAGCGAAAAAATTTGATAGAGGTTCTTTTGATAATTGTACACCAGCCGAGTTATTGCGCTTTACTTTCGAAGGAGTGTTTCCAGTTGACAGCTTACTCAATAAGGAGCATTACTTCAAAAAAGGATTAAAATCAAGTGAATTGGCCTCCGTAGAAGAATATAAACTGGGTATCGCGCAAAAATGGGATCCATCTGTAAGAAGTTCTAGCATGTTATTTTTACAAGTAGGTTATGTCGATTTAAAAGTTCACGTTTGGGATGAAAATGGAAATTCGGATTATAGTGATATTAGGTTACTTATTGCTGATTTATGTGATAAATTCCCTACATATATAAGTGGCGATATAACTACACCGGTAGGGAACAATGTAAAGGATGTTAATGTCATTCTTTCTTGTACTACCAATGGTAATTGCACTTTAAAAATAAAGACAAATGAACGTGGTGAATATGGTTTTGATATCTCTAAAAGTGATTATGTTTCTTTTGCACAAAAGGATGATGATTATTTAAATGGTGTTAGTACTTTGGATGCAGCCTTGCTTCAAAGGCATATCTTAGGCATACAGCCGTTTATAGAACCATTTCAGTGGATAGCGGCTGATATTAATAACGACACAATTGTAAATATGGATGATTTGGTAGAGATGCGTAAAGTAATCTTGGGTATAATTCCCAAATTTTCGAATTCAAGTTGGCGTTTTCCTATTAAAAATCAAAAATGGGATATTCCTGATGTACTTAGATTTGAGGAGAAATATAATTATGTGATACAATATTATGGTGAAATCTTTTATAATCGGGATTTTATAGGTGTAAAAATCGGCGATTTGGATTATAGTGCCACTACAGGACTAAAACAGACACTTACAGAAGTTCGAAGATTACCTTTGGTATTGGAGATCAAACCAAGAGCATTTAAATCAGGAGAACTCATTTCAGTGCCTGTTATAAGTGGCTTGAACCAAAACACCTTTGGCTATCAGCTGACGATGAATACTGATGGTCTTGAATTGGTTAATATAGAACCAGGAAAACTAGACATTAATATGCAGCAGGTAGGGCTATTTCCCGATTTGGGAAAAATGACCATGAGTTACGCAGCTATAGATCCTATAGCGCTTAGTGTAAATGACGTGTTGTTTACATTAGTTTTTAAAGCTAATGAGGACGGCAATATAGAACAGTCGTTAAAAGTAAACTCGGATATCACTGTGGTCGAATCCTATGATGAGCAATATCAAGTAGGTGGCGTCGAACTTAGAAACAAAGTCTCTGAGAGCAATAGGGTAGAGCTATATCAAAATCAACCTAATCCTTTCCAGACCGAGACGAGTATATCTTTTTACCTGCCATCAGCCGCTGAAGCTACCTTGTCGGTACATGATGTCTTGGGTAAGCTGATCAAGCAATACCCAATTACAGGTGTGAAAGGATTGAATACTATCGAGATTAAAAATCAGGAATTGGGCGTTTCCGGAGTGTTATATTATACATTAAAATCAGGCGATTTTTCTTTCACTAAAAAGATGATTATTGTGGATTAATCTGGACACCGACCATTATCGGATTAATGGATTGGATTAAAAAAAAATAGGGTAAATTCGATTTTACCCTATTTTTTTTAAGTATTGGACTAATTTAAATGTATAATAGATATTAGTACAACATTACCTTTTTGGATGATACTTTCCCATTGTTTTTAAAAGAGATTACGTGTATACCTGGCGTGTAATTTGTCTCAATTTGAGCTGTACCGTTATGAATAATATCAGATGATTCTTGCTTGATGATTTTGCCGGATAGGTCGGTGACGATGATCTCAGCCGAAGAAGTAACTTGCACATTTTTATCTAAAGATATCACGATATTGCCACTCTCAGCTTGAAAAGCAGTAAAATTAACATTATCATTTTGAGCGTCGTGAGTTGCCGTTATCTTTTTTACAGGTGCAATAAAAGCATTATGGAAAAGATATTTATTAGTTGATGGATTATATGTCCATACTACCGAAAGAACTTTATATTTATCTGCCTCACCTTTGAGGTCAGTAAGGACTCCAGTAGCTTGAAATTCTGTATCCTTATTAACAGGTCCGGTAGCAACAGTATTTTTAAATACAGCTGGTAATAGGCTGGCCCTGAGTACATTTTTATGTAATTGATCACCTGTTCGGCTTGCCTGAGGAGCGAGTACGTCTTCAAGTAGATACATACCTATAAAGTAGTTGCCACCTTCTACATCTTGTAAAAACTTCAATTTTGTATTTGCTGTAAGCACACCTGCATCATCTAATACCGGTGATACACCTACGCCTATGTAAGGTCTTTCGTCCTTTTTAAAATCCACCTCTAATCTGGTTTCTTGTACTTTGGTAGTACCATTGGTTGCAGTTGCGTTTATATTAACACCATCAACATAAAAAATAGGCTGACCGACACCGCCAAAATTACTATCAAATTCTTTAGCAGTAGGGTTAGTTAGATCTCCACTGTAATCCAATGCCATAAAGATAACATTATCATTTTTAAACTCTGCCAGCATCTTGTCTTTTAAGTCCCATCCCCAAGTTCCACAGTAAGGACACCACGTCGCAAAACGTTCATGGATAAGTGTCCAACTTTTTTCGTTGATTTCCTGTGCGTATGTAGCAGTTTGTATTGTAAAAATTGCAACTAATAAGATAAATAACTTTTTAATCATTTTTAATATATTAAATTAATTTGTTAATAAATTTCAGATTTTATATTGACGAGATACATTAAGTAGTGATATATATACTTACAAATATGACCACAAAGTACCTTCTTTTCCATCTTTGATTTGGATATGTAATTCATTGAGCGTATCTCTGATTTTGTCCGCTGTCGGCCAGTCCTTATTCGTTCTGGCTATCTGACGCAAATCAATGATTAACTGCATAAGACCATCAACTGCACCATCGTTGGATGCATTCTCATCTTTTAAACCGAAAATATCAAAAATTATTGTACTAAAAGCGTCTTTTAACGATTGAATTCCACTTTGAGAAATATCCGATAATGGAGTTTGACCATCTTTAAGCGTGTTGATTATCGTCACAAGCTCAAATAGTTTGGCAATGGCTCTCGGCGTATTAAAATCATCATCCATATCATCATAAGTACTCTGAATGATAGCTTCGATTTTACTGTCGAGTGCTGTTTTTTCTGATTGTGATGTTGATAAGGTTTCTAAAGCCTTATACGCTTCCAGCAATCTGCGATATCCTTTCTCTGCTGCCTGTAGTGCGTCGTCTGTCAGGTCATTAGTAGAGCGGTAGTGTGATTGCAACATAAAGAAGCGCACCACCATCGGGTCATATCCCTTGGATACATGGACGCTTTCACCTGTAAATAATTCATAAGGAGAAATCGTATTACCATCGCTTTTGGACATTTTTTTACCATTCATCAGCAACATGTTGGTATGTAGCCAATATTTGGCAGGGTGTGTCTTACAAGCACCTAAGTTTTGAGCGATTTCGTTTTCGTGGTGCGGGAATTTCAGGTCATTACCGCCACCGTGTATGTCAAATTCTTCGCCTAAGTATTTTGTACTCATAGCACTACACTCTAAGTGCCAGCCGGGAAAACCAACAGACCAGGGTGACGGCCAGCGCATAATATGCTCATCTGACGCTTTCATCCAAATCGCAAAGTCAGCTGGATTCCGTTTTTCATCCTGGTTTTTGAGATTATCACGCGTTTCTGAAAATAATTCTTCTATAATACGACCCGATAATTTTCCATATTCACCTGTTTCCTGTGCAAATTTTATCGTATCAAAATACACAGATCCGTTTTCTATATAAGCATAGCCATTGTCAAGGATTTTTTTAACCATCTCTATCTGTTCGATGATATGGCCGGTAGCTCGTGGTTCGATGCTCGGTGACAATGTATTAAATAGCCCCATGACATGATGAAAACCTAAGGTGTATTTTTGTGCGACCTCCATAGGTTCGAGATTATCTAAACGTGCGCCTTTAGACATTCGGTCTTCGCCATCATCCAGCAGGTGACCTACGTCGGTGATATTGCGGACATACCTTACCTGATATCCGAGAAAGACAAGGTATCTGTAGATAATGTCAAAACTTACAAACGTACGGCAGTTGCCAAGATGCACATCGTTATATACAGTTGGCCCACATACATACATACCTACAAATCCATCATGCAAAGGTGTAAACTTTTCTTTTTGGCGTGTGAGACTGTTATATATAGTCAAATTGTGATCTCTCATATCTGTTATATTTCTAATATAAACCTGTCGGTTATGAAAATGACTGCAAAGATATTAAAAAATGATAATATGTAAGTGTTAACTTTTTGTTAGTGTGGGTTAGGGAATGTGTAAGATATGCAATCTGGCTAAAAATTATGAATTTAAAATATAATTGTTTAAATTTGCGCAAAGCGTTTTGTTTTTTTACCTTGAAATGGATTTAAAACTTTATAACCAATTGATAATGCGTGTTGTATGGTGATTAGTGCTTAAAAAAGAAGTTTAAAGCAGATTTTTATACTAAAATACAAAAAATGTTATGATGATGAAATATATATTTTTTCTATTGTTTACATTCATGTTAAGCAATCCTGCATTTAATCAGGGATATTTTATGGAAGTAATTTCTGGTAATTCTGTGGCAGTAGTACCCGATTCTCAGACTATTACGGAATTAGAGGGTATAGATATTGTTAAAGAAAAAGCCATAGTAAAGATTAAAAACCCTTTCATCCAAAGCGAGCCGGGTATGGTCTATTTTACGGTAAATAGCCAATATTATAAGCTCTAAGAAATATTTCATTTTTAATAAATAACGCACCATGAAAGCATTACCATATATTACCTATATCTCGTTATCTATACTTATTTTTACCGCATGTACTAAAGATCCTAAACCAGACACAGACGTGGTACCTGAGACATGTGTAGGACCAGAAGTGATTACCGACACAACTTCAGGATTTTTCATCTTTGAAAAGGGAAAACAAGAATTCGGATATGCTAAAGGAATTAAGATTAATCAACCGTTTGAAGCCAGCGTGATTTTAATCGATCGGTATTTTAAAGATTCTTTATTCGGTTTCTTTATTCAGGGTTTTTGGCCAGAGTCTAACGGATATTTCACGGTTGGAGAGATACTTCGTTTTGGTTATATCCCATTTGGTAATTTTCCTGAATGCTTTGCTTTAACAAACAGAAGTAGTACTATTGATTCTATTAGTACATATTATAGCATTGTAGATGATGATGTTGGAATTTTAAATTACAAATTAGATAATACGGCTGATAACGTTTTAGAAATATTGGCTTTTGATGCAGAAAAAAAGCAATTTAAGGCAAAATTTAAGGCCACTTATGTTGCTGACAAAGAATACTTGCCCGATCTGCCTAAAAAAGTCAGGTTTTCAGATGTGTATGTAGAGTATGGGTATTGAATCATAGAGTAAAAAAATAGAGGTCCCTACAAATAGGTTTAAGTTTTTAAATCATAGAAATTTGTATTTTTTGATAGGAATTTATAGAATCTGAGTAATACAGTATATCGGTTATATGGAGTATGCTTCCTATTGGAAGTAAGTATAGTCAAGATTCAGTGGATACTTATATTTGTAAATATCAATAAAGTTCGTTAAAAAGAAGGGATGCTTTTCTCATATTACAACTAATTTGCTATCTTGCCGGTTTAATCGATTATTATATTTATGTAACTAAGATATGCGCCTGTTTTTTTTTCTTTTATTAGCAATATCGATATTGACACCATTATCCTGCTCTTTTACTAAAGGTATAAAGTCAGGTGAGGAGGCATATGAAAGAAAGCAATATTCAGTAGCCATCAATTTGCTGGAAAAAGAATATGTAAAGACCTCATCCAAACAGCAAAAAGCAAGGTATGCCTATCTGCTGGGACAATCTTATTTAAAAATTCAAGATTACAACGAAGCTAAAAAATGGAGTCATTTGGCTGTGGATCTTGGTTATGGCGTTGAAGCATTGACACTTTATGGTAAAACTTTAAAACAAGTAGAAGATTATGATGCAGCCATCACAGTTTATAGACAAATTGCGAATCAAACACAGCGTAAACAAGAAATAGAACGTGAAATATCTATTTGTAATTTTGCCAAAGAATTGAAAAATAACCCCAAACCATATAAAATTGATCGCTTGAATCAAAATTCTTCTGTTTCAGAATATGCGCCGGTGATTTATGATAATCAATTTTTAGTTTTTACATCTGAACGAAAGGAAGCAACTGGTAGTAGTGTTTATAAATGGACTGGCGAAAAATTTTCTGACTTATTTGTGATGATTAAGACAGGCTCAGATGTCAGGAGCTTTGATCCGGTCATCAATTCGGGTTCTAATGAAGGCGCAGCATGTTTTACGAGCGATATGAATACCATTTATTTTACGAGGTGTACAAGTGAAAATAATGGTGATGCCTACTGCAAACTAATGGTTTCGCACAAAATAGATGGTAGCTGGACGGAAGCGGAGGTTTTACCTTTTGTTATGGACAAAGTAAATTATGGCCAGCCAGCCTTATTTGAGCATGAAGAAGTGCTTCTATTTGTATCAGATATTGAGTCACCCGGTGGTACTTCGGATATTTATTACACGGAGATACGGAATGATGGTTCTTTTTCACAGCCCGAAAAACTGCCATCTCATATCAATAGTCAAGGCAATGAAAAATTTCCAACAACTGACGGAGATACGCTTTATTTTTCATCCGATTATTGGCCTGGGATGGGTGGGTATGATGTCTTTAAAGCCTACCTAAAGCCTGATGGAAGCTGGTCACAACCCGAAAACATGGGTGTACCCATTAATAGCGGTGGAGATGATTTTTCATTTATAGTGGACAGAACTACTAAGCCTAAACCAGGGATCATCAAAGAAGGGTTTTTTGTATCGTCAAGGAATGGGGATCTTAAAGATGATATTTATAAGTATCAGGAACTCTTACCTAAACCTAAAGAGCCAGATCAGCCAATCATTGTAAAAAATACTGTATTTCTAACTGTCAATACGTATGCACCAGAATACAAAATAGCGGATGATCCAAATTCCGGGGTCTTTAGAAATCTACCATTGGGCAATAGCCTGATTAATATTGAAGATGAAACGGGCAAACGCTTAAGTACAAATCAAACAGATGGTAATGGCTTTTTTGTAACTGAGATTCCAGAAAATAAAACTATTAAAGTCATCGCTGCCAATGCTGGATATCTGAATGCTGTCGGGACAATAAGCACCTTCAATCTGGTCTTTGATACTTTAAAGCATACCACTACAGTTAATTTGAGCCTTGTTTTAAATAAAATATATGAGGATAAAGAAATCATCCTTGACAATATATACTATGATTATGATAAATGGAATATCAAGGAGGAGGCTATGCCCACACTGGATCTTCTTGTGGCACTTATGAAGGAAAATCCTCAGGTTAAAATACAACTTTCCAGTCATACGGATTGCCGTGGTGATGATGCATATAACCTCGAATTGTCTCAAAAGAGAGCACAATCTGTAGTAGATTACTTAATCCATAAAGGGATATCATCACAGAGACTCATTCCTAAAGGCTACGGGGAGACCATGCTTATAGAAAAATGTATCTGCGAAAAATGTACTGAAAAACAGCATCAGATCAATCGTAGAACAACCTTTAAAATCATCAAATAGGATTACATCATCTGGTAAAAAGGCCAATTATGTCCGACAGAAAGCAAAACATTCAACACTTTGGAGCTATCTTAAATCAAGGAAACGAAATCCTGGATGCAATGGATGCCCTTATAGAACAATGGGATAGCTATCAATCTCAGTTTAAAGCACTTATGGATTATTATTCGAGTCCGCAATGGGCTCAGGACTACGAAGATAGTAATGACGGTGCATTTAAAGATATCGCTTGCGGTGTTTTGAGTCAGGATGCAGTTTATGACTTATATGCAAGACAAAAGGCTGCAAATCTTTATCTTATGCGCACTGCACTCAAATATATAGAAGAATTTTGAATAGACAATTAATCGTTTTGGAAATTACTGTCTGCTTTATAAAACTTACTTTTAAATTAAAACGTTATCTTTGTCAGTTAATAAAAAATATTCTTATTTACTATGGCAAATGTTAAAGTAGGGCTCGTACAGATGTCCTGTGTTAAGGATGCTCAGGCCAATATGGACAAGGCAATCCGAGAAATCAGAAAAGCCGCCAAAGATGGCGCTCAGATTATATGTTTACAAGAGATATTCAAGACATTATATTTTTGTGATGTCGAAGATTATGATAATTTTGCCTATGCAGAGCCCATTCCGGGGCCTTCTACGGATACGTTGAGCGCTTTAGCTAAAGAACTCAATGTGGTGATTATAGCATCTTTATTTGAAAAACGTACACAAGGTATTTATCACAATACCACTGCTGTACTTGATGCAGATGGTACCTACCTTGGTAAATATCGCAAGATGCACATCCCAGACGATCCGGCCTTTTACGAAAAATTTTACTTTACACCTGGCGATTTGGGATATAAAGTTTTTAAAACGAAATATGGAACCATCGGTGTACTGATATGCTGGGATCAATGGTATCCGGAAGCAAGTCGTATTACTGCATTGATGGGAGCTGAAATCTTGTTTTATCCGACTGCTATTGGATGGGCAACCTCACAGGACGAAGAGACAAATAAAGATCAGTACAATTCATGGCAGATTATCCAGCGGTCCCATGCTGTAGCCAATGGTATCCCGGTAGTCAGCGTCAATAGGGTAGGTTTTGAGCAGGATGGTGAGATGAAATTTTGGGGTGGGTCTTTTGTGGCAAATGGACAAGGGAAATTACTCTTTCTCGCTTCTCATGATGAAGAAGAAACAAAAGTGGTAGAGATTGATCTAAAACAAGCAGATGAGTTTAGAGTGCACTGGCCATTCCTTAGAGACAGAAGAATAGACAGTTACCAACCGATTACAAAAAGATTTATTGATGAAGATTGATTTTACACCGAGAGAACTTGGATATTATTTTCCAGCCGAATTTGCGCGGCAGACAGCAATGTGGCTATCATGGCCCCACAAAGAAGAATCTTGGCCGGGAAAGATTAATACGATATATGATCCATATGCAGAGTTTATATTGCAGATTGCCGATCATCAACATGTCAATATCAATGTAAATGATGGAGCAATGCATCATTTTGCGATTGATAAAATTGTAAATAGTGCCTATGCAAAGACAGTAGCTGACCTGGATACTTTGATCGATAATATCACCTTTTATTATCACCCTACTAACGATGCCTGGTGTAGAGATCATGGTCCTGCCTTTTTGATACACCACGAAAATCACTCTAAAGCTATCGTGGACTGGGGATATAATGCCTGGGGCGATAAGTATCCGCCATACGACTTAGACGACGACATCCCAACGCTTATCGGCAAAAAATACAACTTGCCCGTTTTTTATCCGGGTATCGTCATGGAAGGAGGCAGTGTCGAATTTAACGGGAAAGGTACTTTGCTAACCACCGAGGCTTGTTTGCTTAATAAAAATAGGAATCCACAATTGACCAAATATGAAATCGAGCAAAAATTGATAGAATATTACGGTGTCGAACATATATTGTGGCTGGATGAAGGCATCATTGGAGATGATACGGATGGACATATCGACGATATCACGAGATTTGTAAACGAAGATACGGTCGTCACCGTCATTGAAAATAGTAAGATGGACGAAAATTATGATATCCTTCAGGATAATCTAAAGTTACTTCAAAAAATGCGCCTCCAAGATGACAAACAATTAAATATCATCACTTTACCTATGCCTAAACCTGTAGAATATGATGGTCAACGATTGCCGGCTTCGTATGCTAATTTTTACATTTCCAATGAAAAAGTTATCGTTCCTACATTTAGAGATGACAAAAATGATACTAATGCTTTGGATACCCTTGCAGCGTGTTTTTCGGATAGACAGGTTATCGGGATTGACTCAGTGGATATTATCTGGGGACTTGGAAGTTTTCATTGCTTGAGTCAGCAGGAACCTGATGCACAATTTTAAATAATTATGTATTTTTGTTTCAAAAATGATTGTATTGGTCAAAATTATATTCCTATTGGGATATTTTTGTAATGTCTAAATGTTATATTTACTATGTTGGATAATAATGATTTGTTCAAAAAATTAAAAGGGATATTTGTAGTAAGTGATGATAATACTGAATCATCTTTAGGAGGCAATATGAATGCCGATAGTAAGGCTCCAACTCGGGTTTCTAATCCTATGACTTCGATAGCAGATAGTGCATCTATTAATGAAAAGCATCTTCAACTGCTTATGGCCGCGATCGAACAAAACAATCTTGAGGGGTTTGATTATCTGGAATATAGAAATTCACTTCTCTCTCTGACAAATGTTATAGCAGATGAATCCATGCGGTATAAATCGGCCTTTGAAATGGCAAAGACCATGGGTCTGGATAAAAAGAAACTCTTGGATAGTGCCGGATTTTATATAAATATCCTCAATGGCGAACAAAAGAAATTCCTGGACGCGCTTGAAAATCAAAAAGCCAAACAGATTCAAGCCAGAGTTGATAATATTGCAAACCTGGAGAAAAGTGTCGCCGAAAAGAAGAAAATGATTGAACAACTAACTCAGGATATGGAAATAATGAGTAAGCAAATGACCGAAATCAAGCAGGAAATCAATGAGGAAGTTCAAAAAATTGAAACCACTAATAAGCAGTTTGTAGCTTCATATCAGTATCTGGCAGGGCAAATAAACAGTGATGTTGATAAAATAAATAAAAATCTTTAAAATGGTTTTTCTATGGAATATACAATTTTAAATATCAAATTTTGAATTATTTTGTCATAATGCTGTAATTTTGAGTTTTTAATTGAATAGAAAAATGGCAAAGCAAATAGCAAAATCATTTTGGTCAAGACCGGAAGGCGTCACAGGCATGATCGTTCTTCTGGTTCTGATAGGTGTATTAGGTTATATAGGTTATGCAAGTTTATCCGCTCTTGTGGCTTTTGTAAATACGCAGACTGGCATGATCGTATCTTTGCTTGCGTTAGGTACTATTATATTTATGGCCTTAGACAGTAAGACCAGAATTTTGATTAGCTATATGTATCAAAGTGCCATGCGCTGGTTAACAGGATTATTTGTGCAAATAGATCCAATGGGTGTCCTTCGATCATATATTGATGATATGAAGCTCAATTTGAAAAAGATGAATAGACAGATCAATTCTCTGCGTGGACAAATGCATCAACTTCAAGAGCTCATATTTAATAATAAAAGAGATATCAACACTAACCTGAGTATGGCAAGTGAAGCTGCCCAATCCAATAAGCAGGCGCACGTATTGCTAAAAACCAGAAAGGCAGGAAGACTACAAGACTCTAACATGAAGTTGGAAGATTTACTTCAGAAAATGAATGTACTCTATCGCGTTCTGGCTAAAATGTATGAAAACTCTGAGGTATTAGTAGAGGATGTTCAAGATCAAATAAGTGTCAAAGAAAAGGAAAGAAATGCGATCATGGCCGGTCACTCTGCGATAAAATCAGCTATGGCTGTCATCAAGGGCGATCCGGACAAAAAAGCTATGTTTGATGCTTCCCTTGAGATGCTGGCTGATGATGTAGCCAATAAGGTAGGAGAGATGGAGCGATTTATGGATATGTCTCAGAGCTTTATGCAATCAATAGATTTGCAAAATGGAATCTTTGAAGAAGAAGGCCTGCAAATGCTCGAAAAATGGGAAAAAGAAAGCATTTCTTTGCTTTTAGGTGGTGAAAAGGAAACGATCTTAAATCAACCAATGGAGGATACCCTTGACTTAAATACTTATGTGGCAACACCAGAATTACGACAAGAATCGAAAACCAATCAATACGATAATTTATTTGAATAAAATTTTTTAAATATACAATTATGGCAACTCAATTGACAAGCTTTTCAAAACTACTTATTACCTTGCTCATTCTCGCAGGAGTCTTTTTTGGCGGCAAGTATCTTCTCAACAATACTAATCTGGGTCAGGACTTAAAAAACCAAGCAGAAAATGCTACCGACAAGGGTAGCACTACGCCCGGCACAAAGGGGAAGCGCGATCCTAATACACTTAGAGTCCAACTGGTAACTTGGGGTGGATTTGCACCAGGATTGTACTTTAATGAAGGTGCAGCTGCTAATACGCAATCGCGATTTTATAAGGATTACGGTTTTAAAGTGGATTTTAAAATAGAGAATGACTTGCTCAATGCTATGAATGCCTGGATGGCCGGTGAATATGATGCAATCGTATTAACAGCAGATGCGTTTCCACTTTTTACTTCTGCAGATGATATCAATGCCTTTAAGCCATTAGCGTTTTTACAGACGGACTGGTCAAGAGGAGGCGATGCAGTCATCGTAAAAAGAGGTATCAATAGTGCTAATGACCTCAAAGGTAAAAAAGTAGCTGTTGCCGTTCCGTCACCAGCACAGACCTTGCTAAATAATACACTCGAAGCCGCAGGGCTAAAATATAGCGACGTAACAGTCATACCTACTACAGATAATTTGAAGGCAGCAGAATTGTTTAGGACCAAAGATGTAGATGCTGCCGTAGTATGGAGCCCAGATGATCAATTGGCTACTGCAGACGTTCCCGGTTCAAGAATATTACTTACAACTAAAGAACAATCCCATACTTTAGGTGGAATTATGTTTGCAAGTAAAGATGTTATTGACCAAAAGAAAAAAATGATTAATGGTCTGTATGAAGGTTGGATGAAAGCTGTTTCTGAGATCCATAGCAATGAGGGCAATTATAAGAAGGCGGCAAAATATTTGGCTGAAGCTAATAATCTTAGTGTGGATGATGCTTTAGGGATGATGGATAATGTTTATCTGACCGGACAGGGTGATAATGTCAATTTCTTTGGATTAAATTCTGAGTACAAAGGCCAACGTGGTCAAGATTTGTATGAGAAAATGGCTAAGAAGTTTGTGGAAATCGGTGATGCTAAAAAAATAGCACCGGCATGGCGTTCTGTTATTTATACAGGAGCAATCACTGCTGCTCAGGAAAATTTAGTAGGGCCGGGATACGCAGCCGAAAAGCAAAAGGATTTTACGCCAACTACTAAAGAAGAAGTATCTTCTCAGGCTATTGCTTCCAAGCCTATAAGCATTAATTTTCCAACTGCCAGATTTGATTTGGATGAAAATTCTAAGACGATTATAGACCTACAGTTTGGAGACCTTGCTAAAACATACGCTAATGCTAAAATAAGAATCGAAGGGAATACTGATAATGTAGGTTCTCATGCTTCTAATGTAGCTCTATCTCAAAAGAGAGCAAAATCAGTAGCCGACTATCTTAAATCACAATATAAACTTCCAGAAAATAGATTTGTCATCGTTGGAAATGGACCAGATAAACCAACTCCTGGTTGTGAAGGAAATCAGGATGAGGCTTGCAAAGCTAAAAACAGACGTACAGATTTTCAAATTATAGCTAATTGATCTTCCATAATCTAAGTATCGTGACCGTTCAGAATGTAGATAAGTTTTGACAGATGATATTTTATTAGTGATATAATGATTTCTGTATGCAGTTAGGTTGGTGTAGAATAATGATTAAGGTATTGATAGTTACCTTATTATTATTCACTTTCGTGGATTATGGACAAAGTCAAGTGATTAAGGGATATGTATATTTGTCAGATAATACCAATTCATTAGCAAAAGCCTCAGTAGTTGCATCGCAAAATGGAAATCAGGGTCAGTCAACAATGACGGATGATAACGGCTTCTACGAACTTCATCTGACTAAATCAGGCGTCTATCAATTATCTGTAACTTTTGAAAAGTATATCAATGCACTTTCTTTAGAAATAGCAGAAGACGCTGTTTTAATTGCAGATATCTATCTTGACCCCATGTCCATAGAGCTATCGGATGTTAATATAAATGAAGATATGTACCGATTTGGAAACCTGACGATGACTCAGCGTCAGTTTCGTACGATGCCGGCATCTTTTCAAGATCCTTCTAGGATTATAATTCGTTATCCAGGTTTCTCTACTGCTAATGACGGTGCTAATAGCATCATTTATCGCGGTTTACCACCCGAATCCACTCGTTGGCAATTATATGGTGCTGACATAGTCAATCCAAATCACTTATCTAATGCAGGCACAGCTAACGACCTCGCTACAAATAACGCCGGTGGTGTTAACGCTTTCAATGGCAATGTACTTGACTACTACCATTTTGAGGCTAATCCAGCTGAGGCTTCCTATGGAAATGTACTTTCTGGTGTATCAGATATGAAGATGGCACCTTCAATGAAATCGTATATTGATTTGAATTTAATAGGTCTGGAAGCAGGTGTTGGGAGCAAGATAGGTGACAAAAACTTTTATGTCTCATACAGATATAGTTTTACCGGCCTTCTAAATAAGCTGGGCATTAATTTTGGCAATGAAAAAATAGGCTATCAGGATATCAGCGCTTATGCTGATCTTATTAAAACGCATAAAAGCCATCTTAAGATTTTTGCTACATTGGGCAAGAGTCATAATTATTTTTCGGGTATTGATTCTTTAGTAACGCCAGAGCGATTTAAAGATGTTCAACATATAAATTACAATAGTAATCTTGGTATCGTCGGTACACAATATACATGGCAAAATGACAAAGTCGTTTACCAAAGTACATTGGTAGCATCTGAGAGAAGGGATGTCCGAGTTGAAAACACCCAACCTTTTTTCATTCAAAAATTAGGTATCAATCACTTGGATGATCAAAGTCTAAATAACCGTATTATATCATTTCATAATCAGTTGATTTGGAATAGTTCTAATATTTACTATAAAGCTGGACTTAGGACGAATGCGTATAATAACTATTTTAATACAAATGAAATTGCTGGTAAACAGGCTTATTATAGTCTTTACCCTTACTTTCAATTAGACCATCATCTAATAAAATCTTTTGGATATACGGCCGGTGCCGGACTAATGTATGATAATAATACAAATGAGCTTACCGCCGAACCGTTTGTGACGCTCAATTATAAACCTTTTGACAAAATTTCTTTTAAGGCAGCGTACAGAATTGCATCTTTACAAGATTATACAGATTTGCGCTACATTGTAGGCTCTTATAAACCAGTCAGGATTAAATCCAATAATTTACAGTTGACGGGACAGTACGATTATAATAACCTAAAGGTAGCACTTACCGGATTTTATCATAGGTTACATGATGTGGCTAAGTTTAAACATGACGGTATTTATGGCGCCTCCGCCTCAATCTTTAATGGAAGTAATCTGGGTTTTGATCAACTGCTGTTGCCTTTTTGGTCAGCTGATGGAACGGACAAAGCTAAGGTTTATGGTGGAGATGTTTTTTTTCAAAAACGTATTTCTAATCAGGATCATAGCTGGGTTTTTGATTATAATTTGTCATTGTTCTCTTCAAAATATAGACTTGCCCAAAATAATAATACCTACTACCACGGTAGATATGATTACGGCTACGTAAATAATTTAAGTATCGGGTATGAGAAAAATGTAGTAAAAATAGATAAATCGATCAGATGGATAGCAAGTATTGCAGCTCATAATCGCGGTGGACAGCGAGAGCCAGTATTAAACCCATTGGCAATATCTGGAGTAGAATTGTATAAATTTGATGTGCCATTTACCTACATGGAACCAGGCTATATGAGAATTGATGCACGTTTTGTCTATTCAAAAAAGAAAGTCAGCAGCCGGCTTCGTCATACGTGGTCGCTGGACATTCAAAATCTCATGGGTAAAGAAAATTTTGGTTATAGGTATTACGATTTTTTATTGAAAGAATCCATGGTTCAACGACAATTGGGGATGATTCCAGTATTAAGTTATCGATTGGTCTTTGAGTAATTAATAAATTTCAGACAATGGACAGAAGGAATTTTGTAAAATATACGGCTATGGGCGCTGTCAGTATGTATATCAATCCATTTAATATCCGTAGTGCTAGTCATAAGGTGGATTTAGCTTATGCAGGTATTCAGCTATATACAGTTCGACAGGAAATGGAAGCCGATCCAGTAGGAACCCTGAGTGCCATTAAGGCGATAGGTTATAGTCATGTAGAGGGTGCGAGCTATGATAAAAGACGATTTTACGGCCAGCCAAAGGAAAATTTCAAGAGAATCGTAGAAGATCAGGGATTGAAAATGTTTAGCAATCACATTAGTTTTGGAAAACCTGGTAACAAGGATGAGTACGATATGCAAAATAATTGGGAACAAGTATGTGAAGATGCAGCCTATATGGGTCAAAAATATATAGTATGTCCGTGGCTGCCGCAAGAAGTACGTAATACCATTGATGATTATAAACGGACTGCACAACTATTAAATAAATGTGGTGCTCAGGCTAAAAAATATGGCCTGACTTTGTGTTATCATAATCATGCATTTGAATTTACTCCAATAGGAAAAATACAACCTTTTGATATATTGCTAAATGAAACGGAAAGCGATTTGGTCAAGTTTGAATTAGATATTTATTGGACGCATAGAGCTGGAGTTAATACAAAAAAATTTATCAAGAAAAATAAGGGACGTTTTCCACTCTTCCATGTCAAGGATATGGAAAATTCATCCGATAAATCCTTTGTAGAAGTAGGAACAGGCGTGATAGACTGGAAAAAAATGTTTAATTTGGCAGATATAGCTGGTATGGAGTATTTCTATATCGAACAAGACGATATGAAAAAATATAAGCCGATGGAGAGCATAAAGATAAGTTTTGATAATTTGAAGAGAATAAAATTGTGAACGCTTTAATTTACTCGTGCTTTTATTGTTATACTCACTATTTTTTTATGAGGATTGGACTAATTTGAATGTATAATGGGTATTATAATATATAATCATAAAATAAGTAAAAAAAAATGGTCGGGGAGCACCCGACCATTTTTTCTTAAACCCAACTCAATCTTTTTTTGCAGTTTTTTCTGCTTCTTTGCTAATTTATAAGTATAACCAAAACTTCCTTAATGCTTAATTAGAGTCTATATCTCCAATTGATGTTACAAAGATAAGATGAAAATGAAAGCTATACCAAACACATTATTTGCTTAAAATAACATATTAATTATTGTTATGTATAAGTACCATATAATTAATATATTGTGATATAAATTTAGAAAAATGGATGATAGTTTTTGAAAATAGGACTCTAAAATTTATTTTAGGTCTTGTAATATCCTTTAAATTTTCTGATACGCATTTGCAAAACGCCTTTTATTGCTTCAGAGATGATATTAGCGTGCATCTTAGATGTGCCTTTTTCGCGATCGACAAAAGTAATCGGTACTTCCTTAATGATATATCCTTTATTCCACGAATAATACTTCATTTCTATTTGGAATGTATATCCTTTAAATTTGATTTTGTCGAGATCAAAGGATGCGAGTACTTTTTTATTATAGCAGATAAAACCTGCTGTAGGGTCTTTAACTGGCATACCGGTGACAATCCTTACATATAATGAAGCGCAGTAGGAAAGCAAAACTCGATCTTTTGACCAGTTTTTAATATTGCCACCCTTTACATATCTGCTGCCTACGGCGACATCGGCACCATTGTGGCAGGCATCCAGTAATTGGTTGAGGTCATTAGGGTTGTGGCTAAAATCTGCATCCATCTCAAAGATATAATCAAAATCGTGAGTTAACCCGTATTGGAATCCCGCTATATATGCTGTCCCTAATCCCAGTTTGCCTGTACGTCTGATCAAATGAATCCGGCTATTATCTTGTTTAAGATATTCGACCGCTTCTCCAGTACCATCCGGTGATCCGTCGTCTATAATCAAAACCGAAAAATGACTACCCTGTGCCAAGACAGCTGCGATGATGTCGCGGATATTTTCAATTTCGTTATAAGTAGGTATAATGACCAGACAGGATTCCAATGATATTGATTTTATGGGGGATTAAGAGGATTTAGAAATTTTAACTATTTTTTCGCTGCAAATATTATCTTTTTTCATCACTTATTTTAATTTATTTCCAATTTTATTGTAACATTCATAAATTTGACGTGTCATTTTGGTCATTTGACTGTGCCGTTGGTACTTATTTAATTGCATTCTTCTATTGATTAACCAAGTGATCTTCTATTATATCTATGTTATTTTTTACCTAAATTCAGTAGATTTTTCAACTAAATTTAGTATATAGTATTTTAGTATTTGTATTGTTTCAATATAATATTATTTTAAAATCAGAGAGTATTACCTCGTTTTGCAATCAGGCACTAAGGAAATCATGCAAAGAGATTCAGAGATAAAGGAGAAACTATGGAATAAAGGTTTTATTATTATCAGTGTTTCGTATTTTTTGATGGCTTGTTCTTTTCATTTGTTGATGCCCACAATTCCACTTTTTCTTTCGGAACAGCTTCATATTCCAAATTCGAAAATTGGTTTAGTCTTATCATCATATGCTTTAGCATTGCTAATCGTTCGCCCTATAAGTGGTTATTTGGTGGATGTATTTCCACGCAAGCCATTGCTGGTTGCTGGTATTGTATTTTATGTATCTACATTTATAGGTTATTATTTTGCTTTGACTGTAGCATTTTTCTTTATCCTTCGATTTATTCATGGGATGTGGTGGGGTCTATCTACGGTGTCTGCTAATACGGTAGCAGTAGATATCATTCCAGCTTCAAGACGAGCTGAAGGAATTGGTTATTTTGGGGTTAATTCTAATCTTGCTATGGCTATAGCACCTTTTATCGCTGTCTATGTTTATGAAAATTTTGGATTTGATATCCTGATATCAGCAGCGCTTCTTATGGGAATTTTGTCTATTTTAGTAGTTTCGACCATTCGTATTCCTAAGCGTACAAACATTCAGGAAAGACCACCACTGACTATAGATCGTATCATACTGATTAAAGGAATACCTATACTTTTTAATCAATTACTCATATCGTTTGGCTGGGGCACATTAGTTGCTTTTGCTGTGCTTTATGGTAAATCTGAAGGTATCCAGAATGCAGGAATTTTCTTTTTATTCTTAGCAAGTGGCATTATTTTATCCAGGATTACTTCAGGTAGGTATGTGGATAGAGGCTACTTGCATCAGGTTATGCTAACTGCCTTAGTGGCTATTTCTATTGGTTTTTTTGGGTTTGCCACTATACAGACGGTTTATTTTTATAGTATATCAGCTTTTATCATCGGTATAGGGTACGGAACATTGTTTCCCGCTTTACAGACGATTTATATTAATATGGCACCAGAATCTAAAAGGGGTGCCGCTAATTCTACATACCTGACAGGTTTCGATTTAGGAATCAGTCTCGGAATGTTATTGGGTGCGACTATTTCTGAACATTTCGGCTTTGGCGCGATGTATCTTTTATCAGGTACTTTTTGCCTTATTTCCATAGTGGTGTACTGGTATAATTCTAAAAATATTTATGAAAAAAATAAAATGCTCGCTATGGATTATGTCGCTGAATTATAATGATTTATATTGTTTTAATTTGTGGGAGCCTATCCTTTCTTTTTATAAACCTTGAGGCTGTTGCTACTCATTACTAAATGATTTAATTGTTTTTTTACGTAAGTTTGACATAAGAAAATGGATGATGGATACAAAGCGTTTTCATTTCTTTGAAATGGTGAAGTGCGATTAAATCGCTTGTATCATCGTTTTCTCCTTTTTGTCGAAAAGACAATACCTAAAAGAGGAAAGGAGAGAAAATGGTTGCAAGTTTAGCTCAATCTTTTTCTCTCTTAATCCTACAATGAATCGACATTTCGATCGAAGTGAGCAATTTAACTACCTTTAATAATTGAAATCCAAAACTATCAAAGTGAGCAATCCAACTCCATCTAACATGTCTTGGTTGTGCATCCTTTCAAATTTGAAGAGTCTTATTTCGCACTACCTTACCTTTAATTATGGCTGTCTTACATAGAACTCACGTTTATTTAATATCCCTCTATCGAAAAATAGTAAAGAAGCAATAATGAGGGTAGAATTGAATGAGTAAATTTCAAAATTTAAGATGCTTTTCAATTTTTGTAAATAAATACATAAAAAACTGATACAAATGTGCTTTTAAAAAAAATATTAGTGTAATTTTACATAATATTTACGAATGTCGACACTGAATATTGAATATTTGAGCAATATAAAAACCTCAAATATTATGTATAAAAATATGTGTCGATAGGAATTAATATGGATTAATACAGTGTATAAGCATACGTAAATTAAAAGAAATGGTTTGATTTAATGATTAAAAAGTATTTATTTGATGAAGCACATGTACTATTTGGTATCTCGTATAAAGCACCTGCTTCTATGGTGTTTTATATTACTTTTGGGTAGCGCAACAGCGGGTGCGTCAGGCTTGTTTCTGGACAGGATAGTGACGGGTACAATTACCGAAGCGTCTGGACAGCCTTTAATCGGTGCCAGTATCGTGGCTATAGGTAATAAAAGTATAGCGACGATCTCCGATGAGAATGGTTTTTTTTCACTTCGCGTCCCTGATGAAATCCAGCAATTAGAAATTTCTTATGTTGGATATGTGACACAGACACTTGTGATTCCATCCAGCAACGTACTAAATGTTGTACTGGGTGAAGATAATAATGTTCTTAAAGAATTTGTCGTTGTCGGATATGGTGTCGAGCAAAAAAAACTATTGACTGGATCTGTAGGCATTGTTCAGGGAGATGACCTGAAAAAATTGCCATTGACAAATGTTGATGTAGCATTGCAAGGACAGACATCAGGAATCCAGGTAATCCAAAACTCGGGAACACCAGGTGCCGAAATGTCAGTGCGTATCCGTGGTACATCTTCAATAGGTGCTTCCAGTCAGCCATTGTATGTTATTGATGGAATTCCAGTGACCACGGGTGATTTTGCACAAGTAGGCTATGAAGGACAAGGGGTAAATGCGCTGTCGGATTTAAATCCTGCGGACATCGAGTCTATCAGTATTCTTAAAGATGCAGCAGCAGCTACAATTTACGGAGCGAGAGCATCCAATGGTGTGGTTTTGATCACCACTAAGCGTGGTAAGGAGCAAAAAACGGTATTTAATGTTAATACATCATATGGAATCCAGCAGACATGGAAGCGATTGAATATGCTGAATGCACATGACTGGAAAATATACCGAAATGATTTAGCAGGAACTCAAGTATATTCTCAAGAGCAAATTAATGATAATACTGTAGATGTCAACTGGCAGGATCAGATATTTAGAACTGCCCCTATGAAAACATTTGATTTGTCAGCAATGGGTGGTACGGATAAGACTAAATTTTTTATCAGCGGCAATGTTTTTGATCAGGATGGTATCGTGGGTGGTACTGACTTTAGTAAACTTAGTGGACGTATCAATCTGGATCATAAAGCAACTTCGAGATTGACCATCGGCACAAGCATAGGGTTGACACATACCAAAACAGATAGGGTGGAAGGAGACCAAAGCCTACACGGTCCACTACCTAATGGTATTTCTACGCCAGCTATTTTTTCTGTTTATAATGCAGACGGGTCGTATAATCAGTCGGGTCCATATTCCAATGCAGTTTCTATAATAAAAGAAGCCATTAACCAGAATTTTTCAAATCGAGCTTTAGCTAATGCTTATTTAGAATATAAAATTATTGACGGACTAACTTTTAATACTAAATGGGGAATTGATTTTTTAAATTTTAGGGAGCACGCCTACGAGAATACAAAGACAGTACAAGGAGCAAGATACAATGGTCTTGGTTTTGAAACTTTTACAAATGTTTCCAATTTAGTTTCTAACAATACCTTGAGATATAATTTTGATATTGATGCATCTGCCTTTGAAATATTGGCAGGCTATTCATTTGAAAAGAGAAATACAGTGAGTTCGTTTATACGTGCTCAAGATTATGCGGATCAAAGTTTACAGTATATAAATTCTGCTTCTACAATTGTATCCGCAAGTTCAGGCGCATCAAATTCAGGTATTAGATCTTTTTTTGGTAGGGCTAATTACAATTTGCATGATAAATATTTAGTGACTTTTTCAGCTCGTGTGGACGGGTCTTCTCGGTTTAGTGAGAAAAACCGCAACGGATTTTTTCCGGCTGTTTCCGCAGCATGGCGTATTTCTCAGGAATCATTCTTTAAATCAAGTACTATATCCGAACTCAAACTCAGAGGTAGCTATGGTTTGACTGGAAATGATGATATACCAGCATTTCTATATGCTTCATTGTACGGCAATACGACCTATGCTGGTCAACCAGCCATCTACCCTTCAAGTATCCCTAATCCTAATTTGAGGTGGGAGACTACGGCACAGTCTGATCTCGGCATTGATCTCGGCCTTAGTAATGATCGCTTTGTTTTTGGAGTAGATGTTTATTACAAAAAGACAAAAGATTTGTTGCTGGATCGTCCTCTTCCCGGTAGTTCGGGTTACAGCTCTATCTTAGAAAATATTGGCGAGATTGAAAACAAAGGTTTAGAGTTTAGCTTTCATTCAGAAAACTTGAAAGATACAAAGTTAAGATGGAATACAAATCTTAATTTTTCTATGAATAGAAATAAGGTACTCAAATTGTATAATGGGCAGCCTATCGATGATCTCGGAAGAGGAAGTAACAGAATAGAAGAAGGACAACCTATTGGTATATTTTATTCTTACGAATGGTTGGGAGTTGACCCGTCAACAGGTGATGTTGTATATGCAGACAAAAATTTTGATGGCAAAATCACTGCAGATGATCGTACTAAAATAGGCAGTCCGCATCCTTCTTTTATATATGGATTGACTAATAATTTTTCATACGGTGATTTTGACCTGAGTGTATTCCTTCAAGGTGTTCAGGGAAATGATATTTTTAATGGTACAAGATTATTTTTAGAATCCCTTCAGGGTGGTGATAACCAATTAGCCATTATCAATGAAAGATGGAGAAAACCTGGGGATATTACCAAAATACCAAGAGCTACTAATGATCCGGTAGCAGCATCTCAAAATAAGCGTGTATCTTCACGTTTTTTGGAAGATGGTTCTTATCTAAGGATCAAAAATGTAAGTTTAAGTTATACAATGAGACATCAAGGATGGATGAAGGATAAAATTCAGTCTATAAGATTTTTTGTTACCGGCCAGAACCTTATGACATTTACCAATTATAGTGGGTTAGATCCGGAAGTCAACTATCGGGGTAATGACAATGCAGTTATTGGTACAGATTTCTTCACTTATCCGCAGGCAAGGTCTTATGTTTTCGGTATTAATGCAAGTTTTTAATCATGAGAAAGTTATCATTATTTTTATTGACAATTCTGTTTTTAGGTTCTTGCAATGTCCTAGATGTAGAGCCTACTAATTCAATTCCTGAATCAGAAGCATATAAATCAAAATCTGATGTTCAGCGCGGAATATTAGGTGCCTATGATGCAATGCAATCGCTGAGTTATTATGGATTGACTTATTTGACTTTTGCAGATCTATTATCTGACGACCTGATTAATCCACCTAATGCCACCGCTGCAAGTTACAGAGAGGTGGACAATAATGCTGTCCTTCCCGAAAATTCATCTATAGAAGGTATTTGGAATGCGATATATAGCGCATTGAATGTGACCAATAAAGTTATAGCTGTCGTACCAACACTGAGTTTTCTTTCTCAGGAAGAGAAGGATAAAGCCTTGGGTGAGTTATATTTTTTAAGAGCTCTTCATCACTTTAATTTGGTTAATTATTTTGGAGGTGTACCTTTAAAAATTACACCCACAATTGGTTTGACCAATATTAATGCACCGAGAAATACAGTATCAGAAGTATATGACCAAATTTTTTCTGATTTATTGGAAGCTTCTAAGCTGATCCCTGAAGGCACTTCGTCTGTTAGGGCGAATAAAAATACTGTCAATGCTCTTTTGGCTAGAGTATATCTCTATCATAAGGACTATGCAAAGGCAGAAGAATATGCTTCAAAAGTGATAGATACTAAGCGCTACAGCCTACTTAAAGATTACAAAAGTATATTTAAAGATAACTCTGCTGAGTCTATTTTTGAAATAGATTTTACGCCTTTAGATAGGAATAGAGTAGCACAGTACTTCTATCCGCTGACACTAAATGGCCGCGGTGAAGTTGCACCAGCATCGACTTTTTATCAATCTTATGACCCGGAAGACATCAGATTGACAGATATCTTTGGTTTGTCCGGTACAACACCTTATGTCAAAAAGTATAGTGATCTCGCTACTGGTGGAGATAATATCATCATCCTTCGTTTGGGTGAGATGTATCTTATACGAGCGGAAGCAAGAGCTAATCAGGGTAAGATCACTGAATCCTTAGTAGATTTAAATCAGATAAGAACTAGAGCTGGTTTAAAAGATATAGTAGCCCTTGACAAAAATGATGTATTACTCGCTGTAGAAAGAGAACGAGGCTTTGAATTGGCATATGAAGGACACCGATGGTTTGACTTGACTAGGACAAACAGAGCTAAAGATGTCGTCCCGACAGTAAATAATATAAATCAGTATTTGATGCCTATTCCACAGTCTGAACTAAACGCAAATAGCAATACTGGAATGATACAAAACCCTGGATATTAATTTTTTAACTATAACCTTTTATTAAATCAACAAATAAAATTTTTATTAGATATGAAAACAAGTAATATTTTTTTGACCGTTATGGCTTTACTTTTTTTAGTTTTTACTTCATGTACCAAGGACGACAACAAACCTGAAGTAAAGGCTGGGTTTACAGCCAGTGCCACTACAGCATCCGTAGGTGAATCTATACAATTTACCAATAACTCTGCTAATGCCACAGCATTTACTTGGAGCTTTGGCGATGGCACCACTTCTACGGATAAGAATCCATCCAAGATATATAATACTTCCGATGTTTTTGAAGTTACACTTTCTGCCAAGGGCGAAGCTGGTACAACTACATCAAAAGCCTCTATAAAAATTTTACCTAAGTTAGATTTTGTTATAGAAAATGTCGATGACCTACAAGTTGGTACTCCAGTAAAATTTACAAATAAATCTATAGGTGCAACCTCTTATGAGTGGAACTTTGGTGATGATGCGGGTACTAAATCTACAGACCCTAATCCAACGTTTACCTTCAATAAAGCAGGTGAATATACTGTAAGTCTAACTGCAACTGGTAAAGGTGGACCTATAACGGGTCAGAAGAAAATCACTGTTAAAGGTGCCGTAGTTGCTAGTGATTTGTATTATATTGAATTTGGTGCTAATAAAATTAAAAAATTGAATCTTGCTTCCGGTGCAGCGTCTGAAGATATTTTGGACATTTCTGGTAAAGCAGGCGTAGGACTAGCTTTTGACAGTAAGAATAATAAAATTTATTTTTCTGATTTTGAAAATGAAGATGAAGGTAAAATTTGGAGTATTAATTTGGATGGATCTGGCTTGAAAGAAATAGCTTCCGGTATTACAGATCCTTATAATATCGCTTTAAATATAGCTGACGGTAAGATTTATTGGGCTGATGATAATGGTAATATTTCAAGAGCTAATCTGGATGGAAGTAGCTTGGAAACATCCTTTATAAATATTGCTGATGGACAAATGAGGGGCGTTTCTTACGATCCTGTCAATAAAAAGCTTTATTTTTATGAAGTAAACGATGAAAATCTTTATATAGCTAATGCCGATGGTACTGGTGTTAAAAAGTTAATCGAAGGCGTTTATGGTTATGGAATCTTTGTAGATGCTGTTAATGGTAATTTGTATTTTGATGAAAGGAATAGCACTGAACTTAAAAGAGCTAATCTGGATGGTACAAATATCACAACTATAGCTAAGACAGCAAAAACAAGAATACATGGTATTGACATTGATTATAAGACAAATAAATTATATTGGGCTGACAGAGACGCTAAGCAAATAAATAGAGCAAATTTTGATGGCTCTGGTGCTGAAACTGTATTGTCAGGACTGGATAGCCCACGAGGTCTATTTATTAAATAATTTTGTATCATTTTTAAGAGTATAAATGAAAAATTTAATTTTATTCTTTTTGATATTGGTTCTGGCGGGTGGTTGTAATAGAGATGATTTTCCTGTACCACCCGCCAGTATCGTACCAAAATTTACCTACACGCTAAGTAATGAAGGCTTTGCACCATCATCGGTCGCATTTTCTAACCTATCGATTATTCCTGAAAGGGCAGGTAGCGTAACTTATAACTGGAATTTTGGTGACAATACTAGTTCGGCTGAGGTCAGCCCATCGCACATCTATGATAAACCAGGCGTTTATACAGTAAAATTAGTGGTTATTTCCATTACGGCTAATGAAATTAGAGAATCATCTCAATCCATTGTTGTTAAAGATGCATCGGCTACTGGTATTCCTATGTATTTTTCTAATGGAAGTCAGATACTGAGAGCCTTTATCAATGATAATGCTCCAGTTGATGAAATATTACCAGTGACGATTCAGGGCAATTATGGAATGGCATATGATACAATCAATAATATCTTGTATGTTGCTGATTCGGATGGTGGTAAAATCCTTAGATGTGATCCTAATGGAAAAAATCAGCAAGTATTCAGATCAGGCTTAGAATCCCCTGTGGCTCTAGCGATTGATTATCAAAATCGTAAACTCTACTGGGATACTTCAAGCGGTATCCAGCGTGGAAATTTGGATGATAACAATGTAAACCAGATTGAAGACTTTGTGACGGGGCAGGCAAATGATCCCGAGGGTATTGCAATAGATGGCGTACATAATAGACTATATTGGATTAACTATGATGGTGGTCTTTGGTCAATCAACCTCGATGGAACTGATAAAAAGGAATTGATTCCAGATGCTGAGGGTGGTAGTATTACCGTTATTGGTGATCGTATTTACTTTGACTTCTATAATGCATCTAAGGACATACATATCAAATCAGCCGATCTTAATGGTGGTAATGTCCAGACACTTGCAACAGGTAATTCGAGAGTTGTCTATGGTATCGCTTACGAAAAAGACTCCAAGATGATTTATTGGGGTGACAGAAATGCAAATGCTATTAAAAGAGCAAGTTTAGATGGAAGCGTCCAGCAAGTGTGGTTTAGTAAAGATGGATTAAATCCAAGGGGAATTACATTCGGTATTAAGAAATAGTATATGCTCAAAAAATCTTTTCTACTAGGTTTATTTGTGTTGTGTGGACTATGGGTCATACCTTCACTTCATGCACAAGCCATTCCTGGGAAAGGTAAGTTATTTATCATAGGCGGTGGCAATAAGCCACCTGCCATGATAGAGCGGATGGCAAAGGAGGCGAACCTTAATTCCCGTAATTATGCTGTGGTATTGCCCATGGCTAGCGAAATGCAGACAGCTACCGTTAAGTATATCAAAGAGGAGTTTAGCAATGTTGGCTTTGATAATATATTCCCTTTGTTTTTTGATAAGAGCAATCTCACAAATATAGAAATGCTGGATTCATTGCGTAATGCAAATTTAGTGTATATCAGTGGTGGAGACCAGGCGGTATTTATGTCTTTAGTCGAGCAGTCACCTGTAATGACCGCCATCTTTGATGCCTATAAAAAAGGTGCAGTTATCGCAGGTACGAGCGCTGGTGCAGCTATGATGAGTGAAATAATGATAACAGGAAATCAGCTTAAAGACACGATCTATCATCCTACTTTTAAAACCATTGAGTCTCAAAACATCGAAACTACGCGTGGCCTTGGGCTGCTCAAAAATGCAGTCATTGACCAGCACTTTTTGATAAGAAGCCGACATAATAGGTTGTTGACTTCAATAGTCGAACATCCTGGTACGATAGGAATAGGTATTGACGAATCAACAGCTATTTTAGTAAATGGCAAGCATGCTGAGGTTATAGGCATCTCTCAGGTACTGACTTTTTCAAAGCCTAAAAGTATTAGTAAATCAGATAAGGGAAAATTAGGTGCCAAAAATATTACTGTCAGTATCTACCTACCAGGACAAAAATTTAAAATACCGTAATATCCTATTTTTTTAATAAATTTAGGAATATTATTAGTTAATTTGTAATTTATGGAAAATTTAGAGCCGATAGAGCTAAAAATTAAGCATTTTATTTCAGAATTTAATGAGGAAGCTATTGAGCTTTTAAAGGAAGTTGTTAATGTCAATAGTGGATCATTCAATCTTAAAGGTGTCAAGCGCGTAGGTGATATATTTAGTCGTGAATTTCAAAAATTAGGTTTTAAAACTGAATGGATCCCCGGTGACGCATGGCAGCGTGCCGGACACCTAGTAGCCAGGAATCATGGCAAGGGTCATAAAATTCTATTAATTGGTCATCTGGATACTGTCTTCGAACCTGATAGCCCTTTCCAATACTGCACGATGGAGGAAAATAATATTATGCATGGACCTGGTGCATTGGACATGAAGGGTGGTGATGTAATTATGTGGTTGGGATTAAAGGCGTTAAAGCTGGCTGGAAAATTAGACGATCTGGATATTTGTGTGTTTCTTGCCGGAGATGAAGAACTTAGCGGAGAGCCATTGTCTTTTTCAAAAGGCGACATGATCCAAGCTGGCAAATGGGCTGATATAGCTATAGGATTTGAAGATGGTGATGGTACAGCAGTAAATGTCAATATCTCCCGTCGAGGCGTTTTGGATTGGAAGCTTTCTGTAGAAGGTCTGCCAGCACATTCATCACAGATATTTCAAGATACAGTTGGCTACGGTGCAATTTTTGAAGCAAGCCGCATTCTAAATGCTTTCCGAGAAACACTAGTGAAGGAGGAAAACCTTACTTTTAATCCTGGTGTCATAGTCGGAGGCAATGACGCAACCTATTTTCCAACTAATGGTAGGGCAGAAGCTTCAGGGAAGACAAATATCGTAGCTCAAAAAGTAGTTGTTCAGGGTGACATCAGGACAGTTTCGAAACAACAATTGGATTACGTAAAATCGACTATGCAAAATATAGTCAGAAATGATAATTTGCCGCTAACAAAAGCCGTAATTGATTTTGATGAGGATGGATACCCACCGATGACAATGACAGAAGGTAATAAAAAATTACTAGCTATGTTTGACCAGGTTAGCAACGATATGGGGTATGGGAAGGTTTATCCTGTAAATCCACGCAATTCGGGAGCTGCTGACATATCTTTTGTTGCTGATGATGTCAAAATGGCGATGGATTCTATAGGTATGGTAGGAACTGGCGGACATACAATAGAAGAGCGTGCTGATCTGAATTTTCTGCCGATTGAAGCAGGAAGAACAGCGATATTGCTTTACAGAATTTCAAAAATGGGAGATGAATTATTTGTATAAATATACCAAATTCTGTGTTATTTATGGATTTATATGGATATTCATATCCTTAAATAGTCTTTTTGGCCAGAATTTTACTAACTACATTACGGGAAATATCAATGATACTTTAACATTGCCCCAAGGTGGTGTTTGTATGATGGGTGGTGCAACAGAGCACGACGAGGCAATGCGCTGGTTTTTAAGAAGAGCCAATGGCGGAGATGTGCTCGTACTTCGGGCTACCGGTACAAATGGATACAATAAATATATGTATAGCCAGCTTGGCGTTAAAGTCAACTCCGTAGAAACGATCGTCTGTAATAATAAAAATGCAAGCACTGATAATTATGTTATCCAAAAGATTAGACAAGCCGAAGCAATATGGTTTGCAGGTGGCGATCAGTGGGACTATGTATCCTATTGGCGAGATACTCCTGTAGCAAGGGAGATAAACAAGGCGATCCAAAGCCGAAATATCGTCATTGGCGGTACAAGTGCCGGAATGGCTATACTTGGTGGTTACTATTTTAATGCAAAAAATGGTTCTGTTACATCTCAAGAGGCACTTAGTAATCCATATAGACGTACAGTTACGGTGGATTCTACCCATTTCTTAAGTATACCTTATTTGTCCGATGTGATCACTGATACGCATTATGATGATCCGGACAGGAAAGGAAGGCACGTAGTATTTTTATCCAGAATTCTTAAGGATTACCAGCAAACCGGCTTGGGCATCGCTTGCAATGCTTATGTAGCTGTGTGTGTTGATGAAACAGGAAAGGCTTCTGTTTATGGAGATCACCCTAAGTATCAGGAATTTGCTTATTTTATTATGCCCAATTGTAGTGTAGAAAATAATCAACCAGAAATCCTTGAATCTGGAAAACCGTTGACTTGGAATCAGGGCGGAGAGGCACTTAAGGTGTATAAAGTGCCAGGCACTAATATAGGCTCTAACACCTTTGATCTCAATACATGGCGTAATAGCAATGGTGGTGAATGGCTTCACTGGAGTGTGGAGAATGGTACGCTTTCAGAAGTTAATGGCACAGCTCCAGATTGTGATATGGTCAATACCACAAACCAGTTCCAAATAGTACAGGAACTAATGTATCCTAATCCTACGATGGGTATATTGAATATCATGCATGAGCACAGATGGGACAAAGCTGAAGTGTATAATCAATTAGGCGAATTGGTTTATACTGGCGATATTCTCAATAGCAGTATTGATTTAAGTGCATTAGAATCGGGGTTTTATATAGTTTTTTTGATAAATGATAGTGAAAATACAGCTGTAAAAATACTAAAATTGTAAATCAAAATTGGTGTTTCATTTACTAAAATGAGCTATCCTCAAAGCCCATACTATAATGCTATTCTCTGATTAAAATTGCATCGATTTTATTATAGCGGTCTATTATAGATCAAAAAAATGAAATGATTTTGATAAAATTATCAGGTAATTTAGGGTTGATTTAAACCAGGAACTCGTGTTTGAATTTTTAGTATAGTATAAAATGATTATTTCTTTTCATTTAATAAACTAACTTTGTGCCTTTAAATGAAAACTTTTTCAAAAACATCTTCGTTTATTATTGTTTGTTATCACGTTGATTCAAATTAAATTTCCATAAATGGATAAAATCAATTTAGCTTTACAGCTTATCTTAAGCTTATCAATCTTAGTAGTATTACATGAATTTGGGCATTATCTGCCTGCAAAATGGTTTAAAACTCGTGTAGAAAAGTTCTATTTATTTTTTGATCCTTATTTTTCACTTTTTAAAAAGAAAATTGGTGATACAGAATGGGGTATAGGTTGGATTCCTTTTGGCGGATATGTCAAAATTGCTGGCATGATTGACGAAAGTATGGATAAGGAGCAGATGAAGCAACCACCTCAGCCATGGGAATTTAGATCTAAAAAGGCATGGCAGCGGCTGATTATCATGGTAGGTGGTGTGACGGTCAATTTTCTCTTAGGCATCCTTATCTTTTCTATGATGATGTTTCACTGGGGCGAAAGTTATATAAAAACTTCAGATGCTACAAGTGGAATTATTGTTGATACTATGGGTATAAAGTTAGGTTTAAAGGATGGTGACCGGA
The DNA here is from genome assembly GCA_964501555.1 of uncultured Aureispira sp. Lineage (GTDB taxonomy): Bacteria > Bacteroidota > Bacteroidia > Chitinophagales > Saprospiraceae > OLB9. The sequence continues at coordinate 38,069 of CAZCTQ010000020.1, read as the reverse complement.
TTTTAAAAGTGGGTGATATGAACCTTGAAAAGTTTAATCCAGGCTTGGTCATGAATGAAATCATCATCAATGAAGCAAAATCACTGACTGTTGAGCGTGGTGGGCAGGAAATATCCTTGTCCGTACCATCAGAATTTGTAGGATATGCCACAAAATATGAAAATAGGAAAAAGACATTGTTTTCACCTATGCCAAGGATCCCTTTAAAAGTGGATAAAGTCGAACCGGATGGCAATGCAGCTAAAGCAGGTCTGCCGGAAGATGTACAAATTATTGAAGTTGACCATAAACCAGTTCAATTTCAGTCTGATATTGTTAAAATCCTTCAAGATAATAAGGATAAGACGTTGAGTTTTGGTTTTGTTAAAGGTCAAGATACACTGTCTAAGGATATAGCAGTTAATGACAAAGGTATGATAGGTATCCAATTTGCTACACCACCTGTCTCTTATCAAAAATATGGATTTTTGGCGTCCTTCCCTAAGGGTGCATCTATGGCTGTCAATTTTTTAAATAGCCAACTTAAAGCATTCGGGCAGATGTTTTCCGGAAAAATTAAAGCTAAAGATTCTTTGGGAAGTGTATTTTCTATCGCCGGAATGTTTGACACAGGCTGGGACTGGAGGATATTTTGGAATATTACCGCAAGTCTCTCCATTTTGTTAGCCTTCTTTAATTTGTTACCTATTCCTGCTTTAGATGGTGGATATGTGATGTTTTTAATATGGGAAGTGGTCACAGGTAAGACACCAAGCGATAAGTTTATGGAAGTTGTAAATTATATAGGCTTTATATTATTGATGGGATTAATGCTTTTTGCAATTGGTCTTGATGTGTCCAGATGGTTTTAATATAGGTAGATTATGGTTGACTATTTTAAATTATTAGAAATGCCTTTAAGCTTTCGTCCTGATTTGGCCGAATTGAAAAGGCAGTATTATATGTTGATTCGATCCTATCACCCAGATCATTTTACGGATATGGATGATCAGGGAAGTCAGTCAAGCGAGATAAATATCGCATATAAGGTACTATCCGATGATCAGGCGCGATGGAGTTATCTCTTACATTTTTTAGGTGTACTTAAAGATGGTGAACATGAGGTGCTTTCCCAAGAATTTCTTATGGAAATCATGGAAATCAATGAAGCAATTTTTGATCTGGAGATGGACTTTGATGAGGATAAGAGAAATGAAACTTTAAAGGATGTAGAAGTGATGAAGGCTGATCTTATTGCAGCATTAAATAAAGGAATTGATTTATTTGAAAATCAGGTAGATAAAGAGGACGCACTAAAAATTATTAAAGAAAATTTTTTAAAATTGAAATACATGTTGCGTATTCAGGAAAATTTATCTACTTTTGCGTCGCTTTAGTTTAAAGGAATTATTGTATAATTTGATTATTTGCCGAAGTGGTGGAATTGGTAGACACGCTGGACTCAAAATCCAGTGCTAGCGATAGTGTGCGGGTTCGAGTCCCGCCTTCGGTACTAAAAAAGTCTTTGATCGATTGCGGTCAAAGACTTTTTTTATGATTAAGTGAAAAACTTTTGTTATCAGACAACTTCCGCCACTACAAAAATACTGCCTCCTATATAGATAAAATCATCATCATGAGCGCTAATTCTTGCGGCTGCTAAGGCTTTTCTGACGCTACTGTATGATTTGCCTTTCAGGCCAAAAGCTGCAGCCTTTTCTTTTAAAATATCTGCATCCAAACCACGGGGAACATTGGCCTTAGCCCAATAATAAACCGCGTCTTTAGGGAATAATCCCAAAATTAAATCTAATGTTTTATCATTGACAAAGCCAAGGACGATATGTTTTTGCCTGGCTTCTATTTTAGCAATTTGTTGTGTTACTATCTTAAGACCACCTTCGTTATGGGCAGAATCTGCTATAATCAAAGGATGAAATCCAAGCGTCTGCCATCGCCCTAAATACTTGGTCTGATTTGACATATCCTGCATAAATGACCATACTTTGTCCATGTCCATAGGAATGGTTTTGCTAAGATAATTCAACGCAAATAAACCTGTAACCACATTTTTATACTGGAAAGGACCAGATAATGTTGTTTTTAAAGGTTTGTTCCAGGCCTTATCATAAAGATACATCTGGAAGGTAAGATAGGGATCTGCTAAAAGCTCTTCCGCTTTTAGATTTTGGTCTGCAAAAAATATCGGTGCATTTGCTTCTTTTGCTTTGTTTATGAACACATTTGCTATGTCTTTCTGGGTTTCTCCTATAATGACGGGAACGTAAGGTTTTATGATGCCTGCCTTTTCGTTAGCGATGAGTTCGAGTGTGTCGCCGAGCATATTTTGATGGTCAAAGCTAATGTTAGTAATTACACTCAAAAGTGGTGTAATAACATTGGTAGAGTCTAATCTTCCTCCTAAACCTGTTTCAATAATGGCATAATCTATCTCCTGATCCGCAAACCAAGCAAAGGCTAACACTACTGTTATTTCAAAAAATGATGGTTCAATAGCTTCAATTTCCAATCTATATTTATTGAAGAAGTCTGTGATAAATCTCAAATTGATAAATTGACCATTGATCTTGATTCTCTCTCTAAAATCTTTATAATGGGGCGAGGTATAAACTCCTGTTTTGTATCCTTGAGCCTGAAGACCTGCGGCTATAATGTGACTGGTAGTGCCTTTCCCATTGGTACCTGCGATATGGATACACTTGAGCTTATCCTGTGGGTTGCCTGCCATAGCGCATAATTTAATCGTATTGGTCAAGTCTTTTTTGTAAGCTGAGGCACCATCACGCTGGTACATTGGTAATTTTTGAAACAGATAATCAATTGTTTCTTGGTATGATTTTAAAACTGTCATTTTTTAATGGGCGGATTCAAGTGATATATACAACTTCTCCAATATTATTTAATATCTGCAAATGTACGACAATGGGTAACATATTTTTAAATCTTTTCACGGGTCGATCTTTATATTAAATGAATCCTATTAGTATGATTTAATAAATATAGATCGAAATAATAGTGATGTATTTAGGTTATGAATTTACTCTCAAATAAAGGAACAAATTTTTAATCGCCCTTTAGAAGGGAAAATCATTAAAAAGTCTTGATATAAACTCAGTAAATATTGCAGGTCGCGTTACGATTGCTATGAGCACACCTGCTACAGCCCCATAAAAGTGGGCATCATGGTCAATATTGCCCTGTTGATTTTTAGCAGCCCAGGTAGAATACCATAGGTATAGAATCCCGAAAACTATCGCTGGCACCGGAATAATAGCATATAATCCCAGCATACTCCATGGGTTGATCAGGATATAGATAAAAAGTATGCCAGACACGCCGCCCGAAGCACCCACACTGGCAAAGTAAGGATTATTGGCATGTTTGTAATACGTGCGGATATCCGCCATAATGATAATAAGCAGATAGGTAAATATGTACAATACTCCACCTCCTACAAGCCCAAAGTACGTGGTAAAATAATGTTCGATAGCTATACCAAATTGGTACAAAACAAACATATTGACGAATAAGTGTATGATATCACCATGGACAAAACCCGAAGTTATCCACCTGTAAAATTGCTTGTTGCGTGCTTCTGCATACGGATAGTGCTTCAAGGCATCAAATAGCGCCTTGTTATTGAAGCAGGCAATTGAGGTAATACTGGTTGCAATGACAAGAATAAGCGATATCGACATACTTATGTTATATTTACGTGGGGCAAAGGTAGATAAAAAATGAGCATTTAGAAGGTAAACAAAACAAAACCTTCCTTTTTATATATTTTTTTGACCTTTCAAATCTCAATGGCATTATTTCTTTTTATACAACTAGCCTAGACCAAGGTGCCGAAGTGTATGTCTAGGTTGATTTTATTAGCGGATGCACAGTTTTAATGAAATTAGTGTATTATATTTACACAACCTCAAAGACCAAAATAATCTTATTATATATATTTTGGCCTTTGTAGTGTGTAAAATGGCATGCTGATGGCCTACTAAGATGATTCTCGACTGAGCTTATAAAACTCATTGACGATGACCTCAGTGACGTATCGCGTCACACCATCTTTATCCTGATAAGATCTGCTGGAGAGCTTGCCTGTGATAGCTACTTCTGAGCCTTTAGTCAATGATTCGGCCATAAAATCCGCTATATTTCCCCAAGCTACGAGATTATGCCACTCCGTCTGCTTGACTTTTTCACCTTTATTATTGGTGTAGTAGTCATTAGTAGCGAGTGTAATGGATGCTTTTTTAGATCCGGAATCAAAAGTAGTGACGGTAATGTCTTTGCCGATATTGCCGATAAGCTGAACTGAATTTTTAATATTAGACATGATGATAAATTTTTAAGAAATGAAAAATAATGTTGAATGAAAACTAAGGAAATTGATGATTAAAAAGGGACGGCTTCAGCAGTAGAAGCAGTGATTTTAGCTATTTTGTAAAATTCATTTACTACGATTTCAGTGATATACTTAGTAGCGCCATCGCGGTCTTCGTAGGTACGATAAGCAAGTTTTCCATGGATAGCAATTTCATTACCTTCTTTAATGGATGCGGCCATGTCCTCGGCTTTTTTGCCCCAAGCGATGACCTTATGCCATGCTGTGCGCTTGATGGCAGTGCCGTTTTTGTCTGCATAGGATTCATTAGTGGCGATGATGACAGTGGCTTTTTTGTTGCCATTTTCAAAAGTAGTCAGGATGACATCTTTACCTGCATGACCTACGATCTGAACTGAATTTTTTAAATTGTGTAACATGATAATAAAAAGTTTGTGTCCGGAGCTCCCTATGTATGAGTGTAAAGTAAAGTCGGACGGGTAAACAAAAATTTGATCTTTCGATCGATTGACGGTGCAAAGATGGAGGCAGAGATTTGTCGGATTCGTTTTATAAATGATTGCTTACAGCTACAAACGTATCTAAACGGATAATAACGATTAAATATTTTATAAATAAATGATAATCAGATAAATAAGTTAAATTGAGTAAATTATGATAAATTTACCATTCAGCAAAAGGGGAGGGAATTTATTCTCTTCTCTTTTCTGAAAAAAATTATTTATTGTCCAAAAGTTGCATTTATTTGTTGACTCTAAGATCAATAAATTTCTGGTAAAGTCAATAACTCAAATTATTAAAATTATCGGTATAAATATGGGAATAGAAATTGACACTGGTTATGATTGTTATAGATGTCTAGTGACATTGTGAGTGATTGAATCTTCGTGATCTCGATAATATATATAGGATGGATACTCCGTTTTAGATACCCGCAGATTTGCGGATAGGGCTCTGTCATAGAACTCGGCATCATTACCCAACGGCATATTTTTCAACCCTATGAGGACAGATAGTGCATCTCGACGTATAAAGAATGTAGCACCGGCTACGCATTCGGATAGATGGATCAGCTGACCAATATTGTGTCGGTCAGGAACATAGGGATCGCCTACAACACTGACGCCTCCATGTAGAAGTTGAATTTGAGGTTGGTTTATAAGTATTGATTTCCTGTATGCCAAATGGTCAGATTTGTAAGCATCGTCAGAGTCGAGAAAGGTGATATAATTGCCGATACTTAGTGAAATACCTAAATTCTTTGCAGCAGCTTCACCTGAATTTTCAATTTTTAGATATCGGATATTAGGATATTGATCTAAATAGGGTTGTACTATGAAATTTGTATCATCCGTACTGCCATCATCAATGATGATAGCTTCCCAATCTGTTTCAGATTGGGCAATAAGAGAATCCAGCGCTCGGTTTAAAAATCCTGCACGATTATACGTCGCAATTATAATCGAAAAAGTAGGTATCATATCTTCATAAAGACAAACGCATTCACCTAAGAAGAAGTTGCTACAATATATATTTAAATAAACTAAGCACCTACTCAGCTATAAGTTTTTGAATCATAAAAATGAACATTTCTGTTCAAAATTGAATGTGGCAGAGTAGTTGTCGCTTATCTAATATTAATCTTCGTGACCAATGATGCCACTCTGATCCGGAATGATGACCTCTATAACTGCATCTTCATCCAAAATCACGCACTGACATCCTAGCCTAGATTCTATCCTAGGGTTAATCGCTCTATCTATAAAATCTTCTTCTTTATCACTGATTTCCTCCAGATATTCGTCACCTTTCATTACATATACGTGACATGTAGAGCACGCACATACACCACCACAATTATGATTAAGAAAAACACCATGGTCTTCTGTAGCTTCGAGGATGGAAGTGCCTTCTTCTACGTTTTCGGCTATAACATCAGGGATAGATTTATCTTCAAATGAGAATTTTATCGTTGCCATATATATATTATCAAGTATAACAAACTAACAAGAAGGTTTTTATTTAGTTCAAGTCTAAATAGCGCTAAACTATATTTGACTGCCTGTAATTATAATAGGATTTGCAAACAGTTTTTGTATCTTATTCATTTCCATGTAGATAGATAATGTGATTTGATGGGGTGATTTGATATAATTTTTTTAAATTAATGGCCTTATTATTTTATAAATGGGATTAAGTTGTATTTTTACCCAAAATTAAAATTAATAATATGAATCTAAAAAACGCCATTGTGGCGATACTTGTTTTTTTTACTTTAGGATTTGGGTATAGCCAGCAGGCGATGCCATGTTTGTATGACCATGCTGTTAATCTGGCTGAGGAATCAGATCCTGGCTATAAAGATCGGTTGTATAGGATGCTTGAAAGTGTGGCGGTACATAATCACAATAGAAATGATGAGATTTATAAGATAAAAATTGTATTTCATGTAGTGTATAAAGATGATGTTGAGAATATCTCAGATGCTGCACTTAACAGACAGATCAAAGCTTTAAACGAAGCTTATCGACGTCAGAATGCCGACACAGTTAATCTACGTCCGATATTTTGGCCGGTAGCAGCTGATGCAGGTATTGAA
>CAZCTQ010000020.1:0-31112 GCA_964501555.1 uncultured Aureispira sp. | reverse complement strand
ACTACATCTACATTTAGACCTTCATTCACTGGCTTACCTGATGAAGTAAAACAAACAGCCAAAGGAGGCAGTGATATCAAAGATCCCGAAAAATATCTTAATATCTGGGTTTGTAAAATATTGCCTATTGAGATTTTTGGGTTGAGTAGCCCGGTTTTAGGTTATGCTTATCCGCCTGATGGTTTATCCCACTGGCCTGCAGGATCTGCAGCACCCGGCAAGCACCTTGAAGGAGTAGTTTTGGACTACCGTGCTGTGGCTGATTCTACTTATACTGTACCACAGTTAGGAAGTATTCCTATGCTAGGCAGAACAGGTGTACACGAGGTAGGGCATTATCTTGGACTTAGACACATCTCGGGCGATGCTGGATTGTTTGGGGTAAATTGCGAGGGAACAGATGGAGTGGATGATACACCTACGCAGGGTGCTCAAAGCCAGTTTAATTGTGATAAATCACAGAATACCTGTGGCGCAGGCCAGCCGAATGATTTGCCTGATATGATTGAAAATTATATGGATTACTCAGCAGAGACTTGTCAAAATACCTTTACAAAAGGCCAGGTGGCCATCATGCGTGGCGTTTTAGAAACAGTAAGAAAAGGGCTGATAAAAGAGGTGACAAGTGTAGATATAGCTGATTTTGCTTCTGATATTCATATTGTTCCTAATCCGGCAAACTCATATTTTTACATTCAGGGGCTTGATGATAGTCAGGCAAATTCCATAGACATCTGTGATATAATGGGTCAAAGTGTCTATAATCAGCAAGTACAAAATTATAGTGTAGTGGATATATCTACTATTCATTCGGGCATGTATTTGATCCGAATTAATGGAACGTATGTTAAAAAAATGATGATTAGTAAATAAAAGCAGTGCTTAAAACACCTCATTGTTAGATTAGATTTTAACAATGGGGTGTTTTTTGTGTTTTTACACCCATACTGCACTCAGCTTTGATATCTATCATCAAAAATTCATAATTGACTTATCTGGAAGCATTGAATTGATCAATTGCTATTTTTGCTTTATCATGAGATTTACTGTTTAAAGGTATTGAGACGAGGATAATTAAGCCCGCCCCAATACCTATTTTAGTCCAGCTGACTTTTTTCTTAAATAGAGCATTGCCAATTTGCCATCCTATTAAACTACCGCCAATAAATCCGGTAACGTTCGCATAGGTATTGGTGGTTTTAGCTGTTTTTATGTTTTTGAACGCCGATAAATCTGTTTTTTGAAAAAGATAGGTCATGTCGTTCAACCCCAATTCTTGATCATTCTGGAAGTAGCGTTTATTTCCTAACCAGTTTGTCTTGATCCGTATAGAATCTTTAAAATTAACGGGTATATCTGTTAATTGACTAAAAATATCTATCTGATAGAAAGATAGAATACATAAAATAAGTGATAATTTTTTAGTCATTTGCTAATGAATTTTTTATAAATATTAAAAAAAATAATATTTTCCAAACAATAGGAATAAAAATCATCAAATATATAACTTTATTCATTATATTGGGTGTATTCCATAGTACAAAGTCAATTAAAATCAATAGGTTGTTGATAAAAATGGGCTTAAAGGATTAAATACCAATATATTATGTATTATCTAATGTCTAAGAATTGATGTGATACCTGATGATTGAAAGATTAGTTAAAAATGATCTGAAAATGACCATTTTTATTATATACACCTCTAAATATGGTAAATTAATGGGTTGGCCTTTTTTTTACTATATAATTACAGACAAGTTTCTGGATTAATTAATATAAATATAGATACTCTTAGATATACAAGACGAGCCAAAAATATTCGTTTAGTTATCTAATAAATTTCAATAATTTTATCTACCTTGCACGCTATCAATTTTTAGGTATGAAACTTATAACAGGAAAGGATTTTAAAGATTGGGATCAATATACCCTTAAGGATGAATCTTTAGCTTCGATAGATTTGATGGAACGAGCGTCGCAGGCTTTTGTAGATGAATTTTATGGATATTGTGTTTTTAAAAAGTGCCGAGTAGAGGTAGTCTGTGGTCAGGGCAATAATGGTGGTGATGGCTTAGCTATAGCTAGGATATTAAGATCCCTTTTTGTAGATGTAGAAGTGCATATTTTAGAATTTATGGATAAACCCACACCAGATTTTTCTGCCAATTTAGAAAGGCTTAAAAAATTAGGTGACATCCAGATATCTTATTATAAGGACACAATGCCGGACTTCCATCGAAAAAGCATTATTGTTGATGCCATTCTCGGCACAGGTGTTAATAAGCCGGTAACAGGTATGCTTTCTAATTGGATTGATCATATTAATTTACAGACAAACATGGTTGTTTCAGTAGATATGCCGTCTGGTATGCCTACCGAAGGTATCTGTACTGGCGTAGCCATTCGAAGTACTAAAGTAATTACTTTCCAAAAACCTAAATTGAGTTTTTTTCTACGTGATAATGATGAGTTCTGTCCTTATTGGAAAGTTGTAGATATTGGTTTGTCACGTTCATTTATTAAAGACCTCGATCCATCGACTTATCTTATCAATCGAAAATTAGTGGCACAGATCTACATGATCAGAAAGCGGCACTCACACAAGGGAGATTATGGTCATGCGCTGATTATTGCTGGTAGTGAAGGAAAAATCGGTGCTGCTATCTTGGCTACGACTGCCTGTCTTCGAGCAGGTGCAGGCTTAGTAACAGCGTCGGTGCCCGAATGTGGCCGTGAGATTATCCATGAGACGATACCGGAAGCGATGGTAATGAGTAAGGGTTTTACTTGTTTTAATGGCATGGTCAAAGATGCAGGAGCTTATACTATCGGTATTGGCCCGGGATTAGGGACGCATGACAAGACGGTAAGGTCTATGGAAGCATTATTAAAATCAGCGGTAAAACCTATGGTGGTTGATGCTGATGGACTGAATATTTTGGCAAAACGCCCGGATTTATTGGAATTTTTGCCGAAAGGCAGCGTTCTTACACCACATTATAAGGAGTTTCAGCGATTATTTGGGGAAGTAGCTTCTGAAAGCGAAATGATAGATATGGCTATTGAAATCGCTAAAGCACGCGGCTGGATACTGGTACTAAAAGGTGCATATACTAGGATCATCACGCCGGGAGGATTCCAGTATATTAATATAACCGGCAATCCTGGTATGGCTACAGCAGGTTCGGGAGATGTCCTTACAGGTATCATTACGGGCTTAGTGGCTCAGGGGATGAAGACCAGCGGTGCAGCAGTGTTGGGTGTTTATATTCATGGTTTATCGGCTGATCTGGCTATTAGAGATCAGAGTTATGAGAGCCTTATCGCCGGAGATATTGTCAAGTATCTTGGTAAGGCATTCAAACGTATCCATAGATCTAAACGATGGGTTTAATGCTATGTTTATAAAAATATTAGCGTTTCATTCGGTTGTGATTAAATATTTATTTTATCTTTACGCTTAAAGCGAATGTTTTGAAACGGTATAATTGGATATGGTTTTGGGTTTTCGGCAGCGTAGTAGCGGTGTATGGTCAGGGCGATCCTCAGACCAATAACCTTATTACTAATATTATCGAAGAGTATTTAGAAGCGACCGATGGCGAAAATTTTGATTTTAATACCATCTTTGAAAATCTGAACTATTACTATGAAAATCCTTTAAATATCAATACTGCTACGGAGCATGACCTACGCGAGCTTTTCTTGCTTAATGAGTTACAGATCAACGATTTTATCCGGCATAGGGGGCAGTTTGGCACTTTTTTAAGTATCTATGAGTTGCAGGCCTTACCGACATGGGATATGTTTACAATTCAAAATGTAGTACCATTTTTAAAGTGTGATGTGGCTGCTGCCGATTTTAACCTTAATTTTAAAGATGCACTTACTAAAGGTAATTCGCAGTTATTTCTAAAAGCAAAAAGGATACTCGAACAGCGCAAAGGCTTTATCAAAAATGCGGATGGTGTCAGTCCTTATGATGGAGATCCTAATCATCTCTATCTCCGTTATCGCTACGAATATGGTCAGTCATTTAAAGCTGGATTGACTGCTGAGAAGGATCCCGGCGAAAAGTTATTTGGTAAAGGTTCAAAGTATGGTTTTGATTTTTATTCATTTTTTGCTTATGCTAAAGACATCAATAAAACGTTTAGTGTCGTCTCTCTAGGAGATTTTGCAGTGAGTATGGGGCAGGGGCTTATATTGTATAATGATTTTTCAAGCGGCAAGTCTTCGTATGTAATGAATGTCAAAAAAGGAGGACGATCGATACGCCCATATAGTTCTGTCAATGAGGTTAATTTTTTTAGAGGCGGTGGTACAGTTATCAATCTTTCAAAATCTCTGCAAGCCACTGCTTTTGCTTCCTATAAACCCGCAGATGCTTTAGTGGATAGGGATACAGTAATTAATACTGATTTTGACAATTTTGGCAATATTCGCACAGATGGCTATCATCGTACCGATAGCGAAATTAGTGCTAAAAATTCAATTCATCAAACGAATTTTGGCGGGAAGCTTCAATATAGGCTTCAAAATTTTAAGATCAGTCTCAATGGCCTTTACACTGGTTTTGATGTGGCATTGATACGCGATGAGGCCTTATACAAAAAATTCTTGTTTGCTGGCAAAAACTTAGTGAACGGTAGTGTGGATTATAGTTGGCGATTGCGCAATATGACTTTTTTTGGTGAAGCAGCCATGAGTGATAACGGTGGATTTGCCCAGTTGCACGGTGTGCTTATGGGGCTCGACCCCAAAGTAGATTTATCGGCTGTTTATCGCAATTTTGCTCCTGATTATCAGGTTATAAATGGTAATGCTTTTGGTGAAGCTAGCCTGCCGGTTAATGAAAAGGGATTTTACATAGGTATGGAATTTAGACCTGTACGCAATTTTGCCCTTAGCGGATATGCCGATTTTTGGCAATTTCCATGGGCATCTTACAGACGAAACGGACCATCGGAAGGCAGGGAGTTTTTAGTGAAATTTACTTACACCAAGCGTCGTAAAATGGAATTTTATACCCAATATAAGTACGAACAAAAGCAACTTAACCTTCGTACAGATGCCCCAGTGGACTTGCTCAGCACACAGACCTTGCAGCGCTTAAGAATGCATTTTAGCTATAAAATCAATAAAGAATGGGAACTTAAAGATAGAATAGAGTTTTCTTGGTATGACCATGCAAAATACTCAAGAGGTGTTTTGATGTATCAGGATGTTATTTTCAAACCTATTGCCAAACCATTATCTTTTACTGCAAGGTATGCAATCTTTGATATTAATAGCTTTGATGCAAGGATTTATGCTTATGAAAATGATCTACTTTACGAATTTTATATACCATTCTTCTATAATAGAGGAACAAGATTTTATATCAATACTCGCTATAGAATTGGACGAAATTATACCTGGGAATTTAGAATTGGTCGCACCTGGTTTGATAATATCAATGTCATCAGTTCTGGCAATAGTCAAATCAATGGTAATGCCATGACAGAGATTAAAACACAATTGAAAATCAGGTTTTAAAGATTTGGATTTATGGCTGGTTTAAATGATCTATGGGTAGGTGATCGCGTCAAATTGAAATCTTCTGGTCGTACCGGAAAGTTTGAAGGTGTCAATAAGGAAGGCAAGGCACGCATATTTGTAGATGGCAAGATCATCCTAAGTGATGTTTCTAATCTTGAAATATTGCCTGATGATGAGGGAGTGCTATTTGACATTGATTTATTTTTGGAAGAAGAGCGTGTCCGCGAGCAAAAGGCAAAACCAAGTGTCAAAGTAAAAGTAAATCATACGCTGGATTTACATATTGATAAGTTGGCACCTGTGATAGTTAATGACCCACCTTCAAGGATATTGGAATATCAGTTGGCGCAGAGTGCTCAATTTATCAGCGACGCCATTCGCCTCAATTATCCTCACATAACCATCATACATGGCAAGGGACAAGGAGTTTTGCGTGAGGCTATTGCGCATCAGCTCAAAGGATATCCGCAGGTACGCTTTACATTTTCTAAAAATCAGGATGGTGCTGTAGAAGTGTGGCTAATCTAGGTCAAGCAACGGACTGTTTTGGATAATGTAGGTAGATTAGGTGTCTGCAAAAAAAAATATTTTTAAAAAAAGTATATAAATTATTTGTGTGTATTTAAAATAAGCATATCTTTGCGTCGCTTTTGATGAAAAGCATTATTAATTATATATAATGGCCCGTTCGTTTATCGGTTAGGACGCCAGGTTTTCATCCTGGTAGGAGGGGTTCGATTCCCCTACGGGCTACAAAAGTAAAAGCGCGATTGTTTGATAATCAAATGGTTGCGCTTTTTTTGTTTATAAACTAAATTTTGCTGACATGATCCGGTTTAATGTAGCAACTGTCGATAGCTTTTGGTTATAATATTATTTAAGTCGAGCCTTAAGACTGACCATTCAACTTTGATTTTATATTCAATTTGGGATTTTTGATTGAAACTATACTGATATTTTTAATCATATTTTTTATGTTGCTTTTATATCGTTTAAAACCTATTTATTCCGTAATTTTGCACCTCCCATAGACTGGGTGATCAATTATACTTAAATACATTTGTATCTGACATGCTGAAAAAAATCGAAATTCAGAATTACGCCATTATTGACAAGCTTAATATTGAATTTACAGAAGGTTTGACCATCATCACAGGTGAAACAGGTGCCGGAAAGTCTATCCTTTTGGGCGCATTGGAACTCATCCGTGGTAAACGTGCAGATACGAAGGTGTTATTTAATCAGGATGTTAAGTGCTTTGTTGAAGCCATTTTTGATGTCAAGCCTTATGGCATGCAACCGTTTTTTGAGGTGGAAGGGCTCGAATATCACGATGAGATGATCATCAGAAGGGAGATTGCACCCAATGGTAAAAGCCGCGCCTTTGTCAATGATACGCCTGTAACACTAGATATTTTGCAGCAATTGGCAGCGGAATTGATAGATATTCATCAACAATTTGATACGCTCGATATTCAAAAGCCTGAATTTCAGATGCAGTTATTGGATGCGCTTGCTGATAATAAAAATCTGCTGGCTGCCTACGATGCATTGTTTAAAAGATACCGTCAGACGATTAAAAAATATATTAACCTCAAGGAGCAAAACCACAATGCAAATCAAGAATTGGAATTTCTTAATTTTCAGATGCAGGAGTTTATACAGGCTGATATTAAGGAAGATGAATTGGAAGATCTTGAGGCTAGCTTGCAAAGGTTGACAGCAACAGAAGATATCAAACGCTGTCATGCTGCCATCGTTCAGGTGCTCGACGATAGCGATCAAGCGACAAACAGTCAATTGCAAATAGTGTTAAACCAGTATGCCGGCATTAGGGATTTAGATCCTGTCTATCTTGACCTGTACGAACGGTTAGTTTCCGTCAGGGAAGAGCTCAAGGACATCACAAAGGAAGCCATGCGGATTTATGATGTTACAGAATACGACGAGGAACTAATCCAAACCGTATCTCAACGGCTGAATGTGATTAACCGAATGCTTAAAAAGCACAATGTCACGACGACGAAAGGATTACTCGAAATAGCTGATTCTATTCAGGCAAAATTGGATGGATTTGCAGATATAACGGGCAGTATAGAGGCATTTGAGCAGGAGATTAAAGATATAGAACTACAACTTGGCGGCATCGCTGATCACTTGAGCGAAAGGCGAGCATCCGTTACGTCTCGATTAGAAAGTGATGTGCACGGCTTGCTTACAATGTTATCTATGGAGCACGCCTATATCAAGGTCAGCCTTGAAGCCACTGAGCAGTTTACACCGACAGGTAGGGAAGAAGTGAATATCTTATTTGCACCCAATAAAGGTAGCGAATTCCTTCCGCTAAGAGATACCGCTTCCGGTGGCGAAATGTCGAGGCTAACATTGTGTATCAAATCCTTAGTGGCCGGAGCGGTTACCCTGCCTACATGGATCTTAGATGAGATTGATGCCGGAGTTTCGGGTGATGTAGCACAAAAAATGGGTAATATCATGTCGGATCTATCCCAAAATCACCAGATTATCTGTATTACACATTCACCGCAGATTGCAGCAAGGGCACAAAGGCATTTCTGGGTATATAAATTTGATAATGACCACAGGACGATAACTGCTATCAGGGAATTATCGCTGGAAGACCGCGTCATCGAAATAGCTAAAATGCTTAGTGGTAATCCACCGACCGAAGCCGCCAAGGCCAACGCACGTGAACTCATAGGGTTTCAATGATTAATAGTGTAATCCGCATTTATAAAGATGCCTTTTCAGGCTTGTCCGGCAATATCTGGCTACTCGGGTTGATTATGTTTATCAATCGTGCCGGTGCGATGGTTTTGCCGTTTATGACCCTATACTTGACCAAAGAATTCGGCTATACATTGGCGGAGGCAGGGTGGATGATGACGGCTTTTGGCGCAGGCAGTATCGTCGGTGCTTATGTTGGTGGCCAGCTCACGGACAAGTACGGCTATTACTACATACAATTTATATCATTAATAGGAAGCTCTGTTTGTCTTTTTTTACTTTTATTTGCCAAAAGTTTGATTTGGATTTGGATTTCAAGTTTCCTGTTTTCTATGGTTGCTGACTCCTTAAGACCTGCTAACAGCGTAGCCATAGCCGCTTTTGCCAAACCTGAAAACAGGACACGCTCTTTCTCTCTGATGCGTTTTGCTATTAATCTTGGTTTTGCTATCGGTCCGGCGATCGGCGGTGCTGTAGCCCAATATTTTGGATATAAATGGATTTTTATCATCAATGCCATCACGAGCCTCATTGCGGCTGGTATCTTATTTAAGTATTTGCCTTATGTGCCGCAGCACGTACCCAAACCCAAAGACGAAGATACCAACTTAGGCAAATCCGCCTATAAAGACTGGCCATATCTCAAATTTATCATCCTGACAGCAGTGTGGGCCATGCTGTTTTTTCAGTTGTTTACGAGTATTCCGGTGTACTGGTCGGGAGATTTGGGGCTTTCGGAGAGTACTATCGGTAAGTTGATTGGGCTCAACGGACTAATAATAGTCCTGATAGAAATGCCGATAATCAGACGGATAGAGCACATCACTAAGTATATGGAAATGATAGCTTTGGGTAGTATAATGCTTGTTTTGGGCTTTATCATCCTGGCGTCGGGTATTACATGGATGAGCTTCGCTGTTATTTTTATAGGCTTTATTTCTTTAGCAGAATTATTTGCCATGCCATTTATGATCAACTATGCCGTATCGAGGCCTTCAGAGCATCGCCGTGGTCAATATATGGCCTTGTACTCCATGGCATACGGCATCGCCAATGTGATAGCCCCTGTTTTAGGCTTACAACTGGCAGGAGCCTTCGGTTTTTCAGTAACATTCTGGATATTTGCAGCGTTAAGCATTTTGGTAACGGTTTTCTTTTTTAGACTTAGATATGCAAATGTGAAGCAAGTAATTGCAGGTTAATACCATTTGAATTGCTTGATTTATCAGAATAAAGTTGATATTTTCTTAAATTTGTAAATTTTATTTAAAAAAAACAACCTCCGTATTTGAGTTTGACTTAGTTTTACGGTTGACAAAAATAGTAGATACGATAAAGGATCCAAAATTGATCTTAATTTAGATGCCGGGTTTAATTTTAAGGATACATCAAAAACTATGTTTTTAAACGGTTCATCTAAAGTTACATTCGAGGATATAACGAATAGTGCAGATGAAGATTGTGGTAAACGTGAACATAAATACCATAATCCGACAAGTCCAATTTTAGAATTTCCTTTAGGCGGTGTAAAATTATATCTAACCAATTAAAAAATAATAAATATGCTTAAATATCATAAAATGTGTGTTAGAGTTATTATATTAGTGGTATTTTCGATTTTTGCTTTAGAGGCGAATGCACAAGATAAAAATCTCAAATACAAATATAAGTTAGGTCTTGGTGTCTCATTATGGGGAAGAGGTGATTACACGCACACTAACCTTTTGAACGAATTTGATTATAAAGTACTTAACCGATTTGAGATGTCCTTAGGCCTAGGTTTTGGCAAAGGTTTGCCACGTGATGAATTTTTACCTTTATTCTCTTTATCTACATTTCAAATTAATTTGAATGGGCTCATTTTACCAATAAATAATAATTTCTATAAACTAAAGCTGGGGTCGGGTATTTCTATGTTAGTCGTTAATAAGGCAGGAACCAGTATTGGGCAATGGACTCCTGGCGGTGGTTATGAAGTACTTGAGTATAGCTTAGAAAATCATAGAACTGTTGGCTACAATTTGTTAGTAGAAAATGAAATTAGACTATACAAAAATTTTAGTACTTCACTTTTATTATTCGGGCAGTTTTATCAAAGTCGTGATACAAATGTCGGTGCAATGCTTAAAGTAGGATATAGTTTTCAATTCAGTAGTAGATAATAAACTTTGTAGAAATGAGATATTGGGGAGATAAATTTGATAAAGCTGGTTGCTGCTCTGTAGTTATTCCATGCCTTGCGGATTGAGTATATATAGTTATTGAGGAATGTATTTTATCCGGTCAGTATATAATGATGGATCAAGTACAATTCATAAATTTATTAAATTTTAAATATATTGTTATGATGAAATATTCAAATTTAGTGTTTTTACTATGCGTTATGATAGCAACAAGCTGTCATAAACCCGATGAAAGTTGCTCTGAATTCACGAAATCAACTATAGCCTGCTGGCAGGAAAGGCAAGATAGCTATTTCATTTTTGATAATGAAAATATTGATTTTTATTGCCTTAACGGTCCTGTGGCAGTTGGGTTTGCTAAAGAAAAATCATCTGACCAGAGCGATTTGTTAAAATTATTGGGCTATCCATATTTTTTAGATAAAAAGGGTGAAAACTTTAACCAACAATTTGGCTCATACACAGGCGGTTCAGAAAAAGGAGTTTTTGATGCCTATTGTTATGACACACGAAAGGATAAAAATTCTTTTAATACTTATGTGGTGGTGGAAAATTATGATAAAATCACAAAAGACACTAAGGAGATTTATTGTCGGTTAGAGTACAGAAAGTATCAGTGGGATATAGAGCGATACTATACCGTAGTAGATAGCATGCGGACTACCTTTAAGCGGGTAAATTAATGTTTTTTTTAAGGCCGTAAAGCAATTATGTTTTTCGGCTTTTTCTTTACATTATATCCATTATTTCCTGTGTGTATAACCTATTGCAAAAAGCAATGAATAGGTAGATAATATAAAATGCCTGAAAGGCGAAAATACGCTAACAACGGGCAACGCCCGATGCCTACATCTGAAAAAGTGCAATAGGTTATACACAATAAATCCTTAACTTAACCTTATAGGATATATAAATTCAATAGGGTGAATTTATGCAAGAATCCAAAGGATTCTAAAGTTTATAGAAAAGAATAAGTTTGTACCATATGCGACTCCATCGGAGTCGAACACAAAAAAATCTAATATGTTCTATCCCATTGGGTGATCCATTGTTTTGTTATATATACATTTTAGGTTCAACCCATTCATTTCCTTTGATTTTGTCCATATAGTTAAATACACTTATTTCACCATTTCCTATAATACCAGAAGTATTATATGTAACTTTGTGGCATACTTTCAGAACATAGCTATCTTATGCAAGACGATCAACTCAAGTATGACCTTCGTGGTGTATCAGCATCTAAAGATGACGTACACAAGGCTATTGCAAATTTGGATAAGGGACTATTTCCCAATGCCTTTTGCAAGGTGATGCCCGATATTGTCGGTGGTAATGCCGATTATTGCAATGTCATGCATGCGGATACTGCGGGTACAAAAACGAGCCTGGCTTATATGTACTGGAAAGAGACCGGGGATATCAGCGTTTGGAAAGGTATCGTAGAGGATGCTGTCGTGATGAATCTGGATGATATGGGTTGTGTCGGTATCTTTGATAATATCGTATTGTCATCTACCATTGGGCGCAACCGTAACCTGATCACAGGTGATGTTATCTCGACCATCATCAATTATGCGCAGGAATACATAGACAAACTGGCTGCTTATGGTGTCAATGTGTATTTGGCAGGTGGAGAGACTGCCGATGTGGGAGATGTCGTCAGGACGATAGATGTAGGCTATACGGCATTTGCCCGTTTAAAAAGAGCAGAGATTATAGATATAAAGATACAACCGGGTGACTATATCGTCGGCTTTGCTTCTTATGGCCAGACGGTTTATGAATCCGAATACAATGGCGGTATGGGTAGTAATGGGCTGACCTCATCACGGCACGATGTGCTGAGTAAATATTACATGGCTCAATATCCGGATTCCTTCAATCCGCATATACCGGAGTCTGTCGTTTATACCGGAACGAAGCGGCTTACGGATGTGATCAATATGGATGGCAGTGAAGTATCCGTGGGTAAGCTGATATTGTCTCCGACGAGGACCTACCTGCCGCTGCTCAAACCGATGATAGGACAGTACAGAGATAAAATCCATGGACTGATCCACTGCTCGGGTGGTGGCCAGACGAAAGTAGGAAAATTTATACAGGGTAATATCAATATCATTAAAGACCGTTTATTGCCCGTGCCTCCGCTTTTTAAACTGATCAAAGATGAGTCCAGATTGAGCAATAGAGAGATGTTTCAGGTCTTTAATATGGGGCATCGCTTAGAATGTTATACGCCGGATGCAGCAGCAGCACAATCCATGATAGATATGGCAGCCAACTTAGGTATAGCAGCAGCTATCATAGGCAGAGTAGAGTCTTCAGATAAACCGGAGATTACCATAATCCACGAGGGAGAAACCCTTGTTTATCCCGTTTAGAAAAAAAATAGAACACTTAAATATTTATATAATGCAAATTAAAAAAAATCAAGTAGTTTCCATTCACTACAAATTGAATGACCATGATCATGAAGGCGAGTTGATAGAAGAAACATACAGTGGCGAACCATTGACTTTTATATTTGGAATAGGTATGATGTTACCGGCATTTGAAGAGCATCTTGAAAATAAATCTACCAATGACAAATTTGTATTTACACTTGCACCGGAAGATGCTTATGGAGCGTATGAAGATGATGCAGTAATTGCTATTCCAATTTCCAATTTTGCTGACGAATCTGGTAACGTGGATCGAGAAGGTCTTGTACCTGGATCACCGATTAATATGCATGATGACCAAGGACGCTCGTTTATGGGTACAATCCAAGAGGTAAACGATGAGACCATCGTAGTGGATTTTAATCACCCACTGGCAGGTCGTTCATTACACTTTCATGGGGATATCTTAGAGGTTAGAGATGCAACTCCATCCGAATTAGAACATGGACACGTACACCATCACGGACACGATCATCATTGAAATGAGTAAGTGTAGAAATTAATACTCATTATATTTTTAAATGGTCCAAAGATTTAGTAGAAAAAATAGTAAATATCAAGGCAGAAAACGCAAACATAGCCTTAGCTATAGTGAGGCTTTCTAACGCAGAGATTTATTATTTTTTTATAAGGATTGGACTAATTTGAATGTATAATGGGTATAAAACAAGAGCGATTTTTCTAAATAGAAGGAATCGCTTTTGTTTTTTATAAGGATTGGACTAATTTTAATGTAAAATGGGTATAAAAGCTTTTCTATAGATATAAGGCATGTGTATTGACGGATCCATCTCCCTCTATCAAAAGCATTCGATATCCGATATGAGGATGCATCATTTGAAAGGATGTTGAGTCTGGATCGATTTGCACATAGGTAGATGGCGAGACATACACATACATGTTTTTATGGATGACCGTTTTCTCTATATGATAGTGGCCAGTGATAATATGAAAAGTTTTGTGGCTATATTTTTCGCATAGTGATTTAAAGGCTTCCATTTCCCTAAACATATATTTGGGTTCCATATGCTTTGAATGGCAGATGACCGGCGGGTGATGCATGAAGATATGCTGATGTGCAAATGGTGATGTTGCTACCTCTTTTTCTATCCATCGCCATTGTGCGGCATCCATACTTCCTGATGATGTGTCCAAAAGCAAACAGGGTACTTGCCCGATAAGGATTTTGTAATACAAAGCTCCATTAGTCAAATAGTTTTGCAAACCAAATACGTCGGCTAAAAGTGATGAAGTGTCATGATTGCCGGATATAGGATGGACGCTTAGATTATGTGCTTTAAAGAGGTCATAAATCCACTTATAAATCAAGGTATCTCCAGTCTGATTACAAAGGTCGCCACCAAGGATGATCCCATCAAATTCGTTTTTTTTGAGGTGATGAATGATGTCTGTTAACTGGCTGCGTGTATCTCTGCCACCGGGAAAATAATCTTCTTTATCGATATGTAAATCAGTGATAAAAACGATCTTTTGTATTGTTGAGGCCATGTTAACTAATTTTGTAATCTACTCTCAGTCCTATGTTTCGTGGTGCTTCGAGTAGGGCAGGCCTCAGTGAATATTCTTGATTGAGTAAATTATTTATCAGGAAAGTAAATTTCCATTTAGAGATTTCATACGATACACGTGTGTCTATGAGATGATAGCCGTTGTTATGTGTTTGGCGGTAAGCCTTAATCCCAAAGAGATCAGGATTTTGCAAAAAACCGGGAAGAATTTCCTCGAAAGCTCTGTCTATGTTGATCACATGGCTGGCATACTGGTAGGAAACACCCCACTTAATATGGTCGAATTTAGCTTCTACATCCATTTTAATCTGATGCTTGGATCTATATTTGAGGACATTGACGGAATCCATGTATTCAGAAATAGTAGATTGAATAAGTTTAGATTCTTTAAAATTTTTATAAATCGGATTAATATAGGTATATCCACCATATATGGATATCGGAATATTACCTATCATTGCTTGGCTAATGATGCCTATTTCATAACCTTTGATCTGTGTGTCGCCGATATTGAGTGGCTTAAAGCCAAATCCCGGCCTACCTAATTCTTGTGGTCCTAAGAATGTAAATTCAATCATGTCTTTATATTCGGATACAAACGCCGATAGGTCTATGAATCCCTTAAACGCTCCGACCGCAAATCCTTGCTTATAACCCAATTCTGCCGACCAGCCTGTTTCAGGTTGAAGTTTAGGATTGGAAAAGATAGAAAATACACCAAAGGTAGTCTCGACAAATCGTTCGGTAAGAGAAGGATAACGATAGCCCTGACCATAAGAAGCTCTGAAGGACGAATAGTCGGCAATCTGATAATTAGCAGAGACACGAGCGACCAATTGATCATTTGTAGCTTTGCCATTTGGTATAGTATCTCTCTGATATATATGTGGGCTATTTTGTTGGATATATTCGTACCTTAATCCTCCGGAAACAGTCAGTTTGTCGCCCAATTCTTTGTCAGCTTGAATATACATCGAATAGTTTTTAGCTGAGAATGTAGTGTCACCCAATAGTTGGGAATTGACTTTACTCCACTGTCCTACAGCACCAGTAGTCAGGACGAGGCCTGCATCTTCAAAATCCCTCTGAAACTGATATTCTAAATAATGGTTGATCGAATGATTAGACTGATTATTGTCGTTGTCATTATCTATTTTGATTGTTCTCGCCATGAGGCGGTGCTTGTTATTGTATTTGTCAAAATATGTTACTGCAGGATCTACATAAATACGGGTTGCATGTCTAAGGCTCGTCGTGCCTGAGAAGGCCTGCATAGCACCATTTGTTCCATTTTTCCACAGAAAAAAACTGCTGTTGTCTCCTGTATTTATCATACCGCCAAGGCTAAAAATTAGATTTTCTTGCATTCTATATCTAAGCCGAATATTCCCACGGCCTCTCGAGTAATAAGTAAATTGATTTGGTCCTTCGAATTTATCAAAAAAACCACTGGCTATCATATCTATTTTGCCAAACTTTTGCTTGTGAACAAAGGATAATGTCACGTCATATCGCGTAGTATCGCTCCACCATTTTTTAGCTGGATCTTTTGGCGATAAAAACAATGTTCCACTGGTAGAAATCTGGGTTTCGGGCGTAGAGGTCGCATAGGAAGACCTATAGTTTATAATTCCATTTAGGGCGGCCGAACCGTACAAGGTAGATGCTGCGCCTTTGAGCACTTCTACCTGAGAGAGATTTTCTATAGGTATATCGCTCCAGTTAGGAAAGCCTGCATCGGGTTGTAAGGCTGGAATATCATCAATCAAAAGCATGACACGGCTTCCAGCTCCATAGGAATATCCAGAGCCACCTCTGATGTTAGCTTGACCATCTAAGACCTGAACTCCTGGTACTTTATTGAGGATTTCATCTGCACTTTTAGAGTTAATACTGTTGATGAGGTCGGTTTTGATTATATCCACGCTGACGGCTGAACGTACTATATTTTGCTCATATTTAGACCCTGTTACCGTTACAGCATCTAGGACAGTTGGTGTTTCTTGCATGAATATCTCATTTGATAATTCATTTGCATTTCGATACTGTACCGTAATGGATTGGTATCCTACATAGTCAAGTCGCAAACGCAAAGGGAATTGCGGATTATTTAGACTAAAACTGCCAATATTATCCGTAATATCGGAAACATTATTATCTGGATTGACTACACTAACACCGATTAAAGGTTCATTAGTGCTTTTTGATTTGATAATTATGATTTTGCTTTGTGCATGCGCCATTGTAACCATGGTAAGCATCAAAATAATCATCAGATGTAATTGAGGTCTCATACTATTGCTATTTTAGATGGATAAAGTTATGAGAATTTTAATATTTGAAAATATTTTTTTTCAAGAAATCTCATGCTATCTAAAAAATAGCAATAAAAGATCACCTTTTTTAAAGATCAGCACCTTTAAAAATTAATAGAATAAAGTGATTTATTGATGATTTACTGATTTGTCAGTTGCTTATGGATTTTCCATATTTGTTTGAGAAGAGGCTTGTCGCCATCATTAATAATTTCAAAATCAGCAAATCTTACTTTTTCAGATTCCGGCAGTTGGTTATCAATTTTCTTTTTTACAGCTTCGTAGCTTTGACCATCTCTTTCCATTACACGACGGATTCTTATGTCTTCGGGGCAGGTAACTACTATGAGCTTGTCTAAAGCCTTGTAAGCACCCGACTCTACCAATAGTGCTGCTTCTTTAAGTATGTAAGGTACGCTTTTTTCATTTTTGTATGTTTCCATCCAGCGCAGTGAATCATTATATACTGCCGGATGTACGATGTCATTAATGCCTTTTAGTAAAGATTTGTCAGTAAATATTTTACCGGAAATAAAATTTCGGTTAAGTTTCCCATTTCGATGATAAGCTTCCTTGCCTATTAAGTCTCGTATCTGGCTTTTTACGGCCAAGTCATTGACCATGATTTTTTTAGCATGAGCATCGGCGTCATAAACAGGAATACCAAAAATTTCAAATATTCTGCATACAAATGTTTTACCTGATCCGATTCCACCAGTAATTCCAACTCTTTTCATAATGTTTGTTTTTTGTGTAGGCTAATAAATGCTCTTGTCCAATTGCCTAATAATCCTGATAGAGCTGCAGGTAGGGCACCTGTTAATCCGGTAAGCATCAGCACAGCATCTTTGGATATTTTTCCAAACAAATTGCCCAAAAGTTGAGAAACTGGAATGTCAAAATTACTGTCACTCCAGAAGGCCTTTGTGTACCAAATGACAAAAACAGCCAGTAAGGATGTACCAAAAGCAGTAAAATAGCCGGGGTTGATGACATAGGCAATGATAAAACATATTACTCCGCCAATCCACCATGGCAAAATTAAAGAGGCTGGATATACAAGCACTACAATAAGTATAAATAATAATATTTGTTTCATATTCCAGGATTTAATTGAACAGTCATAGAAGCCGATTTGCTGAGGTCTTCTTTTGTAGCAAAGATATGTAACGGGTAGTATTTGCCTTCTAACCATGCGTCTATCATATTTTTATAATATTTACTGGTAGGGTTGCCGGATTGACCACCCGGAAATACACCGTAGCCCTTTACTTTATCTTCGAGGCTGATCACCATACGCCAGCTAGGTCCGAATGAGACACCTACCGCATTGATAGCATCCACACAGCCATCTGCAGGGATATCCATTGCTGACAGTGCTGGAACCCTCGTTAAGTGATATATATTGAGTGGCTTGTAAGCACCCCAAGTCAAATCATGGCCATCAGCCTTTTGGGTCATATAATCTTTTATTGCATCATTTAATGAAAGAACAACGATATCTTTTGCATTTTCTTTAGTCGGTGTGTTTTGTATATCGAAATATTTGTTTTGAGCATCAGTTTCTATAAGTTCCAGTAATCGCCAGTCTTCCGGATAAAATGCATCTGCTGTTTCTTTGATTTTTTTGATTTCGTCCCAGGTATTTTCTTCTAATCTACTGTAAAATAATTCAAAAATAGTAGGTATCTCACTATCGGCTTTGTATTCAAAATTCCAGTTGAGCAATTTTAAATACAATTCCTTAAATTCTGCTTTGACTTCTTCAGGCCGAACAGTATTTTTGAGCATTTGGACAAAGTCATTAGCTTTGGATGAGTAAATATTGTGTTGCATTTTTTGCATATCTTCGACAGTTGCTCCCGTTGTCTTTTCTAATTTGCCGTTGATGGTTTTATTGCGATATCTTTCAAAGCGGCCTGTGTAGTAGTATGGATAGGTTTTGTCGGTACTTACTTGATTAGCAGAAGCTATAAATCCTCGTTCTGGGTTGATGTATTGAGGTACTTGATTTAAAGGTATCCAGGCTTGCCAGTCGTTCTTTTTAGATGAGAACTCTATAAACCTACCATCCTGACTATATTTAGCAGGAAAGCGACCATTGACGCGAAGACCTATATTCCCATTTTTGTCCGCAAATCCAAAATTTTGAGCAGGACTAATATATTTTTGAATGCCATCGAGATATTCTTGATAGTTTTTGCAACTCATTGCCTGGACAAACACATTGTATTCATCTACATTAGGCTCGTCATGACATAACCATCTCATAGCCAGGTCTGAATTTCCATCATCCGAAGTGAAGTAAATAGGACCGAGTATAGTGTATTTAACGGTATCGATATAATCTTTTTGTCCTTTAACCTTAATGTTTTCAATCCTGTAATCGGCATTGTATTCCTGACCATCCATGAGATATTTGGATTTTTTGTTGTCTGTCCATTTGACTAAAAATAAGTCCTGAACATCTTGACCTACATTAGTTTCGCCCCAAGCTACATTTTCATTAAATCCGATCATAATACCTGGAAATCCTGGGAATGACACGCCATAGGCATTAAAATCAGGTGTCTGGATATGTTCTTCTATCCAAATCGATGGTAAGCCCAAGGCTAAATGTGGGTCATTACAGAATATAGGCTTTCCTGTGGCTGTTCTACTTCCTGCAAGTCCCCATGAATTACTCCCAATACCTTTTTCTCTCCGTTCGAAATTAGCTTTAAGTATAGGCTTGTCTATAATTGCAGATGCTGGTTCGTGTGTGCCATATAAGGTGTCAAATGCGTAAGGATGCTCAGTAGGTACAACAGGGTTTTCAATTTTCTGGTGTTCTGGATATAAAAAGTCAAAATCTTCTTTGCCAAGATAGTAAAGCAAATTTGTATTGGGAACATCATCATTTCTCCCGGCTAAAGTCAGGGACATCTGCTTGAATACCAAGGCTGATTTAAGGGCTGTCCATGGCTCTGGTTTAAGGTCAAATAGCTTGAATTCCAAGGGGTATTGCTTAGGATCTAAGGAGTTGATATATGCATTGACACCGTTTATATAGCTTTCTACTTTAGCATAATCTGCTTGTTTTTTCCACCCTTTGACAGCATTTTCGGCTGCAAACTTCATACCCATTCTCCGTCTTTCTAAGTCTATTTTAAGCGTTTTGCTGCCAAAAATGGAGGACAATTCTCCTGCAGCAGCTTTAGCTAAAAACTCCATTTGAAATAAACGGTTTTGAGCTTCTATATATCCTTGGGCAAATAAAGCGTCCTCTAAGTTTTGAGCAAAAATGTGAGGAATGTGTCGATCATCATAATAGATTTCAACTTTATCTTTCACACCTTTAAGCGTTACACTGACATTTGTATGCTCATTACGGGTGTCGGACGTCCAAACACCATTAAATGGATTTAAAAACTTACCTAAGGGTGGCAAGGGATCTTTTGTAAGCTGAATATTCCCATTTAAAAACAGAAATAAAATTGCAGTAATGGCAAATGTAGTATAGTATAATATTTTTTTAAGCATATCTATTACATTAAATACTTCCTATTAATGATGACGAAAATATATCTTTTGGAACGTGTATTTGCGTTTTTAGCATACAAATATAAGAAGTTAATTGTAAATCGTGCATAAATTTATTAAAAATCAGTGTTTATCAGGAAATAAATCGGTATAAACCCTTATGGTCTATATTGGAATGCGTACCTTAGGTAGGAAAGCCAGACATAGTTTTTTTTAAAAAAAGACGGAGATAACTTTCCTTATCGGCTTGATAATTGGCGATAGGTGGGATTTTTAGCACTAAAGCTGATACGAAGAATCCCTATGTCTATCGGGATTGAACCTAACACTTCCCTTAATACGAAGCCGTTTAGACCGCCTATTGTCAATTTTTTTGTTATAGCTTGTGGTTTTTGTTCCTTAATTTTCATTATATCCAAATTGCCTACTTTGTAAAACGTCTTTCCACCAATTTTCCCTGCCAATGATAATTTGGTCGTCCGTTGTCGATTTGTAAATGTCGAGTATTGAGTATTTGAAATTTTCTTTTATGTGGTTGAAAGTTAGTTTTTTAAGCCCTACGTTTCCACCGTGTCCAGTTGCGGCATATGCTTTCCAACGTCCTAAAATCATATTTTCTCCATACGCTGAACCAACATACATTTTGCCATTCGATTTGTCAGTCAGGAGATAAACGCCTTTTTGATTTTGTAATGCAGTTTTCCAGTTATCTTTCTCTAAAACACGCTTCATTTCGTCCCAAGAGATATTTACTTTTTCGTAGCCAGGGAATAAGTCGCTGTCAAAAGTGTCAGGTAAAATCTGAGATTCAAAACAGTCGTCAATTACTGATTCAGCATTACGAATCATTGTCTGTGCTTTGTTCTTGAATTTTATGATTAAACGTCCAACGTATTTTTCAAATTCGGGCAGAGCTCGATATTCGTAACCAACCCCGTTTAGTATATTCAAATCCTTAGTCACTTGCCCAATGTGAAACAGTAACCATAAGTCTTCTTTGGGTTTTATTTTTACAAGTCCAACGGTTACTTGTCCTTCTTTGTATGATTTGTTTTTGTTGTAATTCCAATATTGTCCATCGAGCATTGTAGAAATGTCGCCATTTTTAAAAAGTTCTATCGGATTCCAATTTTGGGCAAACATCAAATTAAAGCGAATTTTCACGTTGGCAAGATTTTCAAGCCGTAATATGTCATTTAGCTTTATGTTGTCCATTTTCTGAAATCCTTTCGTTGGAAGTGCTGTCCTACCTTTGGCTATAGCATCTCCGTTTTACGTTTGTTTCAATACCTGATATTGAATGTATTATTTAAAATCATCAAGGCAGGATTTAATTCTTCTTACTGCTTCAATTAATTCTTCATCTGAGGCTGCATAAGATAAGCGGATACAATCATCATTACCAAATGCTGAGCCCGATACAGTACCGACATGAGCCTCTGTAAGCATAGCTTCAGAAAAATCATCAGCATTGTTGATGACAACATTACCATTGGAAGTGCCGAAATAGTGACTTACATCCGGAAATACATAAAATGCACCCTGTGGATTATTGACTTTGAGTCCGGGAATTTCTTTGAGTTTTGAAATGATGAGGTCTCTCCTGCGATGAAAAGCTTCTTCCATCTCTACGGTTTCTTTTCTTTTAGCTCTTAGTGCTACGGCACCGGCTTCCTGACTAAAAGAAGCCGCTCCTGACGTGATTTGTCCTTGCACCTTGCTACATGCATCAGCAAGCCACTGTGGTGCGCCCATATAACCTAATCTCCAGCCAGTCATCGAAAATCCTTTCGAAAAGCCATTGATAGTGGCTGTTCGGTCTTTCATGTTGTCTAAAGTACCGATACTAAAATGCTTATGAGTAAAATTGATATATTCATAAATCTCATCTGATATCACTAAAATGTTATCATGCTTTGCAATCACATCGGCTATGTCAGTCAGTTCGTCTTTTGTAAATACCGATCCAGTAGGATTGCACGGCGAAGAAAATATAATTGCCTTGGTTTTTGGTGTGATAGCTTGCTCTATTTGCACCGCATTTACTTTAAAATCGGCTTCAATATCCGAACTGATAATTACTGGAATACCACCTGAAAATTTGATAATTTCGACGTATGAAACCCAGTATGGTGCAGGTACGATAACTTCATCTCCCGGGTTGAGGATAGCCATGAATACATTGGCTATGGATTGCTTAGCACCGTTGGATACTACGATCTGGGAAGGTGCATAATCTAGGCCATTTTCTTCTTTGAATTTATGACTTATGGCCTTCCTGATTTCCATAGTTCCTGGTACAGGTGTATATTTGGTATTGCCTCTTTTGAGCGCTTCATATGCTGCTTCTTTGATAAAATCAGGTGTGTCAAAATCTGGTTCGCCAAGGCTTAGGCTTATCACATGCACGCCCATAGCAGCGAGATCACGGGCTTTTTGTGCCATTTTTAAGGTGGCGGATACTTCCATGCTTTGTACCTTGTCGGAAATCATCATTTTTGGCTTGATGCTCATAATTAAAAAGGTATTTTATTGTTTGCTAGATTTATTTAATTATATTTGCTGCAAAGCTATTCAAATTTATACAACATGGCAAGTAACTTAAACGTTTTGTTTCATATTGACGAATTTAAAAATTTCGTTAAAACACTTTTTTTTTACTTAATCACTTAATGGTATTACGTACCTTTACATTTTATAAAATAAAGGAGAATTATGTCAAAATTTAAAATATTGCTTTTCTTGATATTGCCAATACTTGTCTTCGTAAGTAATGACGTTCATGCACAGTTGAGAAATAAATCTACTATTGAAGCTAAATCTAAAAAGGATAAAAAAGATAAGAGTGAATTTCTGGATAAAATCGGAGGAGAAATTTTTTTGGGTAATGTAGGCTTTTTTAATGGCTTGTCTGTTTCATCAAAACTATCCGCCGGTTATAAATTGGGCGAAAGATTTTCCTTAGGTGGTGGGTTAAAACTGTTTTATGATCAGTATTCTGTTGTTGGACCAGATCCATCTGTGTTTGATTTTGGTGGGTTGTTGACGGGTAAAGCTAAAATCACAAAGGATATTTATGTCAAAGCTGAATATGCTTTTATGAAATATGCTAAAGATCCTGCGGGATATAGAGTTCGGAATCTATTTGAAGATGTAAAAGTAAATTATCCATTATTTGGTTTAGGATATATGAGTGGCTCCGACAAGTGGAAATTTGGCATTGAGTTGTTATACATTGCTAATGAAACCGCTAGAGACTTACAGAGTTCTGTGATTGAATATTGGTTCGGTGCAAGCTATAATTTTTAATTTTGTTTTTTCATGGTTAAAATCGGCAAGACAGAATTAGGGGATTTCCCGCTGATGCTCGCACCTATGGAAGATGTGAGTGATCCGCCTTTCCGTAGCGTATGCAAAGAGCAAGGTGCTGATTTGATGTACACAGAGTTTATCTCAGTTGAGGGATTGATCAGAGACGCCGGCAAAAGTATCCAGAAGTTAGATATTTATGATGAAGAGCGCCCGATAGGTATTCAGATTTTCGGTGCTGATATTGACTCGATGGGTAGAGCTGCTGAAATAGTAGAGGAAGCAGGCCCTGAATTGCTCGACATTAATTTTGGATGTCCGGTAAAAAAGGTGGTTTGTAAAATGGCAGGAGCAGGAATCCTTCAGGACATACCTAAGATGGTGCGACTGACAGAAAAAATTGTAAAATCTACTTCTTTGCCAGTTACTGTTAAAACACGTCTTGGATGGGATGAAAATACAATGAATATCGAAGAGGTCGCAGAACGATTGCAGGATGTAGGTATTCAGGCACTGGCCATTCATGGGCGCACACGTAAGCAGATGTATAAGGGCGAAGCTGACTGGACTTTAATCGGTAAAGTTAAAAATAATCCAAGAATCCAAATACCAATATTTGGCAATGGGGATATAGATTCGCCTGAAAAGGCTAAAGAATATAAGGAGAGATACGGTGTGGATGGTATCATGATAGGACGAGCGAGTATCGGCTATCCATGGATATTCAGAGACATTAAATCGTATCTTAACAATGGGATTATTCCGGAATCACCGACCATCGACGAAAGGGTTGAAGTAGCCAAAAAACACCTGACTAAAAGTATAGAATGGAAAGGTGATAAGATCGGCATCGTAGAAATGCGACGCCATTATACCAATTATTTTCGTGGTCTTCCGGGTATTAAGGATTTTAGAATGAAATTAGTATCTGAAATGGATCAGCAGATATTATTGGAGATTTTGGATGAAATAAAATTGTTTTATCAGGACACATTCGTATAAAGAGAGATTGATTGCATGGTATTTGATATAAAGCCGGAGGAAAAAGAAATATTCAAATTAATTCAAAAAGCTGCAAAGGAATTAGACGTTGCTGTGTATATTGTCGGCGGTTATGTCAGAGACAGACTGCTCGGTCGCACGTCCGATGATATGGATGTCGTCTGTGTAGGTGATGGCATTCAATTGGCTCGCCAATTAGCTAAAAAACTTAAACCTATACCTTATGTGACTATTTATCAGCGTTTTGGGACGGCGATGATTAAGTATGGAGACCTCGAAATCGAATTTGTAGGTGCAAGGAAGGAATCTTACCATGAGTTGTCCAGAAAGCCTGATGTAGCATCCGGCACACTGGAGGACGACCAAAATAGGCGTGATTTTACGATAAATGCCCTCGCTGTTAGCCTCAATGATGCGGACTATGGTGAGATTCTAGATAGTTTTAATGGTGTTCAAGATTTGGAGGATAAGCTGATTCGCACACCTTTAGAGCCAGACAGGACATTCTCGGATGATCCATTGCGCATGATGAGGGCCATCAGGTTTGCATCACAGTTGGATTTTAGAATTGATGACAAAACTTTCAAATCCATAAAAAATAATAAGGAACGTATCCATATCATCAGCAAGGAGAGAGTTGCGACAGAATTAGATAAAATTGTTAGTTCGCCAGTACCGTCTAAAGGATTTAAACTGCTTTTTGATACTGGTCTGCTTCACCTTATTTTCCCTGAGATGGCTGCTTTACAAGGTGTAGAAATAATTAATGATATTGGACATAAAGATAATTTTTACCATACGCTGGAAGTGCTGGATAATGTGAGTAAAAATTCAAATAATGTATGGCTGCGCTGGGCTGCTATCATGCACGACATTGCCAAACCACCTACCAAAAAATTTGATCCCATCCTTGGCTGGACCTTCCACGGTCATGAAGCCTTGGGTGCGGCAATGGTACCTCGTATCTTTAAAAGGATGAAACTGCCACTCGATCACAAAATGAAATACGTCCAGAAACTGGTGCAACTTCATTTGCGACCTATCGCACTTACGCATGAAGATGTGACGGATTCGGCAGTACGACGATTGCTTTTTGATGCAGGTGACGATATCGAAGATCTAATGATACTTTGCAAAGCTGATATTACATCTAAAAACGAAAATAAAGTCCAACGATATCAAAAAAATTATGAGCTACTCATTGATAAAATCAAGGAAGTTGAAGAAAAGGATCATTTGCGCAACTGGCAACCGCCGATAAGCGGGGATGATATCATGGAGATGTTTAACCTCCAACCATCAAGAGAAGTAGGTTTGCTTAAGACGCTCCTGCGGGATGCTATCTTAGACGGTATGATACCTAATGAATATGATGCTGCTCGTGCTTTCTTACTCGAAAAGTTCGAAATGCTTCAAACCGAACTGTCAAGATAATGGCAGCGATGAACATAGATGACTGGTTTGGCTTTACGTTAAGGGAAAGAAAAGGTATAGCTTTTTTGATTGGCCTCATATTAACAGTTTTTTTGGTCGGGGAGCTATGGCCAGAAAATCCTGATAATAATCATGTAGATTTGTCCGCATACCTCTTTCCGTCTGACACCCTAAAGGATAATGATCAGCTTGAGATGGATGCTAATCAAATGACTCAGGATCTGATATTGGGAGATGGTGGCAAGAAGATTAAGTACCAACGCTTTAAATTTGATCCGAATATGATTAGTTACGATTCTCTGTTACTATTAGGCTTTAGTAAATTTGGTGCAAAAAGTCTGACCAACTTTATCAGTAAAGGTGGTAAAATATACGATGTGACAAAATTTAAAACGATCTATGGTATTGATACTGTTTTGGTCAATCAATTATCCGGTCTGATTACATATCCGGTAAAGCCTGCTAAACCAGAATATCCAAAGCCATCATACACTAAAATAGAAGCACCTGAATTGCCTCATGGCTCAATAGAGCTCAATACAGCAGACAGTAGTCAATTTGCAGCACTTAAAATACTTGGGAGGTATAATGCTGTGAAAATTATCAACTTCCGTAAGCGCGCCGGTGGCTTTATGAAAAAAGAGCAGTTGGTAGAATTTGAGGTCATCAGCGACAGTCTTTACCAGATAGTTGAGTCATATTTATATGCCGACCCATCCAAAATCCGCAAGATCAACCTTAATACAGCAGACTACCGTACCTTTATCAAGCATCCCTACTTTGACAAGGAAACCATTAGTAAAATCCTCAAATATCGCCAGCAACATGGTGCCTTTACAGATGTACGACACATCCGTCGTATCAAATCATTGAACGAGGAAGTAGGGGAGCGGATAATTCCCTATTTGATGGTGGAATGAAAAATCACCTTACGATTATTGAAATATAGTAAAGCGTCAATGCTGAATTTACCTGTAAACTATTATATCACCCCTAATTCTTTACCTACTTTTGTAAAGGCTTCAATTGCCTTGTGGATATGTTCTGGTTCGTGTCCTGCACTGATTTGAACTCGGATTCTTGCCTTTCCTTTTGGAACGACAGGGAAGAAAAATCCTATTACATAGATGCCTTCTTCAAGTAATCTGCTTGCAAATTGCTGTGCTAACGGTGCATCGTACAACATCACAGGTGTAATCGGATGGACACCAGGGATGATGTCAAATCCCGCTTTAGTCATCCCATCTCGAAATAATTTTGTATTGTTTTCCAATTTGTCTCTAAGTGCCGTACTTTGACTGAGTATATCTAAAACCTTGATAGAAGCACCTACGATAGATGGTGCGAGCGTGTTGGAAAAAAGGTATGGACGTGACTTTTGACGGAGCAATTCGACGATTTCTTTTTTGGCAGCTGTAAAGCCTCCTGAGGCACCGCCCAGCGCCTTGCCAAATGTACCTGTGATGATATCTACTCTTCCAAATGCATTAGAATACTCTGCAGATCCACGACCTGTTTTCCCTACAAAACCTGTAGCATGACAATCATCAACCATAACCATTGCGCCGTATTTGTCTGCTAAATCACATACCTTGTCAATCTGGGCGATAATGCCATCCATCGAAAATACGCCATCTGTAGCGATCAGGATGCGACGTGCTCCGGCACTTTTAGCTTCCTGGAGCTTTGATTCCAGATCATTCATGTCATTGTTTTCGTAGCGGTAACGTTGCGCTTTACAAAGTCGGATTCCGTCGATAATGGAAGCATGATTAAGCATATCTGAGATGATAGCATCCTGCTCACCTAGCAAAGGCTCGAAAAGTCCACCATTGGCATCAAATGCGGCGGCGTATAATATAGCGTCTTCCTGACCGACAAAGGCTGCTATTTTCTTTTCTAACGCTTTGTGAATGTCCTGTGTCCCACAGATAAATCGCACGGAAGACATCCCAAATCCATGAGTATCAATAGCTTCCTTACCTGCTTGGATTACCTCAGGATGTGAGGATAAACCTAGATAATTATTTGCACAAAAATTAAGTACTTCATTACCGACTGTCGTATTGATTTTAGCACTTTGTGGTGTAGTAATAATCCGTTCTGACTTGAAAAGTCCTGCTTCTCTCAATGAATCAAGTTCCTGCGCTATATCTTTGATGATTTCATTTTTGTCCATATTAAATATCTGAATTAAGGTTTATAAAATTTGTCGTAAATGGTTTAGCATATCTTCAGTCATAGCTGCAAGGTTAAAATCTGGTTTCCAGTTCCAGTCTTTTCGAGCCATACTATCGTCAATGGACTCAGACCAAGAAGCAGCAATCGCTTGCCTAAAGTCTGGCTTATATGTAATCTCAAAATTAGGAATGTGTTTTTTGATTTCTGCTGCTATCTCTGCCGGCGTAAAACTCATCGCTGCCAGATTATATCCATAATGTACAGATATACTATCCTTAGGTGCTTCCATAAGGTCGATCGTCGCTTTGATGGCATCGTCCATATACATCATAGGTAATCTCGTATTTTCAGATAAAAAACATTCATATTTCCCTTCTTTCAGGGCTGCATGATAGATCTCCACTGCGTAATCTGTTGTACCACCCGCTGGTAATGACTGCCAACCTATAATGCCGGGATAACGTACAGATCGCGCATCAACACCATATTTTAGATGGTAGTAATTACACCACAATTCCCCACTCGTTTTACTCATACCATATACAGTCGTCGGCAGTAATGGTACATCCTGAGCAGTATCTACTCTCGGTGTCGTATTGCCAAAAACGGCTATCGTGCTTGGGAAAAATACTCTGTCCATTTCTTTAGTCCTGGCTAATTCAAGTATGGACAATAGTCCGTTAAGGTTGATATTCCATGTTTTGATGGGATTCCACTCGCCGCTTGCTGATAGGATAGCTGCAAGGTGATAGACCTGTGTGATTTTATAATCTTCGACGACCTCATTGAGTCGCTGTGTATTAAGAATATCTAAAAATTCGAAAGGTTCTATATCTCCTTCTATTTTGGTGATGTCCGTGGCAAGGACATTATTTTTGCCGTATTTTTTACGCAATTCTGCTGTCAATACGCGACCAATTTGTCCGTTGGCACCGGTAACTAAAATTTTTGTTTCACTCATGGGGTAAAAAATTTAACAGGTCAAAATTAACAAATATTTAGAGATTAGAAAAATTTAATGACAATATTATTTAAAGGTTGTCGCTATACATTTATTTGCCAAAGCAGATTTTATCTCATTTTAATTAAAATGGAATATAATATCAACTCTAATTCCGTACTTTTGCCGGCTTAATCAGAAATTTGAGCAAAAATAAGAAATATACGATCGTTTACAATCTGTCGCAATATAAAGGCCTTGAGGTCTGGTTGCCCAATGCCTTTATTTGTAATGTTGATGAATTGGACCAGCCTGCATATATCCAGGCTCTCGCACTTCCGGAGACGGTTTCGGGATATATAGATGATTATGATGCCACTTCAGATCATCGTGAGTTACTGGATATTTGTGGTGAGTTAACTATCACTGCGCTTGAAAATTATTTTTTTAAAAATAAGAAAAAGGGTAAAAACGATACGCTTGCCTCTCTTTTTGTTGATACTATCACTAAAAAACGCATCCAAACTTACATAGACCGAAGATTAGATAAATTTTTGCAAATCATTTGCGATAAGCAATTTCATTTATGCCTCAATCTGGAACGAAAGGAACATGCATTAAATCATAAACTTATCTTTGTCGGATTACGTGCTGAACCCAATCTAACTTTTGTTAAAACACAGACAGGTATCAAGTATAGTCTGACAGTAGGAATAGGCGACCAAGAAGTGATCTTACTCAATCATCAAGTTATTCTTATTGCCAATAATCCGGGTATTTTTATTTTGGATAATAAAATGATTGTTTGGATTAATAAAATCGATGCTGCCAAACTAAAACCTTTTATCAAAAACGAAAGTGTTTTTATTCCGGATAGAAGCGTAAAAGCTTATTTTGAACAGTTTGTTTCTGAGATGCTCAATAAAGTAGAAATTAGAGCTGAAGGCTTTGAAGCGAGTCTTGAAAATACGCTGATTAGCGCTGAGTTACTCTTTGTTTTTCCTTTTACAATGGATAGATGGTGTCTGGATATCCGATATAAATATGAGCATTTTAGCTTCCTATTGAGTGAAAAAATCCAAAAGAGACATAAAATTCAAGTTGCTGATAACAATGAACTAACGGTGCTTCAATGCGAACGAAACAGCGAAATGGAAAATGAAATGACCCAAGTTTTACTAAAATTTGGTTTTCAGTTGCTGGATGGGCGATTATTGTATTTTGGTGATGGTAAATTCTCTACCATAGAATATACAGGATTGATTATCGATGATTTAAGAAAGCAATTTACTATTTCCGAGCTGACCATTGATAATAAAAAGATATCCTTGGAATCCCTAAAGGAAGGAGCTGATTTTAAACTCGTTAATGATTGGTTTGATTTGCATGGTCATGTGAGGATAGGAGATGATATATATCCTATAGACAAATTATTTGATAATATTAAACATGATAATCCCTATTTTAAGTTGAATGACGGAACTTTTGTAATTATACCCGAAGAACTTATGGCTAAATACAGCCAGTTGGTGCGTTTTGGGGTAGTTAGAGATGGTCATTGGCGACTTAATAAGGCGCATTTTATGCTAATAGATGCTGATAATCATGCGCCCACTTCAACCAATGTCCTCGTAGAAGAAGTAGCGTATTTCCCATCACCTTTGCTTAAAGCGACACTCCGCCCATATCAGATAGAAGGTGTTAAATGGCTGATCAAACACCGCCTAAATGGATTAGGTGCTTGTCTGGCTGATGATATGGGATTGGGCAAAACGTTGCAGACCATAGCGGCTCTTCTTGATGCTAAGGAAAACAAGAAGCCTGAAGACATAAAGTCCGGTGTGCCAATACAATTGGATTTGTTTGGCGAAGTTATTACAGTAGGACGCAAGGCCTTAAATGCGCTGATAGTCCTGCCGGCATCCCTTGTATTTAACTGGCATAGAGAAATTAAAAAATATGCTCCT
>CAZCTQ010000019.1:0-74257 GCA_964501555.1 uncultured Aureispira sp. | reverse complement strand
AGATGAGGAAATCGTTACTGTCTCAAAAGACGGTGCATACGAGATTATCAATCTTTATAATGAAGTGCAACATCATAAAGTCCAGGAATTGGATCTCAAGTTAGAGGAATTAGAAAAGGAAGGATACGAGCATTTTATGCTTAAAGAGATATATCAACAACCGATCACTATCCATGAAAGTATGCGAGGGCGTATTAATGCTGAGGATGGATGGGTCATCGTCGGTGGAATGCAACAATACATGAATCGCATCATGAATGCCAAACGTATTATTTTTGCAGCTTGTGGTACTTCTTGGCATTCTGCATTAGTGGCCGAATATCTTTTTGAAGAGCTGGCTGGCATCCCTGTTGAAGTAGAATATGCATCAGAGTTTAGGTACAGAAACCCTATAATCAATCAGGATGATGTCGTCATCGTTATCTCACAGTCAGGCGAAACGGCTGATACGCTTGCGGCTTTGGAATTGGCTAAGGAAAAAGGTGCATTAGTGTATGGAATCGTCAACGTTGTTGGATCTTCCATCGCGCGAAATACACATTGTGGCTCTTACACACACGCAGGCCCAGAAATTGGGGTAGCCTCTACTAAAGCATTTACAAGCCAACTGACAGTGCTGACACTGATGGCTTTAAATCTGGGCTATAAGCGTGGTCAGATTCCAGAAAATCAATACCGTCAGTTGTTATATGCTATGGAAGACATACCTAATAAGGTAAAAAAAGTATTAGATCAAGATAATAAAGTAAAATATATAGCTGGAGAAATTAAGGATTTTAATAATGCGCTATATTTGGGTAGAGGATATAACTTTCCTGTAGCGCTGGAAGGAGCGTTAAAACTCAAAGAAATATCTTATGTCCATGCAGAAGGATACCCTGCTGCCGAAATGAAGCATGGCCCGATAGCATTAATTGATGATAAAATGCCAGTCGTAGTTATTGCTACTAATAAATCAGCTTATGATAAGGTAGCCAGTAATATCCAGGAAGTTAAGGCGAGAAAAGGAACAGTCATTTCAATTGTAACAGAAGGGGATAGCAAGATAAAAGAAATGTCAGACTATAGTATTGAAATTCCTGATACAGAAGAGCCATTGACACCACTATTATCTGTAATACCTTTACAGTTACTTGCCTATCATATAGCAGTTATGCGGGGTTGTAACGTGGATCAACCAAGAAATTTGGCTAAATCGGTTACAGTAGAATAACAATATAAGACACACAATCATATGAAGACATTAAGTTTAGAATATAATTCCACAAGAGAAAAGTTGATATTTTTAGAGTACGGTCGTTCCATCCAAAAATTGATAGCATACGCCAAAGAAATCAAAGATAAAGAAGAAAGACAACGCGTCGTAGAAGAAATCGTTGATCTCATTAATCAACTCAATCCTCAGACAAGAAATTTGTTAGAATACAGACAAAAACTGTGGAGACATGTTTTGAAAATGGCTAATTATGATTTAGATGTTGATATCCCCGAGGGTGTTGATGTTACAGAGGATACTCTCGATAACAAGCCTAAAAAGGTACCATATCCACAACACGAGTTTAACTGGAGACATTATGGCTATAATATTAGGATGATGATCAATAGGGCACTCACTATGGAGGATGGACCAGTGAAGCAAGGATATGTAGAAACGATCCTTTCCTATATGAAGTTGTCTTATCGCACTTGGAATAAAGAGCACTTTGTTAGTGATGATATTATTATTTCAGACCTTGGAGTACTGTCTAAAAATCAACTTTCTGTCCAGGATGATCACACCATTACGGTAGTTACCAAAAGCAATATGCCTAATAGTAACATTAACACGTTTAAGACAGGCAAAAACAAAAAGGGTGGTAGTATGATGAATAAAAATAACCCTAATAGGAATATGCATAGCAATAAACCCGGAGCTAACAAGTATAAGAAGAAGTAATTATAAAGGTAATAGATGAGACCATGTGTTGTTTTAGTCTAACTGATCTATGATTTGTAACATGATTTCTTTCCAATAATTGGGATTGTATTTAAGTGCTGCGTCGCCAAAGCGAACAATTATGATGTTGTGTTCCGGGTATATATAAATGAGTTGGCCATATAGTCCTATGGGAAAGAAAGTACCGTATTTTTTAGGTCCGATCCCTAAATTATAGCCATAAGTTTCTTTGCCGCCATTATTAGTAGATGGAGTCGTTGCTTCGATGATATAATTTTTTGGAATAATTTGCTTGCCATTCCAGTTTCCTTGGTTAAGAAGGAGCCTTCCAAATTTTGCAAAATCCAAAGTCCGTGCATTAAGACAACAAAATGCTTTTTCAATAGCAAGACTATCCGAACGGTCGGTATTCCAGATTGCATCGGCTTCCATACCTATTTGAGACCAGATCTTTTTTTCAAGATAATCACTTACACTCATACCCGTTGCTTTTTCGAGGATGAGCGCAAGCAGCATCGTATTTTCACTATTGTAATCAAAATGCAAACCAGGAGACTCTTTAATCGAGATTTTCATGATTCGATCCCTAAGATTGTTTGCATAATAAAACTCAGAGTTGTCAGACCAAGGATTAAATATTTGTTTTGAAAATTGTATGCCTGATGTATGTTGTAAGAGATGTTTTATGGTGATTTTTTTAATGCCTTCATTTTCCTGATTTTCAGGTATGTAGTCGGCTATAGATTGATTCACACTCTTGATTTTTCCATCCTCGATAGCAATTCCTATAAGCATGGCTATAATAGATTTTGCAATAGAAAAACTCGTAACTGTTTTTTCAGGAGTAAAATTTGGAGCATAATATTCATATAATAATGTATCGTTTTTGATAATAGCGAATGAAAGGGTATTATGTAGCTTTACAAATTCTTTTAAGGGGATACCTACTGCATCAAGAGATTTATTTTCTAACTTGATGTTGTCAATCAAATGGGATTCGTTGGTTGATTTAAATTTAAATATTTGTGATGCTGGATTCTTTTTGATAGTTTTATAAAAATTATCAAAAGTATCGTCTTCATCTGGAATACCATGAAACAATGGTCGAGCAGTGTTTTTTACCGTGGAGCAAGAAATACTAAATATCAATAACAATGCAATAAAGATTGTATAATGAAAATAATGTTTCATGGTTAACTAGTAAATTGTGTTTATCTATCTAAGAATAAATGCAAAATTACATATTGTTGATAAAATATTTTGTAGTTTATACTCATTATACTTTCAAATTAGCCCAGTCCTTATAAAAAAATAGCAAACCTCTGCGTTAGAAAGCCTCACTATAGCTAAGGCTATGTTTACGTTTTCTACCTTGATATTTACTATTTTTTCTACTAATATATTTGGACAATTTAAAAATATATTGAGTATTATTTAAGAAAATAGACATTATAGCTACCTATAATATCGTTGTAAAGCTACAAAACTCCTACATTTTTTTATAATCATGTCTAAGAAGACTACAAGATAGAAATTAGGATTATACAATTAAGTAAATCATTATAAATCCCTTCCTTCAAAATCACCTTCGCCTCGGCCAGATTTCTTTTTATCTTTGGATGCGTTGAGTCTGTAATTAATCGTTGCCATAATCGGTGCTCTACGCCATTGCATACTTGACTGTTGAAAGTAATCAGCAGCAAAGAGCTCGACATTACGTCGGCGAGTATTGAGTAGATCTCGTGCCGATAGTGTAAAAGTTGCATTGTTTTTAAGGAAGTCTTTACTAAATGCTACGTCAACCAGATACATTTCTTTTTGTCTTCCCTGAGGAATGTCGATAGGTGCTCGATAATTGAGGCGCAATTGAAACTCTGCATTTTGCCAAAAAGAAATTTTTGTTCCTACACGTCCAAACCAACTAAAATTGTCAGTGTTAAAATTTTGATTTTCATATTGCCCTTTAAGTTTAGATTTAAATACGTTGGCATTTCCATCTAATCGCAGCCATTTCAAAGGATTATAAGCAAAAAGGATCTCTAAACCCGTGTTATCGTTAGTGGCAAGGTTTATGGGTAATGACAGTGTTGTACCATCCTGATTAAACTGAGTAATACGCTGGATAACATCTGTTGTATGCTTCCAGTAGATATTAGTACCGATATTACCATTGGTAAAATATTTGATATGGCCCAATTCGTAACTGTCTGTGTATTCTGGATTAAGAAGTGGATTTCCTGTAGATATGTTTCTATTGTCCGAGAAGGTATAGAATGGTATTAATGTCCAAAAGAATGGTCGTTGGATACGTCTTGAATAACTAAATTGAACCTGATTTTGGCCTTCAAATTCATAATTAACATGTCCACTTGGGAATAATTGGAGATATTTGCGTGGATTTTTAAGATGTGTTTCTACGAGCTCCGTGGTATAGTCAGTATATTCAGCTCTAAGGCCGGCCTGGTATGAAAATTTATTAATTTTGGATCCATAGATTGCATATCCTGCGAGTACATTTTCATTGTACTTAAATTGGTTGGAGAAATCTGGTAGTTTTTGCCAAGAGCCACCTATAAAATCTTCTACAAGATAATCGTTGATGATGTTTCTCAATTGAGCACGTAATCCTGTTTCAAATTTACTGTCTTTATTTAATGGATGTACATAGTCTAATGTTAAAATTGTATTTTTTTCCTTTTCTTCATTATCAGCTCGTTGTGTTTGTTTATTTCCTTCGTAGGTGCCAAGATAATAATCACCTTGCTGATAATTGGATGCTTCGTCCTCCTGGTAACTACTGTACTGAAGTGAGGCATTCATTTCTCTGCCTTCCTGTTTATATTTTTTAGAATAATTTAAAGAATAATCGAGAGAGGGACTTTTTTCAATTTCCTTTTCTAAGCGCTCTGTATATCTGTCTTTAGGGATATTACCTAGGCTAGAGGTTTGTCCCGGAAGGAAGATGTGATCATAATATCTGACAGTAGTAGTGTTATTACTGTTTGATGTCCTATACGAAAAGGTTCCTGTTAGGGTTTGGTAATCAGTTAGTGAATAATCTATTCCGGCTCTGAAACTATTAGACAATCGGTCTCTAACAACATCCCTTTTAGTGTAGGTAGATGAAGTTGTATCATTTCTATATAATTCTAAATAACTAAACCCATCAGATGGGCTGTTGCCAAAGTTGAGACCATAATTAAAGAAGAAATTAGTTTTACCTTTTCTGTAATTTATATTGGCACCGGCGCCATAATTTTCAGGCCATCCGCCTGAAAGTTCAAAGCTACCATTGATACCTGCTTTATTGTTCTTTTTCAGGATTATGTTGATAATGCCGGACATACTTTCTGCTTCGTATCGCGCAGATGGGTTAGTGATGACTTCTATTCTCTCTATCATATTTGCCTGGAGAGATTTAAGGAAGTTGCTACCATTAGCATTGGAGATGCCACCAGGCTTGCCATCTATCAGTATTTTGACATTACCATTGCCTCTTAGGCTAACATTTCCATCAACATCTACTGTGACGGAAGGTACATTATCTAGGACATCAACGGCAGTTCCACCTCGGTTAGCCAGGTCTTGTCCTACGTTAAATACGCGTTTGTCAAGTGCAAAGGAGCTTTCACTCTTTTTGCCGGTAATTTGTACGGCTTCAAGGGTCTCAGCATTAGTGCCAATATTTATAGTACCTATATTTACGTTTCGATTATTATTGGAAACGACAATATTGCTAAGTTTTTTAGGATGATAGGAGATGAGTTCGGCCACTAAATAGAAGTTTCCTGGCTTAACCTCAATTTTAAAATGACCTTTTTCATCGGTAATGTCGCCACTTACAATTGTACTATCGGATGTATTGAATATAGATACCGCTACTAATTCTAAAGGTTCATGATTGACCACATCAGTAATATTACCTTCAATTGTAAAAGGATTCTCGTAGGATTGACCATAAGATCTCAAAGCTGATGTTATAACAATCAGTGCAATAAATAAGTGTTTCATTTATATAAATGGTTGAATACGAATAAAGACAATATAAAGAATGTAATGTTTTTGTGTATATAAAAACTCCAAAAGGTTTAAGGATAATTTAACTAAAACCAATCTGGATAGGGTGTCGATTTAAATAAAAATTTATCATTACCTGGATTGGTTTATTATTTAATTTAAAAACTGGTATCTGTTTTATAAATTTTTATTGGGAAGTAATTTGTGACCAATTTACTTTATAAAAAAAACGCAACTATCTGGATATTAGATAATTGCGTTTTTGTGTTGTGGTCCCACCAGGACTTGAACCTGGGACCACCTGATTATGAGTCAGGTGCTCTAACCAACTGAGCTATAGGACCTGCTTTTATAAGCGAGTGCAAAATTAGTAATATTTATGATTTTTGCAATGATTTGAAGAAATTTATATTAAAATTTTTTGTTTTTAGCTTCTTAAATAACTAGCATGATGCATCTTGATATTATATGAAGCATGAAACTGCATATAAGTTAGGGTAGTTTTTTAATAGCAGTTATTAATATTTGTCTTTAATCTTTAATCTTTGATATTTTAGCAAATTCATTGTGGTGAATTTTATAGAATTTTGCTGATGTATTATTTTTTTTATGATAATCTAAGCA
The DNA here is from genome assembly GCA_964501555.1 of uncultured Aureispira sp. Lineage (GTDB taxonomy): Bacteria > Bacteroidota > Bacteroidia > Chitinophagales > Saprospiraceae > OLB9. The sequence goes on along the minus strand of CAZCTQ010000019.1, from coordinate 67,680 downwards.
GTATCTTTTAAAATATGTGATGAATTGAAGCAAATAGGGGTAAAATTGGGTGGTATTCTTGTATTCCAAAAGGGATCTGCGAAACACATATTAACATACTAAAACATTGCAATATAAATAAGATGTAAATGGGGTTGGATTAAAATGGTTAATTGATATTTTTTTAAATAATCGTTGGTATTGAGATAAATTTTGATAAAAAATGAGGTATAAAATGCAGTTCAATTAATAAAAATGAAACATGTATTAACATGTGTTGGTTAATGCGTTAATTAACAATTAAAAAGGGCATATCTTCATAAATAATTGATAATCAAATATATGAATAAAAAAATCATTTGAGAAAAAAAATGAAAATTGTGGAAAAAAAGTTTTTTTAAAAAGGTTGTAGCCACCGAAATATATCTATATTTACACCGTAATTTAATCCCGGACTCAACACAAGTATGGAAAACAAGGTAAAACGAGACACAACTTTAATCAATCTCGTGTCAGAATTTGAGAGCAGATTCGAGCAAGGAGATATTAGGTTTTTAAATGATAAAGTTTTGATACAGCTGGTAGATTATTATGAGGATGAATATCTTTTTGATAAAGCTATTGAAGTTGTCAACATCGCTATCGAGCAATATAAATATAGATCTGATTTTTATATAATCAAAGCTAGGATATTGGTAAATCAGGGTAATATTAATGAGGCATTGGAAACTCTTGATATTGCTGAAAATATAGCACCGTATGAGCGAGAGATACAGATGCTGAAAGTCAGAATTTATGCTCAAAAAAAGGAATTTGATAAAGCCCATATTATTATAGAAGACGCAAAAGCGGGTGCTACTAAAAGTGATTATGTAGATATATTAGTTAGTGAATCTTTCATTCATGAAAACATGAAAGATTACAATGCTATGTACGATACCATGGCAGAAGCTGTAATGCTTGATTGTAAAAATGAAGAGGCGATGGAGCGTATATGGATCAGTGCTGAGTTGTCAAGGCGATATGAAGATAGTGTTAAATTACATTTAGATATCATCGATTGTGATCCATATAACTATCAAGCGTGGTATAACCTAGGTCATGGATATACATGTACTTGGGAATACGAAAAAGCAGTGGAAGCACTTGAGTATTCATACATTATAAACCCTGAATTTGAAAGTGCATATTTAGATTGTGCTGATACTTGTCGTCAAATAAAGGATTTTGGCAAGGCTTTAGAAATCTACAATGAAGCATTCCATAAGTTTGGTTCTAATCATGAGCTTATGGTTAATATTGCTGAGTGTAATATTTCGCTTAAGCGAATCAATGTGGCGAAGCAATGGTTGCTCAAAGCGATTAAATTAGATGGGTATAATGATGAAGCTTTCTTCCTTTTAGGTGAGTGCTATGCTAGTGATCAGACCTGGTACAATGCTATCAATGCATACCATAAGGCAATCCAGCTCGAAGACAGACGAGAGGAGTATTATTTAGGTCTTGCCAAGGCTTATGTAGCAGTGGAAGATTATAATAAGGCGACCGTTAATTTTCAATTGGCAACCCAGACTGGACCGGAGGAGACACTTTACTGGAGGGAGTATTCCAGTTTCCTTATAAAAATGGGACTTTTAGAAGAGGCTGAGCAAGTATTGGATGAAGCAGAAGATTATACTTATGGTGCTGATCTTGTATATTGTAGAGCTGCATTGCATTACTTAGATAAAGATAAGGAAATGTGCATATCGTTGATGGAGGATGCACTTTTAGAAGATCATGCAATGCATACTATCTTATTTGAATTAGTACCAGAGCTTCACATTGATAAAGAAATCTTGTCCATGATAAAATATTATGCTGATTAATATTTATTGCTGACGGTCAAATAAAAATTTACTCTTTTAATAACCAAGACTGAAGAGCATACCTCTCTAAGGAGTAGGGTGCTCTTTTTTGATTTTTATGTCTATGGGCGCTACATATTAAAATTTTGGAAACTATAGGCTATGCTTTAAAAATTACCAAAGGCCATCTCTCTTGTGGAAAAATGACCTTTTGCAAATATTTATTAAATTACATCTATTTAGAGTCGAAAGCTTCTTTTATGATTTGCTCCTGCTGCTGATCGTGTATTTTTTTGAATCCTGTCGCTGGTGAAGCACTCGCCTTTCTAGATATCAGATTTATAGGATCTTTTCTAAAGGTTTCCATCAAGTAAGACCATGCACCCATATTAGCGGATTCTTCCTGCACCCAGAATATTTCGGCTTTGCCATATTGCTTGATAATGCTTCTGATCTCTGCTTCCGGTAGCGGATAGAGCTGCTCTACACGGACTATCGCTATATCCTTGATGTTATTATTGTTTCTATAATCCAGTAGGTCGTAGTAGATCTTACCACTACAGAACAAGACTCTTTTAGCTTTTTTGATGTCTGTATCGGGAATGACTTCCATAAATTTTGTATTGCCAGTCATGTCTGTGATATTACTGATGCATTCTGGATGTCTAAGTAGAGATTTAGGCGACATATGGATCAGAGGCTTTCTGTACGGCATAGCCAGTTGTCGTCTGATCATATGGAAGTAATTAGCTGGTGTAGTGGTATTACATACGATCATATTAAAATCAGCGCACAACTGTAAAAATCGCTCTAATCTTGCGCTGGAGTGTTCTGGGCCCTGACCTTCCATACCATGAGGCAATAACATGACGACTCCACTCATTCTCTGCCATTTACTTTCTCCGGCACTTATAAACTGGTCCACTATCGTTTGTGCACCATTGTAAAAGTCACCAAACTGCGCTTCCCATATTGCCAGATGATCAGGTGATGCAAGCGAGTAGCCATATTCAAAGCCTAAAACAGCAAACTCAGAAAGTAATGAGTTGTATATGAGATATTGGCCTGTTGCTTCTTCTAGTGTATTCAAACGGTTGTATTGGGCATCAGTTTCTTCGTCAAAGAAAACAGCGTGTCTGTGTGAGAATGTACCTCTTTTGACATCCTGTCCACTCATACGTACATTGTGTCCGTCGAGCAAGAGAGAAGCATAAGCTGATAATTCGCCAAAGGCCCAATCTACCTGACCTTTATTGAGTAAATCTTGTTTGGATTTTTGCAGACGTTTTACCTTAGAGTTGACGTTGAAGTTAGCAGGGTATTGCATTAAGTGATTTAAAATCTTATCTATATCCGTCTGTTTAATCCCGGTTATAGGTGTTACCATATCTGCAACGTCAATGGTCTTTTTTAGTTTTCGCCACTGTTGTTCCGGTTCTTGATATATATATGGCAATTCATGCTGTTTGACTAAGTCAAGTCTTTCTTGAAGCTGATTCCAAAATTCTTTTTCGAGTTTTTCACCAGTATCTTTAGTGACATCACCGCGTTCGATAAGTTTACTCAGATAGATTTCTCTAGGATTAGGATGCTGGTCAATCAGTTTATACATTTGTGGTTGAGTAAACTTTGGATCATCACCTTCATTGTGTCCATGTCTTCGATAACATACCATGTCGATAAAGGCATCACAATGGAATTTTTGACGATACGCTACTGCAAGTTCTGACACAAAGACTACGGCTTCCGGATCATCACCATTGACATGGAAAACCGGTGCTTGGATCATATTAGCTGCAGCTGTAGCGTAGGTAGAAGAGCGCGCATCATCAAAGTTGGTAGTAAACCCGATTTGATTGTTGATTACAAAATGGATGGTACCTCCTGTATAATATCCGGGCAATTGGGACATTTGAGTGGTTTCATAGACGACACCCTGACCAGCGGCGGCACTGTCACCATGAATCAGGATAGGCATGATTTTATCGTAGTCACCCTTGTATAAAACATCCGCTTTAGCACGTGTAAAGCCTTCCATCACGGGGTTTACAGCTTCTAAGTGAGATGGATTTGGGGCAAGCTTAAGATGGACGATTTTACCGGATGGGAGGGTTACCTGAGATGAAAATCCAAGGTGGTATTTTACGTCACCATCACCGAAGCTCTGGTCTAAGATAGCGGTACCTTCAAACTCATTAAAAATCTGATCATAGGTCTTACCTAAGGTGTTGGCAAGAATATTAAGTCTGCCTCGGTGTGCCATGGCCATGACTACTTCTTCTACTGTCCCTTCGGCAGCCTTTTGTATGATAGCATCCAGAGCTGCTATTGTCGTTTCACCACCTTCCAGAGAAAATCTCTTTTGCCCAACATATTTGGTATGAAGGAATTTTTCAAAAATGACAGCACCGTTGAGCTGTGTGAGGATATTTAATTTTTGGTTATGACTGATACCAAAACTACCATCGTTGATTCTATTTTCGATTTTATCTCTAAGCCACATTCTTTTTTCTCTGTCTAAGATGTGGTTATATTCAAAACCTATATGGCCACTGTAGATCTCATGAAGCCTATTGAGAATCTGTTGCAGCGTTGCATTTTTAAGACCGATTTCTTCCCCTGCCAAAAATACTTTGCCTAAATCAGATTGATCTAAATTGTAGTCGGCTAAATCTAAGTGTGGCTTTCTGTCCTTTCGGCTTTTGATGGGGTTAGTAGTGGATAGGAGATGGCCTCTGTCCCTAAATCCGTGAATAATGGCCATAACGCCAAATTCTTTTTCTGAGATACCTTCAGTAATAAGACTACTATCGGTAGAACTATTGCCATTTAAATTAAAATCAAAACCATCAAAAAATATTCGCCAACCTTCATCAACAGATCTCGGATCCTGCTTATAGTTTTTGTACATGGATTCTATATATGCAGGATGTGCATTAAACACATATGAATAATCCTTCATTATTTCGCTAAACTTTATAATTGATTTAATAAATTAAGGCTCAAAAGTATTAAATATGCTACTGAGATATAACAGAACGTTCCTGTTTAAGTTTTTATTTACAATATTAAGACAATTTAGTGCCAATTTGTAAAAAAAAGTGGAATATAGTTCATTTTTTCTTCTGAATGTTTTTTCGTTTGAATAGAATGATATACCTTTGCAGTCCGATTTGAAAAAGTGTATTAAAAATAATAAAAATTTATGGCACACCATAAGTCATCAAAAAAGAGAATCAGACAAGATATTAAAATCAGGCTTCGTAATAGATATTACAAAAAATCAGCACGTACCTCTATTGCTAAATTGAGAGCTATGACTGATAAAACAGAAGCTACTACATTTTTGCCTAAGGTAATCAGCATGGTTGATAAACTTGCTAAGAAAAATACATGGCACAAAAACAAAGCTTCCAACTTGAAGTCTAAATTGACAAGATACGTCAATAGTCTGTAAGGATTTTTAAAACTTTCATGATATTATATGAGGTGAGCTTCTTAGGAAGTTTCACCTTTTTTGCTTTTTAATTATATGAAAATAGATTATTGTGTTTTGTATATGCTTTTAAATCATATCGGTCGGCTTAATGACGATATTAGTAAATGATACAGAATATACCAAAATCCACACACAGGGCTATAGTTTTACAATTCCTCGACAAAAGTGTGGACAGGTGCGTTCTTAATAGAAGTTTTTGATCACTTTGGTTTAGATAATAATGATCTCATTAGCTATCAAAATACAAATATTTTTGGTAAAGGCTTTGCATCATGGTGGTTGTTACAACACAAAAGGGATAAAAAACCATTCTGGACACAGATGCGTTTTTTAGTAACTATAAAAGGAAGTTTATGATGAGCAAGAAGTATTATTTTCTTATTGCCGTTTGCATAGTGCTTGTAGTTTCTTGTGAACGTAAGCCTATGCACATAGAAAAGTTGCATATCGATATCTCTAATGGTAATTATACTTTTGTAGATACCTTATCCAAAATTATTGCTTGGACTTATATTGTAGATAATTTTTGTAAATGCGATGACGACATGCGTGTATTGGATAGTATGGTCTGTTCTATAATGACAGAATATCCATTGTACGGATATTCTATAAAATTCTTAAAGAAAAATAAAATATCCAATATCGAACATCTACAAAACTTTCCCCGTGACTTAGACCCATTATATTTTTAAATGGTCCAAAGATTTAGTAGGAAAAATAGTAAATATCAAGGCAGAAAACGCAAACATAGCCTTAGCTATAGTGAGGCTTTCTAACGCAGAGATTTGCTATTTTTTTATAAAGATTGGACTAATTTGAATGTAGAATGGGTATTAGACCGACATTCGTATTCTAAAGATATTTTGGTTAAATACAAAATGTACTATGCATCGCCATATTTTGAAAGATATGACTATTATAAAGAAGGGGATGAAATATATGGAAAGGGTCGGAAATTAGTATGTGAAAATGGGATGACAGTCCCATACATCCGTAAAAATCCCTTTATCATAAGGTATAAAATTTCTAAAAAAAACAGGATATTTAGAAGCGAAATATCCTGTTTAGAAATTTGTTTTGTCGAGATTTTTAGTCGGTTAACGCCAACCTCCACCTACAGCAGCATATAGCTGTGCTATGGAAATAAGCCGGTTAAGTTCTGCATTTACTACACTTAATTGTGCATTTAAAGCATTTTGCTGAGCGGTTAGTACTTCTAGGTAATTGGCATACCCATTTACTAATAGCTCTTCTGAATCTTCTGCCGCTTTTTGATATGAAGAGTACTCCTTTAGTTTGAGATTGATTTTTTTATCATTTGTCTGGAAAGCATAGAGTGCATCTGAAACTTCTTGACTCGCTATCATAACTGCTTTTTTATAATTTAAGAGGGCAATCTCTTGTTGAGCTTGACGTACTTCGTATTGAGTACGGATTTGTCTTCCATTAAATATGGGTTGAGTAAGTGATCCAATCAAGCTTGCAAATAGTGAATTGACATTAAATAAATCATTAAATTGGAGGCTTTGGATTCCACCATTGGCTGTCAATCGAAGTGCCGGATAAAAATTACTTCTGGCCACATTGGTCAGTTCAAATGCCTGGATAAGTCCATATTCTGCAGCCATCACATCAGGTCTATTGCTCAATAATTGTGCCGGTACACCAGTATGAAAAACAGTATCTATGCGTTGTTGGTTTAATTGATTACGACTTACAGCATGCGGATATTCGCCTAATAGAATGCAGAAAGTATTTTCTAAAGATTTAATATTGTTTTCGATATCTAACAATAGGGATTGTGCATTGTACAATTGAGCTTGTGTCTGTTGAACCGCTACTTCAGACACTTGACCTGACTCTTTAAGCGCCTGGATGGTTTGAAGGCTTGACTCACGGAGCTGTACTGTTGATGTAGTAATCTGTTGTTGCTTATCTAAGGCCATGAGCTGATAGTAAATGGAAGCAAGACTTTCGATTATTTTGGATTTAACAGTTTGGTGTGCTGTAATACTTTGTAAGTAGGATGCATTGGCAGCTCTGTAATTGCTTCTGATTTTGCCCCAAATATCAGCTTCCCATGACAAACCGGCAGATAACTCATATTGATTGATATTTGTTCTTTCGGTGAGATTTATACCTGAGGATCCATTTAGTGAAGGATTGATATAAGTATAAGAAGCATTCCCGCTAATAAAAGGCAAAAATGATGCTTTCCCTTGTTTGACATAGGCTTCGGCAACATTGATGTTTTGGATGGCTATACGGATATCCATATTATTAGTCAAGGCCTGATCGATGTATTTGCTGAGCTTATCATCTGTAAATACTGAGCGCCATGACAAATTAGCCATACTTAGACTGTCCTGATTGATTTGGTCTGTGCGAAAATATTTTTCTTGTACGACTTCTTTTTCGGGTCGAATATAATTTTTTGAAGTAAAACACGATTGCATACTTAGCAAGGTGCCGGCAATAATGATGTAAAGGGCATATTTTATACTGAAAATACGGGAATTCATATTAACTGTTGATTTCTGGTTTATAAAATTTTACAGGGCTTATTTTCTCTTGTATCCATTGGAAAACAGCATAGAGTACCGGCACATTAAAGATGCCTGTCAAAGTACCTATTAGCAATCCGAAGGCAGCCCCTGTAGCGATTGATCTGTTGCCTACATAACCCACTCCTGTTGCAAATACAAGCGGCATCATACCAAAAACAAAGGCCAGAGAAGTCATCAAAATAGGTCTGAGACGTGCTTTGGCGCCATTGAGTGCTGAGGCTGCTATAGATTCGCCATGACGCCGCCGCTGTATAGCAAATTCGACAATTAGAATTGCGTTTTTAGCTAATAGTCCGACAAGCATAATCAGAGCAATTTGGAAATAAATATTATTTTCTAATCCAGCCAGTTTTTGAGCCCAATATGCACCCATGATTCCTCCGGGAAGAGAAAGGATAACAGAAAAAGGCAATAAGTAACTTTCGTACTGTGCTGAAAGCAAAAAATACACAAAGAGTAAGCTAAGTACAAATATGATAAGTGTTTGATTGCCAGCTTTGATTTCTTCTCTGGATAATCCCGAAAATTCAATTCCATAATTATTGGACAAAGTAGCAGCTGAAACTTCCTGTACAGCTTTAATTGCGTCTCCGGTACTGTATCCGGGTTTGCTGGCTCCTGTGATTCCTGCGTTGGTAAATAGGTTAAATCGGGTGATCGTTTGTGGACCGTAGATGCGTTTTAGAGACATAAACTGCGTAATCGGTGCCATATCACCCATAGCTGTACGAACATATATTTTTTGAAGATCTTGTTCGCTCACGCGATCTTGGGGCAGAGCCTGTATCATCACTCTATACTGCTTGCCATATCTAGTAAAATCAGCAGCATATATACCACCGATGTATCCCTGTAGGGCACTAAAAATAGCACTTACGGACACACCCGACTGTTTAGCACGCGGGATATTTAATTCTATTTCATATTGTGCATAATTAGTATTGAACGATGTTTGAGCGTATTGGATTTCAGGCCTTTTCATTAGTTCGCCTAGATAACCTTGGACTACTTGATTAAATTCATTAAGATCGCCACCTGACTTGTCGAGTAGTTTGAGATCAAAACCTGAAGATACCCCAAATCCCGGTACACTCGGAGGCGAGAAGAAAATCATGTTAGCCTCTGGCATTTGAGAGGCTATACCAAATAGTTGTCCTACGACAGCATCTGTGGACATCCTTTTGTCTTTGCGTTTCTCAAAATCATCTAGTGTCACCATAGCCATTCCAAAATTAGAACCTTGGCCGGAAATAAAGCTAAATCCTGATACAAGAGTTATCATTTTAACTCCGGGTATTTTGGATGCTTTTTGGTAGAATTCATCCTGGAGGCTTGCGACTCTGTCAGATGAAGCACCAGAAGGCAACTCAAAATTTCCCATGATAAAAGCTCTGTCTTCATTAGGTACAAATCCAGAAGGCATTGTATTATTAGCATAGAATATCCCTGCACCACAAAGTACTAAAATCAAAAATGTTATCCATTTATGTCGAAGCAAAAGCCCAAAGCTCTGTACATATTTATGTGTAACAGCATTAAATCCTGTGTTGAAAGAAGTAAAAAATCTTTGCATAAAGCTTTGATTTTCACTATTTTGTTTGTGTTCTTTTAACAATAGAGCACATAATGCAGGACTTAATGTTAAAGCATTGAGTGCAGAAATCAGAATGGCCACTATAAGTGTCACGCCAAATTGCTTATAAAATACTCCTGTAGGGCCTTGAATGAACGTCACCGGAATAAATACTGCCGCCATGACAAGTGTAATGGAAATTATTGCCCCGGAAATTTCATGCATCGCGCTTAAAGATGCAGCCTTGCCTACCAAATCGGTTTTTTCGATTTTAGCATGGACAGCTTCGACCACTACTATGGCATCATCAACTACAATACCTATGGCAAGCACAAGGGCAAAAAGCGTCAATAGGTTGAGTGAATATCCAAAAAGATTGAGAAAAAAGAAAGTGCCAATTATGGCCACAGGAACTGCAATCATTGGAACCAATGTAGAACGAAAATCTTGCAAGAAAATAAAAACAACGATAAAAACGAGTATGAATGCTTCAAGTAGCGTATTTGCTACTTTAGAAATGGATGCATCTAAAAATTCGTTTGTATCAAACATGATAGAATATTTCAGATCATCAGGAAAACTTTTAGATAATTCATTCAGTTTGGCACGTAGATTTATGACTATTTCTTGAGCATTAGAGCCTGGCGTCTGGTAAATTGCTATTGCGACTGCTTGTTTTCCATTCATTTTAGACACACCGACGTAACTTTGGGCTCCCAATTCGATTTTAGCTACATCTTTGAGATATAGGATTTGCCCCTGACCAGTCGATCTGATAACGATATTTTCATATTGTTCTTGGGTTCTGTATTTACCGCTATAGCGAATGACATACTGGAAGGATTCACCATTATTTTCTCCAAACTGACCAGCGGCAGCTTCAAGGCTTTGCTCATTGATAGCAGCACTGATGTCCGAGGGCACCAAGCCGTAATTCGCCATTTTGACTGGATCTAACCAAATGCGCATTGAATAATTGCGGCTTCCAAAAACTGTGGCATCTCCGACTCCGCTTACCCTTTTTAACTCAGGTACTACATTGATGTTGATGTAGTTTTGAATAAAAGTACGGTCTATTTCGGCTTTATCCGAATAGAAGGATACAAACATTAAAGAACTTGTTTGTTGTTTTTGGGTTACAACCCCTGATCTTGTCACTTCAGCAGGTAGTAATGGGGCGGCTCTGGCAACCCTATTTTGAACATTGACCGCAGCAATATCGGGATCAACTCCCTGTTTAAACATGACTTGAATTGACGCAGAACCGGTATTTGTCGCTGTTGAGGTAATATAATCCATATTTTCTACACCGTTGACTTGCTCCTCGATTGGAATGATTACACTTTCGAGTACCGTTTGAGCGTTTGCTCCGGGATAATTTGCAGAGATCTGTACTGTCGGTGGGGCGATGTCTGGATATTGTGTGACAGGTAAAATTTTGAGACCTAAAATTCCCAAAATTACTATAATGATCGAAATAACTGTTGAAAGTACAGGTCTTTCTATAAATGTTTTTAGCATAACTTACATCAAATTTTAATTACATGATAGGTTTTACAGCATTAATGACTGAGTCGATAACAACTGGCTGTGGACTGATTGCCATCCCGCTTTTTAGCTTAGCGATTCCTTTTACAGCAATGAAATCACCTTTTTTAAGACCCGATTTTATTAATGCCAAGTGGCTAACTCTATCTTCTACCTGAACAGCTGTATTGTAAACGGTGTCTGATTTAACGGTATAGACATAGATGATTCCTTGCTGTTCGTAAGATGCACTTTCAGGTATTACTATTGCATCTTTATAATATTTAGGTATAAGTACAAAACCGCTATTTCCATTACTTAACAGCCCTGAAGGATTTTTAAAGATGGATCTAAATTTAATACTACCGGTTTGCGGATCGATTTGGCCTGTTACGGTCTGGATTTTACCTTTTTCTGGATATATCTGACCGTTTGCAAGTTTAAGTTCTACTGCGGGGAGATTATTTAATTTTTCTTTGACCGTCTTGCCAGGTGTATTTCCTAGGAAATCGAGATATTCAGCTTCATTCATTGAAAAATAGGCATAAACTTCACTTGTTTCAGACACCATTGTTATTGGCATTGGGTCAGATGGCCCCACGAGGCTTCCTTCTCTATAGTTGATAGAGCCGATAACTCCAGTTACAGGACTCCTGACGATGGCAAAATCTATATTGGCACGGATACTACTAAGATTGGCCTGAGCTTGTAATTTGCTGGCTTTGGCCTGTTCGAGTTGCCCTTGTGCTCTAGAAAGGTTAGCCTGGGCCGTTTCAAGTTGTACATTGCTGATAATACTTTTTTGTACTAAAGGAATAAGTTTGTTTACTTCTACTTGAGCCGCATTTACAGCAGCTTGAGCAGCGGTGATCGTTGCGTCGGCTGCACTAATACCTGCGCTGGCAGCACGGGCATTTTGAGTCAGGACATCTGTCTCTAATCTAAATAATGGCTGCCCTTTATTGACATGTTGGCCTTCATCTACATATACTTCTTTGATATAACCGGATATTTTGGCTCTAACTGCATTATTGATTTTACCTTCTATATTGACCGGAAAGACCTGATGACCTGTAATGTTTTTTGTGCCGACTTCTATTACCGGAATAGGTGGGGCAGACATGGACTTCATTGCTTGATTTGGTTGGTTTTTGCAGGATATTATGGTTATTATTCCTACTACGAGGGCGAATATATGCTGTTTCATATAAATATATTAATTTTTATCTTTGAGTGAATTTAATTTTTGAATGGTATCGGCCAATTGGCGCACTGTGCTATCTAAGTGTTCAATGTATATATTTGATTTAATAATTTGGATGTTTTGAGGATCATCATTTGTGTCAAGTAAATATCTTTTAAATTTTTCAGACAGATCTTTTTCTAATATTAATAGATCATGAATTTTTTCTAACCGTATCATGGTAGCATTAGGCGCAATCCGGTACAAGCGTTTGCGCTGATCAATTTTAGAGTAATATTCTATGTATTTTAGCTGAGTGAGTACATTAAGGCTATTAGATACTGAGCTTTTGCTGGCATTAAATATTTCTGTCAGGGTATCAAAGGATGTTCCTCCCGAGTCATTCTCTACTAAAAGATACGCGTATATCTTACTTGTTAAAGGAGCAAAGTTATGGTAGGTTTCAAAATATTTTGAAAAACTCTCTATAAGATCCTTAACTCTACTGTCCATAGGATGTATTAATTTTTCTGCAAAATTATAGTTAGTTCGGTAAATACAGAACATAGTGTAGTTGCTTTAACTTAAATTTAATGCAAATTATAAAAGGTTATAAATAAAAAGGCAAACGTATCAGATTTTCATAGTTAGATTAAATAGGTAGAAAAGTCCTAAATGTTATAATATAGATATGTTGTATGTTTATAGTATATTTCTGATATGGTGGATAGCATTTTGATATTGATTAATATCAGTTTATGAGTATTTAGGTCACGATTATGGATATGACCAATAGTTAAAAAGAATGACAGTTTTTTTCGATCAATACATATTATGTAATTTATTAATATGATTGATAAAAAAATGCTAAAAAAAATATTTTTATAAAGGCTTGAATTATTGATTATTTACATATTAAAAAAATAAATTATAAAAAATATATTCATTTTCTTTTTGTTACATATTATGAATATTCTACATTTGTGCTTCGAAGTTGGAATGTAATTCAGTGGAATGAGATACAGACAGCTCCCCTAAAAACAAAAATAATTATTTCGAACAGTAAAAGTAGAGGTTGCATGACATCATTGTTATGTAGCTGATTAAGTAGGATATTCATCAATCACATACAGCTCGGGCACATAGGAATTTGTGCGGAGTAAGTAGCTTTTTCTTATTAATTAATTTTTAAACTCAAAATTGGATCTCATGATGAAAGCAAAATTTACTAACCCCCGTCCGTTGACAAGGCTTCTATTCGTCTTGTTTATGGGCATTTTAATTAACATTGGTGCGTACGCTCAGTCTTCTTGTGCTTGTATAAGGGATGTTCAGGTTTCTCTGGATAACAAAGGAGAGGCAGAGATTACATCATCTATGTTACTGGCAGATGGTTCTACTTGTGGTGGTAGTACCACTGTAATGGTATCAGAGACCATGAATGGTCCGGCTATACCAGGAAGCCCAAAGATAAACTGTAGTCATATTGGCAAGACCTTATTTGGTAAGGTTATTAATGGCAGTAATTCTTGTTGGTCAAACCTTATCATCGAGGATAAGCAAAAGCCAGTTATCAATTGTCCTTCTGGTATTATGACTTTAAGTTGTCTCCAAATGAGTACTTTTACTCCGACTGTTACTGACAATTGTAGCGTTGTAAAATTAGACACAATCGGAGAAGTAGTCCAGGCAAACAATTGTACTTCAGGATTACCTGCTAATGTATTGAAAAGAGTAGTACGTAAGTATCAGGCGACAGACGCTTCGGGTAATAAGTCTGATATCTGTGAAATTACTTTTGATGTAACTACGATTAACTTTGCGGATATTGTATTCCCTTCTAATTATTTAATATCCGAAAATAAAGCGTTATCTTGTGATGGTACTGAATGGGCTAAATTGCTAAATGGCAATCCTTCACCATATCCATCAGGTACTCAATTTGGTACAGGAACCCCTAAACTTGGAACCACTGATTTATATGGCAATCAGGATATGTTTTGTGGGTTGATAGTGACATACGAAGATACTAAGTTGCCGACGATCAAATGTGTAACTAAAATCATGCGTAAATGGACTATCGTAGAGTGGTCATGCAGAAACTTAGCACCTACGATTGTAACGCAGATGATCGAGATTTATGATAATAAAGGACCAGTTATTTCTGGTATTCAGGACATTACTGCATCTACAAGCAATCGTGTATGTGAGGCAAAGATCACATTACCTACACCAGCATTAGTAGATAATTGTGCTGATGCAGCATCTTTAACGGTTGATATCACTGTTTATTTGAATGGCGGCTCAGATCCTGGTCCGTTTATTAAGCATGGACAGTCTAAGGCAGTGAGTTTACCTGTAGGTATTCACAAAGTAGTTTATACAGCCTACGATGCATGTAAAAATCCAAGTGAAAAAGAAATTACTGTAACTGTTGTGGACAATACTCCACCTGTTACTATATGTGATGAATTTGATGTTGTAGCATTGACATCTGATGGTACTGCTCATGTACCTGCTAGTTCATTTGATGATGGAAGTTATGATGAGTGTTCGGCTTTAAGCTTTGTAGTAAAGAGAATGAACCCTAATACATGTGGTGATTGCGAAACACCAGTTTTACCAGGATTCAAATATCTAGGTGAATATACGGTTGCAGGTAAAAAGCATTACTACTATCTATCCAATGATAAAAAGACACCATCAGTAGCCTATAAGACTGCAAAAGCTTTAGAGGGTTATGTTGTATCGTATAATTCACTGGCAGAAGCTGGATGGGTTAAAGATCAGGCATATTCAAAACTGCCTACAGCATTTATAGATCCTTTATTGATCGGCTTAAATGACATCAAGACAGAAGGATCATTTTTATGGTCAAGTGCAGAAGCTACAAACTATGTTTATCCTTGGGCACCGGGACAACCTGATGCAAGCGGTGATTATGTAGTTCAGGGTAAGGATGGTAATTGGAATGATATTGATAGCGAGTCAACAGAATATTATTATGTTGTAGAAATCGAAAACCCTTGTGGATTCAGTAGTTTTGCTAAATTCTGTTGTGTAGATATACCACAAAACCAAATGGTTGTATTTAGAAGTATAGATGCATCGGGCAATTATAACGACTGTATGGTGAGTGCACAAATACAGGATAAGATAGGACCGACTATTACATGTCCTAAAGATCAAACAATAGATTGTGATTTTGTTTATGATTTAAATAATCTATCTAAGGATTTTGGAAGTGCAGTAGCGTATGACAACTGTCAGAATTTAAATATCGTTGAAACCCATGTAGAAAAGGTTACAAATTGTCGTGTAGGTACAATAACAAGAACATTTACTGTAACAGATGCCGGTGGTAGATCAGCATCATGTACACAGACCATAACGATACAAGCTTTAGCACCATATACTGGACCTTTAGCGACTGAATGGCCTCAAAATGTATCTATGAATGGATGTGGCGATCCTACTTCATCTGCTTTTTCGCCTGATGTATTGGGAAGGCCTGTTTTAAATCAGGGTGCTTGTTCATTAGTAGGTGCTGATTATGCTGACCAAATATTTAATTTCAATAATCCATCTAGTCCTGCATGTTTCAAAATATTGAGAAAGTGGACAGTTTTAGACTGGTGTCAGCCTTTAGATAAAGGTGGATATAAAACATGGTCATATACTCAGGAGATAATGGTAACTGATAATGTAGCTCCGGTAATTAACCCAATCACTCCTGAAGTATCTGCTGATACCTATGATGGTCAGTGTGCTAATGGAACAATTACTTTAACAGCATCTGCTGCAGACGCATGTACTGCTGTATTGAAGAGCTCGTATAAAGTGGATTTATTTAATGATGGCTCCATTAATATTACCTCTCCTGTAGCTAATAGCAATTCTATAGATGCATCAGGAAGTTATCCAGTAGGAAAGCATAGGATTATTTATACATTTGAAGATAAATGTGGTAATATTTCATCAAAAGAGCAGATATTTAGCATAGTAAATAAGAAAGCCCCTACGGGAATCTTAGTAAAAGGATTATCCATGACGCTGATGAAAGTAGGTCAAGGTCAGGGAATGGCCGAAATATGGGCATCTGACTTTGTTAAAGAAGCGAAGCATCCATGTGGATATAATGTAGTTTTATCTTTTGCGCAAGTTACAAAAGGTAGTAACGGATCACTTATAATTGTTCCTAATCTTATATTTGATTGTGATGATTTAGGTCAGCAGGAAGTGACTGTTTGGATTGCAGCATTAACACCAGCAGGTGACATAGTACAGACATCAATTACGACATTTATTGAGATTCAGGATAATAATAATGTTTGTGGTAATGGCAGAAAAGCAGTTGTTAGTGGTACCATAGCTACAGAAGCTAACCAAACTGTCGAGAATGCAGCAGTGGATCTAGTAGGATCTGAGTTGCACCGAAATACAGATAAAGATGGGGCCTTTAATTTTGGAGCTATGGTTACAGGTGGTCAATATACAGTGACACCTATTAAGAATGATGATGTACTTAATGGTGTATCTACTTATGACCTTGTACTAATCCAAAGACATATCCTTGGCATGGAGGCTTTAACATCTCCGTATAAACAAATAGCTGCGGATGCTACCAGAGATGGCAAAATATCCGCAAGTGACCTGACCGAAATCCGAAAGCTGATCCTTGGCGTTAAAGACAATTTTACGAATAATACATCGTGGAGATTTGTTGACAAAAACTATAAATTTGTTGACGTAAAAGATGCACAAGGAGAGGCCTTCCCAGAAGTATATCAAATAGACCGATTGAATACAGATATGAAAACCGATTTTGTAGCTGTAAAAGTAGGAGACATCAATGGTGATGCTCAGACAAATAAATTTACGAATAACATCGAGACAAGATCTGTATCTCAGTTATTATTATCAACCGATAATGTTTCATTTGATATGGGACAAACGATCACAGTACCTGTAAAAGTAGCTGATATAGCGAGTATTTCAGGTATGCAATTTACTTTAGGTTTCAATACTGACATAGTATCACTTGTAGGTATCAACCCAGGTACATTAAATGTTAATGACAGCAATTTTGGCTTAAGCAATATCCAGAATGGCCTTATCAATGTAAGCTGGAATACAGGTACACCATTGAAGTTAGATGTTAATGCTACCTTGTTTACCATTACATTTGTAACGAAAGACAGAGGAAATGTAACTAATATGATTCAGGTTAATTCAGAAGGTATCCATGCAGAAGCTTATGATGCTAATGACGATATCATGAATATAGCATGGAGAGTTAACGATGCTAAGATAGGTTTTGAATTGTATCAGAATAATCCGAATCCATTCAAGCAGACAACTACAATCAGTTTTAACTTGCCAGATGCAATGCCTGCACACCTTACTATCAGTGATATCACTGGTAAGACCATTAAATCATGGAGTGTACAGGGTACTAAAGGTATGAATGTCGTAGAGTTTAATCAGAGCAACCTGCCTTCAGGTGTTCTATACTACAGCATCCAAGCTGGAGAGTTTGTAGCTACTAAGAAGATGATTGTTATAGAGTAATTGAGAGTTTTTTTGAAATAGTTTTAAGGTTTAGATTGAAGCCTCTGTACCAACCCTGGTGCAGAGGCTTTTTTGATTGTTATGCATATTTTGGTAGAGGTGATTTCTTTTTGCCGATACTACTACGAGCTTGATCATTTTTGAGTTAAAAAAGTATGATGTTAAAATTATAACTAAATGATAATTGGAATGTTTTATATCTTTGCATTCATTTTATGGCGAGGATAATAGGTGTAGATTACGGACTTAAGCGAACTGGTCTATCGGCCACGGATACATATCAGATTATAGTTTCGGCTCTGGATACAGTAGAAACGTCCAAATTGATGGACTATCTGGAAACTTATATCAGACAGGAAGCTGTTGAAAAGATAGTTATAGGATTGCCAGTCCACTCTGATGGAAATTTTACTAATTTGAAGGGTGATATTGATGGTTTTGTATCATTAATCAAAACTAAATTTCCAGATATTGAGGTTGATTTTGCTGACGAGCAATTTTCTTCGGTCCATGCTAAACAAATTATTTTAGACAGTGGTATAAAAAAGAAAAAACGTCAGGATAAATCTTTAATTGATAAAATTAGTGCCGTTGTGATTTTACAACGCTATTTAAAACATATTTAATAATGATATTACCAATATATACATACGGCCATCCGGTTTTAAAGAAAGTAGGTGTCGATATTGATCAGGATTACGAAGCATTGGATACACTGCTTTCTAATATGTATGAAACCATGTATGGAGCAAAAGGTGTTGGGCTGGCTGCACCACAAATTGGTCTGGCTATCCGGCTTTTTATTGTTGATACTATACAAATCATGGAAGATGATAAAAAAGAAACTGGGATCAAAAAAGCCTTCATCAATGCACAGATATTAGAGGAAAGTGGCGATCTGTGGGCATACGAGGAGGGATGTCTGAGCATACCTAATGTTAGAGGTGATGTAGAGCGTCCTCCTAAAATCCGTATTCGATACATGGATGAGCAGTTTAATCAGTACGAAGAGGAATATGAAGGCATCAATGCGCGTGTCATCCAGCATGAATATGATCATATCGAGGGCATTCTCTTTACAGAAAAATTGAAACCTTTGAAAAAGAAACTCGTACAGCGTAAGCTTAATGACATCAAAGCAGGAAAAATGCAGGCTGATTATAAGGTCAAATTAATGCGAATTTAATTAGTAATAGCAAGATTACTTCCTGCCAAAATCAGCTGGAATTTCGCCCCATTTCTCTGTTGGCCATTTGATAATCGGGTTTTTAAAAGTATGGGTTTTAAGCCAGGTTTCTGCTCTTTCGATTAAATCAAATAAGATCTGATTTCGTTTTGTGAGCTCTAAAGTAGTTTTTGCCTTTTTGTTTTTTACCCAACTGATGGCTGTTTTTGAATCAGAATAAATTGCAGTATGATCATTATCATGCTTATGTAATAATGCAAGGACGTGAACCAAGGCAAGAAACTCACCGATATTATTTGTACCATCATAAAATGGTCCTTGATGAAAAATTTGTTTTTTAGATTTGGTCTCTACACCTCTATATTCCATGATTCCGGGATTGCCGGCACAGGCAGCGTCAACAGAGATACTGTCGCTGATGATTTGATCAGGTATATTGCTCGTTGCTACTTTTTTTGTCGCTGACTTTTCTGGCTCATTTTTGATGATAAATTTTTGAAAGTTCTGTGTAAAAGCAAATTCGGCCTCAGCTATACTTTCAAAAGCCTTGTACTTGGCATTAGGAAAACCTTTGATCTGTAATTGGCAATCAGCCCATGAATTGTAAATTCCAGGCTTATGTCCTAACCAAACTACATAATATTTTTGTTTCTTTGTCAAAAAATTGGTCTTTTACTTTAAAAAATGCAAAGGTAATGTTTATAGATACACACGCCCACATATACGTGGAAGAATTTACTGAAGATAGGGATGATGTAATCAAAGAAGCTTATAATCAAGGTGTTGAAAAAATATTCATGCCTAATATAGATGCGAATTCTATACATGATATGCTTGATGTAGCTAATAATCATCCCTTTTGTTATCCAATGATGGGCTTACATCCGTGCTCTGTCAAAGAAAATTATCAAGATGAGTTAAAGATTGTTGAGAGATATCTGTCAGTGCAAAAATTTTATGGGGTAGGAGAAATAGGTATTGATTTGTACTGGGATAAGACCTATGCAGACGAGCAAATAGTCGCCTACAAAGCACAAATTCAAATGGCAAAAGATGGAGGCTTGCCTATTATTATCCACTCAAGAGATTCATTGGATTTGACGATAGGCATTGTAGAAGGGTTGCAGGATGGCAGTCTTACGGGTATTTATCACTGTTTTAATGGTACTATGGAGCAAGCAAAAAAAATTATGGATTTGGGTTTTTATATGGGAATCGGTGGGGTACTCACTTATAAAAATGCCGGAGTGGATAAGGTAGTGGCCGAAATACCTGTGGAATACATCGTATTAGAGACGGATGCTCCCTATCTAAGTCCAGTGCCTTACCGAGGCAAACGCAATCAACCTGGATATATTCCGATCATAGCTAACAAGTTGGCAGAAGTAAAAAACGTTGATGTAGAGGTAGTCGCTTCCATTACTACTGCTAATGCAAAAAAGGTATTTAAAATTGCATAAAAAAACATCAAAATTTGTATGTTTTACAAGTTTTGATGTTTTTTCACTACTGAAATTCAAGGATTATTTTTTAGTGAGAGCCTCGATGAGTTTAGTAGCAAGCTCGACACCGATTTTATTTTGAGCTTCATTAGTAGAAGCTCCGATGTGAGGTGTGAGTGATACGCTCGGATGTGTAAGCAATGCTTTTTGGGGTGTAGGCTCGTTTTGAAATACATCTAATCCCGCACCGGCAACCTTGCCGCTATCTAGTGCGGCTAGTAATGCTGATTCATCCATTACATCACCTCTGCTACAATTGATAATTACAACGCCGTCCTTCATTTTTGAAAATGCTTCTGTATCGAGCAACGGCTTTCCTATAGACGGAGTATGTATAGAAATAAAATCAGCGTCTTCCAGCATATCATTAAAATCAACTGTGTGAATGTCAACATTAATATCCATACCTTGAGGACCAAGAGCGATAGTGGCATTAGTAATATATGGGTCTGTTGCCAATACATTCATTCCCATGCCAAGTGCACAACGTGCCATTTCCTGACCGATCCTACCGAAGCCGATGATACCTATAGTCTTGCCTTCAACCTCTTGCCCTGCAGCAAATGATTTTTTCAAAGCATTAAACTGACTATCGCCATTAAGGGGCATCTCGCGGTTAGATCTTTGTAAAAATCGGGATATAGTTAGTATATGACCCATAGCTAACTCTGCTACAGATCTCGAAGAAGCGCCTGGTGTATTGATTACTGCAATACCTTTGGATTTTGCATAATCTACGTCTATATTATCAAGACCTACACCACCGCGTCCTATTGCTTTGAGATTAGGGCAAGCATCGATGAGGTCCTTCCTTATTTTCGTTGCGCTACGGACACATATAGCATCATACGTATTAAGCTTGGTGATGAGGTCGTCTTGCTCTATTTTTTGCATGTCCACGGTAAATCCTGCGTTTTCAAGCATTTCTCTCCCTATGTCTTCTATTCCATCATTGATGAGAATCTTCATAAACTTATATTTTAAATATTGAGGCGCAAAAGTAGAAAGACCGGAGGTAAAATTATGGATTTGGTTAGTTGTTTTTGGAAATGTTAACTTTCTAAGATTGTAATTATTTGGTTTAACTAATTTATTGTACCTAAATATGATATTCTAAAATCATGAAAAGAATAGATTGAATACCTGATAAACCATCCTCAATTTATCTACAGATTTGATTTTCTATTTCTGAGCTGTCTTAACCAACCATGCAGCGATGATAGAGAATAAAATATTGGGAATCCAGACACCGATGATAGGTGGAAGAGAGAGATTAGTGCTGAATGTTGTAGAGAATTTAGATAGGATGACAAAGGCAGCCCCGATAATAATGCCTGCAGCTAAGTGGAAGCCCATGCCGCCGCGTACTTTACGAGATGCGACAGCTACACCTATCAGCGTGAGTATAAATATAGTACATGGATCTGCAGTACGGCGATAGAGTTCTATCTCGTATTTTTTACCCGAGTCAAGCCCTTTTGCTTGTTCGTATTTGAGGAAATTGCGGAGATCAGTCGTATTCATCATCTCCATTTGTCTAGTATAGCGGGTAAAATCCTCTGGTAAAAAATTGAAAGTTGTGTCTAAGTAATCACTGTCGTGAATGCTTAAAGATTCTGATTTGTCCGTAAAGGTGTGTCGCTCATAGCTTTCCAGTCGCCAGATATTGGGTTCTTTTTTAAATTTAATTTTATTGGCTTTAAGGACAGAAACTAATTTGTTATTTTCAAATCGTTCTAATCTGAAAGTACGACCTGTAGTATCTGAGTCTGAAAAGCTTCGTATATAAACCTTTTCGTTCGGTGACAGCCAAAAGTGTATATTATGATCAAGGGTGGTTTTAGTGCTGGCACGAATGTACTGGCTTTCAAATTCATTTTTGAGTCGGTTACTTCTTGGGATGACATAGTTATTACCTATCCATAACAAGGTAGCAAGGATGCCTGCTCCGATCATATACGGTCTTATAAGCCTTGAATAGCTGACTTTTGCACTCAGGATGCTGATGATCTCTGAGTTTTTAGCCATGCGCGATGTAAAGAAAATAACGGCCAGCAAGGCAAAAAGTGGCCACAATAATCCATTGATCCATGGTATAAAATGGAAGTAATAGTCGGTGATGATTTCTTTTGCCGTAAGGCTGGAATTCATAAACTTATCGACCCGTTCAAAGTAGTCGATAGTGATGGCTATCATCGTGATCAGCAGGATCGTAAAGAAGAATGTGCTGAGATATTTTTTGACGATATACCAATCTAATATCTTCATTAGAGGCGTTGACTTACAGATTTGACCATAGTGTTTTTCCAAGAAGCAAAGGTGCCTTCGATGATTTGCTTGCGGCTCTCTGTTACGAGCCAAAGGAAAAAACTTAGATTGTGAAGTGTTGCTATCTGTGCTGCGAGCAATTCCTCTACTTTAAACAGGTGTCTGAGGTAAGCTTTAGTATGTGTACGGCTGGTCGGCGCATTGCTTTCTGCATCGATAGGCGAAAAATCTTCTTGCCATTTAGCATTTTTAATATTGATGACACCATCTTTAGTGTATAGAAGACCATGTCTGGCATTGCGTGAAGGAAGTACGCAGTCAAACATATCTATACCAGAAGCGATCCCTTCGAGGATGTTTTCCGGAAGGCCTACACCCATAAGATATCGTGGTTTGTCTTTAGGCAGGATGCTGCATACGAGGTCAGTCATAGCGTACATTTCCTCATGAGGTTCGCCGACGGAAAGCCCTCCGATGGCATTCATTTCTCTGTATTGTGCTGCAATGAAGTGTGCAGATTCTTCTCTGAGATCTGTATAAGTACTACCTTGTACGATCGGTGCCAACGTTTGATGGTAATCATACAAGGGATCTGTATTGTCAAACCTATCTATACATCGCTTTAGCCATCGGTGTGTCATGTGCATAGAATTTTTAGCATAGCGATAGTCACAAGGATAGGGTGTGCATTCGTCAAAAGCCATCATGATGTCTGCACCGATTTTGCGCTGTATATCCATGACAGACTCAGGACTAAAAAAGTGTTTAGAGCCATCAATATGAGATTGGAATTTGACTCCTTCTTCCGTTATTTTGCGCATCCCTTTGAGCGAATATACCTGATAACCACCCGAATCGGTCAGTATGGGTCTATCCCAGTTGATAAATTGGTGTAGGCCACCAGCTTTATTTAGGATGTCTATTCCAGGGCGTAGATACAGATGATAGGTATTGCCGAGGATAATCTGTGCTTTGACGTCTTCTTTGAGTTCGTGTTGGTGAATACCTTTTACAGTGCCTTGTGTACCTACAGGCATAAAGATAGGTGTAAGTATATCACCGTGTGCTGTGGTAATCGTGCCAACTCTGGCAGATGAGGAAAGGTCTGTATGTTCTATTTTAAAAGTCATGTATGAATATATCTAATTAGATCTAAATCTGGCCATGTCCATTTTTATCAGTACGCCGATCATAATCGAAAATGCTGTGAGTGATGATCCACCTTTACTAATAAATGGTAATGGAATACCGACTACGGGCAATAGCCCTGTCGTCATCCCTATATTTAAGAAAAAATGTACAAAAAGAATACCAGCAATGGCGTAACCATAATTACGGATAAACTCGAGATTAGCACGTTCGGCGATGATAATACAGCGGATTATTAGCATGGTAAATAATAGGATGACACCGACACTACCTATAAATCCCTGTTCCTCACCTATAGATGTAAATATAAAATCTGTAGATTGCTCTGGGACATAATTGAACTTAGTCATTTCACCTTTGAGATAACCTTTTCCCGTTAAACCTCCTGAGCCGATAGCCATTTTTGATTGGATTATATTATAAAGAGATCCACGAGGATCACATTTTTCTGGCATGAGCCAGACATTTATTCTGTCTTTTTGGTGTGGTTTCAGGATATTATCAAAAATATAATCAGCGCCAAAGCCAAATGCACTGAAAATACTTATGCTTACAACGACAAGAGTGATTATTTTATAATCTTTTTTGCGAAAAATAATAACAGCATAAGTTAAAAATGCCAAAACCGGAGGCAGAAAAATCCAGAAATATTCTTTTTGTATGAGTAAAAATATAGTTACAGCCAGTAATAAGAGTGAAAAAACTGTCGCTCTTTGTAGGTTTTCTATATTAAAAAAGAAAACAACTGCACCAATTAGGATTAGAAAAACGCTAACTACCGATGGCTCATAAAGTAAAGAAAATATAAATATGGCTGCCATGATAAACCCTATAATGATGATAGCAGGATGCATACCTCTTCTATATAGCAATACAAAAAACGATAAGAACACCAGAGCAGAGCCAAAGTCGGGTTGCAGCATGACCAAGGCTGCCGGAGCTAAAAAAAGTGTCAGAGCAATTAAAAACACATTGGTATTAGTGATGGAAGACTTATTAAAACTCAGGTAGCTCGATACTGCTAAAGCTGTTGCAAATTTTGCCCATTCAGCAGGTTGAATGGAGAAAAAACCAAATGAAAACCAAGCTTTAGCACCGTTGATTTCCTTACCGAATATTAATACTAGAATGAGTAATATCAGGGAAATACCATACATTGGAAATGCAATGACGTTCCAAAATTTCCAGTCTATCGTCAGCGTTACCAAAAATATAAGTATGGACACAGTCACCCAAACAGTCTGTGCGCCTACGGGTGTAGTGATGTCCATAAATGCGTAGGGATTTTGCTCATCGTACAAGGTCGAAAACACCATAAACCAGCCTATAATCACTAAGCTAAAATAAATAGATAGTGAAAGCCAGTCTAAGGATTTGTTTTTAGAAATTGAATTACGAGAAGGCATATACTTGTCCCGGCTATTGATTGACTAATGCTCTTTTGGCTACCTGATCATAGACCGGTGTAGCCGAAGGAAAATTCTTTTTTATTTCCAGTAAAAGTGGCATTAATTTATTTTTATTTTCAAAAAATCCAACTCGTACCTGATAGTAAGGTACTACGTGCTTCCAATCTTTATTCATGCCCGGATATAAACTACCAAAAAGTGCCATAGCCTGTTCCATCTCGCGACGGTCATCGGTAGTGATGATTTGAATACGCCATGCTTTGATATTTTCGTTTGCTTTACCATTAGTAATAAATCGATTCATCATGCTATTGACAGATGGCGACGCAGTTACTTGTACACTAGTTTGTCCTGACATCATAAAATGACAGAAAAATAGCACAAAGGTGATAGGCAATATATTTTTTAGTAAATCCATATTTCATTAAATAACGTATCAATAGTCCTGTTTATTAGGATATTGAATTTGCAAAAGTATTAAATTTTTCTGATAGTTGGGTTATTTTATGGCCTAGCATTTTGCTTTTAACAGATAATTTGAAAGCGTTCCTCCGGCTCTCTGATTTTTAATTTTTAAAAAATTACATGCTATCATCTGTAAATTATCTGTATTTTTACGGGTTAAACCCAATATACTATGACTTTAGGACAGTTTTTTACGACCGTATCAGAGCAACCTTATATCGTTATGTTTTACTTTTTTGCCTTGCCTTTCACTGCTTTTTTAGCTGGAATGCTGGGAAAAGGAGAGGGTGAATATGCGCCATGGAATTATTTATATACCGTGCTAGTCTATTTGGCATGTATTCCGGGCATATTTGCACTTACATTAAATGTCTATCTGTTTTTGTTTGAACGCCAGCCGATTATGGATATGAATTTGTTTACTCAGGTATTACCAGTCGTCTGTATGATGCTGACTTTGTGGCTGATAAAAAACAATGTAAGCTTAGGAGCAATTCCTGGATTTGATAAGATCGGCAATCTAATGTTTATCATTACCGTCCTAATCTGTATGATGTGGATTCTGGAAAAAACACATATTTTTGTATTTACCTTCATGCCATTTTATCAGTTTGTTCTCGTGTTTATTGCCTTCTTAGTGCTCTTGCGGTGGCTGATAGGTCGGATGATGCGTTAATGTATGAGGTACGGTTTTACTAATTCAACGATATTTTCAAATATGTTGTCAACAGTGTCATTGCCATTGACAACCTTAATGTTTTCTTGATCTTCCACTTTTTTGATTACATGGTAATATTGGCTTTGGACTTTTTTTAGATTGTCTAGTGTCTCGTACATCTCGATATTTTGTCTTCCTGTATTGAGGCGCTGGATGGTGATTTCTGGATCTACATCGATAAATATATTCAAATCGGGCTTAAGTAAAGCAGCACTCATACTATTAGCTTGGATGATCCAGTCGAGATCGATACCGTGGATGCTGTGATAAGCATAAGACGAAAGGTAGTAGCGGTCAGTAATGACGATATATCCTTCTTTGAGTTTTTTGATCATACCATATTCTGAATGAAGCAAGTGATTAAGTCGATCCGCTACAAATAGGGCTGCGATGACCTTTTGGTCGCCCTCGAGCTGGTGCGTAAATATACTTCTGATGATCTTGCCGATAGGGCTATCTGTCGGCTCAAACGTGGCGTAAACTTTATGTCCTCTATCCCTGAGCCATGCAGTAAGCCTTTTTACCTGTGTACTTTTTCCACTGCCATCGATCCCTTCAAATGCTATAAAAAGCCCTCTTTTGTCCATGATTAATATGTATCAAATTTTGCGTAAAGGTAGCAAATTTGTCAGTTTATGGGTTTTAGAAGGGCTTGGATATTGTTTTTTGTTGGAAAATCTGTAGAAAAGCCACCTATTTCTGTATCGATTTCCTATTTTTACCCTTTCATTTTTAGAAAATAGAAATATATAGCCGATGATGTCACCCTTTGTCTTGTTTGGGTTTGTGTTTGGGTATTTTATGCTGCTTCTGGCAGTAGCTTGGTACACATCAAAAAATTCGAATAACGATTCTTTTTTTATAGGTAACCGCAGTAGCAACTGGATGTTAGTGGCTTTTGGCATGGTGGGTACGTCTCTGAGTGGTGTTACATTTGTCAGTGTTCCAGGTACGGTAAGCAGTGCTGCTTTTGGGTATTATCAGGTTGTCATAGGTTATTTTCTAGGGTATTTTGCGATAGCTTATATCTTATTGCCGCTGTACTATAGGATGAATTTGACATCGATTTATAAATATCTCGAAGACAGGTTTGGAGCTGTGTCGTACAAAACCGGGGCTATATTTTTTATTATTTCCAGGACTTTGGGTGCTACGGCTCGGATGTATCTTGTGATCAATGTTTTACAAATATTTATCCTAGATGCTATAGGTGTACCTTTTATGGTGACCGTTTTAGTCATCCTTGCGCTCATCCTGCTTTATACTTTTGAAGGCGGAGTCAAAACGATTGTCTATACGGATACGCTACAGACGACGTTTATGCTAGGGGGGCTGATAGTGTGTATTATTGCCTTGCTACACAAGATGGATTTGGGTATGATACAGGCATTTGATGCGCTACGGGCTGACGGGTTGACTAAGGTTTTTAATACAGATGTCAATTCGTCCGGATTTTTTCTAAAGCAGATTTTGGGTGGTGCGTTTATTACGATGACGATGACTGGATTAGATCAAGAAATGATGCAAAAGAATATCAGTGTCAAAACGCTTGGAGACTCACAAAAGAATGTCCTGACGCTGGCTTTTGTCCTATTAATCGTTAATTTTCTCTTTTTGTCCATGGGTGGACTGTTGTATCTATATGCGCAACAAAATCAGTTGACCTATACAGGAGACGATTTATTTCCGTCGATAGCACTCGGTGGATATTTATCGCAGACGATCGGCATCATTTTTATTATAGGATTGATATCGGCCTTGTTTCCAAGTGCTGACGGTGCACTCACTGCCATGACTTCCTCGTTTTGTATTGACATACTTGGTATCAAAAAGGACATGACCTCTACAGAAGCACAAAAGCGTAAAACGAGGTTGTCTGTTCATTTTGCTTTTGCTTTTATCTTTTTACTTTGTGTCCTCATGTTTAAATGGATTGATGATAAGTCGATTATTGATGTCATCTTAAAGCTCGCTGGTTATACCTACGGGCCGCTTTTGGGAATGTTTGCCTTCGGTATATTTACGACAAGAGTAGTCAAAGACAAGTGGGTCATCTGGGTTTGTCTGCTTTCGCCAATATTGATATTGGGGCTGGATTTTATCAATAATATCGAATGGTTTGTACATAAAATGAACTTGAGTGAAGTCTCATTTGGGTCGTGGATACAGTGGTCAAAACAAATTTTTAAAGGTTTTAAAATTGGAATTGAGATATTGATTATCAATGGTTTGGTTACTTTTGTCGGACTATGGATGATTTCAAAAAAGAGCATATCATGATTAAGAAAGTAACTGAATCACCGTCGCTATACCATAATCTGGAGCAAAAGAGCGTAACAGAATTACTGACCGATATCAACCGTGAAGATAAGAAAGTTGCCGATGTGGTAGAAAGTTGCATTCCTGCCATCGCAGCATTGGTAGAAGTAATTGTATCAAAACTAAAAAATGGTGGTCGCCTTTTTTATATAGGTGCTGGTACGAGTGGGCGCTTAGGAGTGTTAGATGCATCCGAATGTCCACCGACTTTTGGCGTGCCAGAGGATTTGGTTATTGGTTGGATTGCAGGTGGTGATGGTGCCTTGCGCAAAGCAGTCGAGCATGCAGAAGACAGCGATGAACTTGCATGGGAAGATTTGCAAAAATTTAAAATTAGTACTGAGGATGTGCTTGTTGGTATAGCGGCTTCTGGCACGACACCTTATGTGCTATACGGCCTTAAAAAGGCTAAAGAACATGGAATAGTGACAGGCGCTATCACGTGTAATCCTAGTGCACCTATATCAGAGGTAGCTGATTTTTCAATCGTGGCCGTCGTCGGTCCGGAATACGTCACTGGTAGTACGCGTATGAAAGCCGGTACCGCACAAAAGATGATCCTTAATATGATTACGACCAGTACAATGATTCGTCTTGGGCGCGTCAAAGATAATCGCATGGTCGATATGCAACTGACTAACAATAAACTGATAGATCGTGGCATCCGCATGATCATGGAAGAAACAGGCCTTGACTACGATGCTGCCGGCAAGCTATTGACTAACTATGGCTCAGTCAGAAATGCGGTTGCACAGTTTATGGGGGCGTGATGTTGTCACCTTTCCTTATTTGACCCCTGACATGGGACTTTTTTGTGAAGGCACGGCATATGAATTCTGTTAGTTGGATATTTGCACAGAAGCCCAATAGAATCACTTCTTTGGTTCTATTGCCAATTTTTTTGTTATAGGGCGTTTTTCTTTTTTGCTATTATAATTGTATGTGTTTCATATTCCAATTCATTTCTTTGGTACTCACGCTTGAACGTTTTAATTTCACTAAATTCTGTCGTGATAAGTTGTTTTATTATGTTATCTAAATTGTAAAAATTAAAAAAGACTCGCCCACCACTACCTACTTGAAAATCGGATTTATTTGGGTTGCCTTCTACGAAACTTATATATATCAAACCGTTCTCGTTTAATAAACGGTAAGCATTAAAAATAAACTCTGTACTTTCGGTCTGTGACAAATATGGCAAACAAAATCCACTAATAACTGCGTCATATTTTGTGCGAAGATCACCAATTTGTCGGGCATCCATAACCTCAAATGAAGCTGATGGATTATTAACCCTTGCAAGTTCAATCATATTAGGCGCAATGTCAACGCCGAAAATATTAAAATCAGGTCTTTTAGATAATAGATATCTTGTAATGTTTCCTGGTCCACACCCAATTTCTAATAGTTTTGCTTCACGTTTGTCAATAGAATTACAAATGAAGTCGTATGTATCATTGTACAAATCCAAGTTCATAAACTTCTCTTGATAAACAGAAGCAACTTTATTCCAAGTGTCAAATGTTTCTTTGTATTTGTCCATTTTGCGGTCGTTTTATAATGCCCTATAACGGTTGGAAAATTGACGATGGAGCCGACTTTTAGCATCTCGATAGATATCGGGACTCAATAGAAGTACTTCACCGGCTCTATTGCCAATTTTTTTGTTAGCTGCTGCCATATTATTCCTTGTTTGTTGTTACTCCAATTATTACTCCAAAGTTTCCGTCATTTTGTGTCCAACTTTGTTCAGGAAGATATGTTCTTGAAACAAATCCATCAAGATACAAAGCGTTCTTACAACCTAATTTTTTAAAGTAGTCTGCAAAGTCGTAAAAATTTATTTCCTTTTTGGACATTGCGAATATTAATTTATTGTCTGGCAAAATTCCAACACCATTTCTAATGTTCAAATTATTAGAGCCTTCTTTAAAAACCGAATGAATTTGTCCGTCAATAACTACCATTGGTCCTGATTGTGTCGCATATTTTATTTGTTCTGTTTCTTTGTATTCAGAAGTTTTGCAAATTTTTGGCAAGTTGTCTGCCGTTATATAGAAAACGCCATTGGGCATTAAGTAAAAGTTTCCATTTCCTTTTGCAGTGTCCAATGGAATAATTTGTTTTCCATTTTCAATAAAAAGTCCTTGTGGCGAATTATCTTCTTTAAACATTCCACCATTCATAGCAAAAGTCAATTTTTTGTTTTTAGTGTCAAGCCAATTTTTAAGGTTTTCAATGCTTTTAAAAATTTCGTTTTTTTCGTTTTTCCAATAAAAACTTATGTCTTGTGTTTTTGTGTCAACAATATAAGAAACAAATCTCTCATCAGTCTTAACTTTTGTCTGTCCAAACAGAAAATACCCAACTGTTAGAAGGGCAATAAAAGATGTCAATATAATAATTCTGTTTCTGTTCATGTACTGTTTCTAATGGTTGCAGCTAACTCACAAATATACGCCAGTTTTTAAAACTATCATTTTTATTAATCTGCATTATTTCAGATTAATTGATTCTTTTTCTAGGAAGGCATCAAGATCGTCAAAATCTGGATTGACCATCAGTATGATACCATCGGGCGAAAGCAAGTATTTTGTTGGGATTTCCTTAACTCCGTATAAGCTGACCGTTGGACTGGAAAATCGTTTGAATTCACTGATGTGGTAGGGCCAGTAGAGGCTATCTGTCTTGACTGCGTTTTGCCATTTTTCTTTTTTAGTTTCGATGGCTATACTTACGATTTCAAAATTGTCGGCATTGTTAAATTTTCTGCCGTTATATTTTTTGTACAGGCTTACTAATTTTGGATTTTCTTTGCGACATGGCGGACACCACGATCCCCAAAAATCCAGTAAGACGTACTGGCCTCTTAATTCATCCAATGAAAAGGGCTTACCATCCGGCATTATGACATTAAATGGTGTTGCCTGCTCACCATCATGAAATTTAGGTAGCCTATATATGTGATTTGCCGTAAGGCCGACTATCATCAAGGCCAAGATAAATAATGATCTAAAAACCCATTTTTTATGATTGGCCATTCGGTTTAATTTATTTTATAACTGATGTCCATGTAATCTAATTCTTTAATAAACTGGTAATCTGCGTTGACTTTTATATTGGAAGAGATCAGATCTACGCCGTATTCATCACCATCGTCCACGATTTTTAATTTAAAGAGATGAGGTCCTTCACTCTTTATACATAGTTGCTCGAGCTGATACATGAGCTGGTCGGTGATTTTTTGTAAGGGTAGTTTAATGGTTATGGATTTAGTCATATTCTTGCCTATGGTATCCAATAACATTACTTTAGTCACCTTAAAATAAGTGCCGTCACCGTTGTAAAACTTTTCATTTGACCCTTCGATATATAGGACTTGCCCTTTCGAAAGCAAGTGTTTATAAGCTTCAAAATTTTCATTGCGCAAATTAAACTGAAAACTACCATTGTGGTCGGAAATGGTAAACTTAGCGTAACCTGTGCCTTTTAAGGACGTACCTATGAAAACATCGGTGATGATACCGCCCAGTTTAAGCGGTTTGGATAGAGTTTGATTTATTTTGTCTAAGCTGCAATTGATAAAGTTTTTAAATTCCAGTTTGTAATCATCTAATGGGTGCCCACTCAGATAGATACCGGTTACTTCTTTTTCTCTTTCGAGCTTTTCCAGTTGCCCCCATTCTTCGATTTTAGGTGGTTTAGGTTTTTCGATATATTCTGTCATTGCATCGCCAAATAGCGACATCTGATTACTCGAATTCTGTGCCTGATAGTTTGCTCCGTATCGCATGAGTGTTTCTAAAAAGACATCGCCTGTGTCAGGATTAGGTGTGAGGAACTGAGCGCGGTTATATTGATTAAATGAATCGACTGCGCCACCTAAGATAAGACTTTCCATGCTTTTTTTATTGACAGATCGAAGGCTAAGGCGGTGTACCATGTCATAGATATCTGTAAATAAGCCATTGTTTTTGCGTTCGTTGACAATTTCTTCGGTAGGTGCTTCGCCTACACCTTTTAGTGCTGATAGCCCAAAACGAATTTGATCTTTAGTATTGACTGTAAATTTGATATTGCTTTCATTTACATCCGGACCGAGTACGTCGATTTTCATTCTTTTGGCTTCTTCGAGATAAAAATTGATTTTGGAAATATCATTTTTATTGTGGTTGAGTACAGAGGCCATAAATGCTGCCGGATAGTGCGCTTTGAGGTAGGCAGTTTGAAAACCGATGTAAGCATAGCAAGTTGAGTGTGATTTATTAAAGGCGTAGGATGCAAAAGCTTCCCAGTCTGACCATATTTTTTTGACTGTTTTTTCAGGATGGCCATTGTTGACGCAGCCTTCAACAAATTTAGCAAACATCTTGTCTAAGGTGTCTTTTTGTTTTTTGCCGATAGCTTTACGCAATACGTCAGCATCACCTTTAGTAAATCCAGCCAGTTTTTGCGATAAAAGCATGACTTGCTCCTGATAAACGGTAATACCATAAGTCTCGGACAAAAACTCTTCCATCTCAGGCAAATCGTAGGTAATGGCTTGTTGGCCGTTTTTACGGGCGATAAAGTCTGGGATATACTGTAAGGGTCCTGGTCTAAATAGTGCATTCATTGCAATCAGATCCTCAAAACGGGTAGGTGATAATTCTTTAAGGTATTTTTGCATACCTACGGATTCGTACTGGAAGAGGCCAATGGTATAACCGCTCTGGAATACTTTAAAAGTCTCTTCATCTTCTAAGGATATATTATCTATATCCAGATCAACATTATATCTCTCTTTAATGATCTTTATAGTGTCATTGATGATGGTTAAGGTCTTTAAACCTAAGAAGTCCATTTTGAGCAAGCCGGCGGACTCGGCAACAGAGTTGTCATATTGTGACACTAATAAGTCAGAGTCTTTGGCTGTTGCTACTGGGATAAAATTAGTGATATCTTGCGGTGTGATGATGACACCACAAGCGTGGATACCAGTATTGCGGACAGAACCTTCCAGCTTTTTTGCCATCCTTACCATCTGTCCGATTTGCGAATCCTCTTTTTCGAGCTTCCTTATTTCGTATGCTTTTTCAAGGTCTTCCGGTGTTAGATCGGGCTTTAGCTTTGGCGAAATATCATCCTTTTCGAGGATTTTATTTAGGGTAGCACCCATGTTGGCTGGGAATGTTTTCGTGACCTTTTCTACTTCAGGTAATGGAATGTCCATAACTCGGCCTACGTCTTTCAGGGCTGATTTGGCTGCCATCGTGCCATAGGTGACGATTTGGGCTACTTGATTTTGTCCGTACTTATCCACAACGTAGTCAATGACCTTGCCTCGGCCTTCGTCGTCAAAATCTATATCTATATCGGGCATGGATACTCGCTCTGGATTGAGAAAACGCTCAAAGAGTAGATCGTACTTGATGGGGTCAATATTGGTAATACCGAGGCAATAGGCTACACAAGAACCCGCAGCGGAGCCTCGTCCGGGACCCACGGATACGCCCATGCGACGCGCTTCTGTCGTAAAGTCCTGTACGATCAGGAAATATCCCGCATAGCCGGATTTGGCAATGGTTTCCAGTTCAAAATTAAGTCGATCTTCTACTTCACCTGTGAGGAGAACATATCTCTTTTTAGCTCCTTCAAAGGTAAGGTGACGTAGATAATCCATTTCGTCCTTAAAAGTAGGTGGGATGGGGAAGGCAGGAAGCAGTACATCTCGTTCCAGCTTGATGGTTTCAATCTTTGATGCCACTTCCATCGTATTTTCTATAGCCTCTTTAATATCGCCAAAGAGGTTATTCATCTCTGCTTTGGTCTTGAAGTAAAAATCATTACTAGGAAATTGGAATCTATTTTCATCCTCTAATCGTGAACCCGTATTGACACACAATAGGATGTCATGTGGTTTATAATCTTCGGGTTCTAAATAGTGTGAATCATTAGTGACGACGGCTTTGATATTGTATTTTTTGGCAAATTTAAGGAGTTGCTGGTTGACATCTTCCTGACTCATGCCGGTGCCGTCAATATTGTCCATATTGCTTTGACGCTGGAGCTCAATATAAAAATCTTCGCCAAACATCTCATACCACCATTGAAGCTTACTTTCTGCTTCTTCGATATTTCCTGTCAGGATGGTTTGTGGTATTTCTGCACCAATGCAGCATGAGGTTGCAATGAGTCCTTCGTGATATTGTTCAAGAAGTTCTTTATCAATGCGTGGATATTTGCCGTAAAGGCCTTCAGTAAAACCTAGCGAACAGAGTTTCATCAGATTTCTATATCCGGTTTCATTTTTTGCCAGTAAAAGCTGGTGATAGCGTTTATCTTTTTGCCCACGTGACTTCTCAAAAGACTTGATATGTCTGTCCTCTACAATATAGAATTCACAGCCTATGATAGGCTTAATATCGTGTTTGTTCGCTTCCCGTACAAATTTAAAAACGCCAAACATATTGCCATGGTCGGTGATGGCAACAGCGGATTGATTATCGTTTTTAGCTTTTTTCATCAGGGATGAAATCTCGGATGCGCCATCCAGAAGAGAATACTGGGTGTGAGAATGGAGGTGGCAAAAATCTATCACGGTGTGAGATTGAATTTTTTAAAATGTAATTTGAAATGATGCAAATATAATAACAAAATTTCATTTATCAATAAAAAAATACTTTTCGTTCCATCCTAATATTTGATTTTGTTAAAAAGTATCATCTTAGATTATTCAGGATTATATAATTTACTACCTTTACCGAATTAATAAAAATAAATGGTATATGTCTAATCAGCTCTTCAGAAGAAAAAGTATAGATAAAGCAATCCATGACGCTTCATTGGAAAATGATGGTAATGGGCTTGAAAAAGTTTTATCCGTCCGGGATCTTACTTTTTTTGGATTAGCTGCTATTATAGGGGCAGGTATCTTTAGTACCATAGGCAAAGCAACCTTTGAAGGTGGACCTGCTGTATCGATGTTATTTGTTTTTGTAGCAGTCGCTTGTGCGTTTACAGCATTGAGCTATGCCCAGTTTGCGTCCACGATCCCAGTAAGTGGAAGTGCCTATACTTATGCATATGTGGCATTTGGTGAGTTGTTTGCATGGATCATAGGCTGGGCATTGATTTTAGAGTATGCTGTGTCAAATATTGTAGTTGCGATTTCTTGGTCAGAATATTTTGTGACTATGCTCGAAAACGTATTCAGAATACACTGGCCCCGCTGGCTCGCTATTGATTATACGACGGCATCAAGAGCATATGAGCAAGTGACTGAGGCGACGACTTCGGGCACACTGAGTGAGCTTCCCTTAAACCTGATTACACTGGCTAAGGCTTATGAAGCGGCACCTATGATAGGAAATATGAAATTGTTGATTAATTTGCCAGCATCCCTTATAACCATATTGATAACGTGGTTAGTCTATATAGGCATACGCGAGTCCAGAAATGTATCTAATATGCTGGTCTTAATCAAGATTGCTATTGTCTTATTAGTGATTATCGCAGGAGTATTTTATGTTGATACAGCTAACTGGTCTCCATTTGCACCTAATGGCACTCGAGGAGTGATGATGAGTGTCGCAGCAGTTTTCTTTTCATTTATAGGTTTTGATGCTATTTCTACTACAGCCGAAGAAACTAAAAATCCACAACGTGATCTTCCGAGAGCCATGATATTTGCATTGATAATAACAACGATTCTTTATGTATTGATTACAATGGTTCTGACGGGTATGGTTAATTATAAAGAATTAGGTGTAAATGACCCTTTAGCTTATGTATTTAATAAAATAGGCCTGAGTTGGATGGCTGGTATTGTCTCGATAAGTGCTGTGATTGCAATCAGCAGTGCTTTACTGGCTTTTCAATTGGCACAACCGAGGATTTGGATGGTGATGAGCAGGGACGGCTTACTTCCTAAAGCCTTTGGTAAGATACACTCTAAATATAAAACACCTGGCTTTGCTACTATAATTACCGGATTTTTAGTAGCCATACCAGCACTTTTTATGAATATGGAGTTTGTAATAGATCTGACTGCGGTAGGTACACTTTTTGCGTTTATTTTAGTATGTGGTGGTATCCTCTATATGGATCATACGGGCATCAGCCAAAGGTCTAAGTTTAAAGTTCCGTATATAAACGGTAAATATTATATCCTTCCTTTGTGGGCAATAGCTTCTTATATTATTTATAATAATTTTGGTGATCAATATTTCCATCCTTTGGAACATCCCTTGTATGGTATCTTTTGGATAACTTGGATTGTGCTTGGTGTTTTTGCTTTTAAGTATAATTTTTCACTTTTTCCTGTTATAGGAATTTTGGTCAATCTTTATCTTATGACAGAGTTAGGTATCAGTAACTGGACTATGTTTTTGATATGGCTGATTATAGGAAGTGTTATTTACTTTTCTTTTGGTAGGAAGCATAGCAGACTTCGTATAAACAGTCAACGAGAGGCCTAGCCTTTTTAACATTACTTATCTTTTTACTGTTTTGGTGACTTGGTAAGGAAGCGCTAATGTCATTATCAATAAAATTATTGAAACACAGTATTAATATGTAATTTATCAGTCATAGACGACATATCCGAAGTCCAATTTGGCTTGAATATCGCGTGGTGGAAACTGTCTTAGACGAAAGCCAACTTCAACATCTACCAACTCGTTTTTAAGCAGTTTTTTCAATCCGTCAAAAGTCTGGCTAAGCATTCTTATCTCATTGCCTGTATTATATTGGACGAAATCAATCCTGTAAATTTCAAGTTTGGGCCCGGATTTAGGTACAATATATACGATTACATCCTCTATAAAACTAAGATCACTATCGCCAAAAACAGTTTTAATGGATCCATATGAAGGATATACAAACTTTATCAAAGAGGTATCAATGCCTTTTTGATTAGCATATTGTGTATAAAAAACTGGAACATCACGTATGACAGCATAGTGCCTTAGTACGTTGCTTACAGGAAGGGAAGACGAAATAATAAAATTAGCATCTAATCTGACTTCATACAGTGGTTTGGCATCTTTTGTACAAGATGATACTAAGACGCTTAACGCAATGATAGTAATTAAAAATACTTTATCTCTAATATTAAAATTCATGCTGATATTTCCTATCTAACTATAATTAGTGATAAAAAATTGTATGATGTCATGTAATGGTTTGTCTTTGAATCTTATTTACCAAAATCTAACTCAATTGAATCGCCCGGTTTGTAACTATCTTTTTTATCCTTATCTTCAGAAGGCAAGGTTATATTGCGTTCTGGTTGGGGAGTATCATTGCTGATTGGGTTGATTTTGATATCTGTATCTGTATCTGTAATTTGATTGGTATCGTCAAAAACATCTGAGTTGTCAAGATCTGAAATTAATTCAATATCGGTCAATTTAGAATCTATAAGCTTATTTCCAATTGCTTTCCATCCTTTTACATCGATAAATTCTACTAAGTTTATCTCTTTTTCTTCTTTGGCTTTGCCGACTTTGTATCCATATTTGACAACTGGATTTTTGGTTAAAGTAGCATAATTTAACTTGGTTCCATTGGTATCAGGTAGGAAGCTAAATTTTTGATCCAAGGTGCTGGTTTCGATTTTAAACCGTTTGACAAATGTTGCCCCTTTTTCGCCTTCGTAATAGACGACAGAGATTATGCTTTCTTCTGTATTTTGACCGATTTCTACAATGTTGTTTACGTCGTATTTTTTATTAAGGTCTAATTCGTTGAGTTCGTATGTGCCGTCTTTATAGATAGTTATCAGTTTGCTTCCAGTGTCAAAGGCACCCAAAAATTTGCCTCGCTGATCCTGATTTAGCTTGCCACTGACTTCGTCCATGTAAATCTGCATGGCGCCGAGAGACGATTTGCCTAAAGCGATTTGTATGATTTTACGTACCGGATACTTGGTGACGGTATTTCCCTGAGAGCTGCGTCCTTTAATAGCTAATTCACCGAAATCAAAATCAAATTGTTTTTTCTTGGCCGTTGAACTCATCGTGAGTTGCACTTGTACTGTTTCGGATTCGCCATTAGGATTAGATGTGAAGTAGAGTACTTTAGAGCCTTTTGTACCTTGTGTCAGATCGTATTCTTTGTCTCTGGTGATGGCCGTAACATTAAACCGCTTAGCAAAGGTGCGTCCACTTTTTCCATCAAGATAAATCATATTGTAAGTCGTGCGATCATCGGACTTAAGCCATACTGCTACGTGGATGATATCTTTACCGATAAAGACTTTGTCTTCTATCCTGACGACTTTAAATTTACCTTCTTTAGTAAATGCGATGATGTCAGCTATGTCTGCACAATCGCAAACAAACTCATCCTTTTTCATGCCCATACCTATAAATCCTTCGGCGCGATTGACATATAGTTTGGCGTTATTGGCTACGACTTCTTTGATTTCGATTGTGTCAAATGAAGTGATTATTGTTTTACGCTCACGACCTTTGCCGTATTTAGCTAGTAAAGACTCAAAGTAGGCTATGGTAAATTCGGTAAGATGTTCTATGTCATATTTAACTTGTTCCAGCTCGGCCAGTAACTCTGCCATATATTCATCTGCCTTAAATTTGTTGTATTTAGAGATGCGCTTGATTTTGATCTCTGTCAGTTTGATAACATCCTCTACTGTGATATCTCGCATCATCATGATTCTGGTGTCACCGGATTTTAACGGATCTGATGGTGTCGCAATGTAATTTTTAAGTCCTACTGCTATCACATCCAATGCTTCTTCAAAACTTTCGCAATCTTCGATATCGCGGTAGATCCTATTTTCGATAAAGATCTTTTCGAGGCTGGCGTGATGCCATTTTTCTTCGAGTTCGGCCTTTTTAATCTCTAATTCTCTGCGTAGTAATTCTTGTGTCTGAAAGGTTGAGATTCTTAGGATTTCGGACACGGATAAAAACAGAGGTTTGTTCTCCACGATGACGCACGCATTAGGCGAATAAGATACTTCACAATCCGTAAATGCGTAAAGCGCATCAATGGTTACGTCTGGCGAAACACCTGCCATGAGTTCTAATTGTACTTCTACATTTTTAGCTGTATTGTCGGTTACTTTTTTTATTTTTATCTGTCCTTTATCGTTGGCTTTGAGTATGCTTTCGATGAGCGAATTGGTGGTAACACCATAAGGCAGCTCTACGATATTGAGCGTGCTTTTGTCAACTTGCTCTATTTTAGCACGGATTTTGACGCGTCCACCACGGTGGCCATCCTGATATTCGGCGACATCGATCATACCACCATTGTCAAAATCTGGAAAGAGTGATATCTTTTTATTTTGCAATATTTTTATCGATGCTTGGATGAGCTCTATGAAGTTGTGTGGTAGGATCTTAGTAGATAAACCTACGGCAATACCTTCGACACCTTGAGCGAGTACAAGCGGAAATTTGACTGGTAAAGATACGGGTTCTTTTTTACGGCCATCGTAGGATAACTGCCATTCGGTAGTCTGTGGATTAAACAGCACCTCGAGGGCAAATTTAGTGAGTCTCGCCTCTATGTATCGTGGTGCAGCAGCTGTGTCGCCAGTACGCGGATCACCCCAGTTTCCTTGGCAGTCTATGAGCAGATCTTTTTGTCCCAGATTGACTAATGCATCACCGATGGCAGCATCGCCGTGTGGGTGGTATTGCATGGTTTGTCCAATGATATTGGCAACTTTGTGATATCGACCGTCGTCCATTTCCTTCATGGCATGCAGGATGCGTCGTTGTACAGGCTTTAAGCCATCTCTGATATCGGGAACGGCTCTTTCTAGGATTACATAAGATGCGTAATCGAGGAAATATTCCTTGTACATACCCGACAGCGTTATCGGCTCGGAATTGGTGTTTTCGGTATTAGCAATAGGTTCACTCATAAAGACAATGATAATAAGGGTGCAAATATATGAAAAAATTAGCTTATATGAATGAAATTTAGCAAAGTGTGATGTGTAGTAATAAAATGTATTTTTTCATACATCATCTTTCGGGCTAAAGTTTTGGGTTTAACCTTTTCTGGTTTTCTATCACACTTATAATGAGATTCGGGGCGGTCTGCCATCTGTATGAGCATTTGAAATGAACTGAAGAAAGTATTCTTTGAGATACAGTTCTTTTTCTTTCGCCTTGATGCAAAAGAAACAAAAATTCAAAGGCTTTAATCACCAAGCCTAAAATATTCACCCTGTTGGATATAGCAAGCTATCCAACAGGATAAAGGAAAATCTAAATTTTAAAAACTCGCATTAGCTTTTGTCGTTTTCTAAGGATATAGGCCTATAAGGAGTTTAAAAGAAGAGAATGGTGCTCAAACAGTAGAATATCAATTTTACAACCATATCAGTCTCATCTTTATAGAAAAACAGCAAATTTCTGCGTTATAAAGCCTCGCTATAGCTTAGGCTATGTCTGCGTTTTCTGCCTTGAACTTTACTGTTTTTCTAATTAAATATTTCGACAAAATGAAAACAAAATGGATTACATTGATTTTTGTATTATTTACAACGGTTATATATCTAAATCCCCTCAATAAAATATTTCTATGGATTGTGCTGTTGCATATAGACTTTTTGCTATACAAAATATATACAGGGTTTTTAAGTTGAAGTCAAATTTATAAGAATAGGTAAGTAAAAATTAATTATCTTTGCTTTAAATAACTGTTCTGTATCAATTGACTGAATTACAATAGAGTTGATTTATAAAAATATTATTTCGTAATAAAAATCTATTTATCATGAATACGATTTTAAATTTTAAAAAATCGATAAGAAGTTATATTATATTTTGTTTGAGCTTGTTTAGAGTTGTGGGGTTTGTGCCGTTGATGGAGACTAAATAAATCGTGGATTAAATAGTTACCACCAAATTCTTTATACCCATGAGACTGCTGTTTCTTTATTTAATCTGCATCTTTAGTACATATATATCCGCACAATTACCACCATCGTGTGGTAGTGATCTGTATGAAAGCATCATGCTTGCTAATGATCAGGAATACCTAAAGAAATCAGAAAATTTTGAGTTAAAATATCAGCAGGCCTTCCGGTATAACGATTATCAAAACCGGAGTGCATTCGTCACATATACCCTGCCTGTGGTATTCCACGTGATCCACGATGGAGGTTCGGAAAACCTGCCTGATGATGTCATACTAAAAAGCCTTGAGAACCTGAATCAAGCCTTTGCCAATGAAGGAGTTTTTTACAACGACCAAGGTGTAGATACCCATATACAGTTTTGTCTCGCCACAAGGGATGAGCAAGGCAGATCCTTGAGTGGTATCAAAAGGTATAGGACACCTTATACCGATATGTCCAATTTTGGTGGGTTTGAGTGGTTAAAAGATTCCATCATTCTGGACTATAATCAATATATAAATATACAGATAGTCAAAAATGCCTGTAGCGGGTCAAATTGTAACGTCGATGGATTTGCCGGTACGCACAGATTGGTAGTGAAGTACTCATCGTTACTTACATCCACTTTTTATCATGAGATGGGTCATTATCTCGGATTAAGGCATACGTTTATAGGTGGATGTAAAAATGACGACTGCCTGAAAGATGGTGACTTAGTCTGCGATACACCACCTGCTAATAAAATTTATACAGGATGTGATGTGGTCAATTCATGTATGACAGATGTGGATGACCCAAGACCAATAAATCCATACAGGTCAGCGTCACTGGGTGGCTTGGGTGATCAGCCTGATGATCATGCTAATTATATGAATTATAATTTTAAAGAATGTAGAAATAAGTTCACACAGGGACAAACCGACCGAATGCGCTTTGTGATATAAGAGAAATATACTTCCTTCCTGCAAAGCGAGGCCTGTCTTCCACCCTGTGATGATCCTGTGACAGCATCATTTGATATACAGGACACCGTTATAGCCGGTAC
Source organism: uncultured Aureispira sp. (assembly GCA_964501555.1). GTDB lineage: Bacteria > Bacteroidota > Bacteroidia > Chitinophagales > Saprospiraceae > OLB9. Next base: position 25,008 of record CAZCTQ010000019.1, on the reverse strand, counting down.
ACTACTTACTTTATCCAACCTTTCTACTGACGCTGATGGTTTCTTATGGTATGTGGATGGTGTGGCAGCAGGAAGCACCAAGGATTTGACATATAGCTTTAATGATGCCGGGATTGTACAAGTGAAGCTTGTCGCTACTTCCGGTGATGCTTATTGCAAGCCGGATTCGATGACTAAAAAGCTATATGTGTTATGTCCGCTTGAAGCCTGCTTCAATTACGAAATCAAAAATCAATATCTGTCTTTCAGCGAGTGTGGTGCTTCCGGCAATGTATTAGACTGGCGCATCATTAAGGATGATACAAAGCTGATTTTCTCATCTGCTGAGGCAGCAGACAGTTTTTATATCAAACCATATCCATTTATAAAGCTGTGCCTGACAGTGGATAATGGGATATGTACTCATCAACACTGCCAGTATATCAATACCACAGGCACCCATGATGAGATATGTGACAATGGTCAGGACGATGACGGTGATGGATTGATAGATGGATTTGATCCCGATTGTCCGTGTTCAGGCACGGCCTACTATAACCATTGTAAGCCGGAATGTGAGGTCATACCGGAAGTCTTTCCTGATATCAAAATGAAGTTGAAGTGGCAGAGTGAGGTATTGGCTAAAGAGCCCACTCCAACATCTTCGTATGTAGTGGGAGACATTACGGGAGGTAATATTCCTGAAATTATTACTTTTTTGGGGACAGGTACTAAACATAATGTTAAAAACTATATTGGAGTATTTGATGGTCTCTCCGGAGTAATGTTGGACACTTTTCATATTTTTCCAGAATACAATCTATATCATCTCATTTTACATCCGGCTATACTTTCAAATAAGCAAGATTCAAAAAAGTATATTTATGTTACATCATTAGGTGAAATAATTTGCATTGACTCTGAAAAAAATGCAGTTTTTAGAAAGCCTCTACCATTAAATGCTCAAAATGATGTCGTAGGAATAGCGGATTTTAATAATGATGGCATCCCTGAATTGTACGTCGGCGCATCTATTCTAAATGCGATGACCGGGGAAGTATTATTTTATGATACAGTTAGTATTTCCGGAAATAATTATTATTCACAAGTAATTTCTATAGCGTCCGATGTATTGGGAAATGACGGAATTCCTGAGTTAATAACAGGAAAATATGTATATAGTGTGGAATTAAACAATACTGCTGGTATTCCCGGTAATAATATTACAAAAATCCAAGCACCTCCATCAGTAGGAAATGGAAAATGTGCCGTTGCAGATTTGGATGCCGATGGTCAAAAAGAAATAATTGTACTTGAAAGTAATAATGTAAATCTGGGGAAAACCGGTCAGCTATCTGTTTGGAATCCTGCTACAGGAGAGTTGTTGGCACAAGTACAAAACCCTATATTACCTGATAATTCGTTTGATGGGAGCATTCCCTTTATAGGGGATATTGATGGTGACTGTCTTCCTGAAATAGGTGTCGTATATAATAAGGTATTAAAGATGTACAAATATAATCCTACGATTGGGCTGACAGAAATGTACTCAATCAAAACTACAGACGCATCGGGAACAACAGGAGTAACCATGTTTGATTTTAATCAAGACGGCAGGCAGGAATTAATTTACAGAGATGAGAATTTTCTAAGAATTATCAATGGCGAATCAGGTACAACAATAGATTCTATTGAATTATTGAGCAGTACTTGGTTGGAATATCCGTTGATAGTTGATATTGATAATGACGGACAGGCAGAAATCATTGTTTCAGGAAGTTTGTCTGATAAAAGAATGCCTCAGTTATTCTGTTTCGAATCAGCATCGACCCCATGGGCACCTGCACGTTCCGTATGGAATCAATATGTCTATAATCCTACCTTTGTCAATGATGACCTCACCATCCCGAGGTTTCAGCAGAATACTGCACAGCCGTTGCAGCATACGGATCAGTGCAGCCGTGAGGTGTGCAGCACCCCATACAATAACTTTATGGTACAGGCGACCTACCGCACTCAGGAGGGATGTTATGTCTGGCCTGATTTGAATACCGATCTGAGTATCACTGCATCGTCACAGTGCCTGGGCGACAGCCTCCGGATCTGTTTTTATCCCACAGCCAGCAGGGATGGACTGATCAGTCAAGGAGTGAGGATTTCGTGTTTTTTTCCTTGGGACTTTGGCAATGGCCCTTTCTTAATAGATACTTTGACTGCCTATTTAGATACGGTTTGCATTATGATGCCACGGATTACGGGATTAGATTCTATGCTGATTGCTATCAATGACGACGGTGATACTTTTACCCCGGTTTTTTCCGGTATCAGGATTACAGAATGTGATTATACCAATAATACTTATATATTGGATTTGCGTTCGCCTGATTTGAGTATAGATGTCGTTGATTACAGGTGTGCCGGGGATAGTCTGGCATTCACGATAGTAATTGAAAATACCGGAAAAGCGCTGACCGGCACTTGTGTCGGTGGATGCGCATACTATACTGAGCCTGAAAGCGGTACACCCATAGACATAATCACTTGGTGTCTGGACTTAAAACCTGATAAGATTACCAACAAATCCACTGACACATTAGTCGTCACCATTCCGATGCCGGTCGGACAAACGCAATTGTTCTGGACGGTCAATGACGCAGGATTTGGTCCCGGCTTTAAAAGTGCTCAAAGCAGCGGTGTGTTTGAGTGTGACTATACCAATAATACAGATTCAGTCACGATTGACCTCTCTGTCCGCGAGTTAAACATTGGATCAGATACGATCATCTGTCAGGGTAATATTGTCACCATAGACCCGGGTGAATGGGTCAGTTATGAATGGACCGATCTGATGACCGACAGAATCAATTCTTTTGGATTGTCCGGCGAATATTGGGTTAAGACCACAGATCAATGTCATCGTATTTATGCCGACACCATCCAAATCACCGTAATTGAAGCCGACAGCATTATATTACCCCGGCAGGAGATATGCAGCGGAGACTCACTGTATCTTTACGGTACATGGTGGAAAGAATCCATCGACACGACAGTAAACCTCATAAACCAATACGGTTGTGACAGCATCATCACCTTTGAACTGCGTGTTATTGATACCATCCGCACCAACGAGACCCTTCATATCTGTACAGGAGATAGCATCAGCATATCGGGCCAGTGGCAAAAAGAAGCAGGGATTTACACACATCATTATCAAACAGTCAACGGCTGCGACAGTATCGCACAAGTGCAGCTCGTGGTAGATCAAGTAGCGATCAGAACCGATTCTATCGCGATATGTGAAGGAGATCATGTTGTCATCAATGGCACAGTGTATAGTGATGAGGGAAGCGATCAGACGTGGCTACCATCGGCAGCAGGATGTGACACACTCTATCAATTCCAGCTAACGTACAAACCTCTAATAACCAAAACTGAAGAGTATGTCATTTGTGAAGGTGACAGCATCTTCATCCATGATGAATGGGTAAAAGAATCGAAAACCTTAACCTACACCATAACAGAAGAAAACTGCAAAACAGAAGTAACTGCGACGATTCACATTAATCATATAGCACCAACAATAAACGAGTACACGCTTTGCCCTGATGAAACCATCACTATCAACAATACTGTCATCGACGAGAGCACCGAGTTAGAATACATCTTGCAAAGTGTCACAGGGTGTGACAGCCTCATACAGGTAAAAGTGACCAAAAGCTCATGGCCACCACCACCTGCCATAGACTTGGATTGTGAAGACAACGTATATCATGCCGGTATCGAAGCCAACCCTGACTGGGCAATATTGTGGAGCAATGGCGATACACATCCACAAACGACCCTGACTTCGTCTGCATCTGTCACCGTGCGCAACAGCGAAAACTGTGAAAAAGTCTATAATATAGACATAGATGATTTACCCGACCTGAACGAAATCCCTGCTTTTGACACTAAGAGAATAACACGTGGCGACAGCATCCGTGTCAATGTGGATCTAAGCAGCGATGAGTGGCAGTTGAAGTGGTCGCCATCCGGTACCGTGAGCTGCGATACCTGTTTTGATACCAACATAAAAGTAAATGTCAATACGACCATCACACTGACACTGACCCACAGCAATGGCTGTACTTACATCAGGAGATTTGACGTAATCGCCGAAAAAGAAAAGCTGAATATCGCTGTACCAAACATCATCCACACTCAGTCCGCAAGCATCAACAATACATGGACAGTGACAATAGTCGAAGGCTACCGGATATTAGATGCCCGAGTCTATGACAGATGGGGCAATCTCGTGTATATAAGTGACAATAACACGATAAGCTGGGATGGAAGACTCAAAGGCAGCTATGTCGTACCGGGAGTATATGCGTACTACATCCGCCTGCTAAGTCCTGACAACAAAACAGAGATACTGAAAGGTGATGTGACGGTCATTTGAGATTGATGAGTTGGTGAAATTGAGGATTTGCTAAGGTTGGTTGTGATATGTATAGCCAATTCCCGATTTTTCGGAAAGAAAATTATTTATCGTGTTAATTTTGGAATCAATAGGTTATACCTAAGTACATGACAAAAATTTAATAATAATGGCTAACTCCTTGCTGTTGTTGGTGATTAAGACCCTTAAAACGTGGTCTAACCCTGCCCTAAATACACTTCTTGCTGGTCGCCCGTGGACTTTTACTTTAAATATTTTAGGTTCTTTTTTCTTTAAATACAACCCTGCCTTGATCATCCAAATATAACTAATACTTACTAAACCTATTAATGTTTCTAACCTTGAATCCTTTTTAACATGAGTTTGCTCTATATTAAATCCATTTGATTTCATGTTTTTAAACATACTCTCGATTTGCCACCTTTCACCATATACTTGACTCACATTTTTTATCCTTTCACTTGACAAGATTATCAAATATTCTAATTTATTCTTGTCGTTTTTAAATCTGAAGCCACTTACATACACATTTATTCCGTTAAACTTATAAAGCTTATTATTAGATTGTTGACCTCGTCTTGTGTTTGATTCTACTATGCTTTTTACACTTATTTTACTACCATTATGAAATACTTTTTGATTTGATTTTATTCTTATTACAAATCCTATATTTTTGTTTTTCAAATACTTATAACAGTATGTACCACAAAATTCTCGATCGCCTACAATCTGCAGTATTTTTGAATGACCTATTTTTTCTATGATCTTATTGAGTAAATTCCAACGATCGCCTTGGTTACTATTGCCCTTTTTGTTTAGCAATGACCATCCAAGAGGTATGCTATACCCTTCGTATAGTACCGATATAAAGAGAATGTTTATCTTCTTTTGACCAAACTCCCAATTCGTTCGGTCTATTAGAAGTGTCAGATTATTATCTAGCCCTATCCACTTCAAAATCGCTACCGTCAATGAAGTATTTGACCAATTTATCTGACTAATAAATCGTTGAAGACGCCGATAATTAGATCCTGTCTTCACTTCATTATCCATGCAAATTGCAATCTTTGAAAGATTGATTGTTGACGATTTTACAATCGAAAAAATGAATAAAGCAATTAAATCAATGCGTGGCTTTGATAAATTATTTAGGTTCCTCATCAAATCTCGGGAAAGTTCTTTAACTTCGCCTCGAGTAACCATGATTCTTATTTGTTTAATTATCTACTAACCAAACAATTATCATCGGTTACTTGTTTTTTGTCATGTACTTAGAGGTTATACACCTTAGCAAAGCATTTGAACGGCATCCAGATGGGATATAACTTTTCTAAATCAATGTGAATAGTCCAAATTGACTTATTATAAAGTTAACAGACCTGAATTTAAATTTTAAACGGATTCAGATTTTTTACTTTTGCATAAAAAATTAAATTGAATAGTTCCACATCCAAAACCGTATATTCGGTACTTTTAGCCATCTGTATGGCACATTTTATCAACGACTTTTTACAGATTATTTTGCAGACAAGTTTTCCGATGTTTAAGGAAAACTATGTGCTCACATATTTCCAGATCGGTATGATAACGCTTGTTTTTCAGATTACTTCATCTGTTTTACAGCCATTAGTAGGTAATTATACTGATAAACATCCGCTTCCATATTCTTTTGCATTTGGGATGGTATTTACATTGATAGGTGTCTTATCGCTGTCATATGCAAGTAATTATGAGTGGATACTCATATCGGCAGCTCTTATCGGGATAGGATCATCTATCTTCCATCCCGAATCTTCTAAGCTGGCTTTCTATGTAGCAGGTGGCCGTCGTGGTCTGGCACAGTCTATATTTCAGATTGGTGGCAACACAGGTACAGCGATTGGCCCCATCATTATAACGGCGGTTGTACTGCATCGTACCCAAAGACACATCGGCATCTTTGCATTTGTAGCTTTAGCGGGGATCATCCTGTTGTATTATATAGGAAGATGGTATCAAAATTTTCTTATAACGCATAAGAGAGAAATCAGTTATGCCCGGGAATTTCACCCTGTTGTGCATAAAAAAAAATTAGTATCGACACTATTAATTTTATTAGTTTTAATTTTTTCAAAATATTTTTATTCAGCTTCTATCACCAGTTATTTGCATCTGTATTTGATGGATAAATTTGGTTTTAGCGTTGACAGGGCTCAGGCTTATCTTTTTACATATCTTGCAGCGGTGGCTATTGGTGTATTGATAGGTGGTCCTATTGGTGATAAATTCGGACGAAAATTTGTTATTTGGTTTTCCATATTAGGGGCTGCTCCTTTTACACTGATGCTGCCCTATGCTAATCCTACTTGGTTTCTTGTTTTACTGATATTGATTGGATTGATATTGTCGTCGGCCTTTCCGTCTATCATTGTTTACGGACAGGAGTTACTCCCGGGACGTACAGGGATGGTATCCGGTTTTTTCTATGGCTTTGCCTTTGGTATGGGTGGTATTGGTGCGGCTTTTCTGGGGAATCTTGCAGATCATTTTGGTCTTGATCAGGTCTATCTATGGTGTGCCTTTCTACCATTAATAGGGCTTTTAGCAGCATTTCTACCTAATCTAAATGGTGTTAAGAGCGAATAGTAATAAATTGTATTAAGGGACAATCGTTGTATAAATGAAGCTGCAATTAATTCAGTTTGACTACACCATCTTCTAAGGTGATAATCCGGTCACTGAGCGCTGCCAAGTCTGCATTATGAGTGACAATGACGAAGGTATAGTGAAAATCTTTGCGCAATTGTAAAAAAAGTTGATGAAGTAATTCTGAGTTTGCTTTGTCCAGATTGCCTGTGGGCTCGTCAGCAAACACGATGGACGGCTTGTTGATAAGCGCTCTGGCTATGGCTACGCGCTGAGCTTCACCGCCTGACATTTGGTTGGGCTTATGATGTATGCGCTCGCTAAGGCCGAGGTAGGATAGGAGTTCTTTAGCGCGTGGCTCAGCTACAGATGGTTTGATACCGTTGATATATGCTGGAATACATACGTTTTCAAGTGCCGTAAATTCCTGTAGAAGGTGATGAAATTGGAATACAAAACCTATATGCTGATTGCGAAACTTGGCAAGATCTTTTTCATTGAGTGCTTCTATACTTTGATTATTCAGGCTGAGTTTTCCTGAGTCTGCACGATCTAATGTACCAAGGATGTGTAAAAGTGTACTTTTTCCTGCACCGGATTTACCTACGATACTAACGATTTCTCCTGCCGATATAGAGAGATCAATACCTTTAAGTACATGTAGGTCACCATAGAATTTTTTAATACCAGAAGCAATAATCATGAAAATACTAATTTATGTTGAAAGGTCAAAATTAGTATATTATGATAAATAATCAGGGAAATATGGTATTAAATATACTATAAAACATTTATGTCGCAAGATGGACCATTGATTTATGGTTATGTATGTATTGCTAAAGTCCATTGAAGATGTCTATATTTTTTTAAAAAAATTAGATTAAATAAATTAAAGATTTCATTTAAGTATAATAAGTTGATAATTAAATTTTAAGCTTTATTTTTGAAATCAATAATACGCTAATTGACTAATGATTATGGTTGTAAAAAACATTTTCAATAAGGAATTGGCATGTTAATTGTCTTTTATCAATTGGATTATTGAGCAAGTACGAATTTTTAATTTTTTAACTTTTTAAATTTACACAAATGGCGACGAGAGCTGTAATCGCTGATTATCAGAAAATGTTTACGGAAGGTATCCAAGCCATACTTAAAGAGATGAGTCCGCTTCCTATAAAGATAGTAGGTGTGGCAAACAATCTTGAAGAGCTAAATAAACTGTCAGAATTTCCCATTGATTTATTGATTTTAGAATTGGCGATAGCCGACAATCTGGGTACTGCGTTAATTACTGAACTAAAACAAAGTATGCCGGATGCTAAAATCATAGTATTGAGTAATTATGGCGAGCCAGCACTGGTTAGAGAGGCCTTTAAAAAAGGTATTGATGGATATGTGTTGAAAGCTAATCATTCAATAGAATTAGTACAATGTATTGATTTTGTCATGGCAGGCAGGACATATATAGCCGAGGGATTAAGATTAGCTCCAGAGTATGATGGACAAAAGAAAAAGTCCGTAGCAGATAGAAAAAAATTGTATGAGGATAGATTGCTTTTAAAGCAAAAACTAACAAAAAGAGAGGCAGAAATCCTTAGCTTGATAGTACAGTATAAAAATAATAAAACCATAGCTCAGGAGTTGTACATAAGTGATCAGACAGTATCAGCCCACCGTAAGCGGATTATGAAAAAGTTTGGAATCAATAACACGGTAAAACTGATAAAATTTTCGCTGGATCATCAATTGGTATAATTTTTGAACTGAAAGATAAATAATCCATTTTTTTAAACGGGCATCCCCTTGTCCATCAATTTTGCAACAGTATTTCTCTTAAAAAAGTCTGAGACTAATTTGGAATCATTTTTTGTTTATATCAAATTCAAATTATCTCATGAAGTCGGAGAAATTTACATTAACAAAACACAGAAGCTTTGATAGGTTTATCAAGGCAAGTATCTTATCAGCATTTATGCTGTTTTGGTACGCTGGAGTACATGCACAATCACAATCGTGTCCATTGGCATGTAACAATTTAGTTCAGGTATCCATGGATGACGATTGTATCGTCGAGATAACACCAGCCATGGTGCTTGAGGGACAAGGTCCATCGAACTGTAATTACAGTGTTGAAATCCTTGGAGCTAATGGTTTGCCATTGCCTCCGCCTGCTGGATACACTGGAAACGTATGGGTGACATCGGCTAATATTGGCCAAACACTAACTGTTAGAGTGTGGTTAGGCAACAACAAATGCTGGGGCTCTATCAAAATTGAAGATAAGCTACCACCTGTAATTGATTGTCCTAGTGACATTACGGTAGGATGTTTTGATCCTGCTTACCAACCAATCGTAGCACTGACATTTCCTTCAGTTACAGACAACTGTGGTGGAAAGCCTGTTGTAACTCTTTTGTCAGATGTTATGACGGATTTAGATTGCGACCAGCGATTTAGAGCAAAGCGTGTATTGAGATACCAAGCAGTTGATGCTTCAGGTAATCAATCCCGTATTTGCGAACGTACCATCTGGTTTGAAAAAATTACGCTGGCTAATATTCGCATTCCTAAGAATTATGACGGTTTAGCTGGTAACAGACCACCACTTGAATGTGATGGTACTTGGGCATGGAATACATCAAAATCTAATGTAAATGTGCCTTTTGGAAATAATTGGGATAAGAATGGTAACTACTATCCAGATCCGGAAGAAACAGGAGCACCTTATGTTAAGAATAGCTCTAATATCTCCGGTTATATCAATGGATTTAGAGTAACTGCACCTGCTAGCGCAAGTTGTGTTCCGGGAACACTCGTTTATCCGGGACAGCAGTCTGGCTTTTTGGCCAATGGCTGTAGTTTAGAGACTTTCAGAGTGGATACTTTCTATAATTCATTCACAGGGAATAATAATCTTTGTAAAATAAATTCTACTTATAGTGATACAAGAATAGAGATTTGTGCAAAAAGTTTTAAAGTACTGAGAGAGTGGAAAGTACTGGACTGGTGTACAGGTCAGCTATATATAGGTAATCAGGTCATTGCTGTCATGGATACAAAAGTACCTGTAGTGACTTGTCCTGCGGATCTTACCTCTTCATTGGCACCAGGAGTATTAGTGGCTGGTATCATCTCAGCTGATCCTTACAGTTGTACAGGAACATGGGCAGTAAGACCGCCGGTGACTATTTTTGACTGTAATGAAACAACATGGTCAGTTAAATTTAAGAAAGCTAATAGTTTAGGTGCTGATCCAGGTCCAGGTGTACCATATGTATCACAGGATGGTACTACTAAGGTAACTGGGACTTACCCTAATTATGTAATCCAGGGACTGCCTTTAGGGAGGACATGGGTACAATATATCGTTAAAGATGCATGCGGTAACGTAGGAGAGTGTTTTACTGAAATCGACGTATTTGATACGACACCACCGGTAGCTGTTTGTGACGAGCATACTGTCGTGACATTATCTAATAATGGCTGGGCTCATGTTTTTGCCTATACATTTGATGATGGATCTCATGACAACTGTTCTGACGTGACCTTCTCTGTAAGAAGATTAACTGCTGGTTGCAATTCTAACGGATCGACTAATGAATCAACAAATCCATTTGGTGACTTTATCCAAGTATGTTGTGAGGATGTAGGCAGAGACGTTATGGTAGAATTAAGAGTGACGGATGCCTATGGTAATAAAAATAGCTGTATGGTGACAGTGACTACTCATGATAAGGTACCACCTGTCATCACTTGTCCACCAGCAGTCACAATAGACTGTGGTGCAGATACATCAGCAGTAGCATTAGGAAAGCCGGTATATAGCGATACACCATTGAGTACACCTTATTTTACAGATAACTGTCCTAATCCTAAAATGAGCTGGAGAAATACAGGTGTAATTGATAATTGTGGACAAGGGGTGATTACTAGAACATTTACGGTAACGGATAATGGTGGAAGAACGGCTTCTTGTACGCAAACAATCACAATCAGAAACAAAAACCCATATAAGGGACCTGCTGCATGGCCTAAGTCGCCAGTAGAAATAACTGGTTGCCTCAGTGCTGACACAAATCCTGACAAGACAGGAAAACCTGATTTAGGTAGTGGTCCTTGCTCACAGGTAGCTTATACTTATGAAGATCAGTTGTTTTCGTTTGTAGATAATGTATGTTATAAAATACTTAGAAAGTGGACTGTAATAGACTGGTGTAAGTTTGCACCTAATAGAGATCTTCAAGGTGCGGTATATCCAGGTGTTCCTACTGAAGGTGTCAATAGCTGGACTTATATCCAGGTTATTAAAGTTGTGGATAACGCTAAACCTATAATAACAAATAACTCAAAAGGTGATACAGATGCATTTGGCGAAAACTGTAACGGATTTGTTGAGCTTAAAAATGCAGCTACAGACTGTACACCTGCTGATCAGTTGAGATGGACATATAGTATTGACTTAGGTAATGACGGTGTTCCACCATTTGTTACAGGTTCTACTAATGATGCTTCCGGTACATATCCGGTAGGTACACATAAGATTACTTGGACGGTAGAAGATCACTGTGGTAATTTATCTACTACATCATATACATTCAGAGTATTAGATAAGAAAAAACCAACACCATACTGTATATCTCAGTTGACGACGGTAGTCATGCCTTCAAGCGGCAATATAGATATCTGGGCAAGAGACTTTGACAAGGGTTCTGTTGATAACTGTCCTACTACTGGTTGCGGTCTGAAGTTTACGCTTAACGGATTTAAACCACCGGTAACAAACAATGAAGTATTATTCAATAAAGATGGTGTGGTAGTAGGAAGCTGGCCAACGACAAATACAGCACTTCTTGCTGGATACGAGAGTGGCTTATATCAGAGATGGTTGCCAGCTTCATGTTCATCGGCTAAGTTGTACACTTGCAAGAATGTAGGACCTAATACCGAAAACATGAGTGTGTGGGATGCATCAGGTAATACTGACTTCTGTACAGTGATCCTTAATGTTCAGGCTAACTCAGGATGCTCCGGATCAAGAATCGCTGGTAATATCAGCAACGAAGCGAGTGAAAAGATAAGTGATGTTATCGTGTCATTAGAAAATATGAATAACCATGAGTCTAAATCCAGTCTGACAAACAATACAGGATACTTTGAGTTTGTAAATGCAGCAACAGGTGCTCCTTACCGTGTCACTCCTGAGAAGAATGACGATCCACTAAACGGTGTATCTACACTTGACTTAGTTATCATTCAGAGACATATCTTAGATTTAGAGAGAATGACATCGCCTTACAAATATTTGGCAGCAGATGCTAATAATGATAAAAAGGTTACTGCATCTGACCTTTCCGAATTGCGTAAACTTATCCTTGGTATCTTAGTTGAGTTTCCAAATAATACCTCATGGAGATTCTTGGATAAATCAGCAAAAGTGACAGATCCGTCTTTGGTTTGGAATGTAAAGGAATACATGTATATCGACCAGTTTAACAGTGATATGATGGATAATAACTTCGTAGCAGTTAAAATCGGTGATGTAAATAACTCAGCTGTAGTAAATGCAAGAGCTAACTCTACAGAGACACGCTCTAATCAGACGCTGACAATAGCAGCCGAAGACCAGCATTATGAAGCAGGAGAATTAGTAAAAGTACACTTTACGGCTGATAACTTTACAAACGTAGCCGGTGCACAGTGGACACTTAATTTTGACGCTGATAAGATGGAGTTTGTTAAAGTTGAATCCGGACTTATGAGAATGGAGGCTGATAACTATAATGCACTGAGAGCTAATCAGGGTAAGATAGCCTTTAGCTGGAACGATGCCACGGGCAAGACAATCGAAAAGGATAAAGTGCTGTTTACTGTTGAATTTAGAGCAATTGCGAATAATACAATAGCTAATACAATCAAGATGACATCTGATATTACTAAAGCCGAAGCTTACACACAAGACTTAAGTAAAATCAATGTAGCACTTAACTTTAGAAGCAATGACGTAGCAGATATGTTTGAATTAGGTCAGAACAATCCTAACCCATTCACATCAAGTACCGTTATCAGCTTTAGCTTGCCACAGGCATCTCAGGCGACACTGACTGTCTATGATATGACCGGTAAAACTTTAAAAACGATTTCCGGACAATATCCTAAGGGTAAAAATGAAATAGTGCTTTCAGCAAATGATTTCAATGCTCAGGGAGTTATGTTCTATGAACTTGAGAGCAATGGTCAGAAATCCACTAAGAAGATGATTTATCTGAGTAAATAATACTCGGGTATAAACCAAAAATATTCGAAGAGCCTGGATGTGATAAGCATCTGGGCTTTTTTTTTAGCTTTAGCATAGATATCTTTGATGATTATAAATAATACCCATTATTCATTCAAATTAGCCCAATCTTTATAAAAATATAGAAAATATCGGCGTTGGAAAGCCTCACTATAGCTAAGGCTATGTTTACATTTTCTGCCTTGATATTTGCTGTTTTTTCTACTAAATCTTTGGGCCATTTAAAAATATAATGGGTATAACTGTATGAGGCTAATATCTGTTGTCCTGTACATAGGGAAGTTTTTCTAACTGGATAACTTCCAGGCTTGGGAAGCCAAAATCTTCGACAATTTTTCCTTTAAGGATATAGCATCCCCGGCCTTTTAACGGATATTTAGCCAGATTTTGAGGAAAATGAACCGTGTCAAAAAAAATGCCTTTAGAATCCGTCCAAGTGCAAAAATTCATAATGTCACCTTTTATAGTACGTACCCATTTGCGACACACGTAATAACCGACCATACGGACGATTTTATTTTCATTCTGATGCATTTGTTGGGTAGTGATATCGCCTCGGAAGGTTGTCTGTAGTAAATCAAAAGGACTGCATAGTGGAAATCCCAATAATTCTATTTCGTCAAATGCCTGCTCGTGTATATTTTCTTCCATGACCGGAAGCGTATAGGTTTCTGTACCCGGATCAAAGAGCATGGCGGCGTATTCGTGTTTAATCGTCGGATTGTGTACCGAGTTTTTCTCCCACATTAATTCATACTTATTCATTCCGGTAAATCGGAAAGCACCGATACGGATAAGAATCTCAAGCTGTTCTTTTGATATGTCAATGCGATTAGTAAAGTCGCGCAAGCTGCGATAATCCCCGTGCGCCATTCGTTCCTCCACGATGCTGTGCGCTATCTTTTGTTGTAGATTAGCCAGATGAATAAAGCCTATATGGATAGTTTTATTATGGATATTAGTCAGAAAAGTACTATTATTGACACAAGGAGCTTCTATACTAGCGCCAGCCATACGTGCTTCATGGACATATTGCTCTGTCGTATAAAATCCACCGAAATTATTGATCACAGCAGTCATAAACTCTAGAGGATAATATGTTTTTAGATAGAGACTCTGGAATGACTCTACTGCATAACTGGCAGAGTGTGCTTTGCAAAATGAATACCCACTAAAACTCTCAATCTGTCGCCATACTTCCTGTGTGAGGTCATCGGGGTAGCCTTTTACTTTGCAATTGGAAAAATACTTGTCCTGAAGCTGTCTGAATGTATCTGAGTTTTTTTTCTTTCCTGTCATGACACGCCGGAGTACATCGGATTCGTCAAGTGCTAGTCCTGAAAAATGATGGACAATCTTCATGACATCTTCCTGATATACCATGATTCCAAAAGTCTCACCAAGATGTTTTTCAAAGACTGGATGCAGATAGGCAAAACTATCCGGATTGCGATACCGTGATATATAGGCTCTCATCATTCCTGATTGGGCTACTCCAGGACGGATTATCGAACTGGCAGCTACCAGATGTACATAGTTGTCACATCGTAGTTTGTGCAGTAAGCCACGCATCGCCGGAGATTCAATATAAAAACAGCCAATACAATGACCGGATTTGAGTTGGGCTCTGACATTGGGATCTTCTTTGATACCTGTTATATTGTGGATGTCGATGGCTTTTCCCTGGTTTTGTCTGACAAGATCTACGGCATCGCGGATATGGCCGAGACCACGCTGTGACAGTATATCAAATTTATGATAGGCAAGATCTTCAGCACCATACATATCAAAATGTGTAACTGGAAATCCTTTGGGCATCATTTGTAGGGCAGTGTGGTGGGTGAGTGGCTTCTCACTGATCAAAATGCCACCTGCATGGATGGAAAGATAATTGGGAAAATTTTCGATCATCTTTCCATATTTAAAGATATACTTGGCAAAAGGATGGTGTTTTGCTGTTGATAGAGGCTCATCTGCTATAGTATCTATATCGGCTTTTGGTAGTCCGAGTACTTTTCCAAGCTCGCGGATGATGGACGAGCCTTTAAAAGTATTGTATGTGGCGAGCAAGGCAGTGTGTTCTCGGCCATATCGCTTAAAGATATA
Organism: uncultured Aureispira sp.; assembly: GCA_964501555.1. Classification (GTDB taxonomy): domain Bacteria; phylum Bacteroidota; class Bacteroidia; order Chitinophagales; family Saprospiraceae; genus OLB9. The sequence continues at coordinate 9,559 of CAZCTQ010000019.1, read as the reverse complement.
GTCTGTCACGTCGTCGCGGTCATTCCACGAAAAATCAATATCAAAATCAGGTGGCGATGATCGAAAAGGATTGATAAATCGCTCAAAATACAGATCGAGCTCAAGTGGATCGACATCAGTGATGCCTATATTGTACGCTACGATTGAATTGGCTCCAGAACCGCGGCCTACATGAAAATAACCGACCGAACCCGCATACCGCACTATGTCCCACGTAATCAGGAAATAGGCACAAAAACCCATTTCGCGGATGACTTTTAGCTCACTTTGTGTACGCTCTCTGGCTTTCTTATGCTGTGATCCGTAACGATTGCTACAACCATTGGTGGCTAATTTTGTCAGTAATTTGAAATCGTCCTCTTCATCTCCGGTAAAAGTACGTCGATTATGAAGCGGACTGGCTTCCATTTTGATGTTACACTGATCTATAATATGCTGTGTATTGGCAATGATGGCCGGGTACTGCTCAAATACCTTTTCTATGTGTCCTTTTGTGTAAAAGATTTCGCTTGATTTAGCATGGTCAGATGTTTTTAGTTTGCTGATAATGATATTGAGGTCGATACAGCGCAGTAATCGGTGTACATTAAATCCATCTTTATCCCTAAAGGATACGGGTGACAAGATTACAAGCTTGTTTAGGTGGTTTTTTAGATACGAACTGTAAAGATGATTTACCTCCTCGGGACGAATGCCGACGTATTCGTAGTCTTGCAGTAATTCGATGCCTTTGGGTAGGGAATGATATATGACATAGCAATGTCTTAGCACCGGTGCTTCTTTAGAAAGGGGGCTATTATTCATGGAAGTGTGGGTTAATAACGTGCATAGCTCATGCCAGCCTTCTTCGTTTTTGGCTATACCCAGATATAAAAACTGTCCGTTTTCTCTAAATTCTATTCCCAATATGGGTTTGATGCCCTCTGTATGACATGCCTGTATAAACTGAAAAGCACTAGATGTATTATTGATGTCCGTGAGTACGAGGCTATCCAGACCATATGATTTTGCCAGACTTGGCAGTTCTTCTGTCGCAATAGTGCCGTATTTAAGACTAAAATATGAATGACAATTGAGATACATACCGGATATTTGTATAGATAAAAGAAGATTTGCAAATCCAACGCAAATTTATAAAAATGTAATTATTTATTGCAAACAATTGTTGTTAAAACTTGCAAAAGTAGATTTGTAAATAGTTTCAATACTTGTTTAAGAGCTGTTTTTTTTGAAATATTTATAAACAAGAAATATTTTCTGAAAAATATTTCTTGGATTGATCAAGTTAAATTACATTTGTTAACATTTTGGCAACAGTTAGACCTTTTTATGAAATATTTATCCATATTTATATTATTAGCTTTGTCGTGTAGTGTGTTGGACGCACAGACATTTAATAAAATTACCACGTATCAGAAAGTATTGAATGTGTATGGCGGTAGCTTTGTAGGAGATATCAATGGCGATGGCTATGACGATATTATTTGTGTGGATAAGCGCTATATTTATCTGATGCTAAATAATGGTACAGATAGTATAGGTTTTACAAAAATAGATCTTGACCAGGAATTAAGCGATAAAAAAGTATTTAAGCTGTGGGATGTGGATGGTGATGGTGATTTGGATATTTTGATGGGTGCTACGAGCAAAATAGTATTGATAGAGAACCAGAGTACACCTGGAAATCCACGTTTTGCAAAGGGTAAAGACTTTTTGTATTTTGGAAATAATACTAAAAATTTGGTCAACTTTGATATCGGAGATTTGAATGGTGATGGGCTTTACGATATTGTTGTAGCGTATGGCCGCACTGAAGTTTTCTTTCAGCGTGAAGGCAAGCCTTATTTTCGTTTTGAGATAGGTAATGCTGTATTTAATGATGTCCAACAAGTACAGATTGCCGATTTGAATAATGATAAGAGAATGGATATTTTACTTTGTGGCAAGGACACTACTAATCACAAAGGATTATTATTTTTACACAATACGGTTAATAATTTTTCGTCAGGTGTTTTGTTAAATACTAATCCGACATCTTCATTTTTTCTGACCAAGGTGGATGAAAATAACCCTGTGAGTATATCAGCATTAGTTACAAATAGTGAAGGAGCCTCGATTATTAACTATAATCACGTCAGTACCGGTGATACGCTGACTTTTAAGGAATATGGCAAATTATTTTTGAGTAAGCAAACTCCTATAATCGCTATGGGTGAGTTTAACCAAAATAACACTAAAGATTTACTATTGGGATATGATAAGCCGAGTCCAATAAAAATCAGGTATGATTATATCCATGATTCAACAGCTACTACAGTCGATTTGGACTCTGTCGGTAGTGTTAAAGCAGTCTATATCTCTGATCTGAATAAGGACGGAGCTGATGATATCATTGTATTTACGGATAAAAATGCATTTCTCATATATGAGCAAATTGTAAAGCCGGTATCGGTTATAGAAACCCGGTTTGAAATAAAATTATCTCCCAATCCTACGTCTGATTATCTTCAGATAGAGATGGATGTGCCGGCAACAAAGTTTTTTGTATATGATATGACAGGTCATCTCGCTGTGGTATTTGATAGCCCATCGGTTAAATCAGCATGGCTTGATGTCCGACAGTTGAAGACGGGTATTTACACAATCGTTCCGGTATTAGACAATAAGCTGATGGCTCGAAAGTTATTCTATAAATTATAATCCGTTTATTTGTAAATTATATTTTTGACAGATCTATGATTTATAATAAAACAGAAAATAACTCAAGGTAGAAACTGAAAATATGGCCTCAACAATGGCGGAGCTTTCAATGCAATAATCTGGTATAAAACAATAAAGACTATAATAATTATTGTATATCAGAAGAGTGGATGACTTTAACTCCAGCTTTTTTCATTTCTTCCCATGCAGCTGCCAATGATCCTTCGAGGTCGATGCCTTTGGTAGCATCTTCGACGACATAGACATTAAAACCTTCACTGATACCGTCAATGGCAGACCATTTGACACAAAAGTCGGTAGCTATGCCTGTGAGGTAAAGTGTATCGATCCCACTGTTTTTTAGATAGCCTGTCAGACCAGTAGCTGTCCGGTGATCATTTTCAAAGAAAGCCGAGTACGAATCGATAGATTTTCTAAACCCTTTCCGGATGATGAGTTGTGCATGAGCCGTATTTAAGTCAGGATGAAACGCTGCACCTTCAGAGCCTATTACACAATGATCTGGCCACAATACCTGACTGCCATAATCCATTTGAATGATATCATAAGGATGTTTGTCAGGATGTACCGACGCAAAGGAGCTGTGCCCATACGGATGCCAGTCCTGAGTGAGTATAATGTGATCAAATCTGGCAGCAAGATTGTTGATGATCGGGATAATACTATCACCACTCTTTACTGCAAGCGCGCCGCCTGGGCAAAAGTCATTTTGGATGTCAATAATGAGAAGGGCATTCATGATTTACTGATTAATATATGTTTTTGCTAATTCGTCTCGCATCTGTAGTAGCTTTTGGCTGATACCTACTTTGTATATATGAGGATTTTCAAAGCGTTTGTGTTCAGGCTGTAATTTTTTGAGTTGTACTCTTGCATAATCAGCACTTTCTTTAGTTGAAGGCAATGGCTGTGTAAGGATACCATTTTGCATGACTGTCTGCATGAGTGGATAATATTCAAGACCATCAACCGAACTACTTTTTTCGGGATATAGTGGATGGTAGAGTTTTGTAACCTGTGTTTCATCCTCTAAAAGAATACCGTCGCAGTACATCATTCCATCCTTATCAAGAAAGCGATGTACTTTTTTGATACCGGGTAGGGTAGATTTGGATTTGTTTTCAGACATTTTCATTTTTGGCACACCATGGATAGATGATAATTTATATACCCCATCCAAAGCAGGCGAATCCTTGGCAGTAACCAAGTTAGTTCCGACGCCGTATAAGTCAATCGGCGCCTGTTGATTTTGGAGACTCTGTATCACCCATTCATCTAATTGGTTGGAAGCGGCTATTTGTACATATTGTAATCCGGCTTCATCAAGCATATCACGGGATAAACGTGATAGGTATGCGAGGTCGCCGCTATCTAAGCGTATGCCCTTTAGTTTATGTCCCTTTGCTTCAAGTTCTTTGGCTACAATTATGGCATTAGGAAGACCGCTTTTCAAAGTATTGTAAGTATCTACTAAGAGTACGGCTGTATCAGGATAATATTCGACAAATTTTCTAAAAGCGTTTAGTTCGGTGTCAAATGATTGAATCCACGCATGTGCCATTGTACCGCTTACTGGTGTGCCATGTACAAAGGATGCATAGACATTGGAAGTGCCATAGATACCACCAATGGCTGCGCCTTTACTTGCCTGAATGCCTCCTAATCCTTGAGCACGTCTCAATCCAAAGTCGAGAATTTTGCGATGTCCTGCTATATGTACGATCCTTGCAGCTTTGGTAGCTATCAATGATTCAAAATTAATGATGTTTAGCAGGATGGTTTCTATGATTTGGGCTTCGATGATGGGTCCTTCCACTCTGATGGTGAGTTCATTTGGAAATACTACTTCACCTTCTCTGGCTGCATAGATATTGAGATTGAGCCTAAGGTTTGATAAATAATGCAAAAATTCGGGCTTAAATCCTTGGTTTTCTAAAAAGATAAGCTCATCCGTTTTAAATTTATAATCCTGTAATATCTCCAATAAGTCTGCTATGCCTGCAAATACTACGTATCCTCCTTTAAAAGGGAGGTTTCTGAAATAGTAATCGAAAGAAGCTTTTTCCTCTTTTCGACCTGCCAAAAAATAACCCTGTGCCATAATGAGTTCATAATAGTCTGTATATATAGCAGGATTTGAAAAAACAGGTATATGATTATTGTATGGTCTTTGATTCATTATTGTTTTGTTTGGACTCTATGTTTTTAACTTCTCTCTTATTATATAAAATAATTTCGATGGTCAAGGCATTATAAAGTCAATATACATTATTTTATGTTATTTGTTCAAATCTATTTTGAATAAAACGGAGATTTGATTAAAGATGGACGTTTTGATTTAGGCTTTAATATAAGATATGGTAGGATTTTTTTTAGAAAATCTGACCTAAATCTGTCCTGATAGTAATATGATTTGTTGCGCCTTCGATATGGTGGTATCCTACGCCATAGTCAAGTTTAAAATAGCTTACTTTAATGCCAAATCCAAGGCTAAAACCGGCAAGGCTTCTAAAGGTACTTAAAGATAATTCTTTCCTGCGCAGGTGATTATATCCAACTCTGAGTCTTAAATTTTCATGCTTGCCTAATAAAAATTCTCCATTGAATACTAAGTGTCTGAAAGCATTATCTACTGTGTTTTTAAAATTATTTTCTTTAATTTGTTCACCGAATAGGTCGGTGGTTTGTTTAAGATTGGGATCATCATATCTTATATTGCCATTTTGGAGTTGATGCGCAATGATCGAAAACCTAAATGGCAAATGAGCCAATCTTTTAGAGAAGCCTATCTGTATGTCAAGCGGCGTTCCAAATCGGGTGCCTGCGTAGGTAGTCAGCTCAGTTCCTATATTTTTTATCACAAATGACAGTACAAAATCTGAAGAATCTCTGAAATAATTAACGCCCATATCGGCCACCAGTCCGGTAGAATTATAGCGTTCTAAGCTGCTAAATACACCTTTTATGTTCACACCTACGGATATACGCTCTGCTACCATTTTAGAGGCACCGAGGACGAGAGCAGTTTCCGCTGCATTAAAGGTTGTACCGTCCTGATTGCCTAAAATGTCAGCATACTTAAATGTACCATAATTGATATATTCCATACCGATATGAGTATTTATATTCCATTTGTCTATTTTTCTACCATATCCTACATAGCCATTTTGGATATCAGCAAAATGGAAATCATGAGAAAAGGAAATCTGATTATGCATTTTACTATTTAAAGACGCCGGATTAGCAAGCGCTAGATTAATATCATCATCCATAACGGTCGGCAGGAGTCCACCGAGACTAGTAATTCTTGCCGATGGCGGCAGAGACAGAAAAGCATAAGAATGTTTTCCTTCTATTTGTCCAAAAACAGTGTGGAAAATGCCAAAAAATATTATTGTAATAGTATATCTCATACTTAAAATCCTCTTATTTGTACAGTATCATAATTGACTTCAGGCATTCCTGGTTTCCAGAAAGTATGACAGATACCTATGGAATCACATTTCATTCTTTTAATCATAACGCCGAGTGAGTCCCATTCTTCTAATAGACCAAATTCGTTATCTCCATTAAGGTAAGTACCTTTCCACTGCATTTGACCATTTTGAAAATATTCTCTAAATGGGCCGTTTTCCTGATTATTGACAATGGTGACTTCTTCTTTAACTTTTCCGTTTGGATAATAGACTGTCATCAGACCTGATAAAATATTTTCATTATAGTTTTTTACTACCTGAATACCACCTTCTTTATAGTAAATTTTGTATTCGCCATTTAATATACCGGGTTTTGAATAGTTTTCTTCTGTATCTATATTTCCATTTTCAAAATATAGTGTTCTTTTACCTATATAATCATCATCTTGGTAAGTCGCCGTTTCACGCAATTTTCCTGTTTCATAATAGGATTTATATTCACCATTTTTTTTACCTTCTTTGGAGGTAAATTGTTCCATTATGTTGCCATTTGGATAATTGTTTGTAATGGTCTTATTGTTGCAACTTATTAGTAAAATGCTGATTACTGTACTTATTAATATCTTTAGCATTGATGTCAATTTAGTAATATTTAGAACGTAAAGGTATTAATTTTGGTATAAAAAAAAGCGGGTTAGGACATTTTTTAATCCTAACCCGCTTTTAGACTTTTTTATATTCAATTAGAAGAATGTATTTCTGTTGTCAGAAATCTTTGCTGATTTTCTGAGTGTTGATACAAATCCAAACATAGCCTGCATTCTTGAATTTTGTGTCAACTGCATTTTTATACCTAAGCCACCATCTTCTGTTGAGGCTGGAGTCTTAGATGTTATTTTTGCTGCAATAACACCTGTATTTCCAATAACAGGCGCTACAAAAGCTCCTGGTGCTGCTGCAAATACTTTTCCGAGTGCTTTAGGTTCTTGGCTTCCATCAGGAAAAGAAGATGCTCCAAAACTCAAGTCAGTAGCATTACTTATCTCTTTGCCAAAGGTTGAAGCTATTGCACCTAAGTCTGTTCCCGAAATTTTGGATTTGATTTTCTCACCTTTTTTAAGATTTTTTACTAAAGGCTCTATAGTCGATCTAACGGCATCTACAGATGCTATACCTGGCTTGTCAATGGATTTTAATCCGATGATTACCTGGTCTTTGGCCACATAGTTGGCTTCGTCATTAATAGTATAAAGTGTAGGTGAAACTTGACCAGTACTTGTACCTTTTTCAAATGCCCATTTGATCATATCTCTGGTTATCTGACTGGTTCCGAGATCACCAAAAGTAAAATCATTTGCTTTTAAACCACCAGCTATCTTTACCGAATTGCCACCAGCTTTTTCAATATCTTCTACGGATTTTATCTTTTCTAAATTGGCAAGCATTTCATCTTCTACTTTTTGCTGTGTAGCATCAGAAGGGATAATTGGTTCACTTATATAAGCCAATTTGTATTTCATTTCATTATTTTTGAAAATCAATTTTTGTACTTTGATTAAGTGGACACCAAACTGAGTGGTAATTACATAAAGACCACCATCTTTACCGGTAAATACTGCATCATTAAATTCGGGTACCATCATGCCAGAAGCAAATGTACCTAAATCACCTCCTTTACTTGCTGAGCCAGGGTCCTGGCTTCCAGCTGTAGCAGCATCAGCAAAGGATACTGTTCCTTTTTCGATTGCTGCTTTAATACTGTCTATATATTTGTTTGCAGCAGCGAGTTCTGTTGGATCACCATTTGCTACAGTTCTTAAGATATGGGCTGCTTTAGCTGAGTCAGCTTCGATTCTTTTGCCTATTACTTTTACTACTTTGTAAGTTCCATTATCTACATAAGGACCATAAACATCTCCTTTAGATAGACCGGTTACTTTGTCTTTGATTATTTCTGACAAGGTCTCTGTTTTAGCAAAGAATGGATCGATAGTACCATTATTTCCAGAGATAAATAAAGAGTCATTAGTAGCATTTTTAAAACTCTCAGCTGCTTGAACCATTTTTTCAAGAAGCGCCGTTGAGTCTTCATGTGTAGGTGCAACTTGCTTTGACCAATAAACTAAATTTCTTACTTCATCCGTATTTGTATATTTAGCTGCATTATCTTTAATATAAGATGCTAAATCCTGGTCACTAACTGTAACTTCATTATCGGCAACAACATCAAAAGGAATTTTTACATATTCAAAGGTTGCTTTTTCATTGTTGAGTTTTTCCATTGCTTCAGCATACCATGTTGGCGTATATAAAGCTTTCGCTACCATATTATTTAGCTTAGCTTCTTTTTGTGACTTGATGACTTGCTTTCTTAACTCATTAAATCTAAGCGCAAATTCTGGGTTAGTTACTGTACCTTCATCTATAGCTTTTTTGACTTCATTAAGTTGATTTCTGTCAACCTGACCTGTTTTGGGGTCACGAAAAAATGATTGAATCATCGGGCTAAGATTATTGCCAAACTCTAACTCATTAAGTTCTTCACCACCTACAGCTATTCCATTAGCATCACTGATGTCGTTAAGTATTGCATTTTCTACAAAATAGTTCCAAAGGGATGCTCGTCGGCTATAAACCTCACCTGAGCTTCCGTATAATGCATCTTCAGTTCTTTGGAAGTCTAAATAATCTATCTTTGTTCCATTTACTTCTCCGATTGTTGTTCTGGATCCGAAGCTACCTCTGTTGCTGGCGCTCGTCATATCCATAATGATAAATCCAGCTAAGGCAACTGCCATAAGTACAATTACCAGCCACATGTTTTTTCTTATCTTGCCTATTAAAGCCATAGTGTCCTTTTTAAGATTTTATTGTCCAACTTTTTTAAATAAAAATACAGCTTTATACATAAATTTTGTAAAAAGCGGCACAAAGGTAACTTATTTGCACGTATTTGCAAAATAGATTATGCTTTTTAGAGTATAAAAATAGTTTAATAAGTCATTTTTTATTATTTATTAGAGTGAAATCTATTTTTGACCTGCTATAAAATATAATTAGTGTTCTTAAATCAATATTTTCTTAGGGTAATTTTACAATCTTCAGGGTTCGGAAAGACATGGTGCTGTACATGTATGTGTGTTTAAGGCTTTAAAGCCATGCTAAACGAGTGTGGTAGGGATTGTTATTAAATCCACAATATATGTTATAAAGGTAATGAAGCCTATGAGTCCCGACAGACCTTTAATCCGACTTAACCACCTTTTTTGTTATCACACGGTCGCTGATATGGATATTGAGAAAGTAAACTCCCTGTGGCAACTCCCCTATCTCTAACCATGGGTCGCTACCAATAGCTATCTTTTTACCCTGCGTATCGGTCAACTCCCATCTAAGCCTGTCCGTATAGCCTAGATATACCG
>CAZCTQ010000018.1:0-75356 GCA_964501555.1 uncultured Aureispira sp. | reverse complement strand
CGGTATCATCAACAAAGTCGGTACGATAACAGTGTTATAATGCTTAAATTTGTTTTTCAGTCTAAAGACAAAAAATTTTTCATCATCGTTTTACCGTCAGGAGTCATATATGATTCGGGATGAAACTGTACTGCAAAAATATTAAAATACTGATGCCGTATGGCCATAATTTCGCCATCGGCATCAACAGCCGTTATGATCAAGTCTTTAGGAAGCGTATCTTTATCTATCACCCAAGAGTGGTATCTACCTGCCTCAAAACTATGGTTTACGCCATTAAAAATAAGATCGGAATCTACCGTTTGTTCAATTTTAGACTTAATGCCGTGAAAGACGATATCCAGATTTTTTAGCTTTGCCCCAAATACTTCTCCAATAGCCTGCAAACCAAGACAAACCCCAAAAATATTCTTTTTAACACCATATTTTCGGATAACATCCTTAAGTAAGCCGGCATCATCAGGTAGTCCAGGTCCTGGCGATAGTATAATATAATCAAATGCTTCTAAATCCTCTATGTTGAATTGATCATTTTTGAGTACCGTAATGGTTTCACTCACTACCTCTTGTACAAGATGTACCAGATTATAAGTGAAAGAATCATAATTGTCAATGATGACGATGTTTTTAGATTGTAACATACTGATTTTTAATAGCTAAAAAAAACTACAATGTCAATTTATTGATCACATCAATCAATGCCTTTTTGCGAATATCCTGATCAAAGCGTTCTATAACAGATACTCGTCTTTTATCCATAAGTCCAATATTATCGTTTACATTTTGATCAATGGCCAGATTAATCAATTGGTCTAATTGCTTCTGATCTTTCTCCTTTAAAACGTATCCAAAATGCCCCACTATCTCAGCCATCATTCCGACATCACTCACTACTGGAATACAACCGCACATAATAGCTTCGCACAGAGACAGACCAAAACTCTCTGACATAGACAATTGCAGATAAAAGCGATGTTGATTGTAAATATCTGGAAGGTTTACGTGATTAACCTTTCCAATAATGTTAACATTAGGTAATTCACCATTATAGCCATAGATAGTATCTGACCCTATAATAGAGAACATATATTTAGGATATTTTTTTGCCAGATATAAAATCAAATCTATACCTTTTAAAAGATAATTTCTATGGTTTCCCAGATCTAAAGCCACCGTGAGAAATGAAAATTCAATTCTTTGGACATTTTTTAATTTAAATATTGAATTATCCAGTCCATTGAAAATCACGTGAATCGGCGTCTTAAATTTCGTTATATTATTTTTAAGGCCAAATCTGGCCTTGGAATGTCTGAGATAATTCGAATCATTTTCGATTAATTGATAGCTGACCGGCAATAAAAGCGTTGCCATTTGTAAGGATTTTTTTGTAAACCAGCGCAATGGCCATTTGCCCAGGTTGCCATAATTAATTTCAGGGATGACATTGCAATCTGTCCCATGTAGGATAATCACATGTTTTTTTAGTTTTAATCTACTAAGTGTAGACGGAATAAATGTATGATAAGCAGCAATTTGAGACACTATCACATCATACTTTCTCCAGTTGGCAAGCAAAAAATATATCTGTTTAAATATACACAAAAAATAGGCAACATTTGATTTAGGATCAAAGCTAAACGTCATCAAATGATAGACATCTTCAAGTGATTCCTTATCCTGCCGAATAAAAGAAGTCTGCTTTTGATAATTATAAACAATAGCCTTATCTGCCATCAAAATTTTAAATTTATATAAAACCGAGTTTCCTAATGTCAGTTTGTATCGATAAATGATTATCTCCCTTTAAATACTGGCATTCTCTTTTCTAAAAATGCAGATGTACCTTCCCTATAATCCTCGCTATTTCCTGCTATAGTTTGCAATTCATCCTCTAAAGCTAATTGTTGTTCCATGCTATTAGTAAAAGATTGATTAAGAGCCTGCTTGGTGAGTGCCAATCCATAGGTAGGCATCCCAGCCATCCGCAAAGCTATTTTCCTTACTTCCTCAGTAAAGACATCATCTTTAAATACTTCATAGATCATTCCCATTTCTTTTGCTTTAGTAGCAGACACTTTATCACCCAGCATCATCAATGCCGAAGCACGCTGCAGGCCTATCAGTCGCGGCAAGGTATAAGTACCACCACTATCCGGAATTAACCCGATCTTACTAAATGCTTGAATAAAGGAAGCTGACTCTGTAGCCAGGACTATATCACATGCCAATGCCAGATTTGCACCAGCACCAGCAGCCACGCCATTGACTGCAGCGATGATAGGCTTAGGGATATTTCTGATACGCATGATAACCGGATTGTAATGTTCGCTTACGATTTTAGACAAAGATGGTCCTTCCGGATCTGTAGCTTCCTGCAAGTCTTGCCCGGCACAAAAGGCACGCCCTTCACCAGTAAGCACTATACAGCGTACAGCGTCATTAACTGCAACGTAATCCAGCGCATCCTGCAATTCAAAAGCCATCTCTCTTATAAAACTATTTAATTTATCTGCTCTGTTAAAAGTGATGGTAGCAACGTCATCTGTTATTGAAGTAGAAATGAATGTCATTATATATTTTTTTATATTCGATTAATTAAAAAAATGGTTTTTCGATTATTTATGATCAGAGTAAAAATGGGCTTCTTTAGCATAATTTAAAATACATAGGGTAAATATCAATGGCATTTAAAATAATCGAATGGCTCGTGACAGTCCAAACATTTATATAAGGCTTTACAAGGTGTTGAGCCAAACCTGCTTACCATTTCTGTATTTACAGATTTACACTGTGGACAGGCCACTACCGGCTTCTCTCCTTTTAAAAAGGAGGTATCAGTCGTTTGTTCTGCTGGTGGTGCAATACCATAATCGAGCAGTTTTTGCCTACCAACTTCTGAGATCCAGTCCGTAGTCCATACAGGATCTATGAGCGATACCACCTCTACCCTTTCTATTCCGGCTCCTACTAATGCTTCTCTGATATTATAAGAAATCATATCCATCGCTGGACAGCCATTATATGTAGGTGTAATAAATACCTTTACTAATCCGCTATTCCTGTCAATCTCGACATCTCTGAGTATGCCCAGCTCTTCAATTGAGATGATGGGTATTTCCGGATCAGGCACATTGGCCAGAATTAAAAAAACTTCTTCACGCGTCATGTAATCACAGGATTTAAAGTAAAACCGTAATATTTTTTAAACAAAAACGCCCAAAACTGTCCAATGAGTGTGCCAAGCACTGCCCCAACCATGATATCAATCGGATAATGCACACCCACATAAACCTGAGCAAAGGAAATTATCGCCGCCCAAACCCATAACCACGATCGGTATCGCTTAAAATGGAGTCCCAAAGTGGAGAATAAAAAGGATGCTACAGCAAAATGATTAGTAGCATGAGACGAAGTAAAACTATATCCACCACCACATCGCACTCTTTTGATGACTTCGACAGATGGGTCATTGCATGGGCGTAGTCGTTCGACATTTTTTTTAATCAACCTAGAACTGACCACGTCCGAATTAGCAACTGTAAATGCTAAAAACAGCACTAACCATATCCCTCTTTTACCAAAATTAAAAAAGATAAAAGCAATTATAAACAAGTATAATGGTATCCAAAACAAGGGTGCTCTCATCCATGGGAGGAAAGCATCCAAAAAATCTGATGAAAGCCCTGTGTTGATGGCTTCAAACAATTTTAAATCCCATACGGGAAAATTCATATGCTGATTAAATTTTTAATATCGCAAGATACACATAAAATCTCAAATGTCAATATTTTATTGTATAAATAATACTTAGAATGAAAATATTAATACAAAACGCTCACTTTTCTAAATCCTTAATCCAAAATAAATGACACTCTATTTGAACAAACTGCAAAAGATATTGATTACTTAAAGCATAGATTTGTATATATGTGTAGTATTTTTTATTAAAAACTACATGATTTAAAATAAAAATTCGGTTATGAAGGTAGATATTTTAGCAATTGGTGTACATCCGGACGATATTGAATTGAGCGCAGCAGGCACTTTATTCCGTCACATGGACTTGGGATATACCATTGCATTGTGTGATCTTACTCGAGGGGAATTGGGTACGCGTGGCAGCGCTGAACTTCGTCTGCAAGAAGCGGAAGATGCAAGAAAAATTTTTGGTAATGTACCTCGTGTCAATGCTGGCCTCGAAGATGGTTTTTTTATGCATAATAAAGAAAATCTGATACCTATCATCCAAGTGATTCGCAAATTCAGACCCGACATTGTCCTATGTAATGCTGTATCAGACCGCCATCCCGATCACGGGCGATCCGCAAAGCTAGTCAGCGATGCTTGTTTTCTATCTGGATTAAGAAAGATAGCAACAACAGATGACAGTGGCGTTCAAGAGCCTTGGCGACCTAAATCGGTATATCATTATACCCAAGACAGACATCTCAAAGTAGATTTTGCTGTGGACATCACTCAATATATGGACAAGAAACTGGAAGTCATCATGGCATTCAAATCACAGTTTTATGATCCCGAATCCAAAGAACCACTAACCCCGATTTCCGGACCGGAGTTTATTGATTCTATCAAAAGCAAACATCGTGTATATGGCAGAGATATAGGTGTAGATTACGCAGAAGGCTTTACAGTAGATCGCTGTCCGGGTGTCAACAATCTGTTTGACTTGATTTAAGTGCTGTCTTAGATTAACTTCTCAGGATAACATTCCAGCTTTGATTTTTAGAAAACAGATGTTGTAATTGTTGCTTAATTCTTTCGTGGATATCGCGCTGAAGGTTAGGATCATTTTCCATAATCCTTAGAGCAATGTTTCTGGCAGCATCCATGATCGGTCTATCTTTCGTTATTTCAAGCAATTTAAAATCCAGCAGTCCACTCTGTTGAGTACCCTGTATATCGCCTGGACCACGCAATTTTAAATCAGCCTCAGCTATTTCAAAGCCATTAGTAGTGCGTACCATAGTACTTAGACGTTCCCGACTTTCCTTTGAAAGTTTGTAATCGCTCATCATAATACAATAAGACTGATCCGCTCCACGTCCTACACGCCCACGCAGCTGATGCAATTGCGACAAGCCAAAGCGTTCGGCATTTTCTATAATCATAACGGAAGCATTGGGAACATTAACCCCTACTTCTATAACTGTAGTGGCTACCATTATCTGGGTGGTTTTATTAACAAAACGCTGCATTTCCCAGTCCTTGTCTTTTGCAGGCATACGCCCATGTACGACGCTAATCTGATAATCAGGCAGTGGAAAATACTGCAGCAACCGATCGTAGCCGTCCTGAAGGTTTTGTAAATCCAACTTTTCTGATTCTTCAATCAAAGGATACACTACATAGATTTGTCTTCCTTTTGCTATCTCTTCATGCATGAAGGCAATCACTTGAGGGCGCGCTGATTCAAATTTGTGTAGCGTTTGAATGTTTTTCCTCCCTGGAGGCAATTCGTCTATAATTGAAACGTCTAGATCCCCATATAAAGTCATAGCAAGCGTTCGTGGTATCGGTGTTGCTGTCATTACCAGCATATGAGGTGCAAATTTCCCATTTTTATACCATAGGCTAGCCCGTTGTTCCACTCCAAACCTATGTTGCTCGTCAATAATGGCCATGCCGAGATTTTTAAAAACAACGGTGTCTTCAATTAAAGCATGCGTTCCTATGATGATATGAATATCGCCGGCTGCCAAATCTTCCAGTACTTTTTCACGTTTTTTGCCTTTGACACTTCCTGTTAAAAATGCAACCTTTAAGTCCATATCCAATAAGGCTGCCTGAATAGATTCGTAATGCTGCTGTGCTAAGATCTCCGTCGGTGCCATCATACAACACTGTACACCATTATCGATAGCTATGAGCATAGAAAGTAAAGCGACGATAGTCTTACCACTACCTACATCACCTTGTAGCAGGCGATTCATCTGTGTAGTTTTGACCATATCGGCTCTGATTTCTTTAACGACACGCTTTTGGGCATTCGTCAACTCAAAGTGCATTTTCTCCTTATAGAATTTATTAAAGTGGTCACCTATCGTAGTGAACGGAAGGCTTCTAAATTTTTGTTTACGTAGAATCTTACCGTGTAAAAGACGCATTTGGACAAAAAAGAATTCTTCAAATTTGATTCTGTTTGTGGCTTGCTCCTTTTGTGTTTCGTTTTCCGGAAAGTGAATCCATTGCAGTGCCTCAAAACGGGAACACAATCTAAGTTTTTCCATCATATAATCCGGAAGTGTCTCAGGTATATCAGTGGCTCGTATTCCATCCAATAACTGACGCAATATCTTCCGCCGGTATTTTTGATCAATGCCTTTCGCATTCATCTTTTCCGTACTTGCATACACTGGATCAAAGGTTCGGGAAAGACTTGTTGCCTCCTTTAGCAATTCCATCTCAGGATGTGCCATTGACAATTTGCCATTAAAAACCGATGCCTTACCAAAAATGATATATTCCTCGCCAGTTTTCAATATCTTCTCAAGCCATGTGCCTCCCTGAAACCAAACCAACTCCATAAAACCCGTGCTATCCTTAAAAACTCCTTGGTGGCGATAGCGGTTATTTTTACCTTTGATTTTTTCAAAAGAAAGCAAAATTCCTTTAATTTGGATCAGGTCATTGTCTTCTTTTACATCCTTAATCAGATGAAACTTAGTCCTATCTACATACCTAAATGGGAAGCTAAACAGCAAATCATATACCGTATGTATATTCATCTCCTTGCGGAAGGTCTCACCCTTTGCAGGCCCGATACCTTTGACATACTCTATGGGTAATTCTAATATATGTTGCTGATTTGCCAATTTGACAGTTTATAAATTTAACAATCTCCGCAAATTTATTAATTTTGCGCTAATTTCAAATACATTTAGTCATGGATAGTAAAAGACAACTTCAAATCGGAGAATTAATCAAGCGAAGTTTTGCGCCGATCCTTCAGGAAAATGGTCGCTATATCTATGGTGATGCCTTTGTCTCTGTAACTTCTGTAAAAGTAGCACCCGATCTATCTCAGGCTAAAATCTATCTGAGTATCTTTAATACAAATGACAAACAAGCGGTACTACGCAGCATATCCAATCATACCCATGTACTTAAGCAGGCACTCGTCCAAAGGATCAAAAGCCAGGTGCGCCGAATCCCAATGATTCATTTCTTTTCTGATGAAACCATTGATGAGATGTTTAAAATCGATGCCATGTTTGACAATATTAAAAAGATGTATCCGCCCTCAGTCCAAGAAGAGGAATAATATAACACCCATTGTATTTTTAAATAGTCCAAAAATTTAGTAGAAAAAATACTAATAACCAAGGCAGAAAACGCAACCATAGCCTTAGTTATAGTGAGGCTTTCTAACACCGAGATTTGCTATTTTTTTAGAAAGATTGGACTTATTTGAATGTAAATGAGTGTAAAAACTAAACCCTAAGATTTGCCGCTTACCATGGTGAATCATATCGCCAGCATCTACAACAAATAAAAAAGCGCATGCCCAAAATCAATCTGTGACATACGCTCTTCTTTTTATTATGATATAAAATTATATCCTGACTACCTTTCGGCTGATGGATGTTTTGCCATCAGTAAGTCTTAAAATATAAATTCCTTTTTCTATATTGTGTACATGCAACGTCGTAATCGGCTCTGATAAAACGCCACTAAGTACAGACCGACCTGATACATCTATTAATGTGTATTGATTAAATGCTGTAGCCTGGCCTGTCACGACTATATTTAACTGGTCGCTAACCGGATTTGGATATACAAAAACTTCCTTTTCAAAACGATTATCCTTAGTAGAAACAGGAATACTTTCATCTATTAAGATTTCAAAATTAGTAATACCTATCCATCCACCATTGCCGTCATAAACAGTAAATGCAAAATGCGTCGTACCTTCATATTTGGTATCTGCCTCGTACAATACGCTATTTTCATTTAAATCTGCTTGTGTAAATGTCGATCCCGGAATTAAAACGCGACCATGAAGCGTAACAACCCCATGATCCGGAACACTAACTATCGTGTAGGTCAACTCGCTTGCACTATTATCATCATCCTGAGATTCTAAAAGATTTTTAGCAACATATAGTTTGTCACCTGGATGGATTTCCATGCGCTTATTATTGACTATATATGGGCTCAATACATTGATAGCCGCGCAAATTTCCATATTAAATTCGGTAAATTTACCTCCCTGGCCTGCAAATTTATCTTCCAATCGTAAAGTCCATTCTCCATGGATCTGCTCGTCTTTAAAAATACTAAGTTTGTCAGCGCCTTTGGCAACATCAGTCCTGTATAATTTTCCAGTATTTATTGGACATTGGAAAAAGTCAACTGCTTCATCGTCTAATCTGACATTAATATTTTGCTGGTTTCCACATTGATTTGCCCAGAGCAAAGCTTCCTTGCCGGATGGAGATATCAAATAGGCGGTCAAATCCACTAAACGACCATGAGAAGCACGAATTTGAGTAATATTCAGATCACTGACTATACCTAACTCATCAAGTGTCAATTTAATTTCTGCTTTAGCATTTGATGCGGTTGAAATGACTTCATTTTGCAGACCTGATTTATATTCTTTACACTTTAATGCTACCGTAAAAAATGCCCTCACATCTGACCATTCGCCTATCTTACAATTATTATAAGCTCGTACTCGCCAGTAGTAAATAGTGGATTCTTTAACCTGTGCGCTGATTCTGTAAGTTGTATCTATGGTAATCCTACTTTCCAGCATGTGATCAGTAGCAAAATCCGGATTATTGGCTATCTCTACCTCATAAGATATTGCATCCGGTTTACTATTCCAGTTGAAGCGAATTGCACCAGTTAATCCTTCCGCGCCATTAGCCGGAGAAAGCATTTGGATGTCATTAATATTTCCTCCTTCTACAAATACATTTGCTGACATAACAATTGTGTCCACTCCTTCTGCAATAGCAAAAACAACTACCTTTCCTTCCTGAGTACCAACAACACCATCTGTATTAAGTGTTATCTGATTACTTTCACCAGCCTTGATCTGATCTTGTCTCAGAGACGCTTTTACGCCTTTAGGCAAACTATCTTCTATGATTACAAAACGAACATTATCTTCAAATCCACCCAATCCGATGGTATTATAAGTGATTAGGGCTTCGTCAGGCTGGCAGATTTTTAAATTAATGGCATTAGCTGCTACAAAGACTTCCGGTGCTGCTGATGCTATCACTTGGGAAGGTGCAGCAGATGATGAAAGGATAATATGGTCTGCTGCTTTTACAATAATCCTTAGCAGTTTGGTCAATTTATTAGGGATAGTCACAACATAAGCACCATTATTGTCAACACCCATCGCCAAAGGTACTAAATTGGGGTCTTCATCTCTGATTGCACCATTATAGGAAGCAAAAATATTTACTTTTTTACAATTAATAGGTGCTTGATCCGTATTTGCCACGTCCCATGCCACTGTAATCAACTGACCTGCCTTGAATACTTGTGCTGTTTCTGGATAAGTCACTTTAAAAGGACCGGCTTTGTCACTTACTTCTACGCTATAATCCTCCCATACGACACCCTCAGATACTGGATTATTATCCCGGACTGTAAGTTTAAAATTAAGTATTCTAGGCACAGTCGGCAGTGCTTCCGTTTTTTCTGCTACCTGACCGGTAATGATACTTGCAGGTTTAGGGAAAAATCGTAAATAAGCGTCCTTTTCTGGTTTAACTGAGCGAAAAAGTGGTCCTTCAGGATTGTCAGTTGTACCTAAAGATATCACAGGACCCAGATCAAACTGTTCCCAGCAATACGTTAATTCATCGCCATCTTCATCTGTACCACTTCCTTTTAAGAAAAATGGTGTGGCTATTGGAATAACATATTTTTCTTTAGGAACTATAGCTATCGGCTGATGATTTTCTGTCGTTATTTTTGTAGCGCATTCCCAAGCTACTCCACCAGGTGTTGTTTTTGCAAACATCTGGATAAGAGAACCTACGTGAAAATATTCATCATTTCCGCCCGCGACATTATCCGCACCACAAGAGCCTGCATAGGACAAAATCGTAGTACCGCTACCTGGTTCATAAGCCCAGTTTGCAGCTCTTTGCTCGTCAATGCCTTTGCATATATTCCATGTATGCGAGCCATCAAACTGATGGCCAATCTCGTGTGCCATAACTCTTGTTACAGCCTTAGTCAGGTTATTATCCGTACTACAAGTAACACCATTTCCTTTGTTCATAGTGTTACAAGTACCACCAGCAACAACGCCGCCTATATCAGTACAAACAGCCAAAACGTGTCCAACATCATAAGCCGAAGCACCTTTGGGAAGTAATTTATTTAGGATTTCCGTATTTCTAAAAACAATTTTCAATCCTTCGCTGGCATCCTCATAAGGGTCTTTATTGGGGTCTAAAAATATCAACTTGTCATTTTCATCAATAATTCTAAAACGAATGGCCACTTCCCGCTCAAAGATAGAGTTGAGTCTGGTAACCATGGTATTAATATCTGCCACACACAGCTCCACCGTGCCACGTCTTCGGGCACCTCCCCACTCACCTGTACAAGCCATAGCTAATCTATACTCGCGGATAAGAACATTTTCTGTCCTATTGTTAAAGTTTTTCATCGTGTTGCCATCCGGGCGTGTCTCATGCTCTACGCCACACATAGGAACATTTTTATAAATGTCTTCCCTATGATCGACCACATTATAAATGATATAATCCTGTATATTTTCTTCAGAATACGGATCAATATACATTTCGCCCTGAAGGGTATTGATGGCTGCATAAAACCCCTGGGGACTCACCGCAAATCTCATATCCATGGCTCTTTCACTAAGGCCGTAAGCTTTATAGGATTTAATAGAAGGGTATTTTGCAGCTATTCCGGGTTGCAAAACTGGTGATTCGAATACTTCAAACCATTTAATCTCTCCATTAGAAAGCGGTATCTGCATCTTTAAACCTACCTTAGAGGAAAACTCTAACGGTGCTTGAGCAAGATATGATTTTAAACCTTCCAGATCCAGATTATACACCTCATATTTATCCGGGACAACTGTTCTATTGTCCGTACTGCGCAGTTGAATCTTGCTTTCATCTGTTCTGTGGAAAAATACTTGAGCTTGTATATTTGCCATAGCAAACATCAATACTATAATAGATAGTAACTTATTGACCATATTAACATTTAAAATAAATTGAAAAAATAATAGCCTAAAAGTATAAATATATTAGAGCTTTGCAAAAACATTTTAGGCAAAAGCAATAAAAAAGTCATTTTACGGACAAAATAAAGACTATTGACCTTTATCTTATTAAAAAAACCTTCCATCCTTATCCATCATCAAATGGCATTCTTATCGCCAAAGATCATCAGTCTAACAGTCCTATACATGATGAACATATCGAGCAAAAATGACCAGTTACGAACGTAGTAGATATCCGATCGGATACGCATTTCCATGTCTTTGTTACATTCTATTGCGCCGCGATATCCTTTTACTTGAGCGAGACCAGTAATACCAGGTTTTACATAATGACGCAATGCATACCTTTTAATGATATCAGCATAGGATTCATTTTCAGAGACCATGTGAGGACGTGGGCCTACAACCGACATTTCGCCTTTCAAGACATTAAAAAACTGTGGCAATTCGTCTAAACTCGTCTTTCTGAGGATCTTACCCAATTTTGTCACTCGGGGATCGTCACGCTCCGTAGGTTTTTTATTATTATCTTTGTCGGCGCGCATCGTTCTAAACTTATAACAATCAAATTCTTTACCATTAAGTCCATTGCGACGTTGTACAAATAATATCGGATAACCCTGCGTAATTAGCAATAAAATGGCAATTATTGGCAACAGCCACCACAAGATAAAAACAAACATTAGCAGGCTGAATCCCACATCATAAAACCTCTTAATCAATTGATTAAACGAATCATCAAGCGGATATCTCTTATAGGTCTGTATCGGAAATGAATCGAGATACATGACATCCATACTATTGGTATTTTCCTGTGATACATTGGGTACAAACCCTACAGAAATATAATGATCTTCAAAGAGTTCTGTCAGTTTTTCAATTGTCTGATTATCCATTTCACCACCCAAACATATATAGGCATAATCAATCTTATTTGCAGCTAAATACTTTGTAATTTCGGGAATTTGAATCCTGCCATTAGTAAAAACTTCTTGGATCACAAGGCCAAAATTTTTACGTTCGTGGACAAGATTTACGATTACATCTGTATTGTCATTATTTCCGATGATAATCAGATTTTTAGAATTGTAACCTTTGATAAAATAGGCCTTATTAAAGTAAAAAATAAACGTACGAGAGGCAACCATATAAAAGCCTAAAATCATCAGAAATAGGATGGATTGTTTATTTGTAAACAGACTCTCCGTCTTGATGCCAGACACAGTATAAAGGATAAATGCAAACAATAATAATTGATATAAGCTCCTGCTAATGTAGTAAATGTAGCGGGAAAAACGCGAACTCCAGTACAATTTCGTGAATTCGGATATCAGATACCAACAAACTAACAAAAGAAGAAATGCTTTATACTGGTCGTCAAACATTTGCTCTAGTGTAGCCCATGTTTTAGTTTTATATAAGTAGTCGTAGCGATAAAACAAAAAATAGAAGAACAAACTAGATATCACGAGATAATCCACAAAAAGCAGAAAAAGTTTCAACTCTGTCCGTAACCGTTTATTCATCCGTTTTCGTTTTGCCTGTCATTAATTTTTCGCGCAATACCAAGTATATAAATTTTGTGTTGCCGACGAGATATCGTCTCCACATACGGCGAGGTTCCTGTATAAGCCGATAGAACCACTCCAAACCTGATCTTTGCATCCAAACAGGTGCTCTTTTGGTATAACCTGCGATGACATCGAAGCTACCACCAACCCCCATTATTAGATTAACGGATTTTATTTGATTTTTGTATGTATAGAGTAAATTTTCTTTTTTAGGTGTCGAAATAGCAATGAATAATATATTTGGTTTTTTCTCTTCGATATCTCTAAATATTTCATTTTCATCTTCTTTTGAAAAATAGCCGTTTCGCCATCCCACTATCAGGTGGTCATTATATTTTTGTCGATAAGTATCTACTACCTTCGTTACCACCTCCTCTTTAGCACCCAATAGATAAATAGTATATCCTTCCTGAGAAGCCATTTCTATAATTTGCTCCATTAGGTCTATACCAGAAACTTTTTCCTTTACTGGCTTATTTAAGAATCTCGCTGCCCATAGTACTGCCTGGCCATCTATATTGATGATATCAGCATCATTGATACTTGTCCTCAGGGTTATATCTTTTTGAATACCAACAATTTTAGCCGCATTAATGACTGTATGATGGATTTGATTTCCCTCACATACAGCTAACCTAATAGCATCAAGTGTCTCCGCCATAGACATATTATGATAGCTGGTGTTTAGTAATGAAATCCGGTCTTTTGAGTACATGAGGTTTGAAATAGGGTCACAAGGTAGCATTTTTAAACCAAAAATAAAGCGAAATCAACAAAAACAATTGCTTTTCTTGATTAAAACCTTTTTGATGCAAATGCAATATTTTCTTAACTTCATTTGTGTCAAACCATAGATTGAAGCTATTGGTCGAATCCTTAGTCATCGCTTCCAGCAAACTTCCCGGATCTTGTTCAAACCACTTGGCGGTAGGTGATTTAAAGCCCTTCTTGGGTCTGTTGACTATTGTATCCGGAAGCACCTGACGTGCAAATTCTTTATGTATATGTTTACCACTACCGTTGTGGATTTTATATTTGAGCGGCAGTGATTCAATAAAAGTAATCAAGTCAAAATCTAATATCGGCACCCGTGTCTCTACGCCAAAATGCATGGATACCTTATCCGTATATATCATCAAGTCATCAGCCAGATTCAGGTGTTTGTCTATTGCCATCATAGCTTCGACGGGTGATCGATGATTAGCCTGTATCAACTGATAGAAATAATCAATTTTAGTAATACTCAAATTATCTTTTAGGCCGGTTAACCGGAAAATGGACGCATCATCAAACAAAGCATAGGCCTTTTCAAATCGACTTGCAATGTCAGATGTTCCCGACGATTGTAAAAAACGTCTTATCTTTTCATTTTTAATATGCGAAGCCATCGTCGACAACATTCTGGACAATACTGGAGGAAAATACTTTCTATATATTTCGCCTTTGTAACGAGTGTATCCCCCTAATGGTTCATCTGCACCCTGTCCGGTTAATACCACTTTAACATGGTTACTAACTTCTTTATTGAGGAAATACATTGGAATAGACGAGGTAGTCCCAAGTGGTTCTTCAATAATCCTAACCACATCTTCCAAAACAGCTTTAAAATTCTGCTGATTTATCACTACTTCGTGATGCTCTGTACCAAGTATGGAAGCTGACAAACGAGCATCATTCAGCTCATTAGCATCATCATTATCTTCAAAGCCTACTGTGAAGGTCTTAATCTTACTTTTACTATTATTAGCAGCAAAATAGGTGACTAATGCCGAGTCCACACCACCACTTAAAAGCGTACCAATCTCCACATCACCCATCAACTGCCTACGTACAGCCTGCTCAAAAAGATCCCCATACTGATGCACTGCCTGCTGGAAGCTTATTGCTCTTTTTGGGCCTAAAGGCTCGAGAAATGAGTTTAGCTCTAAGGATTCATTAACAAGATCAAAGACGATATAATGTCCAGGTTTTACCTTTTTGATTTCATTATAAAGTGTATCTTCGGCTGGGTTGTAGCGTAGTTTTAGTACTTCTCCAAGAGCTTCCTTGTTTAAGGTTGCTTTAACTATGGCCAGTACCGGACGCATTTCAGAACTAAAGATCAATTTCTGCCCGTCGTGATGATAATAAAGCGGCTTTACACCAAAAGGATCCCGTGCGAGATACAGTTTTTGAGCCTTAATATCCAAAAAGCTGAAGGCAAAATTTCCATTGAAATCCTTTAGCCCATCTATCCCATTTTTAGCTAGATAATGTAAGATGGTCTCCGTATCCGAATGCCCTTTAAACATTACATCCGACATGGAAGCTCTCAAATCCAGATGATTAAAAATCTCTCCATTAAATATGATCGAATAATGATTATCCCTTGTAGTCATCGGCTGATTACCGGTCTCTGCCAAATCCAATATGGCTAGCCTGCTATGTGCCAATGTAATCTCAGCAAATTGGGTGTTATAACGGCAAATCTGCGCAAAATCTGGTCCTCTGTGTCGTATCAAGTCTAGGATACTATGATCTATATCCTGATTAACAGCGCCTAAAATTCCACACATTCGATTCCATTTAAATTAAATATTTTTTGTCTTAAAACGGCGTAAAAATAGTATATTTTGACGCTACTTATCGAATGATTGATGTATGTTTTTATAAAAAAAGTGTTAATTGTCTTATACAAGGCAAAGTAGAAAAGCTTTATTTCATTATGTAACCATTTCAATTACCATTAAAATCCAAGCTATTTTATAATTTTTTTTAAAAGCCTTTGATCCTAGTTAGGCATGATTTTAGCCTGAAATATCCAATTTACATGTTGCAAAGTGACCTTTTTCATACTACAAGTATCGATTATTGCATACATTTTCAGTAATTATCCCTAATTCTTTTGCTGATATTCTATTAAAACCATCCTAGGTATATTGATAAAATTCAATCTAAGGATAAGTCAAAAATCAGCCTAAGTAGCTGTCAGTAATGCTTTGTATCACTAACTAAACCCTAAAAATATCTTATCATTAGTATTTTTTTTGCATAATCTTATCAGAATCGCCAAAATAGATATATTTTGCGTCCTGATATGAATTTAAGTACCTCATACAAACAAATATTATCGATTTCTGTACCCATTATGCTGGGTAGTGCAGCACAAAATATCATTGTTTTAAGTGATAATGTTTTTTTGTATCACTACAATTCGGTTGATTTTGCTGCGGCTGGTCTGGTAGGTGTATTTTACTTAATTATAGCAAGCATAGGATATGGATTTTCTAGAGGAGGTCAGATTATCATTGCCCGCAAATATGGAGAGTATAACTATAAAGGATCAGGTAATGCCTTACAAGCATTAATATTGTTTGAGCTCGCATTATCTATTTTACTATTTCTGTTTTTAAGATTTGGCATAGAAAGTTTTTTTAAGCTATTTATCGTCGATGCACATATCCTCGAAAAGTGTATAGATTACATTAAATATCGAAGTTTCGGGATATTCTTTAGCTATCTGGGTATATCACTCATTAGTTTTTATACAGGAATAGCTAATACTAAGTTTATCATGTACGATACGATCGTATTGATAATAGTCAATGTAGCTCTTAATTACATCCTTGTATTTGGAAAATTGGGCTTTGAGCCAATGGGAATAGCTGGCTCGGCATTAGCAAGTACAATAGCCGAAATCGTAGCTTTCATTATTTTTATCTTATATATGATATGGGATAAGACCAACAGAAAATATGATTTACTCGCCTTGAAAACATTGGAAAAAAAGGATGTCAACAACATGTTTAGGATTTCCATTCCCATTGTATTTCAATCCATACTAAGTATAGGATCGTGGTTTTTATTTTTTAGCTTTATTGAAAATGTTGGTCAAGAAGAATTAGAGATTTCCAATATACTACGCACCGTTTACTTGATACTATCAATACCGAGCTGGGGATTTTCGGCTGGCATCAACACCTTGGTAAGTGGATTTATAGGTAATAAAAAAAGGCAGGCTGTCATTCCTATTATCCTCAAAACAGCCAAGCTCAATCTGGTCATTACCATGGCTATTGCAATTCCAGTAGCTA
The DNA here is from genome assembly GCA_964501555.1 of uncultured Aureispira sp. Classification (GTDB taxonomy): domain Bacteria; phylum Bacteroidota; class Bacteroidia; order Chitinophagales; family Saprospiraceae; genus OLB9. Next base: position 58,464 of record CAZCTQ010000018.1, on the reverse strand, counting down.
TTTTTCCAGAGTTTTTCTTATATCCGATTTTTGGGCGAGAAGATATGTCCCTCATATTGATGACAAAACCTTACTTTTTAGTATTGCTAATCGTCTTGTTTATTTTTGGTGTAGGTGGTATTTTCTTTAATGGTTTGATTGGTACAGGACACACACAGACAGCATTAAGGATTCAGACCATTTTTACAGTATTTTATATAGTTTATAGCTACATTTTCATTAAGATACATTACATTGATCTCAATTGGGCTTGGGCTGCTGAGATTTTTTACTGGATCGGGATAACAGCCATGTCTTATTTATATTTACGGACTAATAAGTGGCACTTTCTTAAATTTTAATTTTAAAAATCGTTAAACAAAATGATGTTTTTACCATTTAGGTATGAATACATTTATATACACAATATATTTTATAAATCATAAAAGAAGAATAATATGCAAAGAGTTTTCTTACATGAAAAAAGTCCCAATAAACGGGATTTACGTGAAGTAGCCGAGTACATCAACAATGGTGCAATTGTAGCTTTCCCTACGGATACGATCTACGCTTTAGGCTGTCTGATGACTAACAAACCTGGAATCGAGCGTATCTGCAAAATACTAGGAAAAAAAGAAAAACAAGCTAAAATGTCGATTATTTGCCCTAATATCAGCGTTATTTCGCAATATACACCGCAGATAGATAATGACGTATTTAAAACCATGAAACGTTATCTACCTGGTCCTTATACATTTATTTTGAAATCCAACAATTATGTTCAGAAGTTTTTTAAGAACAATAAGGAAGAAATAGGAGTAAGAATCCCAAAAAATGAAATTCTTGAAGGTCTATTGGAATATTTGAATGAACCACTGATTTCAACCTCGCTTAATGTAGAAATTGACGGACCAAAAGTCTATAATAATCCCGATGAAATAGAAGCGGACTTTCAGCATCAGATTGATTTTATGCTGGATGGTGGCATGGGTGATGTGGCTGAATCCACAGTACTCGACTGTACGGGTGACGAGATCACAATAATCAGAGAAGGTAAAGGTCCAATCGACTAAAAAACATTTTGAGACAATTTATTATAAAAAGCTGTTCACTTTTATAGTTGGCAGCTTTTTTTTATCTTCCAAATTGATTAATCCAATCCAATACACCACCTAAAACATTTCTTACATTTGTAAACCCATGACTCATCAGGATCAACTTGGCTGTACCACTACGAGCACCTGATCTACAGTGGATTATGATCTCATCCTCTTTATGATCTTCTAATTCTGGCAGAGCTGATGCTAATGTCCCCAGAGGAATAAGCTGTGCATTTAGGTTAAACTCTTCATATTCAAAAGGTTCACGCACATCGATAAAAATAAATTTATCACCTCTATCTAATCTTTGTTTAAGCTCGTTTACTGTGATATCTTCACTCATATAATTGATTTTTATAAAGTCACTTTTAGTTACAATCAGGAGGTCTTGTTCCTGAAACCGTTACAGATATTTTCTCACCCATTTTCATGTTACTGATGCCATCATAGAGCGGAGATTGTGATATAATGTACAGTTTATCATCAATACTTTCCCCTTTTTTGATGATATCACCCAGTTGCAACTTTGAGCTTTCTAATATAAACTTAGCTTCTTCTATCTCTTTACACCTCAGATTAGGAATTGTCACGTCACCGCCATCTCTCCTTGAAACGATACATTCCAAGACACCTCCTTTCTCAATAACAACATTATCTTTTCGGCCGTCCTTAGAGATAATTAATTGTCCATTATAATAGACTTCAAGGATGTGATTGGGCTCACCCGGATCATATACATAGTCTTTAATTACACAATCGATATCTCTGTATTTTAGCTCTGTCTTCTTTTGTTCAAAAGCATTTCCATACATAGTAGGGAGATCGGCGACACGTACCGTTTCCTTGAGGTACTTAGTTATCGTCACATATATCTTCCGGCTTTCCTTAACTAATGATCCGGCCTTAGGATTTTGATCTTTAATGATACCACCTTTTTCGCCTACTATAAAGATAGAATCGGACACCACTAATACAAAGTCTTTCATAGAGGCTAATTCCTCTGCTTCAGAAACCGTCTTTCCAATAAAGCTTGGCAATTCAAGTTTTTGTCCATGGTGCGTATATATACTTAACCACCATTGTATCAAGAAAAGCAAAACGACAAATCCTCCTATAATGAAAAGTATCTGTTTTAAAAAAGCTCTACTCTTCAGATACACAAAGAAACTCTCATTTTCTGTACTACTTGCCATATTTTTAATTATCAAAGCACAAATATAGTCATTAATATAAAACCACTATACAATATGTAAGACAAAGTATATATAACAAATTGTACATTTTTATATGCTTTCTATTATTTTGTCCTGTCAGCCGTCGATCAGGAATTAGAAATATTGTTCCATTTTAATAAATAATCTTCAAAACGGATCTAATCCTCATTATACATTCAAATTAGTCCAATCCTTATAAAAAAAATAATGAGTATAATTATAAAGTTACTTTGGTATAAAATAAAGGAGCAGACAAAATTTAAAATCTGCCTGCTCCTTTACAAAAATTAGAATATATTTTTATGGATTACATCCTGATTATCTTCTTATTTACAGTCTGCGTACCATCAGTAATACTCAAAAGATAAACTCCTTTTTCAATCTGGTAAGTATCTAAAGTTGTAATGCTTTCACCAGAGAGATTGCCTGAAGAGACCTCTCTTCCAGAGATATCCATTAATTTATAAGTGTGCAATTGTAAGGCCTTACCTGTAAGTACTACATTTAATTTATCATTAGTAGGATTAGGATATACATACACATCTTGATTTAACGCATAATCTATAGTTTTGACAGTCTTATCAGCTAAAATGTCAAAATTAGTAATACTGATCCATCCACCTGTTCCATCGTTTACGGTAAATGAAAAATAGGTATCACCCTCATAATCTGCATCTGCCTGGTATTCTACTCTATTATTATTCAAATCTTCCTGAGTAAAAATAGCACCGACACCTATCTTTTGACCATTAAAGACAATATCACCCTTTGCTGGAATGGACACTATTGTATAAGTCAATTGATTAGCCGAATTATCATTATCTTGTACTTCCAATAAACTTCTAGTCACGGCAAGTTTGCTGCCGGGATGAATTTCCATTTTTTTGTTGTTAACGATAAAAGGACTTTGGACATCAATATTTGCACATATTTGAAGATTAAGTTCCTCGAGTTTTCCACCTTGTCCTGATTGTTTATCTTCTAATCTCAATTTCCACACACCTTGCATCTGCTCACCATTAAAAATTTCCAACTTATCAGCTCCTTTAGCTACATCAGTTCTGTAAAGTTTTCCAGAATTGATAGGACATTGAAAGAAGTCAGGAGCTTGGTCGTCAAGTCTTACATTGATATTTTGTTGATTACCACATTGTTTACTCCATAGTAAGGCTTCTTTACCTGATGGTGCCACTAAGTAAGCGACTAAATCAACCAATCGGCCATGAGTTGCTTTAATAAGGCTAATATTCAGATCACTAATAATACCACTATTCTTAACATCTAAAGGTAATTCCACGCTAATATTAGCTGCGGTAGATATAACGATATCCTGAACACCGGATTTATATTCTTTGCAAGCTAAGGCTTCGGTGATAAATGCTTGTGTATCAGACCAAATGCCTTTTTTACAATTATTATTTGCCCTTACTCTCCAGTAGTAAATAGTAGATTTATCTAAAAGTACACCTATCTTATAACTTGCATCAGTTAATTCTTTACTATCTACAATCTGAGCTGCTGAAAAATCTGGATTTTTTGAAATTTCAATTTCATACTTTACTGCATCCGGCTTTGGTGTCCAGGTAAAGGTAAATAATCCTGTGATACCTTCTGCGCCATTGGCCGGGAATGTTGGCTCTGCATGGTCTATATCTCCGCCTTCAACTGTAAAATTTGTATTCAAGACAATTGTATCTAGACCGTTTGCATACGCCTTTACTACGATCTGCCCAGACACACTACCTATAACATCAATAGTGCTTATTTTGAGTTTATTGCTGGTTCCTGCCTGCACCTTGTCCTGTTCAAAAATTGCAACCACACCATTTGGGAGATTGTTTTCAACAAGGAAGCCTATCTCACCATTAAATCCACCCAAGCCTACTGTAGTATAAATAATTTCAGCATCATCCGGCTGACAAATATTCAGGTTGCTTGTACTTGCACTCACGCTAATAGTCGGATCAGTTGCCTCTTCTACTTTAGATGGTGCTTTAGATGCTGTCAAAAATATATTATCAGCAGCTTTGATTACGATTCTAAACAAATTACTTAGTTTGTTTGGAATGGTTACGTTTCTACTTCCATTATTAGGTACGCCTAAGGCCAATGGAATTAAATTAGGATCGTCATCTTTTATAGCAGACGAATAGGATCCAAAGATGTTTACCTTCTGACAGTTGACAGGTGCTTTGTCCGTATTAGCAACATCCCAAGTAACTGTAATTAATTGACCTACTTTAAATTTATCCGCAGTCTCAGGATAAGTAATTTTAAAAGGCCCTGCCTTATCTGTAACACTTACTTTATATTCATCCCATACTATTCCGGCTGCTTCAACATTATTATCTCTAACGGTAAGTTTAAATGTCAATTCACGCGCTTTATCTGGTAACACTTCATTTTTATCTGTCAGATTACCTGATAAAATATTTGCTGCTCTCGGTACAAAACGGATATTTCCATCTACAGCCGGTTTAAAAGATCTAAATAATGGACCTTCTACATTATTGGATCCCAAAGGCGCTTCTGGTCCTAGATCATATTGTTCCCAGCAATAGGTAAGCTTATCTCCATCTTCATCTGTACCGCTACCGCGCAATTCAAATGGCGTTGAAATGGGTATATTATATTTTGCTGTAGGTACGACGACGGTCGGGTAATGGTTATTAGTCGGAATCTTTTGAGAACAACTAAAGGCATTTCCTCCTGCATTGGTCTTTCTATACATTTGTGTCAGCGATCCTACATGAAAATAGTCATCATTGTCTGTTACGACGTTGTTAGTAGTACATGATCCCGCATATGACATGATTGTGGATCCACTTCCAGGCTCATAAGCCCAATTGGCTGCTCGCTGATCCGTATAATCGACACATATATTCCATGTGTGAGATGCATCAAACTGGTGTCCTATCTCGTGTGCCATTACTCGGGTTACAATTTTTGACAAATCATTGTCGTTATTGCAGGTTACTCCATTGCCTTTATTAGATTGACAGGCCGAACCACCTTGAGCTACTCCTCCTATATCAAAACATATAGATAATACGTGTCCTACATCGTAAGAGCTAGCGCCAACCCATTTGTTTAATACACCAGTATTTGTGCCTAATATTGATTTTCCTTTATCTGAGTTATCGTAAGGATCTGTATTAGGATCTAAAAAGATGAGCTTGTCATTATTATCTATGATCACGTAACGCATAGCCATTTCTTTCTCGTATATAGAGTTCATTCTTGTCACCATTGTATTCATATCGGCAAGACACTTAGCTACTGTACCTCTTCTGGCTACTTTTCCCCATTCGCCAGTACAAGCCATCGCCAGTCTAAATACGCGCAGGTTGACGATATCTGTTCTGTTATGCATCGAAGGACCTTCATAAACTTCCGGTCTGCCTTCATGTTCTACACCGCACATCTGGATTTTATCATATATATCAGATTTGTGGTCGCGGGTATAATACACAATATAATCTCTGATGTCATCCTCAGAATATGGGTCAATATATACTTCACCATTAGTTGTATTAATGGCTGCATAAAATCCGTTTTCGCTAAGTGAAAAACGCATATCACTACTTCCATCCTTTGCGTAGGCTTTATAGGACTTGATACTAGGATATCTAGCAGATATACCTTCCTGCATTACCGGAGATTCGTAAACTTCGTACCACTTTAATCCACCATCGGGTGTGGGTATCTCAAGCATAATACCTTTTTTAGATCCAAACTCCATAGGTGCCTGATTTAAATACGATTTTACACCTTCTACATTCAGATTAAAAACTTCATACTTTACAGGAACGACTGTTCGTGAGTCTGTATTACGCAAACTAATTCGACTTTCATCCACTTTTGTAAAAAAGGATTGTGCTTGTGCTGCTACAAAAGCAAACAATAAGAAACTGAGAGTAAAAATTTTTTTATTCATTATTATTGAATATTAGTAAAACAATCTTGTAAAATTAATAAAATTTTGAAAATCGACCAACTTTTTCACCTTTAAATGTATTAAAAAAGACAGTTTTTCATATTTCTGAACCTTAAATCTAATATTTGCCCATTTCTCTATAATATATGAGGTTCCAGCCTGATGATAAATGACCAAAACGGCGCTCCATCGAAAAAGTACCTGATTTATCTGTTATCTTCTCGATGACGATACCTTTCATACTGATAAATTCTCTGCCAAATAAACCATTCATATCATCAAATGCTCCATGAATCTTCCATGTAGATTCCTGCCATTTAAAATTAGGATCCGGTCTGTCTAAAGAATCTGTCAATGCTTTAATCCCTTGTAATGGAAATACGATATGCTGCATCTGATAAACACTATCCGTACCAAAACGATCATAAAATGCTCTAAATTCCTTGGTATCATACAGAGGAATTTCATCCTCAACTATAGTAGTACCCTTATTTTTGCATGATGTAAAATAAATGCCTCCTATTATAAACATCATAAGTACTATAAACTCAGGATTTTTGAATTGCATACACTAAGATTAATTGATCAATTTGACGGCAAAATAACGAATAGTTTTTAACAGAATTATCTTTTTTCAAAATTCCTTCAAAAAAAAATCCCGATGGATCAAATACAAATGGGGCTACTTCCATATCACTTCTAAAATCCACTGACTTTTTTCCATAAGATTTATAGATTGCTTCCTTCGCACCCCAGAGTGCATGGTAGTAGCTTAAGCAATCTGATACGGGTATATATGCCCACTCTGATTCTCCTATAAATCTGCTGGCTATCCTATCTATTTTTGTTACCCACTTCTGGATGTCTATACCACAAGAATGTGGCGATCCTATCACAGCTGTAAAATCATCTGAATGACTGATAGAAATATGAAAATGAGAATCTTGAAGAAAAGGTTTTCCAAAACTATCTTTTACACAGGCACCTCGAATCTCGCGCTCTGATAATACATGCAACAAGTACCGTGAAGACAACCATTCTCGTCTTTTACGGGATTTTAGCTTTGATAACTCTTCGAGCTCCTCAGGAAAAAAATGGATACGTTCTTCAAAAAAAGTATCCTCCTCCGTTGTATCCCAGATACCCCAAACGCCATTATCCTGCAAATCTTCTTTTATTATCAGCCCCAATGAATGTATATTGTTAAGTACATTTTTTTTAAACCATTCTATTTTACAAAAGTTGCATTTATTTGTTGAATCTAAGATATAAAAAAACTGAATTGCTCATTTTAGGTATTTTATCATTTCACAAAAGTTATTAAAATTTCAAATGGGTCGTAGCTATCTTATGTCATGAAAAATTGTTAATACCACAATAAAAAACTACCATGTGTTCAATTTCATTCTATATTTGGCTCTACAATGAATTAAAAGGATATGAACTGGGCACCATTTCCATTGTTGAGAGTCGCAATTGCTCTGAGCGCAGGGATATTTATTCAGGAATATGCCAGATTTGATCCTTTTTTTATTAATACCAGCTTAGCATTTATCATCATTGTATGGCTATTTGCCGAAAGGCTTTGGAAAAATTGGATTACAAAATCTGCTATAACGGGACTACTCTTATTATGCGCTATTTTTATGCTTGGTGCCCTACTTGTAAATCACAAATATACCGAACTCGACAACAGAAAAATGACTGTTGACAATCCTGCATATATTACTGGAACGCTCATAGAAAAATTAAAATCTGCAACTACACAAAAATATATTTTTAAGGTGGCCGGAATCCGAACCGATAAAGGAATGACAACGCATCCCGCTAATGTCATTGTTTCTTTTAAAAATAGTGATAGTATTGCTGTATCATATAAGCCGGGAGATAGGCTGTATCTCAAAGCAAAATTTAAAAAATCCGCCCCCAATACCAATCCCGAAGCCTTTGACTATTCAAAATTTCTAAAATACAAAAGTATAGAGTTTTTGGGCTTTAGTAAACCAGGCGATCATCACCTTATGGATCATGATGGGTTTAATATTTTTAGACGGCTTGCCTCTAAAAGCACCTTGTTTTCAGCAGATGTAATCCATAAATACATCCAAGATAAAGAAGCAAGCAGTATCGCAGAAGCGCTGCTCATCGGTCAGCAACTCAATATTAGTGATGAAATATACAAAAGTTATGCAGATACAGGTGCGATACATGTATTGTCGGTTTCGGGCATGCACGTAGCGATATTTATTGCATTTTTCCTGTTTTTATTCAACTCTATCGATAGCAACTCATTGATTTGGAGATGGTCTAAAGTCATAGCACTTCTCACAATTGTCTGGTTTTATGTTATCCTGACGGGAATGGCACCATCAGTGATGCGAGCAGGCACGATGGTAAGTCTATATGTAATAGGAAGCACATTTTTTAAGGGGCACAACACCTATAATGTCCTTGCGTTAACGGCTATAGTCATGTTGTTTTACGATCCTTTTTACTTGTTTCAGATATCATTTCAGTTGTCATTTATTTCATTGTTAAGTATCCTATTTTTTCAGCCTATAATCGCAGAATGGTGGCAGCCCAAAAACAAATTTTTAAAGGCGTGTTGGAGTTTGATAAATGTATCACTGGCAGCACAGGTTTTGATTTTTCCTATTTCTATTTATATCTTTCATCAATTTTCCTTGAGTTTCGCTTTAAGTAGTCTTTTAGCAGTTCCGTTGGTTTCTGTAGTGATTTATGGCGGCTCCTTGATGGTAGTGATGGATTTGGTCTGGTCAAAACTGGCTGCCTTGATTGGGGTATTTGTAGAATACTGTATTATTGCACTCAATTATATAATCCTCAAAATCAGTCAGATTCCCTTTAGCGTATTGACAAAAGTATATCTGTCAGAGTTGGAATTAGCTTTGTTGTTACTTGCTGTTTTCGCGCTGATGTACTGGACAGTGACGAAAGAAAAAATGGCCGTTTGGCTAAGTTTAGGTTGTTTGCTTGCTGTAATTTGTTCCGGTGCTTTTGATAAAATTCAAAGGACTAATCAATCGTTTATAGTGATTTATGATATATATGGCAATGATGTTATGGATATAGGCAATGGGAAGGCGGTCATACGAATAGTAAGTGGCAATAAGGCCGATGATAGAATACAGACTGTAACAAATAATTTTTTGACTAAATCGAGAATTAAACAGGTTATTAACTATGATGAGCCAATATACCCGCTCAAATCGGGTACTCTATTTAATTACCACTCAGATGAAGATATTGCAAGGCTTAAGCATCCGCTATCTGCTACCTATTTATACATTTCGGCTGACACAAAGGCTAATCCAGAAAGTATTCTGGAGATGGTGCAGGCGGATACCATCATTTTGAGTCCGAATTTAAAACCTTGGATTGCCAAAAAATGGCTAACTTTGCGAGTTAATTGTGGTTATTTTGTCCATGACATCAAAAAGGAAGGGGCTTTTTTAAAAGTTTACCATTGATTTTTATATGAATTATTATTATATATTTTTTAGATATCTATTTAGATTTTCCGCATTAGCAGGCCTGCTTTTTCTAAGGAAATTGACTGAAAAACACAAAGGATTTTTTGATGATGCGTATCCGGTAGTACACAGTATCATTTCATTTTTATTCTTTTTGATCGTTGTCAATATCATTACGGGAGTATTGATCATGATATACAGACTAAGGAAAAATCTACCTTATAAATATACTGATAATGTTACCAACGGAATTAACAACCTCTATTATTTGATTATAACTTTTGGGATAATTTCGATGATTCTGGGCTTTTGGGACATAGATGTCAAGTCATTGCTGACATCCTTAAGTATCGTAGCGGCAGCATTAGCGATCATCTCAAAAGAGTATGTCAATAGTATTATTTCAGGCTTCATCATCAGTTTTTCACATGAAATTAGTATTGACGACTACGTAAAAATCAGTGGATATAAAGGTAAAATCCTCGATATCAGTTTGTCAAAAATCACTTTGCTCAATGATGATGACGACATTATTTACATTCCCAATGATAAAGTATATCTCGGCGAGATTATCAACTATACGAAGCGTGAAATCCGGAAAGTCAGCATTGATTTTGAGTTAAGCTTAGATTATTTTACCAATATGGAAGTATTAGAAAAAACACTGATTGACTCCCTCAAAGATTATAAATCCTACATCGAAGAAGATTCCTTTAATGTAAAGGTCGTGGACGTAAAGCATGATTTTCTTTATCTCAAATTTCAATATACTTTAAAGGAAATCAATAGGGACGTCGAACGACAAATACGCAAGCAAACAATCCGACAGATAGTAAATAATATAAGGGAAGACCTTAAACACAAAGAAGATAAACAGTAAAACGCAATATGAAAAATGATTTTAATATTGCATTTTAATCATCAAGAGTCGCCCACTTTACATGTTAAAAGAAATGTAATTTTTAAGTAAAGAGATGGAATTTGTACAAAATTAATACTTTTGCATCACATTTTTATAAAACGCATATGAATCTTAAAAATATCATCGCAGTTAGTGGCCTGTCAGGTCTGTATAAATTGGTATCAACTAAAACAAATGGTTTGCTTGTTTCTGATATGGATTCTGGCAAAACAAAATTTTGTTCAGTGAGACAGCATCAGTTTACTCCACTTGAGACCGTAGCTATATATACTAACGATGATGCAGTCGAGATTGGAAGGGTATTCCAAAATATGTATGACAATACTACTAGTACGCCCATTCCTGCGCCTAATGCAGAGCATAAAGTACTACAGCAGTATTTTACTCAGGTCTTTCCGGAGTATGATCGCGACAGAGTCTTTCACAGTGACATGAAAAAGATCATCAAATGGTATAATTTTTTATTGGATAGAGGATATATTACAGCACCTAATCCAGACGACAATAAGCCAGTGGACGATTCAGAAGAATAATCGCTTAAAGCCTTACTCCTTAGTGCCTAATATTTTGATAAGCCTAGCTACTGATTCGGGAGCACTACCAGTAATGACCACGTCGTCAAGGATGGCCGCAGGTCTTTTTAGAAAGGTGTAATGACTTAAAATCAATGTTTTAAAATCAGCCTCGCTAACAGGCTTTTCATTTGGTGACATAGCCTTATATTTCTGTGCATTTTTGTTAAATAAAGCCTCATAACTGCCTGTCTGTTTTTGCATAAACTCCAGATCATCAGGGCTTATATGCTGCATTTTGATATTGATCAACTCGACACCATTTGTATTAATTTTAGCAAGGATATTTTTATTGGTATTGCAGGTGGACAGATGATATATACGTTTCACGATGTGGTTATTATTTAAGTTGGATGACTTTTTCGTCAAATGGATTTAAGGCTGTACCCTTCACTTTAGCTTCAGCATGGATGGAATATTGAGAGGATACACCTTTGACAGCTTTAGCCATTTTGACCATGCTTTTAACAAAGAAGTTCGTTTCTTCATACTTGTCCATTTCAGACTGGACATGGACAAATTTAAGTACAAAAGGCACTTCAATGATATCATTCTTTGCAAAATAAATTCGATCCTTTTTGATGGTTTGACCCATAGCATATTCATTAATACGCTTACTTTTACCGCGTCCGCGCTCATATTTTTCTACCATTTTGATGGTGATGCCTTCGATGATATTTTTTTCAGTCAATGATGTCATACGGATGATTCCTGATACGATGCCAGAGTCTTTTTCGATGACTTCGGGTATTAACAATTCTATTTTAACACCCTCGATGCCTAATACTTTTTTTACGCTGCCAAACATAAATATTGAAGTTTAATTGAGAAATCTTTTATGCCAACTATCCTTGATTTTTACTTTCCATCTATGATCAAAATCGGCTTTAGTCGGTACAAGATTATCAAAAACATATGTATCTTCTGTTATTTCCTTGTTTTGTGCTAGATTACTCAGCTCATGCAAATGTACGGTTTGGATATCGTCGTCACTATCATGAGTAAAAGCGACCTGCATCCTATCCATTAAGATAAGGTTATACTTTTTTTCAAGATAGTGAATAAACTGATGCAAGGTGTCCATAGAGCAGCCACTAGCTGTTGTAAATTGCTCATCTACCATGATTCGGATAAATTGATTGTGTAATATATCACACGAAGCATGAAGTTGTATATTATGTGCTGCCCATTCGGTTACAAAGTTTGCGAGTTCTTCCTGAATAATTGCTTTATCTGATTGAGAAATGGGCACACTTGCCTGAAACAACCATACTTTTGACGCTGCATCCATTTCAGACGGATTAACTAACATATATTTTTTGTTTATGATTCTAAAATTAAAATGTATATCTATAAATGTAGTTTAGTATGGATAAGTTTAATTTTTGATGTAAAATTAAAGTGGAATGAGATAAATCATAGGTTTGAAACATCTTCAAAACCAAGTATTTTTATAAATCGTATATAATTTTATCTTTAAAATAACCTTTTGATTCATAATTGCTTAGTATATTTGCATTCAGAAAAGATTTTGATAAGATTAATTATCATAAACATGAAGATATGAAAAGCAAGATTTTGATAATGTTGACATTTTTATTGTCAAATTATATAGCAAAAGCAACTATTATTTGCCCACCTGATAAACACCTGACATGTTATGACGACATCCATTATCTGCCTTTAGTAGGGATTGCTGAGGTATGGGGTGGATCAGGACAATTGCGGTATTTTGATCAGAGTAATACTAGTATGTGCAATGTAGGTTTGGTAGTACGGACTTGGTATCTTGACTCCAATGGCAATCAAAATTATGACAATACGGAGGAAGCTTGCGTGCAAAACATCTATGTAGCCTACTCACCAGGAACAGTTAGTATTTCCTGGCCACGCAATGTTACGGTCGAGTGTACCGACGACATTCCTAATGAATTACCTACATGGACTTCCGGACCGTGTGACATCATAGGCGTAAGCAAAACTGATGAAATATTAAAGACAGGTAATGAAGCTTGTTATAAAATCATGAGACATTTTACTGTCATCAACTGGTGTACTTCCGGACAAAGTGGCGTGCAAAGTGAGTGGAAATATACGCAAATGATCGCTGTCAATGACAATACCGTACCTGTAATCCAGCATTGTGGTGAAGTAATCATAGGCACCGATAAAGATTGTAAAGGAACTTTTACAGTAAGTAATAGTGCGATAGATGCCGGGCCTTGTGGCGAGCAAATTTTAAAATGGAAGGCCGAAGTAGATCTTTGGAATGATGGTACGATTGACTATACGTATGCTTCGGATCATTTTGACCAAAGATTTAAACTCAAGACTACTAAAAGTGGAGAACCTTTATCATTTACGCTACCGGATCGCATCCAGACGGGATGGCATTATGTGACCTGGACGGTCAGTGATCTTTGCGGCAATGCGACAAAATGCATACAAAAAGTACATGTAAAAGATACTAAAAAGCCTACACCATATTTATACGAGATCCTGAGTGCTGCTTTTGAAGGCAAACCCAATCCACTCAGAGTAAATGCCAAGATCTTTAATCACAGCTCGTTTGATAATTGCACAAAATCATCCTTGCTTAGATATTCATTCTCTAAAGATGTCAACGATACTATACGTATCATCAACTGTACTAATGCAGGATTTCAGTTTTATAATATCTATGTTACCGACCTCGAAGGTAATCAGGATTTTGCTGAGGTATATCTGCTTGCTTTCGACAATGGTGCATGTAGCAAGACGCTACGTATGAATGGCGTTATAACCGAAGGCAACGGTACTGCCATCCATGGGGCGACATTTGCGCTGTCAAGGATGTCTGACCCTCAAAATACCATGATAGCTACCTCTAATACGTCAGGCGATTTTGGGTGGCAAGATATCGCTATCTATAAGGATATGACAGTAATTCCTGCCTATGAACAAACTGATCATAACCGCGTAGATATTGCTGACTTTAAGATGGCGCAGGATTTCATCATGGGAAGATTATCCCTCACTAATAATCAGTTGATTGCTGCCGATGTGGATGGTGATGGTCAAATCAGAGCAAGGGATTTGAATGTTTTAAGAGATGTTATACTGGGAAAAGAATTTTCAGATCACTGGGTATTAACTAATTATATAGATACTATTAAACAGCAGGATCAATTGAAGGACGTCTATAAATATAGTACTGTTCGCCTAGACGATTTAAAAAGTCCCCTTCACTTTAAAGCCATTTATAAAGGTGATATTTCCAATGCCAATAGTATTTTGACTGCACCGAGAGGACAAATCTATATCAATAAAACAAAGACCTCAAATCACGAAATTGCTTATTTCGTAGAAAATGAAGTCACTATTTCTGGTGTTCAGTTAGCGTTTTTAGGCTTTGATGCTCAAAATGTACGTTTGTACTCACCTTACTTTGATATTCCATCCGATGCTGTACATTTTCACGATGGAAAATTAACATTATTAGTACTTAATGATGTGGTACTGACTCCTGACCAACCTTTGATAGTCATTTCGGGTGTAGATGATGCCATAGAAAAGCCTTTAACTGTATCCAAAATATTATTACCCGGATATAAGACAAATTGGCTGGTGGAGCGCGCAGACAAACAAAAGGATGAGCCGATTGAATTCCTTCCAAATCCATCAAAGGATTATTTTGAAGTTACAAAATCAGGCGTTAGCATAGTGTCCATCAGTAACAGTACTGGAAGTCCGGTTCCTTTTAGTCAGAAGGACAACATAATAACATGGGATGCACCCGCAGGCTTATATTTTGTTACCTTAGTGAATGAAGGAAATATTATCGTAAGAAAAATAACTAAAATGTAAGACCGATATATGTAACTCAGGTTTCATAGTCATGCTAATACATGGTTAAATACATGTATGTCATGTTAATAATTTCATAAACTAAAGACATATCGCCTTTTGTTACGCAACTGCATATTGCTGTGGATTGTTTTATTATATACTTTTGCAGTCAAATTCGGATAGAGCATGATTTTGCTTTTGACAGATTACATTCATATAAATATATAATTTCAAATCAAATGATGATATTTAGAAAACTTTATTTATTCTTATTGCCGGCCATCATGGTATTTTCATGTAGTGCTTATAAAGGTACGACCATCACCGGCACACTAAAAGGTGCTGAAAATATGTCAGTATTTTTAGATGAACTGAGTATTACTACACAACCGCAGTTGCTATTTCAAGAAAAAGTTAGCCCAGACGGAAAATTTACATTCAAATTTCCTGATGGCATAAAACGTGGTATTTACAGAGTTAGAGTTGGTGAGCAAGTTGCCGATCTGATTATGGATGGCAAAGAGAAAGAAGTGACAATAAACGGTAATTTATCCGATTTAAACGAATTTAAATACAAGGTAACAGGCGCACCATTAGCAGAGCAATATCTAAACACGATCAGTGATTATATCCATCAAAAAATGGACGTACCCGCTTTGACTAATTTTACAGCTAAGACATCTGACCCCTTAGTAGGATTTCAGATAGCTGCAAGATTATTTCAATTTCAACCTGATTTTATATCTTTGCATAAAGAAGTTTTAGCAAGGATGGAATCCACTTATCCTGACCTCAAACTGACTAAGGAATATGGTAATGTGGTAAGCCAAATCGAACAACAAGTCATGGCGCAGCAAGCAATGCAAAAGATTAAAATAGGCGAGCCGGCTCCAGATATCGCGCTTCCTGATCCAAAAGGTAAAATCCGAAAGCTTTCTGACTATAAAGGCAAATTGGTTTTACTCGACTTTTGGGCTTCATGGTGTGGGCCATGCCGTAGAGCGAACCCTGGTGTCGTAGCTTTGTATCACAAATATAAAGACAAAGGATTTGACGTATTTAGCGTGTCATTAGATGGTATAGACAGCAATACTGCTAAGAGATTTAATGACCCTGCACAGTTAAAAGAGCAGATGGACGGATCTAAGCAAAGATGGATTGATGCCATATCTCAGGATCAGCTCTCTTGGGATGGACACGTCTCTGACCTCAAAAAATGGGAGAGCGCACCCGCAGGTGAGTATGGCGTACAAAGCATCCCTCAGACCTTCTTAGTAGGTCGTGATGGTAAAATCGTAGCTATCAACCCAAGAAATAACTTAGAAGAAGAAATCAAGAAATTCTTGTAGTAAGTATTTATAAAAATATAACAATAGGAAGCCGGTTTGCAGTGGATGCAGATCGGCTTTTTTTGATTATAATGAAAAACTATAAATTTTGAAATTAATACCCATTATACATTCAAATTTGTCCAATCCTTATAAAAAAATAGCAAATCTCTGCGTTAGAAAGCCTCATTATAGCTAAGGCTATATTTGCGTTTTCTGCCTTGATATTTACTATTTTTTCTACTAAATCTTTGGACCATTTAAAAATACAATGGGTATAACAAATAAATGAAGTTTCTAAATGAGGTAAAATAAAATTCATTGTGAAGACAATCAGATGAATCAGGCATTGAAAGGTAGATAATCGGTAAGATTTTATAGCGATAGCCCTAAATCCACCTAATTTATATAAAATTTTAATGCTTTATTAAAAAAATAAATAAAAAAAGTACACGATATTTAAAATGCTTCTTATCTTTAGCCGTGAATATAAGAATATGGATATAGAAAGATAATAAATAAGTGTAAGATATATAGCGTTTCGCTTTAAGATTTTCCTGTCATAGAAATCGACCAAATTTTAACACTACAGGGGAGTAAAAGTGGAAACGCCTGCGGAATAAGCGTGGGCTTTCCTTTTTGCTTTGTAGTGTGGGTTCTTGGTCGAACCTCTATGACGAGTAAGAGGATAAGTTCACGCTTTTTCTATTGTATATTTTACTGATGATGTCACAGAGAGTATAGAGCGTTCCTGCCATGCTCGCGGTATTGCAGGCCAGCAATACGGCAGACCAAAGGCAGATGGGGTATTTTAATGTTGAGGGTATAGCCCATCATGGTGCTTAGCGACTATTAGACATGAGGCGGAGAAAATCAAAGACAGCCACCCATGATGAATGAGTACAAAGCATAGCGGCCGGACGCTCAAAGCACATGGATATCGTGTGTGCAATATCCCGGTATGTATTTATTAGTTAATCATTTTAAAAATTAAAAAAATGAAAAATTTATTTTTAACTAGCATATCGCTAATACTTTTAACGGGTTTATTTTTTACATCATGTCAGAAAGGCGACTTGGCCTCTGAAAGCATCAAGGATAAAAGTGAGGCTGATATTATCAGTGCTAAACCACCCGGCTATGGGGTACATAGATATTATTATGACAATGGTAATCCTACAGGAACATCGCCTAAAGATTTTGGCTGTAAGGAACCTGCCAAAGATTGCTTGGATGACATCACTGTTAAGGGGATACCGGCAGATTTGACCGAGGATCTTTTCGACCAGAGTGGTTCTTCCACCTCCGAGATGAGGGAATTTGTTAGACTTAATTTAGAAGCTTTAAGTGAAATTATTGATAGAGAATACCTTGAGGGTGTCATCGAGCAAAAATTTACTTTGCGTACAAGGGGTAATTTCTCGGCTGGAAAAAAAGGATTTATTATAATTTCCAAAGGCGATGATATTGTGTCTGTACAACCTGTTCAAAAACTTTAACTATCTTAATTGCAGGGAGCACCAACTCCCTGCTTTTTTCAAATTATTGATTATTATGAAGGCCTTTTTATTCCCTTTGGCAGTTATTTTCTATATATTTATTGTCTCATCTTGTGCTAACGAGTCTGGCGGTGATCAGAGATCACTCAAAATTATCCAAGACAGCGTTGAATTTAATGTCAGCTATTATGCACACCCTTATTACCACGATTTCGGTACAGAAGAAGCCTTCGGATTTGCTGAGTTCACTACCGCAAAGAAAATATCTGTATTTAATGAAAGCCGCCGTCTATTATATACTGTAAAGGTGGATTCTGCCATGAAAACGACCAATTCTAAGTTTTGTACAATGGATTTTGTAAGTATGGACAGCATCCTGCTGCTGTCACCATACAGAAATAAGGTCAGTGTCATTAATGCCGAAGGGCAAATGGTATATCATAAGGACTATTCTTATTTATTTGATGCAGGATATGAAATATGGCCAACTGTACACATTGAACGTAATCAATTATTGGCAAGCATATCCTATTTAACACCACCACATGAGGATAACCTTGATAGTTATACCGTGCTAAAAAACCAAAAACTTGCAAAAAAGATATTGATTGACACGTCATTTTTTACACATGCCAAGCCTGTACTTGCCGTAGATTCGTTTTATAACCGCTTTGCAAAAAGCGATGAAATGACAATGGAAGGTGATTATTATGAACCGGGAAAAGATGGGGCTATAATCTGCTATTCCGGTTATAGTGATACACTATATATATATGGGCGGGATGGGGTATTGTCCCGAATGATTCCTGTTAAATCAAGGCTAAAAAACATAAAAATGAAGCCTATAACTTTAGAAATGGATGAAAAAGACGGATCATTACTAAATAAAAACTTTATACAAAGTGCTTTTATTTCAGAATTGCTATATGATAAATACAGAGACTTATACTATTGTATCATCAGGCATAAAAAACAGGGTGATATACTCCCTTATAATATCTTAATATTCGACGGTGATTTTAATCCATTAGACGAAATAACGATAGATACCCAAAAATACGCTAATCGTTATTTTGTCACAAAACAAGGGTTATGGTTAAATTATAGCTCTGGTACAAATATGCGCAAGCAGTATTTTTCAATTTTCAGATACGAGTGATATGAAACACCTTATTTTATTTTTGTTGTTAGTCCATTATAGTTGCTCATCCCCGGTCGATAATAGTTCCGTTATACGGTCATTTTATGAGACCATGAAGCCTAATGGCAGGTATAGTGATTTTAAACAAATAATTATTATCAACGAGAATGGAAACTGTATCAATTGCAACAATAAATTCTCAAGAGAAATGTCAGCATTACTTAGTGACAGTACAAAATTATTCATTGTTTCAGGAACAGGAGCTAAAGTTGATTTTTCTTATTATTTGGATATTAATCAGGATAATCTTATAGTCGATAGTGCATTCATATTTAAAAAATATGACATTGCTAAAAGTTGTATGATCATAGATTTAGGAGAGGAGGGACAGTTTGTAAACAGTTTTAACGTGAATGCAAAAAATTATGCAAAAGTATGGGACTTCGTAGATCGTAAATAGGAATCTGCCATTCAAAGCAACCTAAAGAGATGGATTAGTACTATACTCCGGCAGGCTTATGGTCGTGAGATAATGATATAATGTGTTTGTGTGGATGATACTAAATATCCACACAAATTTTTTGTTAAAACTAATAATCTATTATAACTTTGTCAAATAAATCAATAAAAATATGAAGCCGCAAAATACCTTAGCCAAAGTATGGGTTATCATCTTATTCATGCTTGCATCCATGTCTATATCTGCACAAGCAAAGTGCGTCTTAGAAAATAATACCTTTACCCGCCAATCTCAGTTGGACAGCTTTCCGCTACTGCATCCCGGATGCACAGAATTAGAAAGGATAGGAATATATACTTCCGGAATTACCGACTTATCTGCGCTTGGGAGCCTTAAAAATATCAATAGTTTGACTATTTATAGAACCGCTATCACGACGCTTACAGGCTTAGATAGCTTAGAAAGATGCGGCCACTTTGATATATGGGGAAATAACAGCCTGATCGATATAAAGGCATTGAAAAAATTAAAACATGTAAGATCGGCTTCTTTAGGAGAAAATCTGTCTTTGACGAGCTTGGAAGGCTTGTCAGTAGATACTGCATCCAAGATAATAATTTCAGGTGGTAAACTCAAAAGTTTAAAGGGTTTAGGTGCAAGATATTGTGAATTCCTTTTGTTGCTTGATACCTATTTAGATGATTTATCCGGCCATGAATTGTCCCATGTTCACCGTGCCACACTTACAAATGTAGGCAATATAGATGGTATTGGCAGTCTTAATCTTGATTCATTATATATTGAGCTAAGTCCACGTCTCCACGACATCACCCCACTCAATGCACTTACAAATTTAAAATGGCTTGATTTAGCGGCCAACTCAAATTTAAGCTGGTGCTCTATTGACATCATTTGCAGGAACTTAGATAATCCTGATTTTATGCTAAGGGTAGATGACAATGCGAAAGGATGCCGCAACATCAATGAGATAAGAGAAGGATGCTTTGTAAGGGTAGAAAGCCATGAAAACAGCCATATATATATCAGCCCACAACCTGTCACAGATGTGATCAACATATCAGGGCTACTAGAGGACACGCCTTACAGACTGATCAATATAACCGGAGGACAGGCCTTATCGGGTATGGCTTACGAGTCCATAGATATATCCTCATTACCTGCCGGCATGTATCTATTGCAGCTGTATGATAAGACATATCATAAGCTATTAAAAAGTACTAAGGTGGTAAAAATGTGATATAATGATGATGATGTGAAAAACGATAGGCAAAACAACTATGTATTTGGCCGTTTCCTATCTCACTCTTTTGAATTATAATACTAAGATAGCTTACACTTTATCATTTTTAAACTCGCTTATTAGCCTACTTATTTATACTTTTTATTATCATGATATACTGGCCAATAAACCTGACCGATGCCCATAGTTAGCCGACAGAAAGGCGCGTATCTTCTGTATCGTATCAGCCATTTCATTTTCTAACCAATGGGTATATAAACCTTGCAGTAATTGTTGAGCAGGTTCTCCCAATTGAGTTTGAAGATAGGTATCTAATACATGCGTATATAAATCAGCGATAGCGGCAGGGTTGTGGCTATATATAAAGGCATCGTATTTAGCTAATAAGTCAAATTTGGGATTTTTTTCCATGTACAATACCATACCTGCCCAATTATTTTCAAAATGAAAGAATTTGAGTGCAGTCTCCTGAGATTTGCAGGCATTTTGATGGATAGCAGCTTCCATTTTGAGGATGGCTTGGGTATATTGATCGTCTGACAATGATTTTTTTAGCAATTCCAAATATTTTATATCACCCCAATTAAAAAATGATTTCTGTGCTAAACTAATTAAAGCATTTTTGTCGTCGTCCTGTGCGTACAGGTAAAGCAGTCTATTGACGATGTCTTTATTATTAGGTAGTATTTTATACGTTTTTTCTAATATGTCAAGGGCTATTTTACTTCCATCATCTGTAAGTAGCAGGTTGACGGTTTCCATCATTTGTAGCGGATATTCTACAAAGTGGGCTGCCGCTTCCTTAGTATATTGCTTTGATAATTTGAGGTGATAGGAAAGGATTACGGCATGTTCATTAGTACTATGTGATTTTAACAGCAGTAGCAGATTGTCCTTTAGTATAGCTTTTTCGGCGATAGATAGTTTTGGCAAGAGGTAAAATAAGATGTTTTTCTGATAGCTGTCAAACGAGTAATACGATCTCTGGATAAAATCCGTCAGAAAAGTGTGTAATTCCCGTTTTATATCGACAGGAAGCCTGCGCTCTAAAAAGTAGCCTGTAATATCGTGGTAGGCTTTGCTTAATGTATCAAGGCTATGCTGTGCTAAGTTAAATTTGCTGCGAACGTACTCTAATTTTGCAAAACTGGCGATAAATATATTAAGTGCTTCTTTGTAATGGCTCAAAGCTATATTGTCATTTATCTGATCGGCAAATTCGTTTAATGCCAGTATTAATTGCCTGAGTTCGGAAGCAGGTAATTTTTGATCTGTGCCAGTCACAGGTTTGACGATACTGTCGAGGATGCTTTTGTATTTTTGTACATTGTCTTTAATTTCAAACTGCTGTGCGAATGTAATTTTGAGTTGTGTAGCAAACCTTTTATCTGATTTTGCGTAAGTCTTGACGAAGGCTCTGAGATCATGCTCGCGTATTTCGCTGGCGATCTGTTGCGTGCTGAGTGTAGCAGGTTTTGATGATTGTTTAGTTTGCTTTTTTTCTTCTTTTCTCCTGACTTCGCTGCGAATGGCAAACAAACCTGCTATGATATGCGGACAAATTTGACTTGCTTTAAAGGAAGCACATGCACAAGATACCATTTGTTTTTTAGAAAAGGGGTTACTAATCTCTATCTCAAAATTATCATTGTCTTGTACATGAGCTAAATAAATGCCGTTTTCATTCTTGGTAAGATTACAGACAAGGCTATCCATCCAAAGCTGTTCGCCAGCTTCGACTAATGCAGTGTCATACGCTTCTTCAATATTGAAATCCTTTTTACTCAAGGCACATTAAAATAAAGTGTAAAGTTATTGAGTTATTAAATAATACTATAAGTTTATGCGTAAGTTTTTTATTTTTACCCTCCTAATTTTGTCGGCTACTTACAGCAATGCACAGAAACGATTGACAGTATCAGCAGAAAGCGGAGGCATCCTGCCTATTCCTGTTTTTTACAAAGGTTTAGATGCGTATTCCAACGAAAACCACAAAATATCAGCAAGCATAGGATTTTCTGCACTGATCAGTTGTAACTGGCATTATGACAGGAAGAGTTACTTGTCGATGGCGATAAATTATGAATCTTATGTTTTGGATCTCAAAGAATTTGTAAGATTTCCGGAAGATATAGGGCCTGGTGGAGCAAGGATTGAAAATCCATCATTTTTGTATTCCAACTTTGATGCACAGAATTTAAGTGTCAGAATAAGTTTTGGAAACACAATAAGTCAAAAAATCAAATTGAATACAGGCTTTCAATTAGGACTTCCCCTAAACCAACATTTTAGATATACATATTATGGTGCCCGAGATACTATTGATGGGATGTATAATTATGAGACTAATTACCCATTTTTGATTTTTGTCAATGCAGCATATCAGTGGTATGAGACGAAGATATTAGCATTTACTTTGATACCTGAATTTGCATACAATTTGCAAAAAGATGCTAAAACTTATGACAACGAAAATCAAATAAGAAAAATGTATTTTGCGTTAAGAGTAGGAGTCGGATTGAAATAATAATGCTTATTTAAGAAAAATGAAATACATTAATTTACTATTAATTTTACTTGTTTTGGTTTCTTGCAGTAGGGATTCTGAAATTCCTTGCATACCAGCCCAATTATCAGATCATGTTATTGCATTTTATCCTTTTAGTAATCAATCACTTAATGATTTTTCGGGGAATAATCATTCGCTTAACAATTCAGATAATTCACTTGCAGTCAAAGACAGAAATGGAAACGAAAATTGTGCCTTTAGATTTAATGGTACAAAATCACAACATTTGTATAGAGACGGTTCTTTTTTAAACGGTGTAAAATCAAAATCTTTTTCTATCTCTCTATGGTATCAACCTTTAGATGGAAAAAATAATCACCAATTTCTATTTATTAAAGGAGAATCAGGTGAAAACAGTTGTGATTTACAATGGTATTTATCATTAATTGATTGTGAAAGGATATCATTTTACATAAATAAACAAGCTCGCTATGAAGATTTTCCACCACTATGGCAAGATACCACTATAAAGGATGAGGACAAATGTATGGAAGAGATTAATCTGTATAATCAAAAGTGGCATCATATAGTCATTACTTATAAAAAAGGCGTTATGAATATATACAGAAATGGTCTAAGGTCAAAAAGAGATACGCAAATCAGGAATTGTGGAGCAATAACAGAAGATTGGGGTAACATCTATTTAGGTAAGGATTATTTTGGTGATATAGATGATGTTATCATTTTTGATAAGGCTCTGTCACAATCTGAAGTTAATAAATTATATAACATGGACACTTGTTGTATGTGATTTAGGTATTTTCCTTTTCGTACCTGTCGAGATATTTATTAAACCGGATAGCAAGTACTATGAAAACGCTTAGTAGAAACCCTAACAAAGCAAAGTGTACTGTCGGGTTAATGATGAGATTTTCTTCCTTTGCCGAACGCAGATTAGCTACGATATTGACAGGATTAGGGTAGAGTGCCTTTTCTTTCTGAATACCATAGAGCTTTTTGGAGAATATTTCATAAGATCTCAACATATCTCTTTCTACATTCTCCCGATTTGCTGTATTAAATACCATTTGGCTTCCACCAGCGGCTACCTCCTGCCTGTTGATATATTTTCTGGCAGCCATGATGGAGTCTATATTATCAATCGAGCGTATAACTCCTTTTTCATAAGTATCAAGAGCCAATTTGCGTACTTCTTGGTCTGTTTTTACGCCTGGTAAATTATTTAGGTAACCTATTAATCTTTCTTGAATGGCATTGGGTGTATTGCTATTTTCTTTGGCTTTAATTTTGATTCTTTGTATAGGATAATCAGTATCAGCCATTTTTACTTTGTGTTCTTTGAGCTTAAAATCCTTAAAGTACAGGGTATCTGTATCGATTCCTCGAAGTTTGTTAGATTCAATCTGTTCAAAATAATGTGTTACGGCATCTTCATCACGTTTTACAGGCTCAACTATAAGACCAATAATTCCTAATTCTTTGGCCAAAAGTATGCCTTCTGACTTAGGATTAGCCGATGATGCTTTTTGACTTTTAACTTCATTTGCAAAAGCATATAATTCTAAATTACTTGCAGGACTTGATCTAACGGTCATTTCGTAATATTTGATTACCGATCCATCAAGCAATGGCTTTATTACAGCACCAAACAAAGCGCCTAAAACTATTAAACAGCCTACTAAAATCCAATTTTTCTTTAGCAGAATGATTAATTGGATGAGATAGCCAAAAAGACTGCCTATTTTCTTAAAGAAAGAGACAAATCCCTGTTTAAAATAATTAAATAACCGAATAATGTCCACTTCTTCGTCACCTGATTTCGGTGCGTTTTGAGGCTCTATGCTCATTTTTTTTACAATTTAGCGGTAAAGATAAGAGATAATAGCTATTTTGAGCAAAGATTTTACCAAAAGTTGTATAAAACGTTGTAAATTACCGTATTCCATTAGTCAATTTCCTAATAGACCGATAATCAATCTGCTTGTCTTTTGGATATCATTATCTAAAAACGTACTTTTGCAAACTTATATAAAAATATCAAATGATAATCAAGAATCTGATCATTTTTGGAACAAGGCCGGAAGCTATTAAAATGGCACCTCTTGTCAGGGAATTTAAAAAATATCCCGATCAGTTTGATACGAAAGTTTGTATCACTGCACAGCATCGCGAAATGCTCGATCAGGTGCTGGATTTTTTTGAAATCGTACCGGATTATGACCTTAATCTGATGAGACCCAACCAAAATTTGTACAATTTGACCTCAGATATTCTGCTCGGATTAAAGCCCGTTTTGGAAGCGTTTAAACCGGATTATGTGTATGTTCACGGCGATACGACGACAACAATGGCGGCAAGCCTGGCAGGGTTTTATCATGGGTCTAAAATATGCCATGTAGAAGCAGGCCTCAGAACCTACAATCTACAATCCCCATATCCCGAGGAGATGAATAGGCAAGTAACAACCGTTTTGACTGATTTTTTCTTTGCACCGACGACTACATCCCAAGACAATCTTTTGAAAGAAGGAAAATCCAAAGATGCTGTTTGTGTAACAGGAAATACTGTTATCGATGCTTTAATCCATGGTGTCAATAAGGTAAACGAACCTACATTTGAGGATAAAGAAATTGACCTATTAAAAACGATTATTCAACCGGACAAACAGTTAATTTTAGTGACAGGTCATCGTCGAGAAAATCACGGTGATGCCTTCATTCGTATTTGCGAAGCTTTAAAACAGATTGCCAATGAGCATCCAAGTGTACAGATCATTTATCCTGTCCACCTTAATCCCAATGTGCAAAAGCCTGTCTATGATCTTCTGTCAGGCATTAATAATATTCATTTGATTGCACCTTTAGCATATCCGGCGTTTATCTGGCTGATGGAAAAATCTTATCTATTAATTACAGATAGTGGTGGTGTGCAGGAAGAAGCACCCAGCCTCGGAAAGCCGGTATTGGTCATGCGTGATACGACAGAGCGACCGGAAGCTGTGACAGCAGGTACTGTAATATTAGTCGGAACAGACAAACAAAAAATAATTTTTGAAACTTCACGTTTATTAAATGATCCAGATGCTTATCAGGCTATGAGTAGGGTGCACAATCCCTATGGTGATGGTCAGGCATGTGCTAAAATCGTGAAATTTATTCAAAACAAAACCAATGAACTTTAAACCGGAAGTAGTAACCATAGGTCTCGGATATATAGGATTGCCGACATCAGCACTTATCGCAAAAAATAAGATCAAGGTACTCGGTGTAGATATCAGCCCGATAGTAGTAGATACCATCAACAGAGGAAAAATCCACATCGTCGAGCCAGAACTGGATCAAGTGGTCGCTTCTGTAGTAGGTGATGGATATTTTAAGGCAAGCCTCCATGTTGACGCTCCCGCAGATGTATATCTGATTGTCGTACCGACACCATTTAAAGGCGACCACGAACCAGATATTTCATTTGTCCAAGCAGCAACAGAGACGATCCTACCCTTGCTAAAAGCCGGAGATTTATATATCATAGAGTCCACATCACCCATAGGCACAACCGAAAAAATGCGTGAACTCATTTACAATAAACGCCCGGAATTGAAGGATAAACTGTATATGGCTTATTGTCCTGAACGCGTTTTACCCGGTAATGTCATGTATGAACTGGTACATAATGACAGGGTTATCGGCGGTGTCGATCCTGCATCTACGGATCAAGCAGTAGCTTTCTACCGAAGGTTTGTCAATGGCGAATTACACAAAACCAATGCGCGTACAGCCGAAATGTGTAAGTTGACTGAAAATGCCTCTCGG
Organism: uncultured Aureispira sp.; assembly: GCA_964501555.1. Classification (GTDB taxonomy): domain Bacteria; phylum Bacteroidota; class Bacteroidia; order Chitinophagales; family Saprospiraceae; genus OLB9. The sequence goes on along the minus strand of CAZCTQ010000018.1, from coordinate 31,390 downwards.
GACGTTCAGATAGCTTTTGCCAATGAACTATCAATGATTTGTAATAAAGCAAATATCAATGTATGGGAATTGATCTCTTTAGCTAACAAACATCCACGTGTTAACATTTTGCAGCCCGGCTGCGGTGTAGGTGGCCACTGTATCGCTGTCGATCCCTATTTTATAGTGTCTGATTATCCACTCGAAAGCCGTATTATAGGTAAGGCACGGGAAGTGAATAACTACAAGGCTTTTTGGTGTGCCGAACAGATAAGCCAGGCAAGAAAAGACTTTCAGTTAAAACATAATAGGGAACCTAAAATAGCCTTAATGGGGCTGGCTTTTAAACCCAATATCGACGACCTGAGAGAGTCACCAGCCAAATACATCGTGCAGCGTGTCCTACAAAATGCCAATGATGAAGAATACTTTATCGTAGAGCCTAATATCCATGACCACAACATATTTAAACTGACGGATTACCACCATGCAGTGAAAAACGCCGATATCATTGCTTTCTTGGTGGCACATAAAGAGTTTTTTGGCTTAGAAATAGCATCGGAAAAAATAGTGCTCGATTTCTGCGGTGTAATCAAATAACATGCTCAGAAGTCTGTTTAATAAGAACTATCTTTATTATGGCGGTTCCATTGTTATCAGCCGTGGTTTAGAGTATTTTGTTCTATTTTTTGCAGCGCATTTTTTGACTAAAGATGACTACGGAGAACTCGAATATTACAAAAAAATTGTAGAAATAGGCTCTAATATCCTTGCTTTTGGTTTTCCGGCTTTGATCCTGAGTTATACAAAAAGTGAAGAAAGTAAAAAGTATTTTTACTTATTATCGCTCATTTTTGTGATGGGGCTAGGTGGTTTTCTTTCCGTCATCGGCTTTTTTAATCCAGTCTGGTATTTGCTTATACTAACAATGGCGTTTTACGCTTTGTTTTTTAGCGGCGGTGTGGCACAATCCTATCAGATAGTGAGCTTGGGGAGTAACTATGCATCAGCGTATAAGATTATCATTTCTTCTTTGTTTTATGGTGGCGTTTTTTTACTGATATATCTCTTTGATGTAAAAGGATTTGCCTATCTCTACCCTTCTATCGTTTTGATGCCGTTGGCACTAATGTTTACATATTATGATTTTAAGAACACTAATATTGAAATCCAAAAGATTAAAAAATATTGGCGACTTTTTAAAAAACTATTGTACAGCTCGTTTACGCTCGTAGTGAGCAACTTTGCTAATTTACTCTTTTTATACACGGATATCTTTGTCATTAAATGGCTATCTTCCTCAGCCAATAGTGAGATTGCCGACTTTAGCTTTGCGCTAAATATTGCCAGCATTTTACTCATTATCTCTATGACACTGATTCAGGTAGATATTGAAAAATTGAAAAGTACGCCCTCGTTTCTCAATAAACTGAATCAGAAAATTATGATATTGACAGCATTAGCATCGGTGTTACTAATTGCCGGATACTGGATCTTGATTCAATCTTATTTTCTAAATTTCAATACGACTTTTGTACTGTTTTTGATCATCCTTACGGGAAAAATCTGGCTTACTATTTCTAATTTATATGGAACACAATTAGTTATACTCAAAAAATTTAACCTAAATCTCAATATTAACCTCATTTTTTTGGCTGCCAATATCCTTGCTTGTTATGTCGGATACACCCAAATGGGATTAAAAGGATTGTCACTAGCGAGCTCCTTGATGCTGGCTTTGAGGCTGGCCATTTTAATATATTACAATAAAAAATTAGCACCGACATTATAAAAATCCCTTTAAAGACACCCGATTACGATTTTTAATCGTATCATTGTCAAAATTTCAAAAAACAATCTAGTTATCCATGCAAATTTTAGGTAAAAATGACCATATCATCAAGGGGTTTTTGGTGCTATTGCCATTTTTGCTAATATTTGTCGGTACGGTTTTCCAAAATACATCCCATAGCAATTGGTCAAGTCTATCCAAGATGATGGCTTTTGGCTATATGATTGTATATGTGTTATTTAATCAAAAGATGAGTGCCAATCTTCTATTGTTTACGTTGTTTTTTATACCATTTTGGATATATGCACTTCTCAATAATCCCTACAGTCAGGCTGCCGCAAATAGCGATGCTATCCGATACCTTTTTCCTATTGTGACCTTGTTTTACAGCTATGCGATTAAAGACTATTTCCCATTACTACTTAAATTTGTCATTGCTTTTATCGTGATCAATCTGATTGTACAGGTATTTAACTACGGATTTTGGCTTATGGGTGCTAAAGATCAGTGGTTTTACTATACCATGCCTGGAGGTACACGATGGGCTAATAAGACGGCCGGGGTTATACGGGCTACTGGAACAGTTGTGTTCTTCTCATTGTATGGATTCATCAATCTCATTGCCTTCTTTCTTATTCATAAATATTATCATGGACAGCGTAAGACCATATTACTTACCCTATGTGTGATAGGCTTGTTTTTAAGCTTTTCGTATAAGGGTATTGGTGCCTTTTTTGTAGTATTGACACTTTACTATTATAAAAACATATACAAATTATCATTATATGTAGTAATGGTATTTTTGCTGATTTATGTGGCAGTTCCATCTAAAATCAATTCTTTTGTTTATGACATTTCACTAAGGATGAGCCTATATATTACAAAAGGCAACTCGATGCGTAGTGAAGCCTATAGAGTGATGGTCAGTGAAATCAAAAATGGCAACTGGTTTGGCAAAGGTGCAGGAGTTTTTGGTGGACCTGCATCGGTTGAGTTTAAATCCCCGTATTATAAAGAGATTAATTTTAACTGGTACGATACTAGGTGGATGGGATTGACTACAACAGATACCTATCCACCACATGCTTTTGTCGAATTAGGAACAATCGGGGCTCTTTTTTATTTTATATTATTGCTTTCGCCCATGTTTAGGACAAAGATAGACAGTAATTATAAGATGCTGCTTGTGATATATTTTTGTCTGATGAGCGATATGATGGTTTCGTTTTCACTCAATAATCTTGAATACCTCTTTTTTTCGTTGGTATTTGTCTATCCTATATTTTATTACCGGCCAAAAGACAGTTTAAAACCAGTTTATGTTTGATAGAAAACAAATCAAGGTCTTCTTTATGGCAAATGTACCAGTCTCTAATGTTCCGGCTTCCTTTGGCGGTGCTACAGTTCTGGCTCAAGAAATGCTGGATTTTGTCATAGCAGACCATCGTTTTCAAGTAAAGGCAGCACCTATCAGGAACAATTGGCGGTCTAAATGGCACATCTTTGACCACATCTTATGGATTTTTAGATTTCCATTTTATACGCTCAAATCAGATGTCGTCAGTATTCATGCTACTTGGGATTTTACTTTTACTACGGCGCCGATAGTATGGCTTTGGGCAAAATTGATGCAAAAACGTATTGTATATCATTTCTTTGGAGGTAATTTTCATACGCAGTATAATACTTTACCAGGATTTTTAAAATGGATATACAAGAAAACTTTATTGAGATCGGATGTCGTATTTTTCGAAACGAAGGAATTAATCCAGTATTTTGAAAAAGAAGGTGTCCATAATGCACAATGGCTACCCAATGCCCGAAAAGCAACGACATTCACCCGCGTCGGAAGGCCATTCGGAAAGCGGTTTGTCTTTATCTCGCGTGTTATTCCCGAAAAGGGTATTGAGGAAATCGTAGAAGCAGCGTCAAAGCTTCCCGATGATTATATTATAGATGTTTATGGCCCGATAGACTCACGGTATCTCGATACTTCATATTTTGAAAATAGCCATGTTGCCTATAGAGGCGTATTAAAGCCGGATGAGGTGCATTTGACGTTAAGTCAGTATGATGTGTTGCTCTTACCGACGTGGTTTAAATATGAAGGTTATCCCGGTATCGTCCTCGAAGCATTGTCTTTGGGTATCCCGACGATTGCTACCCGGTGGAATGCAATCCCCGAAATCATCGAAGATGGCAAAAATGGCGTGCTAATACCCATTAAAAATCCAGCAAAGCTACAAGAAGCAATTTTAATATTTAATAAAGAAAATTATAAGATTTTTCAAAAAAATGCGTTAAATAGCTTTACTGCTTTTGATAGCGACAAGGTATTCCTAAAATTAGTGAACAGTTATCTTTAATGTCTAAATTCCCATCTAATACAACCATGATCGTGAGCCTGCTCATCCTTGCCGTATTGTCAGGAATGAAGTATAGCAGTAAATTGGATAAATCACAATTACAACTTAAATTTGATTGGAATAAAGCTAAAGAAGTGCAACAATGGAGACATATCCGGATTGACAGTTTAGACTATAATTACCTCCTAATTTCCTCCTTTACAGGGCAAAACCTTCCCGACAACCAAAATACTTTAGAACTAATATCAGATAAAGGCGAAAAGTATTATTTTAGATTTATTGATGTATCTCAAAAAAGGGATACTGTAGTATTAGGTGCTGTTGAATGGCTCACAGGAGTTCCGGAATTAAAAAGTGTACAAGCCGACCTGATTGAATATGACATTCCTATTAAACAAAATACAGGAAAGTCAGTGGTTACCATTGGTGACGAAATGCTGATCAAAGACGAGGCGAAGTATTTCAGGCGTAAAATAGCAGCCGAAAGTAATGTCAATTTTGAAGGCAGGCGAAAAGATGTATTTAATTATCCGCATGAGGCTGATTATAGGAGGTCGCTCGAAGATGTTTTAGACCAGGTGGCACACATTCCCGAGGCAGACGCTTACATCATCATGCTCAGACCAGATGCTTTAGTAAATCTACCGGGAGTCAAACAATTAATAGACGTGCTGAGTAAACGAAGTCAAACTCAAAAGATAATCTGGATTGTCTTTCCTTTCCTTCAGGACACCCCAAAGCAGCATGATAGACAGCCTATTCAAGATTATTTGGCTGGAATCCATAATGACAAGTTGGTCATACTAAATGGATACATGAAGCTAAAGGACGCTCCGGAGTTGTATTATCTTCCGGATAGTATATCATTGAGTAAGGAGGGATACGAAAAATTAGCTAAAGAAACCATAAAACTGTTGCAATGAATATAAAATTCGACAAAGAAAAGGTTTTTTACTGGCTATTGGGTATGTCAGCTGCAGCGGTTGCCCTTCCTTCTAATAATTACGGAGCGATCACCATGGTGTTTTTATTTACCTACTGGGTATTTTATAAATCATTAAAGCCAAGGTTATCATATCTGTGCAAACAAAAGTGGTCTTTAATTGCATTGAGTATGCCTTTTTTGATCCAGGTTGTTGGTATCACTTATACTGACAATCTGTATAAGGGAGTTTTGGCCGCCCAGTTGGTTTTACCTTTCATTATATATCCTATGATGCTGTTTGCTGCTCGATTAGAAAAGAGTATTTCACGATTTGTACTGACGTGGTTTTTTGCAGGGACATTGACTGCTTCTCTGATGGGATTAGCGAAGGCGATTTATTATAAAGCCAATAATCTGGGTGACTATTTTTTCTATAGCCGATTTTCCGAATTGCTTGGTAAGCATACTACTTCCTTTTCATTGTTCATAGTCGTGAGTATGCTGTTTTTGATGTACGAAGCTATCAGAGGAAGACGGCGATGGATAGTTGTCGTTCCTCTTTTGCTCTTTTTTATGGTTATACTGTATTTTATCAGTACGAGAATTAGTATAATCGGGCTCGGCGCAGGCATAGCGGTCTTGTTGATGACAGAAGCAAAAGGCAAAGTAAAATGGTTAGGTTTAGCCGTACCGATACTGATGCTGGGCTTGTTTGCAATGCCTAATTTTCAAAAGAGATTTGAACCATCAGGTACAGAGATAGGAGATGTCAGCGATGTAGCCTTTCGCAAATATCACTGGAAGTCTGTCTTAGAAACGATACAGGAGCATCCGGTTTTATTTGGTACAGGATCCGGTTCCAGCAGGGATTTTTTATTTGGTAGGTACAGGCATTATCGTCTTACGTCAGCCTACGAGCTCAATTATAATGCGCACAATCAATTTTTAGAGTATATGCTGGATTTTGGTGTACTGGGTTTACTCGCTTTTCTATGTATGCTTGGTTATCTGTATAGTCGGTTGGTTAAAGATAAAAATGGGCTTGGGCTTAGTATGCTTGCAGTATTTACAATTTACTTCATCACTGAGTCTGTATTTTCAAGTCAGGCAGGTGTGGTGACATTTGCGATAATGATGTCAGCCCTGATCGCTTACAATCCAGATAAAGAAGATATAGTTTAAGGATTGGATTTTAATAAATAAAAATAATTATGATAAATAAATATACCATTCTTATCTTGCTTGCATTCATTGTTTTGAATACTTCCTACACATTCAGTCAATGTATTTACAAAACACCAAGTGGTGAGAAATATCATCTTTCGACTTGTAATGTAGTAAAAAATGTTTCTACGCAAGTTGTCGAATTAAACGACATCCAAAATATCAACTTTTACCTTGTAAAAGATGTAATCCACCTGGATTGTCACAAATTAAAAACTCGAATAATCCATGTACTAAAGCTGTCGGACAGAATATTGCTGTTCGATGTAAAGGCATTACAAAAAAAGGAACTCAATGTAAACATTTTACCCGCATAGCTAATGGATATTGCTTCCAACATACAAAGCAAAGTAGGTAGCCTTTTAGGGATTTTTATATTTGCAATTTCCTTTTTTTGACAAATTAAAGAATATTTACGTTATATTTATTCCACAAAATATTTAATAATACCCTAAATTTGGGACAAAATTTATCATAAATAATTTAAAAAATGAGCTATAATAAAATGAGCATAGAAAATACACCATCTGAACAATTTGACTTCATCAACGAAATCAAAACAAAAGTAAGAGAAGCACAATATGCCGCCTTAAAAGCGGTAAATGTGGAGCTTATCAATCTATATTGGCAAATAGGTAAATCCATTGCAGAAAAGCAAACCCAAAGCTGGGGCAAAGCAGTAGTTCCAACCCTTTCGGCTGAACTGCAAAAGGAATTTCCGGGTGTGGGTGGTTTTTCTACAACTAATCTGTGGCTAATGGCACAATTTTATACTGAATATCAGGCTGTTGAAAATCTCCAACCATTAGTTGGAGAAATTAGTTGGACCAAACACATCGTTATTCTCAACAAATGCAAGGACAATCTGGAACGCCAGTTTTACATCCTTTCCACCAAAAAGTTTGGCTGGACAAAAAATGTGCTTATTCATCAAATCGAAAACAAAACTTACGAAAAGTATTTACTCAACCAAACCAATTTTGATAATACACTGCCCGAAAAAATCAAAAACCAAGCTGTTTTAGCTGTAAAAGATGAATATACTTTTGATTTCTTAGGACTTGCCGATGAACATTCGGAACGAGAACTGGAATTAGCTCTGATTCAAAATATACGAAATTTCTTACTCGAAATGGGGCATTTTTATACTTTTGTCGGCAATCAATTTCGTTTAGAAGTAGCAGATAAAGGGTATTCGGTAGATTTGCTCTTATTTCACAGGCAACTGCAATGTCTAATAGCCATAGACTTAAAAATCGGCGAATTTGAACCAGAATACAAAGGAAAAATGGAATATTACCTCACAGTATTAAATGACAAAGTAAAATTACCACATGAGAACGACAGCATCGGCATCATTATTTGCAAAGAAAAAAACAGAACAGTTGTAGAATACTCTCTAAAAGCAGGCAACCAGCCTATTGGCGTTGCAACTTACAATACATCAACGCTGTTGCCAAAAGATTATCAAAAACTATTGCCCGACACCAAAACGATTACGGAAAAGTTGGATAAGTATTTTCAGAAATAACAGATGTTATTAAACCTGAAAGATTATGAACAACGAATTAAAACACAAACATACCTTAGCTATAATGAGGTTTTCTAACGCAGAGATTTGCTATTTTTTTACAAGGATTGGACTTATTTGAATGTATAATGAGTATAAAACAATAGTAACAGACGCTCATATTACATACCATGCCCATAGCCCGGTATGATGGAAAAATGCAGAAACCCGGACATTAAAAAGATTTGGATGATAATCATTTAATGACGTACATTTATAGGTATTAAATAACAAGAGGATTTATCACTTGAATCCTTTATTGTTTGGATATCCTTACATTGTCATAATAATAAACGCGCTCCCTCACGTCTGTCGTGCGTGACCACCAGTGAGGTTTATAAACGCCCATCTTAAAATATACCGTTGATTTATTGCATTTTTCGTAGTATTTGGCAAAAATCGTTTTAGTCTTATCCTTAGAAAAAACAAGTTCGCCATCCTTCCAGACGTGAATATATCCTTTCTTTTTGTGATTGAGCCTAAACTCAAATTTCCAGTGAGTCCATTTGTTTTTGGTAATTTTACCTAACGGGATAAAATCTTCGTCATGCTCTTCGGGATTGTTGTTGGGATTAAGGTTGAGCATCCACTGATCACACACTACACGTAGAGAAATCGGCGACATCGTATTGCCATTGCGTACATCGTAGCTAAAATGCCACTGACCGGTGAGGTCGTAATTGGCATTACTGGGGTTTTCGCAGTAATTATGTTCAAATTGAAAATTATCAGGTACCATGATATCAAATTCGAAAGCAAATTTTTTATTGGGCTTATAAGCCGTCCTTCGTGGATCGTCCCATGTAGCAATCTCATTTCGTGCGATATGCGTAAAAAAATTGTGATAATCCACTTGTGCACTATCGATAATACCACGTACCATGACATCATTCCAAAGTATGCCGCTATCCATCCTCTTTAATGTAAATTTTATAACTTCATTGTCATCAGGCTGCTTGATAAAGTCGATAGTCTTAATATTTTCCCATCTATCGATACGACTATTTCGATTGAAATCTTGATTTTCAGAATGAAAGAAAGTCCATTGACCTTTGTCCAAACTATTAAGTTTAAAAGATGTATAATCAGGATATTCAAAATGCTCAGTAAAATACAATTGCCCATACAGATCCATATGAAATATGAGTAAGCCGATCAAGACAAGATACTTCTGCATAGGTAATTAGATATAATGAGTGTCAAAAGTAATCAATTATTGGCACTACACTCGTAAAAAGATTATAATTATATAAAAAACCTTCCCAAAACCTACACCTAATATGGTGATGAAATTCATGAGTGGAAAATCAAAGGCTTACTAATGAGGTATTCACTTTATTCTTGCGAATTGTTGATATAACAATGCAATTCTACTTGATTACGATGAGTCCATATTTAGACTGACAGTTTAAATGCGATCAGCCATTAATGAGTTGCTAACAAGGCAGAAAACAGCATCCTCAATCAAAACCACAAACATTATATTTGATTGATATTCTGTTATTTATAAAATTTTATAAATTATTTTTATAAATCAGCAATTTTGTATGATTTGCTTTCGTTATGTAGTCATTGTATCACCTTAAACTTCATAAAATGAAAAAATATGCTTGGATAGCTTTACTAACTTAAGTCGTTTTATATTTCGAACACGTCCGAGCATATGTAGCCATAGACTGTGTAGAAATCAGATAAATTGTTTAAAAAAAACACAACTGACAATAGAAATAACCCAGCAGAGCTGCCACAACATCACCGGACAATATGCCAGATAAGAAAAAAATTGACAATACATTAGAGGTAAATTATTATAGAGTCAAAGTTTTAACAAATCCCAATTATCTAAAAACAAAAGCAACAAACATTTAACTAAAATGAAAAATGTATTAAATTATTTTTTAATCAGTATATTTGTGTTTATTGGCCTGCAAGTACAGGCACAAGAATTAAAAGCTGTATTAATTGTCGGGAATGTAGAAGAGAATACGCCTATCTTTATCAAAGAAATGAATAAAATCAGCATCCTTTTAGAACAACATCAAGTCAAGACTTATAAATTTTATAATCATAAAGCTGATTGGAATAATATTGTCGATATAGCCAAAGATTGCAATTTTTTTATATATACAGGGCATGGCTCTACTGCCGGAAAAAATAATAATGCAGGTGGAATATGTTTAAAAAATACTGTAAGTACTGAGAAAATGTTATCGACTCTAAAATTAAAGGATAATGCACTCGTTCTATTTATGCATGTATGTTATGGTGCCGGATCTACCGCAACAGACCTTAAAGACATCGGAATACAAGAAGCTGAGAAACGTGTACGGCATTATGCATTCCCATTCTTTGAAGTGGGTGCTGCTGCCTATTATGCAAATAATTTTGATAATGGTGTATATAGTTTTTTAGAACTATTTTTAACAGGTAAATCTATTTATGAAGCATATAAAACTTCCGTACGTAAACCGACCATCTTCGCATTAGATAAGGATGCACCGTCAAAACAAGGTAAATCCGTCTGTATTGCTTCCACTTTAAATCATGGATATGCAACATACACCACTACCGATGCTGAAGGCAATAAAAAAGAATACAAAATAAAAGCTTTTAAGGATTACAATATAGCTTTAGTAGGTAACAAAGATTTTAATATTAATATAATGAAAGGGAATTAAGGTCATATATAATCATCCTTTCAATTAAGTTGGGTCGTCAGTATAATGTGTAAATTGAAGCCCGTTAGCTACACCAAAAATTTTCAAATCAGCATTCGGATTACTGATTATGCTATGAATTTTATTTTTTAAGGATTACTTCATGGTTACAATATTTAAGCACTACAACTCCGTAAGTTAATTGTATTGTTTGTATGAGAATTTCACCATAAACGTCCCTAAAATCGGCTTCACTCTCAAATTTTAAAATTGCAGTATGAGCATATGTTATCTATCTCGTTCACGTCTTACAATATGAGCCGTAAGGTTTATCAACTTGCCAAAGTGGCGGGAGATTTACACTAACATTAAGCCGAAGTACCTTCCTTAAAGATAGCAAAAAAAGTTTAAATCGAATCCGATTCTCCTCCATTTCGCATACCGCTTGTTAACGGTTTGAGCAGTATTTGGGTTATTCTGTTTCATTCAAAAAATATACTGTTCCTTTCCCATTTCCAATCATTGTTAATACTTGCTCATCTCGTAAGTATTGTAAATCTTTTTTCAAAGTGCTTAGCTTGATTTCAGGATGTAGCTTTGCCAAATCGCTAATTTTAATAGGTTGATTGGCTTTAACAACATCCTTTATCAACTTTTGTCTGTCGTTTAGATAACTACCCTTGGATTTGAAAACATCATATTTCTTTTCTAATTTTTCGGTCAATGCTTTTAGGCTTTCTAAAAAGAAAATTAACCATAAATTGATACGTTCATTGTCTGTTCCTCGATTTTTCTGCCCGTTCATCAAGGCTTCATAATAGGTTTTCTTACGTTTTTCAATATGATTTTCAAACGAAATATACTTAATAAAAGCATAATCATTTTGTATCAAGCAAAGTGTAGTCAGTAATCGGGAAAGTCGGCCGTTTCCGTCTTGGAATGGGTGTATGCTCAAAAAATCGTAAATAAAACTCCCGATCACGATTAGCGGATGAATTATACTGAGCGAAGTCGAAGTATTTTTCTCTAACTGTTCGTTTGTCCATGCTACCAATTCCTGCATTTCGCCTGCAACCAATGCAGGTTCGGTAGTCGCGAAAATAGTGCGTTGTTCGCCTGTCGGATAAGTTGCTACTATTTTATTGGAAAGAAACTTATATGTGCCTCTGTGCCGTTCGTCCTTATGGCTGTATTTCAGCAATATTTGGTGCAGCTGCTTGATGTAACTTTCGGAAAGTTTTATGTCAGCGTAATTATCATAAATCAGCTCCAAAACTTTATAATAACCGATTACTTCCTGCTCATCACGGCTATTTAGTTTGGTTATTTTGATGTCGCTTAGCAATTCCTGTACTTCCTTGTCGGTAAGTGTTGCACCTTCAATTCTTGTGGAAGACCCGATACTTTCAATAGTTGCAATCTTTCGAAGTTCTTTTAAATAGCGGTTTTCTTTGCTCTCTACACTGTTCCATTTGCCTTTAAAGCCATCAATGTAACCAATAAGTTGTAAGATTCTTTGGTTGGTGACAAAATCAAAATTGAGTTTTTGAATGAATTTATCCATATCGTATCTGTATTTTATCCATAAAAGGAATACACAAAGATATGAATTATCTGTATTTTATCCATATTTTATCCAAAAAAAATTTATCCTTATGTTTTCCTATTTGTCAATATAGGAACTCTTTACACGGAGCTTTACTTTGGCTTTTCAACTTTTGAAGTTGGCTGCTCTGTGGTAGATATAGGGAATTACTTCCTTTCCTGTTTCATCAACGAAACAGCTTGTCATATGTATCCGTCCAAGCAAGTACATCAGGGTTTAGAATGATGAGGTAGAAGCTGATCCAGATTAGGGAGTCTGGTGTCATTTATATTTTCAAGAACATAGGTAAGCCACTTCATTGGGTTTATATCATTAGCGGCACAACTTCCAAAAAGGAATACATCATCACTATTCGCTGTGCTGCCTCATTAGAACCTGCAAATAGATAGTTCTTCCGACCTGCGGCAAGTGGTCTTATTTTATATTCTATCAGATTGTTGTCTAATTCATAACGACCGTTGCGTTGGAAACTCCTGACAATATTTACTACTACTAAAAGTTGAGTTATTCCATTACGATAACCATTGATCCATTTGTGCTTTTGTATATTTCATATCTTTTTTTTCCAGGCAAAGGTTCAGTCAGGTTATCTAACTCGCAAGACGGGATTGCTCGGATGGTTACCGACATTCAATTACGTGAACAAATTTATTACGAATAATTTACTGACAATAAGCCAGTTGTAAATTTGGAGATTTTTAGACAGTTTGACTATCGGAAAATTGGCGATGGGCGGGATTTTTAGCACTGAATTCGATACGAAAACCCCAATAACAATCGAGATTGATACCAAGCTGTTCAGCCCGCCTATTGCCAATTTTTTTGTTATGGCATTTTTCTATTCAACATATGTTTCCATAATTACTTTCTTTGTTGCTTCTATTTCATGGGATGTTAAGATGCCCATCTTCTTGACAATTCTTGCTCTGTCCACTGTTCGTATTTGGTCTAAAACTATCCAACCTTTTGTTTTTACTTGTTTTATCTCAACTCGTGTTGGATAAGGCTTTGAGCTACTTGTTAGTGGGGCAACTACAATTGTTTGAAGGTATTTATTCATTTCGTTTGGAGAAATTACAGCACAAGGTCGCGTTTTGTTCATTTCACTTCCAATGGTCGGGGCAAGATTTACCAACACCAACTCATATTGTTTTATTTCCATTCCTCAAATGTTTCATCTTCAAAAATGTCATCAATTATCAATTTGTCATCTCCGTTTTCGTGCATAAGTTTGAACAATTTTTCCCAGCCTTTGCGTGGAACAGACTTTGGTTTTAAAATAATCCTACCTTTTTCTAAAATCAATTCAAGAGAGTCACCAATGTTATATTGCTCCAAAATGGCTTTAGAAAGTCGTATGCCTTTTGAATTTCCGATTTTAATTACTTGAATATCCATAAATATTATTTTGTCGCCACAAAGTAATTACTTATTTTCGAAAATAATAATTTTTTTCAAAGAATTTTGATTGCACGGTCTTATAATCAATAAGGTTTTTGAAATCTGCCTACAGTTATTCATTTTCTCCTTGATGAATGATCGTTTTAAAATATCCGTTAACGTCAGTCTGTCTAAAAAACAATATTAATACAAAAATAGTGGTTTTATCTAATGTAACGAGTATTTTAAGCTGCAATGGGGCGGTTTAGTTTTAATGTATCCGTCCGAGCAAGTACATCAGGGTTTAGAATGATGAGGTAGAAGCTGATCCAGATTAGGTAGTCTGGTGTTATTTATATTTTCAAGAACATAGGTAAGCCACTTCATCGGGTTTACATCATTAGCAGCACAACTTCCAAAAAGAAATACACCATCGCTATTCGCTGTGCTGCCTCATTAAAACCTGCTAATAAATAGTTCTTTCGACCTAAGGCAATTGGCCTTATTTTGTTTTGCTATCAGGTTATTGTCTAACTCATAACGACCGTTCCGTTGGAAACTCTTAACAATATTTACTACTACTAAAAGTTGAGTTATTCCATTACGATAACCATTGATCCATTTGTGCTTTTGTATATTTCATATCTTTTTTCCTGCTAAGGTACAGTCAGGCTATCTAGCTCGCAAGATGGGGTTGCTCGGATGGTTACTATTATTATCAAAAACTTTTGAGCGAAGACGGAACGTAAATTTCAGAACTCCTGACCCAAGTATTAAGATACAATAAGTTAAGGGATGTTGTTCGCAAAGAAAAAAAGCGTAATTTTGTGGCATGCAACTCCAATTACCTATATTCCCTATCGGGACAAAAATGATATCTGATTGTTTGGGTGTCTATGAAACTGATGGTCTCATCCAATACATTGTTAACGGCTTACCTGTTTATGCCCACCCTAAAGATGATTTGAACGCTTTCCGCTACATCACCAGTAACTTTACAGAGAGGGGTCTTTGCCGCAAGGTGGACGTTGCCCGCTGTTTCCATATGACTGAAGATTTTGTTTATAAAGCGCACAAAAAATTTAAGGAACAAGGGGAGGATGGTTTTTTTGGCAAAGACGGTCGGCATGGATACGCTCATAAGATAGTTGGCGCCACCAAAGAACGTATCCAACAGAAGCTGGACAGAGGGCAAAGTGTCAACAGCATAGCCAAGGAAGAAGGCGTACGCGAGTCAGCAATCCGATACCAGATTGGTCAGGGGAATTTAAAAAAAAATGTTTTGCCCAATCTGGATTAAATGAACAAGGTAGTACATTAAATGAGCGTAACAGTCAGGACGTCAGTGCACCATTAGGCATGGGCACCACCCATTTTGAGGATCGGATTGCATCTGCGAAAGGAATAGGCGGACATGCGGCTGTCCAATTCGAGTCTCACCAAGCTGTTGGTCAGGGAGGCGTTTTATTTTTACTGCCTGCATTACTCTCGCAGGGGCTGTTAAAAACAAAAGAGATTTACGAGTTTCCTCAAAACCATTATTATGGTTTGGAATCTGTAGTGCTGACATTAGCCTTTATGGCACTGGCACGTATAAAAAATCCGGAACAGCTCAAGCAATGCAAGCCGGGAGAGATAGGCAGGCTGATCGGCCTTGACCGGACACCGGAAGTAAAATGTCTCAGAGGGAAGATAAAACTATTGGCATCCCAAGGACAGGCGCAGGAGCTCAACCGCAGGTTAATCGACGAGTGGTACAAAAACAACCCGGCAGGAAACGGTGCTTTTTTATATATAGACGGCCACCAGAGGATATATTATGGCAATAAAGCCAACCTGCCATCTAAATATATTTCCCGCCAAAAGCTTTGTCTTGCAGCGACTACAGAATACTGGGTACACGACGGAACGGGGCAACCGGTACTGAAGGTCATGGGAGAACTCACCGAAAAATTGGAGCAGGCTATTGAAGAACAAATCATTCCTGAACTGCAAAAAACCGTTTTATTGCCAGATGCCTGTTCCTATGAAGCGGTAGACCCCAAGGTAACATCTCCCGTCTGTACATTGATATTTGACAGAGAAGGATACCATCCGTCTTTCTTCCAGAAACTGTGGGACAGATACAGGATAGCCGTCATTACCTATCGCAAAAACACACAGGATAAATGGCCAAATGACGACTTTAAACAAATGGAAGTTAACGTATTAGACCAATTAGTCAACATGAATATATGCGAGAAGGAAATTAGACTGGATGGCACCCTTTTTAGGGAGATACGTAGGAATAACGAGGGGGGACACCAGACCGCTATTATCAGCAACAACTACTTTATAGACACACCGATTGTAGCAGGCCGCATGTTTGGAAGATGGATACAGGAAAACTTTTTCAAATACTTGATTGCCGACTTTGATTTTGACAAAATGATAACCTACGGTACTGAGTCCGTACATGGGGATAAAGAAGTGGTTAACCCACAGTGGCGCAAAGCTGATTACCAATTAAAAAAGCAAAAAGAGAAGACCGCACGCCTCAAGGCAAAGCTATACCCCATAGCCGAACAGGTAATGGAACAGCCAATCGTCAAAATCAGTAGCCTAAGTCAGAAACAGATAAAACTAAAGGAGAAAATAGATGCCTCCATACAATTGGAACAAACGCTCAAAGAACAAAGAAGTAACTATCCATCCAGAATAAAAGTAGAAAATATGGGAGAAAAACAACGATACAACCAGTTGAAGCATGAGAGCAAGATACTGATGAACATCATCAAGATGGTTTGCTACAGAGCAGAAACCGCAGTTGCCAACCTATTATCAGCCCATTTGTCCAAGTACTGGAACAGCGAAAAACGCATGCTCGTAAAGCAAATCATACAATCAAACGCTGACCTTATTGTGGATGAGCAAAACAAAACACTAACGGTAGTGTTACATTCTTTATCAGCTCATCGTTTTAACATTGCGGTCGGAAATTTAGCAACACTTCTAAACCAGACCGAAACCGTATTCCCCGGCTCAGATTTGAAAATAATTTTCAAAACATCCGACTTTTAATTCTGCGAAAGGTCAGGAGTTCTGAAAGTTAAAAAAGAGCAAATTATAAACTATCGATAAAAACTAGTTTACAGATAATTTATATATTTGCTCTAAATAAATACATAGTGCAATGATAAAAAAAGGTCCGTACACAAAAAAGGAAAAGGAGAAAAAAATTATATTGATGTTTATTCTGGTAAGCGAAAATTACTTAATGAGATCCATAAGATCCTACGCCATCATTATCCTGACCTTATCCAGACTGTGGGTGAATTTGTAAAAGACCCCAGACGATATAAGTCAGTAACCTACAGTATATCAGAATTAGTTTTAGCCAGCGTTATGATGTACATGATGCGTATGGGTTCACGAAATAGCATGAATAATGATGGCCAATTCAGAATATTCACAGAGAATTATAGAAAATTATTTGGTCTCCGGCTTCCACACATGGACATGGTTAATGATTTATTTGAGACGTTAGATCCTGACTTATTAGAACGTCTAAAAGTTAAGATAATCAAGCGTTTATTACATCAAAGAGTATTACACAAATTTAGATATAATAAAAAACACTTTATAGTCGCCATAGATGGCACAGGTCTGTATAAGTTTGATGAGGAACCCTATGATGGATGTCCACATAAGACTAGTAAAAATAAAATAACTACCTATCACCAACCGGTAGTAGAGGCAAAATGAGTATGCGCTAATGGATTTAGTTTGTCAATAGCCACAGAGTTTATTACCAATGAAGACGGTAGCACCAAGCAAGATTGCGAATATAAAGCTACACTGAGACTATTAAAGAAAGTAAAGAAAAATTATGCACGCCTACCTATGTTCATAGTCATGGATGGATTATACGTTAAAGACCCAATCATGAAAGCAATCAAGGGGATAAACAATGAATTCGGACTAGTATGGAAAGACAAGACGTTGAGTGAATTGCAAGGCATCATAGGTGACCGGCTCAAAGATAATGAAATAAACACCTATCATAAAACTATAGTTAGAAATCAAACACATCGAATAGAAAAAACCTATATCTACAGTCAACAACCATTAGAATATAAAGGTAATACTTTATACTATATCGGTGTACACGAAAAATATATAGAATTACAGTCAGAAAAGCCACCTGAAGAAAAATCCTATAGATATTTAATCAGTATCTGTCCCAATAGCGGTAATATTGAATCTCTAATAGAAGCTAATAGAATGAGGTGGAAGATAGAGAATGAGGGTTTTAACATTCAGAAAAACAATGGATTAGAACTACACCATAAAATGAATAGGAATAATCAGAATGCTATAATAAATTACTATCATACCCTTCAGATAGCTGAAATATTCAATCAGCTCATCCAATTATGTCAAAACACCACAGTTCATGCATACGGAACAATCATAAAGATGTGGGCGTACTTTTGTTCAGAACTGCGGATATTAGATAACTTTAAACCCGAACCAATAAACAGAAAAATAAACCTAAGATACTGACCTAAGAGAATGATAGAACCTTCGAACAATATTGTTCAAGGATATGGATAAAATCATAAATCTATCGAATAAACAAACCTAAATGCTAAACAGTAGTGCTAAACCAAAAGTGGTAATGGTAAGCCTATGGCTCATAAATACGTGAGACTTCTTTCTCCTTTTTATGACCCTTTTTTATTTACTCACCCTGAATCGCTGTAAGTATGGATAAAGCAAAACTAAATGGTGTATTTGCTTTATGTAATAATTTTTTGCATTTGTATCTAAATGATTGTTAGAAAGAATTTTTATAGCATAATTTAATATTGAAGCGTCTGAATCTTCGTTTAACATTAGTTCAATTGCAAAGTCAATAAAGCCTTTTAATTCTTTAACTCGAATTGCTTCTTTAAAGTTTACAGTATAAGTGTTGGTAAAATTAAAATGGTTCAATTTAGTTACCCAATTCTTTACACTTACCAAAGGTAAAGGAATTATTTTTGACTTTTTACTATTAAGTGTTAGTTCATATTTTTTTAATTCTTCCGATAAGCTCAAAAAGAATCTATCCGCTTCTTCGTATGTGTCAACATAGCAAGTATAGTCATCAATATTTCTTATGTATTTAAAACCTTGTTGTGTTAGTTCGTTATCAACAGTTACAAGAATAATTTCTGAAATTAGATTTGAAGAGTGAGGTCCGATTAAAACTCCATTTGTTTCTCCGTGCTTTAAATTTCGTGTATTGAAATCAATTTGATTGAACCACTCGTGTTTGTATGTTGGTTTAGATTTTGACTTGGCTAAACTTTTACCCACTAATGCCCAAGAGATTGAATGACTATAAACACTTGGGAAACAATTTGAAATATCAGCTAATGCAATATATTTACTTTTGATTACAATGTCTTGCTCAGGGTCTCCGTCCTTCGTGAAATTTTTGTAGTTCATTTCAAAAAGTTCAGGTCTGTTTTCAAGTTTTCTTAAATGAATTCTACTGATTTTGAAAGAATCATTTTTTGTCTTGTCATTTAAGTGACTCTGCAATTTAGTCCAATTGTCCGCTAAACAATTTGCTTGACTTGAGTATGCAAATGGTTCAGGAATTGCCATTGGTCTTGGAATATTAATATTCCGCATACTTGAATATCTGATAAAATCTTTGGGCTTTTCGTTTATTGGAAAAGTTAGTGTTTTGGTAAATGCTAAAAAGTCAACACTAGTCAAAAAGTTAGGAATTTTTTCTGCAAAAAGTCCATAGCCAACCAAGCCGTCATATAATTCGGTGTCTGAAATTTCATTTTTGTAGTCAATGTATTTTCTCATTCGCTAATTGTCAGTCGGTGTCGTCTTTTAGGGTGAGGCATAACGGGCGGCGGCTTGACGCAGGCAGAGATTTTAGCACTACCGTTGAAGCGAAGAACCACCATTCAAATATACCACAAAAGTTCAAACGGAGCAATTAACCCCTGCTTGCGTTCAACCCGCTTGTTGTAGGCAGTTTTTATTTTGTCAGTTGTTGAATATAGTCTGTTACCTTGTTTAATACAATTTCCGTTGCTTCTTTGTGTGGCGTGTGTCCGATATTTGGAATAATGTATTTTTCGGCTTTTCCGTTTACTTGGCTGATTGTTTTTTCAACTTGTTCCAAAGTTCCATATTCATCTGCTTCGCCCTGAATAAACAAAAGCGGACAAGTGATTTTTGGCAACAAATGCTCAATGTTCCAATCTCTGTAATCGCTACTTGTCCAGGTTTCTGTCCACGCTTTAAATATGGCATCCACTTTATCACTGTGATATTTTTGTAAGCGTTCGGGTAAGTTTGTGGTTTTGTAGTTGTCTATCGCTTCATAAATTCCTTGTAGCGTAATCTCTTCTACAAAAATGTGTCCTGCTTCTACGATAATGGCCTTTATCCGTGCGGGATATTTACTTGCGGTAATTAAAGAGATTGTACCACCGTCACTATGTCCGAATAAAATAGCATTGTTTATTTCCAATGTGGCTAATAAGTCATTCAAAATATCGGCTTCCAATTCCATATAGTTGGTCGGTCTTTCGTGCGTAGGCATTGGTTCTGATTTTCCGTAACCCAAACGGTCATATACTAATATATTGCATTGTGTCGCTTCTGCTAATCTTTTTGGAAAATCACGCCATAGTTGAACACAACCTAAACTATCGTGAAGAAATACAATCGTTGGGCAGTTTTCGTAATTGTTTTGAAAATCTATATAAAGTTTTTTGTCGTTTATTATTACCAATTCACTTATATTTTTCTGTATCATACGGCTAAATTTTCTACGGTTTGTTTTTCTCTTTTTGCTTTTACAAGATTAAGCCAAATAATTGCTCCAATCATTATTGCCATTCCTACGATTAGTAAAAAAGTAACTTGTTCGCCAAGAATAATGTGGGCACAAAATACAACGGCAGGTAATTCCAAAGTCAATAATATAGCACTTAAACTTGCACCGATTTTGGGCATTCCTGTTGTAAAACAAATAGGCGGTATGACTGTTCCGAAAATCGCTAAAAATGTTCCCCATTTCAGTAAACCAAAGTCAAGATGTGTGCTTGTGGTAATAGACGGAAAATTAATTAAAAGTATCATCAACCCTGCACCTGTTGTCATCAACGCACTTTTTTCAAACATTGGCGTTTCGTTTCCTAACCTGCTTGTAAAAAGAACATAAAGCGTATAAAGAAATGCTGATGATAATGCTAATGCAATTCCTGTAAATGAAAAATTAAGGTCGTTTACATTTAGTAAATTTCCCGCCAAAACAGTTCCGAAAACAACAATAACTGATGCAATAATTTGCAATGCCGAAAGAGGTTTTTTGAAAACTAACCATTCTGCCAAATTGCTAATCCACGAAACCTGCATCATCAAAACTATCGCTAATGAAACAGGAATGTATTTTACGGAAAGGTAAAAGCAAAAGGCAGAAAATCCCATTGAAGTACCTGCCAAAATAAGTTTCCAATTTCCTACTAATTTGAAGGAACGATTTTTAATGTTTCTGAACAACACAAATGCCCACAAAATAATTGCTCCAATCAATGCTTGGGCAAAAGTGATTTCCCCTGCGGTGTAACCCTGTCCGTAAGCAATTTTTGCAAACGATGTCAATGTGCCGTAACTGATAGCACCTAATGCAACGATGATAATGTACTTTGTCATTCTTTTTCTTTTGTCCGTACAAAATTACTAAAATTGATATTATGTATGTGTATGTGAATATAAATACGGAAACAATTCTAATTTTAAAACAATTAATTGTGTTTCGTCCGAAAATTGATTTATTTTTTTACCTTTGTCGGAAAAAATCCGATGGAAGAATTAAGCAATCAGGAAATTGAGTTGTTGCGACTGCTACAAAAGAACTCACGGTTTGATATTTCCGACCTTACAGAACGCTTAAATATGTCCCGAACTTCGGTTTATGACAGAATTAAAAAGTTAGAGAATGACGGTTACATAAAAGAATATGTTGCTATTGTTGATCAACGGAAAGTCGGGTTGAAGTTTACCGTAATTGTCAATGTTTCGCTAAACAGTCAGCGGATAGAATATGTTGATGAATTTTTGGAAAAAATAGCCGATTTGGACGAAGTAATGGATGCTTATGTTACAGGTGGAATTTTTGATGTCGTTCTAAAAGTCGTTGCAAAAGACCCCGATGCTTTTAATGATTTCGTTACTCAAAAACTGTCAGCCATTCCGCATATCAGCAAAATCCAAAGTTCGTTTGTAATGCGTCATATTAAGCAAACAACAGCGTTACCGTTTTAGTGGTTTGGGGATCGTTCGTAAAATTGCCTACAACGGTTTGAAAATTGGCGATGGGCGGGGCTTTTAGCACAAAACTTGATTTGAAAAACTAATGTTTGATAACCACAAAACTGTCTTTGGAACACGAAACCCCGCCTTTTGGGTAGGTGCTGTTATAGGCTGCCTTATTTGATTGTTGCATTTTCATATTGTTGTACATCTCCTAATTTGTCAAGTAAAGTTGATACCTATTTTTAATATTTCTGTCGTAGTAACTGCCAAATGAACTTGCTTTTTTGAAGCTATTCCAGATATTTATTGGTAGGTCTTTATAAATGTAACTACGCTTGTCAGTTTTAATGATAAAGTAGCCAAACTTTTTATCACAACTATAATAGGATGCACCCCTTACCCAAGAACTTTTTGATGTATTAACATTGTCCGTAAAAGTAAATTTTTTGTTTTTAATTTTACTTATTGCTTCACCGTATGATGTGAATTTTGCTTATAATTTATTGCAGTCCGTCTGTCCACAAGCGGTAATTGCAATAAAACATAAAATTTTTAAGATTAGAATTCTCATTTGTTAAATTCTGCTTCTGAAATATCGTTTGTCTTGAATGTTGGTTTTGTCCCCTTTGTCACGATAACATCTAATGAAAGTTCAAAAGAAGGAACACTCCAATTTTCATATATGTTATTACCAATCCTTTCATTTGGTTGTTTTATTTTATTGAAATCAAGTACTTCGCTTCCTTTTTCATACTGGGCATTTTTCATGAATTTAACATAGCAAATATTATCTACAATTTTTTTGCGGTAGTCCTTGCCATATGCTATTTTTAAATAGTATCGTCCTTCTGGTATATTCTTTATTTCGTAAGTGTCACCACTTCTAACATATACTATTCTTATGCACTCATCTTCGTAGTATCCCTTTTTCATAAGTTTAACAACAACATCAGTTCCTGAACCTACATTTATTCGCAAATAGTTATCAAGGTCGTAGTCATATTTTGGAGTAACATTTTCGCAATCGGGAGTTACTCCCGATTGATAATTTTTTTTCTCCCAACCACTATATCGGTCAATCTTGAGTAACGAAGAATATACATAGCCTTGAGTTCCTTCAAAGTCAACTTCCCACCAACCATTGTCGTATTTTTGAATTAAAGTTACTGCGTCACCCATTGAAAGTGTTGTAATTACTTCAAATTCTTTTCCAGCACCACTTCTCATATTAAGGGTTTTAGAATTAACCAAATATTGTTCATTGGTTTGAGCTGAAACTAAGGTTGTTAAAGCCAGCAAGAGTAAAAATGTTGAAAGTGCTTTTTTCATTGTTATTTTATTTATTTGTTAAAATCAAGTTCGCCTGATTGTGGTCTGTTCTCGCTTTTTTGCTCTTCAAGTTGTTGGTCAGCTTTTGGATTACCTGTTGTTGTTGTTTTATTAGCATTATATAAATAGAGCAGTGCCAGTAAAACTACTACAACCCAAAAACCGTAATTCACTTTTGGTTTTGTTTTCTCTGTTTTCTGGTATTCTCTGTTTCGAGGTGGTGGCTGCCTTGGTTCTTCTTGTTTATTATATGTACTATTTTGATTTGTCGTTTCCGATTTTTTCTTCTGAAAATGTTGCTTATATTTTATATCATAACTTGCTCGTCTTTCTTTATCAGATAATGTCTCATAAGCATCAAGTATTACCTTAAAAGTTTCTTCCGACTTTTTAGAACCACCGTTTTTGTCAGGGTGGTGTATTGTCGCAAGTTTCCGAAATCGTTTTATAATTTCAGTTTCCGAAGCTCCAAAAAGCACATTCAATGTTTTATAATGGTCAGTCAATGTCTGCTGTGTCGTTTGTTAAGGTTGCCTATAACGTGCCGGCGGCTTTGCATTAATAATAAAAATGCCCCGAAAAAAAATTTCGGGGCTAAAATGATTACTTGGTTACAAGTAAGATTAATGATGACAATGGAAATTTACTTTTTTGGAAGTGGTATTGCCATCGTGGTCTAAAATTGCAATGACTTCTAATTCCATATCGTTGTGTCCGTCTAAATTATTGACCCAACTTTCACTGAAATCAATTGTTGTTCCGTGTGCGTGTTCATTTTTTTCAAACTGTACGGAATTATCCGCTTTTTTACGAATAAAAATCTTATAACCGTGCAACCCCTCAGAATATTCAATCTTCCCTGTAATGTTTACCGTTGCATTGTGGTCAAACGCCTCAGTTTCAGAAGGCGAAGTAACGGTAATTGTTGCCTTTGCCGGCACTGGAGTTGGTTCTTCTTTTTTACACGATGTTGCAAATAATATTGCTATTGCCATTAATCCTAATGTGATTGTTTTTATTTTTTTACTAAACATAACTTTGTTTTTTAAATTTTTTAATTAATTAAAGTTGAAAGGCAATGCCGACATTTAAACGTGGATTGCCTGTAATCTGACCTTGTGCAATGTGCTGGTAATGAGGTATTTGAGTATTGACATTCAGGATAAACCTCTTATAATACAAATCAAATCCTGCACCGCCCAATACGCTCTGACTGCCTGTATATTCAGCTTCTGCACCTCTGTCCGTATCTCTGAAACCGTGTTCATATCCTACGCTCAAATGAGGAAGTATTGTGAAATTTTTATTGCCATACCAATAAAATGTTCTTACTGATGTGGTAATCCTGTCGCCAAATTTATAATCCCTTTTATTGGGCAGATTGAGCCTGTAGGTGGCTTCTGCATTCATTCCCCATTTGTTTTTTCGAATGGTATAAATGGTACTAAACGGAATATCAAATGCTCCTGTTCCGGCTTGTAAACTTGGTAATAGCAGTCCTGTGCTTGCTTGTATGTGATTGCTTTTCCCTGTCGGAAACTTGACACCCGTACCGATTTGTAAAGCGTGTTTCCATCTTTTCTCTACATCATTCCCCGTATTGAACACAATGTAATGTACCATTAAGCTCACATCGCCAATACCCGATATTGTAGAACGAGTACCTTCTTCATTTTTTGTGAAATAATTGAACGGTACAAATGCAAAGAGGTGAACTTTCGGGTGCGGTACATACCTGCCCCAAAGCTCTGTTGTATGAAAAATTTCTTTCGACTTTAACGGTGTTTCGCCAGGAAAAAGCGTAAGGTGTTCAGAATTAAAGCTGCGGTGCTGATAACGCAAGCCGATAAAGTTTTGCTGAAACTGCGGTAAAATACCGAAGTAACTGCCACCGACAGAGCAACCGCATACATCACAAGCCGATGCCGTTTGCACGGACATACCTATACTCAAAACAACAAATCCTATTGCTTTGAGCCATTTTTGAATGCTCATTTTTTATTTTACTTTTTTGTTTGAATTACTTTCAGGATAAGTATGTACCTATCCTTTTGTACTCGTGTAATACAAGTACAGTGCTTTGATTTCAGGCTTTGCCTGAACTAAACATTAAACGAAAAGGAATTTCTCGGGCGGGTGGAAAATATCTGTAAGGAAAGAAGGAACAAAGAAGTTGTTTTCATAAGCATACAACTTCTTTGTTTCGTAATAACCTGCGTTATTGTTCAACGTCAAAGGATGTACGTTGTAGCAAAATAAAACATCTACCTGTTCCTTTTGAGTTGTAGGGGTTTGTTTTTTTTCCTGCTCATCTGCCTTATCTATTTGCTTTTTAAGGTGGCATTTACCTTGGCAAGTGTTGTTTTTAATATCTTTTTTAACACAGAGGGTCTTTGCTATTTCTTTTTGGTTGATTTTGAAAGTAACAACTATCAGTACCTTGCCTAATGGTTGAAAAGCAATGAGAAGAGCAAATAATATAATCGTTACCTGTTTCAAATCAGTCGCAAAGATACAATTTTTTCTTTTAACCAAAAAATGTGTTTAAAAGAAAATTAAAAATTATTGATCATTATTCTGTATGTTATGTGGGTTTGTTGCTTGTAGATGTTTCGTGCACTTGCACCCAACGTGCCGGCGGCTTTGCGAAGTTCTCCTTGAAGCTTTGCTTCGAAGGGAAATTTTGCAAAACCGTCAGATGTACGACAGTCTGCGAAGCGACTGGAGTGCATCTGGCGGTGTAGCCGCCGGCACGATGTAACGAAAGGAGCTTTAGCGGATTTCGTTACATCGGTCGAGTGTATGTGCCGTAAGGGATTGCGGGACAGTTTCCTGTCCACCGACACAACAGTTTGAGCGGGCTACAATGCTCGAATAGCCACTGAAACCATTATGGCATATACACTGTGTTAGCGGTTCGTTGTTTATTCATTCACTTTTATTTTCTGCTTGTCTCTATTTGACAAAACAAGGTCAGCAATGTCAGATGATAAATTTTTGTCTTGCCATTTCCTTTCGCTTTCACTTGATTTGCTCGCAAGTTTTACAGCTTTCAATGCGTATTCTGCTGCTCTCAATGAATGGTCTGCCATATGTGCCGTTGCAACCGCGTGTCCTACCGAACGTGCAACTGCAATTTCAATCGGGTTAGTCAATTCGTTTGCAACTGCGATTGCGTCAAATGAGGCATTCCTTGCATCACCTACCGAAGCAATATCTTTTGTCCATTCTTTTGCGATTTTAATAGCATTCCTCAGTCGCTTGTCAATTGGCTTTTCAATCAGTAGTAAAATATTTTCTACACACTTACAAGCCCATAACATTAATTGTCTATGTTGTTCTTTTGTCAAAGGTCCGCCACGATGTTCAGCTATAAATCGTTTGTCTCGCATTTTATTAGTATCAATTATTTTCGTTGGTTGTGTCGTCTTACAATGACCGCTAACGTTTCCACGGCTTGCCGAAGGCGGCATTTTTAGCCGAAATCTTCAAACGAAGCAGTAACTTCAAATTTAACAATAATCTTTAAATCGAAGCTATTATTGCCGCTTTTGGCAAACCGTGTGTTATCGGTTCGGTGTTCTTTCTCGTCTGTCGTTAGGTTCATTTTTTGCTGCATTGTCTTTTGTCGGTGCTTTAGGCAAGCTCTTTGGCTGGTTTAGCTACGCTGATTTTTGCTTAGTTCGGCATAGCTCAAACAAGTTTGGCTCTACTCTCTCTTATCGCAAAAATTTGGCTTTAGCGTGGGCTTGTGCGACCAGCCAATGTGCTTGACTACTGCGTGGGCTATTCCTCTCCGTTTATTGTCTCCATTATTTCTTTAAAACTGTTTAGTCCTGCTTCTATGTTTTCAATGATTTCATTTGCCAAAACATCTGGGTCAGGTAAATTGTCCAAGTCGGTGAGGCTTTTGTCCTTTATCCAAAATATGTCCAAGTTGGTTTTGTCCCGTTCTATGATTTCATCATAGGTGAATCTTCTCCAACGTCCTTCGGGATTTTCTTCGTTCCAAGTTTCCGTTCTTTTGTTTCTGTTTTCGGGATTGTAACATTTTATAAAGTCCTGCAAATGGTCAAAGTGCAATGGGTTTTTCTTGAGAGTGTGGCTAATGTTACTGCGGTAATCATAAATCCAAACCTCTTTTGTCCAAGGGTCTTTGGAAGCTGGTTTGTTGTCGAAAAACAACACGTTTGCTTTTACGCCTTGTGCATAGAAAATTCCAGTCGGAAGTCTTAAAATGGTGTGTAGGTCGGTTGTTTTTAGCAGTTCTTTTCTTACCGTTTCTCCTGCACCACCTTCAAACAAAACATTGTCGGGCAACACAACAGCTGCTTCGCCTGTGAGTTTCAACAGCGTTTTTATGTGTTGCATAAAGTTCAGTTGTTTGTTGGCGGTGGTTGCCACAAAGTCCTGACGATTGATAATGTAGTCTTGCTTTTCTTGTTTGCCTTCTTCGTTGGTAATGGTCATACTGCTTTTTTTACCAAAAGGCGGATTGGCTAACACATAATCATATCGCTTGCCATTGTCTGAAACCAAAGCATCTGCCGAAGAAATCAAAGGCTCACCGTCTATTTCGCCAATGTTGTGCAGAAACATATTCATCAAACACATTCTGCGTGTGTTGGCTACAATTTCGTTTCCGTGAAAAGTTTCGTTTTTCAAAAACGCTTTTTCTTCCTGGTTCAAGTCTTGGGCTTTGATAAAATCATAAGCAGCCAAAAAGAAACCACCTGTACCACAAGCAGGGTCAATAATGGTTTTCATTGGTTTGGGGCGAAGACAAGCCACCATTGTTTTGATTAAAGAACGTGGTGTAAAATATTGCCCTGCACCGCTTTTGGTGTCTTCGGCATTTTTCTCCAATAGTCCTTCGTAGATTTTGCCTTTTATGTCTGTACCCATCAGGCTCCATTGCTCTTTATCAATCATATCAATGATTTTTAAGAGTTTGGAAGGGTCTTGGATTTTGTTTTGGCTCTTTACAAATATTTGCCCCAAAGTACCTTTTTCACTGCCTAAACTGCGAAGCATTTGGTTGTAAAAATTCTCCAATTCCAAACCTCTTTTTTGCGAAAGGGTTTGCCAGTCGCAGGTTTCGGCATTGGGCAATTCTTCACCTTGTGCGTTTTTGAGTTTGGGAAATTTCAGCCCTTTGCTGTAAGGTGGCTTGTTGAGTTCATCTGCCATTTTAAGGAAAAGCAAATAGGTAATTTGCTCCAGATAATCACCATAACCCACGCCATCATCACGAAGGACGTTGGCAAAATTCCACACTTTTGATACGATACTTGACTCAGACATTTTTATTTATTTCTATTTAAGACACTTATGATTAATCGCTTTACAATTTCGTTTTCTTCGGTTCGGCTATTGGCAATGTAAAGCGTAAGGGTTGCCAAAGTTTCATTACTGATAATGGATTCGCTCTTACTGTTCAGCAAGGCATTGTTTAGTTGTAAAAAATAAAGAAAACAAGCCGCTGCTATTCGTTTGTTTCCATCTACAAACGAATGATTTTTGGTAATGTAATACAACAGATTAGCTGCCTTTTCTTCAATACTTGGGTAAAGCTCAGCACTACCAAAACTTTGTTTTATTTGATTGATAGAACTATGAAAGCCATCATCTTTTGGTTTAGCAAAAACATAAGATTTAAAGTCGGAATACATTTGCTCAATGAGATCCATATAATCCTTGTAATTGGGGTAAATGGTTTCTTTTTGCGTTAACCCCTTTTGGTCTAAGGCCTCGTGATCATAATCATCTAACAAAGCCAAACCTTTGGCAAACTGACGAAATACTTCTTGTTCGGTTTCATTTGCCGTATTTTCTAAGGAACGACTCACTATACGTAAGCCTGTTTTTAAAAATTCTACTTCTTGTTGCTTTTGTAATAAACGTTTTTCGTTAATGGCGTAGCCTTGTACCAAATAATCCTTTAATCGGGCGGTTGCCCATTGGCGGAATTTTGTAGCTTGTGAGGAATTTACTCTGTAACCTACCGATAATATCATGTCAAGGTTATAAAAGTTCATTTTGCGTTTTTTACCATCCGCAGCAACTTGTTCCAAAATGGAACAGGTTGATTTCTCCTCTAACTCACCAGATTTATAGATATTGCCAACGTGTTTAACGATGGCTGGTCTGTTTACGCCAAATACAACCGCAATGGTAGAGGCATCTATCCAAACAGTTTCGTTTTCTAATTTCACAGAAACCTCTGTGCCTGCGGCTGTTTTGTATATTTCTATCTTATTTTCCATTTTTCCCGGCTTTTGGTCTTTTCTTCTTCTCTTGTTCTTTTGCCAATTTCTCGGCTTGTATTTTTTTGAGCAATTCACTGGCTGGTTCGTAGTCTGCGGCTTTTTTACAAAGTTCTATTTCTGCTTGGCTCAATAGTTTGCCCTCAAAGGCTTTTTTAAGAATGCTTTGGCGAAGTGCTTCGGCCTTTTCGATGGAATTACGAATTACGAATTCCAAATTATCCGTTACCGATAAACGGCTTTCTATTTCTTGAACGATTTGGTTTTGTTCTCTTATTGAAAAAAGCGGAAATGGCAATTCTTGAATTATTCCTAATGTAATAATATCCATTGTCGCACCGTGACTTTTATGTGCATAAAGACTTTTTAAATATGCACTTTCGAAATAGTATTTGAAAAAAGTAGGGCTGTAAAAACTATTGAATGAAATTTTAATTAGACGTGGATTGATTATTCCTTGCTCTGAGTCATCAGGAAGAATTAAAACTTTGCCAACAGTTCCAACAAGGCTAATCAAAGCATCTTTTGGTTTTATTGCACAAGAAATTAATTCTTGATATTTCTTTTCGTTCACATAATAATCTCCATACTTATGATTACCTGAAATCACTTGCTCTTGACCATAAATTTTATAGCCAGTTTCAACGTAAAATGATTTTTTCAGCGAAGAACCAAATGGACCTGCTTTAATTGAATGAGTATTGTGGTCAATAATTTTATCAACTTTTGACCAAATCCAATTTATAGGTAATTGAGCAAACTCATTTAATTCATCTTCGGTAAAAGGCGATAATTCTTTTAGTTTCCTTGGTTTGTTTGGTTTCTTCCCAACTTTCCCATTCTTCTCCCATTCCTTCACCGCTTTTTTCCAATCTTCTATTTGTTGGTTGTAGTGGTTTTGGCGTTCTTCTTTTATTTGTTTTAAAAGTTCTTCGGCTGTGGGTAGATTGGTTTGTTTTGCTCGCCATTCTTTGGTGAGTTCGCCCTCAAACGCCTTTTTCAACACTGCTTGGCGATATATTTTTAACTGCTCTTGTGCTTTTTTTAGGTTGGCTATGCCGTTGTCTAAATCAGAAAATAGGGCTTCGATTTTGGATACTATGGCTCGTTGAATGGGAAGGGGTGAAAAAGGAATTTCAATAGTTAAATAATCATTGAATTTTAGATTTCTTAGATTATTGCTTCCCGATTGATACGGAATAATTTTCCCTGTGCTATAAAAATATTTTAGGTAGTGGTTTAGGTAAATTGAATTTACAAAATCAGAAGGTCGCATTAACCTTAGAAAATTAGTGCAAACAAGATTTTTGTCTTTAAAGTGATTTAATACTGTTTGTTCAATCACAACCGTTCTTCCAACTGGCTGTTCAGGACCACCTCCTGAAATTTCAACAAGAATATCATTTAAAATTAAATTCCTTTTTTCAATACTGTCTGTTTTAATCTTTCTTAAAGACGCTGTTTTTCCTTTATCGGTTTCCCAATTTCTAAATTCAGAACCTCGAATACAATATGCTTCTTGGTAATCATCATCTTTTAAATTTGGGTCTTTCCCCCAGTCACCTCCTAATTCAAGAAGTGACAAATGCCCTAACTCAACCTCAATCCAATCTTCTCTCATTATGCTGTTCATTTGCCTATATTATTAAATGTATCCTCAATCCATTTTTGCGGATTGTTGATGATGTAATTTTTTATTTTTTGATAAGATTCGTTGTTACGAATGATGTGGTCGTGAAAATTAGGTTGAAAAAAATGGTTGTTTCGGTTGTATTTGGGTATTGGCAATTGGTGTTCATCAATGTAATCATCAATTTTTGAATTAATTGCCGATTTAAAACCACCCACAAACGATGAAATGGATTTGGGCAATCGATGTAATGGTGGTGTTGGGGATGGGGATTGTAAAGGAGATGGGCATTGAGAATCTAATGTAGATAAATAAATAAAAATCAATAAATCAAACACAAACGAAAAATA
>CAZCTQ010000017.1:0-79055 GCA_964501555.1 uncultured Aureispira sp. | reverse complement strand
CGATTGGGGTCGTAGTATATTTTTGGAGGATCATAATTAAAATCGATATTGCTTGAGCCCAGCGTCGTATCTGCTGCTCTCTCCGGCAGAACGATATCGTAAGGGGCATCCCCATAGAGCCATATATAATCTTGTTTCTGCGCTTTACCTATTCCATACCATAATACCGATATAAATACTATGGTAATAATCCTTATATTAATTACTTGTTTCATTTCCTTATATTTTATTATAGGGATGGCAAAAGTACTTTTGCCATCCCATATATTACTATATCAAAACTTAGTCTATACGAATAAATTTGCCTGTATCTTTTACACCCTTGCGGTATAATAGCTGATATTGATATACGCCTGCCGGTAGATTACTAAGGTCTATCGTTGTCTCGCCTGTATGCGTGTCTATATCTGCCTCATACCGGATCTGTCCCAGTATATCCGTGATGACGATATGGTCTGCTGCTATCCCGGTATGCTGTATATATAACGTACCGCCTGTAGGGTTAGGATAGACCTTCACTTTAGCGGGTTCTTTGCTGCTGCGCGCTGCTACCTCCTGTGTACAGGCCTCATTGAGCAGCGCTAAGGCTTCCATACCATATTTAGGGTTTTTAATCAGATTCATACTACATTGTCCCCATCCTACATCCGGAGATAGTAGTATCCAGATAAAAATTAAAAAATTTAGGGTCGCAAAGCGACGGACGACGGACGACGGACGACTAAAACATTATTACTTAACATAACACTTAAATTTAGTGACAAAACAGCCATTTTTTCCTTCAGTACAAGGTAAAAGTAAACGCTACCTTTCTTTTTCTTTACTCCTTTTCACTTCCTTACATCCACTATCTCTTCTCTACAATATTCATCGGCACGGGATATCCTACTCTTAGGTCTATATGTACTGTATTGTCGATTAATAAAAAATATAAATATCAGTACAAAGATTATCATAATTATATTAAGGTGTTAACATTTTTTAATAAAAATTTACAAAATATTAGAATAACACATTTAAGGTGTAAAATATATTGACATAGCTCAATATTTAATAAAGTACAGAAATTTATTATAGAGCACTTCATATATCATCCGTTTCAAAAGAGAAAAACTATTTTTATCTCTTTTCTCACCCATAGCGGCACTATAAACTCAAATAGGAACTTCGTGTGCTACTCATAATGATAATAAAGTCGTATATTTTAATATCACTATTTTATGGTTAATTGTAAAGATCTTCAATTTATCTATTCAACTCATCCATCGTCAATTTCATACCAATGGTAGTAAAATTTTTGACTGCCTTAGCTGCTTTTTCTATCATGATTTCTACGGCTTCCTTTTCATGAGGCTTCCATTTGCCTAAGACAAAATTTACCTGTTGGCCAGAATGGAAATCTTTTCCTATACCCATACGCAAACGGACATACTCGTTGCTGCCGAGCTTTTCTTGGATATCTTTAAGCCCATTGTGGCCGCCATCGCTTCCTTTACCACGTAAACGCATTTTTCCTAAATCTAAATTCAGGTCATCTACGATAACTAGTAAGTTTTCAGGTAAGATTTTATGCTTATCCATCCAGTATCTGACTGCTTTACCGCTGAGATTCATAAAAGTCGTCGGTTTAAGTAAAATTAAAGTACGTCCTTTATATTTGACTTCTGCCAAGTCACCGTGTGTGTTTTGAATCCATGGCAAAGCAGCCTCTTTAGCTAAATAATCGACAACATCAAATCCGATATTATGACGTGTATGATCGTATTGAGCACCCATATTGCCCAGCCCAACTATTAAATACTTCATGGGGTCTATTGGTTCCTGTTTAGGATTAAAAATATTTTTCAACCATTTTAACATAATGCAAAATTAATTGTTTATATCCGATAAGCCAACAAAACTGACATATTGTCGCATTTATAATTTCAAATTGTGACATAATGATAGACAAAAGGAATAAAACTTAGGTTGGTACATTAATTGATTAAAGAAAGTACCTATTAAAATATAGCGTTTATGTTTGACAAGCAATTATATAGAATGAGTGATATGCAGGAAGAAGGTGATTTTATACCAGTGTTTAGTTTAGGTGATGACGAATTGAATTTTGACGATCAATATAAATCTTCAATGCCGGTTTTAGCATTAAAAAATACGGTTTTATTTCCAGGTGTGGTCATTCCGATTACAGTAGGGAGAGATAAATCTATAAAAGCCCTGCAAAAAGCAGATAAGGCAGATAAGTTTTTAGGTGTTTTGACGCAAAGAGATATGGACAATGAAGATCCGGATGGAGATGCATTGTTTGATACAGGTACTGTAGCGCGCATAATGAAAATCCTAAAAATGCCTGATGGCAGTACGACAGCAATCCTTCAGGGAAGAAGGCGATTTATGCCGGATACTTTTATAGACAATTCTAAAATGCTGGAAGCATCCGTTTTAATGATGGAGGAACATGTCCCTCAAAATCATATGGAATTTGACGCTATGGCATCTTCTATCCGAGATTATGCTTATAAGATTATCGATTTGTCACCCAATATCCCATCAGATGCTAAGATGATGCTCGATAATATCAAAAATAAAGGATTTTTGATCAATTTTATTGCTTCCAATATTAATCTGGATATAGATAAAAAGCAGGAAATTTTAGCTGAAAATGACTATGTAAAAAAAGCACACATGGTCTTGAATGCAATGAATAGTGAAATACAACTCCTACAAGTTAAAAGCCAGATCGAGTCCAAAGTAAGAACTGAGCTGGAAAAACAGCAAAAGGAGTATTTCCTCAATCAACAATTAAAAACAATCCAAGAGGAACTCGGTGGTAATCCTCATGAAGAAGAGTTAAATGTCTTGCAGCAAAGAGCAGATCAGAAAGATTGGCCGGCACAAGCTAAAGATGCTTTTGATGCTGAAATTGCTAAAGCACGAAGGATAAATCCACAGATAGCAGAGTACTCGGTCACGCTTAACTACCTTGAGTTTTTACTGGATCTGCCATGGAATGAGGTGACAAGGGACAATTTTAATCTAAAAAAAGTTCGTACAGTCCTTGATAAAGATCATTTTGGTCTTGAAGATGTTAAAAATAGGATCATAGAGCACTTAGCTGTACTCAAGCTCAAAGGCGATATGAAAGCGCCTATCTTATGCTTAGTTGGCCCTCCAGGTGTAGGAAAAACAAGTTTAGGAAAATCTATTGCAACGGCACTTGATCGGCATTTTATCCGTATGTCACTCGGTGGACTGCATGACGAAAGCGAGATCAGAGGACACCGCAAGACGTATATCGGCGCCATGCCGGGCAGAATCCTTCAGTCTATTAAAAAAGCTAAATCCGCCAATCCGGTATTTATCCTGGACGAGGTTGACAAGATCGGTAAAGACTTTAGAGGTGATCCGTCCTCTGCACTATTAGAAGTGCTGGATCCAGAACAAAATACAACCTTCCATGATAATTATCTTGACTTAGATTACGACTTGTCAAAGGTTTTATTTATCGCTACTGCAAATTCGCTTTCGACTATCCAACCAGCTTTGTTAGACAGGATGGAAATCATAGAAATCAGCGGATATTCTACAGAAGAAAAAGTAGAAATAGCTAAAAAACACCTTATTCCGGATCAAATAAAAGAACATGGCATTAAGACAAAGGATATAGCGCTTTCTCCTTCCATGATAGAATACATTATCCAAAAATATACACGCGAATCTGGTGTACGATCTTTAAATAGAAATCTTGCTGGTGTGATGCGTTCTGTTGCTAAAAAAGTGGCAATGGAAGAGGAGTATAATCCAAAGATTAATGAAGAGGATATTAAAGCAGCTTTAGGGCCTGTCAAATTTGACAACGATCAATATAGTAAGGTTGATATGCCGGGTGTTGCAGTAGGTCTTGCGTGGACTCAGGTAGGTGGCGACATCTTATTTATCGAAGCCAGTACTGCAGCAGGTAAAGGAAAACTGACCCTCACGGGAAATCTCGGTGATGTGATGAAAGAATCAGCATCCACAGCACTCAGCTATATTAAGGCCAATGCCGAAAAACTGGGTATTGAACCGGATACTTTTGATAAGACAGATATACACATTCACGTACCGGAGGGTGCCATTCCTAAGGACGGTCCAAGCGCCGGTATTACGATGTTGACAGCGATAACTTCCGTATTTAAGAAAAAACCCGTAAAACCTTTTCTTGCCATGACTGGTGAGATTACGCTTCGTGGTAAAGTGTTGCCTGTAGGAGGTATCAAGGAAAAGTTACTGGCTGCTAAGCGTTCCGGTATTAAAGAAGTCATGTTGTGTGAAGACAACAGAAGGCACGTCGAGCAGGTACCTCAGGCTTACCTAAAAGGTATGAAATTTACCTATGTAAATCATATGTCAGAAGTTCTCGAAAATGCTCTTGGCATCAAGTTTAAATAGGAAATTTTATAAGAGGATGACGAAGATCATTGTAAATTTTATGTTGGAATAAATAACTTTTTTGACTGATAATCAGTTATTAAGTATTATCAGTATAAGCTTAAATTAATGTAAATCATCATGAATAGAGTATCTAATTTTATTAAATTTGTAGCGGTGGCTATCGTCTTTTTTATTTCAATAGGTCAGAATTCGATTTTTGCACAGAATACTCCTGCTAAGTCCAATACACAAGCAAGTAAAGAATCAATCGTCTCGGCCGAAATAGCTGTAAGTGGCATGACTTGCCAGATGGGTTGTGCAGATGGTATCGACAGAAAACTTAAAAAGACAGAAGGCATAATCAAAAGTAGCACAAAAATCGAAAGCGGTATCTGCAAAGTAACATACGACGAATCTAAAATTTCTATGGATAAGATTTTAGGTATAATCAAGGATCGTGGTTATGAACCTAAAGTAGTAGTTCAACCTAAATCATAGGTATATACATAACAATAAACATATACCCATAAATCTGACTAAGTCTGGTTTATGGGTAATGCTTTGTATTACATTTAGAGTTCCGGATAAATAACATTAAGTGATGAATGGATTTACAGATACGATAGTAGCGCCTGCAACACCACAGGGTCAAAGTGCATTGGCTGTGATTCGTTTATCTGGAAATCAAGCAATACATATTGGTGACAAAATATTTAAAGGGGCACAACTCACTCAAGCATCTTCTCATACGATACATTATGGTTGGATCACCGATGGTGACAAAGATATCGATGAAGTCATGGTATCCATATTCAAGGCACCTAAGACCTTCACTACCGAGGATAGTATTGAAATATCCTGCCATGGTTCGCCGCAGATCGTCAGAGAAATCATAGATGTAGCCATAAAAAACGGGGCTAGGTTAGCCAATCCCGGAGAATTCACGCTTAGAGCTTTTCTGCATGGTCGTTTAGATTTGTCACAAGCTGAAGCTATCGCTGATCTCATTCATGCTACCTCAGCAAAATCAGCCGACATCGCTTTAAAACAACTCAAAGGCCACTTCTCTTCTAAACTAAAGGATTTAAGACAAGAACTGATTGACTTTGCTGCCTTGATTGAGCTGGAACTAGACTTCTCGGAAGAGGACGTAGAGTTTGCTAACCGTAAGCAACTTCAAGAATTGATACACAGGATTATCAATGTTATAAATCCATTAGTGGAGTCTTTTAAGTGGGGAAACAGCATCCGAGAAGGCATTCCAGTAGCCATCATCGGCCCACCAAATGCCGGAAAATCAACGCTGCTCAACACCATTCTCAATGAAGAAAAAGCTTTGGTCAGTGACATTGCGGGTACCACGCGTGACGTGATAGAAGATATATTGGTGATAGATGGCATTACCTTCCGGTTTATCGATACAGCCGGAATCAGAGAGACCTCAGACACGCTCGAAGGTCTAGGTATAGAAAGGTCTATTCAAAAACTCAAGGAAGCCGAAATCATTTTTTACTTAAATGATATAACTAAAGAAACTACCGAAATATGGCAAGATTTTAAAAGTCTGGATATAAATGATACAGCTCAAGTCGTTATCTTACTTAATAAGGCCGATATCGTACCATTAGCAATAGCAGAGCAAAAAGCTGACGCCATAAAAGAGCTATCTAAATTTCCCGTATTTTATATTACAGCACGCCTTGCGCATACACTCAAACCCCTTTTTGAATATCTACGACTCTATACAGAAAATTACCATATAGCAGAAGGCACTATCATCACTAATGCCCGCCACGTCGAAGCACTTAATCTTACTAAACAAAGCCTTCAAAAAGTACTGGAAAACATGGAAAGTCAGATCTCATCCGACTGGATAGCCATGGATATCCGTGAGGCTCTCTATCACTTGGGCAGTATCACAGGTGAGGTATCAAGCGATGACCTGCTGGAGTCTATCTTTAGTAAGTTTTGTATCGGTAAGTAGCGATTAGACTAAACAATAAATATTAAAAATCTAATGGGTCTCACTGATAAATTTAGATACTGTCTTATGTAAGTTTTTGAGTGACTCTGGATGTAAATACATCATGTGGCCAGATGGATAATATTCGTATTGAATATTTTTTTGTAAGGCTGCCGGGATAGGCAAATGCTTCATCTCATAAATACCTTCAAAATAAGGTGTGCCTAAGTCATAATATCCACCTGTAAGTAAGACCTTCATGGTGGGATTTAGGATCATAGCGCGTGAAAGGTCATTGATGACATTGGGAAATCCAATGTAGGTGTTTCTTTTAAAATTCCATGGATATACATTGCCACGGATTTTATACGACATATCTTTACCAAATTTGAGTTCGTCGCGCATATAACTATTAAGGCAGGCTGTAAAAGCTGCACCTATGAAAGAACTCATAGGATCATATTGAGCATTTTCGCTCAATGGATTAATAGCATCACCAGAAAAGCGAGAATCTAGCCTTCCTGTAATTTGAGCTTCATCTCCTAAGAGTGTCTGAGCAAACTGTGGTCCTTTAACTCTAAGGTTGGCCTTTTTGATATAGTCAATTGACAGACCAGTGTATTGATGCAATTTAACAGCGATGCGATTGAAAGTCGTTTCATCTATATCAGCTCCTTGATTGAGTGCGAGCGCATATTCATTAAGTGAAAATTGCTCAACTTCTTTCAAAAATGGTACTAAAGCCTCTGGCATTACCGGTAGCCTCTTATGATAATAAGCTGTTGCTGCAAAGGAAGGTAAGATCAACATGAAGGGCAAGTCTGATCCTGGATTAGAGGAAGTGGTCTCTGTCACATTGGCATATGACAACAGTTGTGATAACATGACGATCCCATTGAGACTGATATTAGCATTGAGCAGATTATTGGCAATTACAGCAGATCGGAATGTACCATAACTTTCACCAAACAAATACTTTGGCGAGCTCCACCGGTTATAATCTGTTATAAATTGTGCTATAAAATCGCTAAAAGCCTGCCCATCTTCATCTATACCAAAATAATCTTTAGTTTCTCCTTCGCCTCCAAAATCCTTAGTGATTACATCTCCAAAACCAGTACCCGGGGCATCTACAAATACTAGGTCGCTTACATTAAGCAGGCTGTACTCGTTACTTATTGTAGAATACGGGGCTTTAGAGCGTTCCATATCTTGAATATTGACTCGTTTCGGTCCCCAGCAGCCCATGTGCAACCATACAGTAGAACTACCAGGACCACCATTGTATATAAATGTTATAGGACGTTTTGTAATGTCTTCTCCTTCCTTAAAATAGGCAGTATAAGACATACATATGACAGGAGCACCTTTTTGATTTTTCAAAACTAATGTGCCAGCCGTTCCTTCATAATTGATCTTTTTGCCATCGACTATAACTGATCCACGGGTGGAAGACTTTTGTGGTGTTTTGACATCCTTTAAGACTGCTTCTGTACTATCCTTGGCTGGTATTATCGAATTTTTTTTAGCTTGAGCAAATATAGCATTAGATACTAACACTATAAGGAAAGTAGTTATAATAACCTTACTCGTTTTCATTAAAGGAGATTTTAGAAATAAAATAAATAGAAATTTTAATTTAAAAATCACTATCTTAGCAACTCACCAAAAGTATCACCTTGTTTGAGATCACCGGTTTTATATCCTCTGTTAAACCACTCGACCCGTTGTTTTGAGGTACCATGCGTATAGGATTCCGGTTGCGTATAACCTTGGGTTGTCTTTTGTATATGGTCATCACCTACTGCTGCTGCTGCATTCATTGCATCCTCTACATCGCCTGGCTCAATATACCTTTGCTCGTAATGTGCCCAAACACCAGCAAAATAATCGGCTTGTAGTTCAGTAGCGACCTGTATCTGATTACCCTGAACTTGGCTAGTCTGTCTCTGAAGATTATGCGTTTGTTGTAGAATACCTAGTAGGTTTTGAACGTGATGTCCGACTTCATGGGCAATAATGTAAGCGATTGCAAAATCACCACCTTCTGCTCCAAAACGATTACGAAGGATGTTAAGAAAAGATAAGTCCATATAAACTGTTTGGTCATTAGGACAGTAAAAAGGGCCAGTACTAGCATTGGCACCACCACATCCGGATGTCGTAGCGTCTGTAAATAAGACCATTTTTGGATCTTTATATGTCATTCCATTTTTTTTAAAAATTTCCGTCCAAGTATCTTCTGTTGATGCTAGTATTGTAGATACAAATTCACCTACTTTCTTTTCTTCCGGAGTTAACGCACGAGCTGTTTGAGTTGCAGCAGGTTGTTCCATCTGTTGCATAACAGCATTAGCCAAATCCTGGCTGTCTCCGCCGAGAAATACCTGTATGAGCAAAAAAATTAGCCCTATAGCTCCACCACCAACAGCAACTTTACCCGTAGTGCTCATGCCTCTCCTGTCTTCAAGATTATCGCTTTGACGACGACCTTCCCATTTCATATAATTTTGATTTTTGATTTTTAAATAAAAAGAATTGAACAATAATAAGACTTTATTTCATATTATTAGTTACATTTTGTATATAAATATTAAAAAAAATGATTTATCAAACATTTATAAAAAAATCATAATAATGACTTTACTGTCATTTTTTTAGTAATCCAGCATTTCTAATGTAACATTGGTAACGAAACCATTGAAACAAAAGTAGTAATTTTGTGGTGATTTTTAGAATATATCCATGTTGATGACATACATCGATTACATTTTGAAATTGTATTATTTAAAATATTAAATTAATAAAATGGCAACTATCCAGTTAACTAAAGAGACTTTTTTAGAGAAAGTATTTAATTATGAAAAAAATCCTCAAAAATGGGAGTATTTAGGAGACAAACCTTGTATCATTGACTTTTATGCAGATTGGTGTGGCCCATGTAAAATGGTAGCTCCGGTTTTAGAAGAACTTTCTAGTGAATATAAAGATGATATTTACATTTACAAAGTAGATACAGAAGCCGAGCAGGAACTATCAGCGATTTTCGATATTAAAAGTATTCCGTCTATACTATTTTGTCCTATGGAGGATACACCACAGATGGCTGCTGGTGCCCTACCTAAAGGTACATTTATACAGGCGATAGAGGACGTATTATTAAAAAATAAAAACTAATCCGAGATGGAAAATATGTTTTTAGAAAATCAAAGTAAGTATAATTTTGATGAAACGTTGGAGCATTTAACTACCGAAATCAAAGCAGCAAGTTGGGGACTTAAACACACTCATGATCTTCAAGGAATGCTTAAAGAAAAGGGATATGATGTCAATTCAGCCCGAGTTTTAGAGATTTGTAAGCCTATTTTTGCCAATGAACTACTTAATGATGATCGCTTAAAAATATACTCCAATATGATGCCATGTAGAATTTCCGTGTATAAAAAAGAGGACGGAAAAACCTACATCTCGCGTATGAATATTGAAGTTTTTTCCGCTATGATAGGCGGAAAGGTCGGTGAGGTTATGCAAAATGCATATCGCGATGTAGAAACCTTCCTGATAAAAGTAATAACGACGTGAGTGTGGCTTAAGTCTGCCAGTATTACGGTCAAAGTTGCATAGGATTGGACTCTACAAATCCTCGGTAGTAATGGAATTCAATCAGAGAAAATTATAAAATAAGCAATATATCTACTTCTATAAATCAAAAAGGTATGCTGAGAATTATCAACATACCTTTTTTAATCTATTGTAAATAAAATTTACACGCTACTAAAACTATTTTTAATTTTGCTTAATTCGCTCTAAGATACCATCATTATCTACCACTACTTCAGCAGTTTTGTAACCACGATTGACGGCTTGTATCTGTACGCGCTTGGCTTCATCAAAGGAACCATAACCTGCAAGGATAAATATTGTCCAGCCACCTTTAGTCCACTGTTCAATACGTCCGAGATCCTTAACTTTATTTACATCAAACCAGATAGGATCCTCGTATG
The DNA here is from genome assembly GCA_964501555.1 of uncultured Aureispira sp. Lineage (GTDB taxonomy): Bacteria > Bacteroidota > Bacteroidia > Chitinophagales > Saprospiraceae > OLB9. The sequence goes on along the minus strand of CAZCTQ010000017.1, from coordinate 68,675 downwards.
AAGCTAGGCGAACTTTATATTTATTGGCAGCTCTATATTCCTCCGCTACATTCTTATTGCCTGTGTTAAAATTACCGGCATCACTAAAATTTTTATCATCTTTACTAGTCAGCATCAACTCCATCTGTGCAGTATTTAGTACTTCAAAGGTGATAAATGCATCATTAAATCCAATGGCTTTGATTTTAGCCAAAACATCTTCGGCTTCTTTTCTGTCAGAATAATATCCCAAACGTATCTTTACTGTATTATTGGAAACCATACGATAGATATTACCATAACGAAGCAAAGGCTTATATTTAATGTAATTAGGTTTTACAGCCGTCATTGAAGCTAGTTGTATAAAAAACACCTCCGTATTTGGTACGAGCTCATCCAAAGCTATGCGGTGTGCATCCTGCCAAAATTCATCAGAATCCATAGGTCTTCCTACTTTTTCAGGAACAAATTCCGGAAGGATAAATGCGGTACTTCTCTTTTCATTATTCTGGTATGAAACCTTATGTACATCCGTTTCTTTAGAAGTATGTTTTTGTGTTTCCATGGTTAATGCTTCTAATGAAACAGCCTGAGGTACTTCAGTTACCAATTCATCCATAAGGTTGGCATCTGTCTTAATCACTTTGTAAATATCATTTTTACCAAGGCCTCCCAATCTATTTGAAGTAAAAAACATATCGCCCTGATTATTAAAAGCTGGAAAATAGTCATCTTCAGGTGAATTTATCTCTCTGTCCATCATCGTTACACCTGACCATTTTCCATTTTCAAAGGTTGCATTATATATATCATACCCACCCAATCCTTGTAAATTGTCAGAGGCATAATATATTTTATTATCATGCATAAAAGGTGTAATTTCATTATATGCTGTATTAATCTCCGGGCCTAAATTAACTGGAATAGACCATGTTCCCTTTTCTAAATGACTGACATATAAGTCAAAACCACCATAACCACCTGATCTGTCAGAGGCAAAATATAAACTTCTGCCATCAGGACTTAAAAATATTGAATTAATAGATGATCCCATTTCATTATATAAAAATGGCTTTGAAGAACTCATATCACCATTTGCATTTACCTCAGCTATGTGAACACTTGCATTTTTAAAATCCCGCTCCATATTGAGATTTGAAGTCAACCTTCCCTCAATATAGGCACATTTATTTACAGTCTGTGCATAGCTTATAGGGCCAATTTTATAAATTTTATTATTTATACCATTTATATAATCTAACCTATTTTTTGCTCCATCATATTTGATTGTCTTTTGACCATAGCCATCTCTATTGAATTCTGATTGAATTTGATCCATTAATACATCTTCCCGAAAAGAACTGAATATAGGCATGTCGTGATAAAATGTCAGGCCAAAGTCGGAAGTACTACTGTTGGAAGGCATAGAAAGTAAATCATACTTGGGGGTTTGATTATAAATATCATTGACCGTTTCCAATCCCATAAGTATAGCCTTTCCCTGCTCCGGATATTTCTGAATATAATCCACCAATAATCCTGGAATTTCTTTATATCGTCCCATCTTTTTAAGCATCTGAGCATATTGTTCACCAGCTTTTTGATAGACATCTGCCTCCATCGGTATCATCTGAAAATAGATTTCCGCTTCTGTGTACTTGCCAGTAGCTTTCAAAATATTTGCCAGCTCCAAGCATACTTTATACTCCTTAGGATGCAAAGTAAGGTAATCCTTATATCCTTGAATTGACATTTCATAAGCCCCTGATTCTGCTTGTATAGCTAGCTTCTCTAATGCAGGCTGAGCTATCAGTTGAGACACTGCAAATAAAAAAATGATTACTAATAAATTATGGGTTTTCATGATTCTGACCTTTAGATATTACTACTAAACAATATTTAGAGTACAAATATAGTGCTACTTATTGTATTATAGCATAAAATACATTATAAATTTTCATAATTTATTGATATTTATAATATATAGCATAAATTTTAACAAAACATTAGCATTTTAATGCCCAAATTACATTAATTGAAATCAGCTCTTGTATCTGTTTTCACATAAAAAAATCAAATTATCATTGAATGCTGAAGGATGATATCTGTTTATTTACTGACAGTTTAACTGCCTGAGTGATCTGTGTACACACAACAATTTCTAAATATTAATGTGACAGAAACTCACCAAATTTGAAAATGCCCACCTACCTTTTAATTTTTTTTGAATCAACGTCTGGTTGATGCCAATGATTGCTAAGCACAATCATTTGAATGGTATCGAAAATCTAAAAGATCCAGACTATATACAGTTGGCTCAAATAGGTGGTTTAGGTGAAATATGCTGGCCGAATACCATTGTAAGTGCAAGGGACGATGTATGGAATTATGATATTTCCCCTGAATATATATATCATTGTGGAGAAGACATGGATATTATAAATAAAAAGATCGTCTGACGATTCATTCAAGAGCTAAATAATCTGACTAAAAACAAGAATGGTAGTATGTAGTGAATCCGCTTACTAACTGATTTAGAAAAAGATTTGGAAACTTGGCACCGAATGGCGTACATTTGCAAGCATTAAATAACAAGGGATTTATCGCCTGAATCCGTCGTTCAAAAGCATTTATAGATGAAAATCAAAATATGGATCGTCGTTATCCTTACCGGATACTTTATCAATCTCCATGCACAGCGACTTACTATGAAAGATGCTGTCCTTGGCCTATCTACTAATTTAAGAGTGGATAATCTCTCACCTTTAGACTGGATTCCCAATCAGGAAGGCTATACAGAATCTGTAAAAACCACTTACGGAACAGCTTTAGTCATAAGAGCAATTCCGGATTTAAAAACGGATACTTTGCTCAGATCTACAGATTTTGGCAAAAGGAATGTCGTCCCTTTTCTCAATTGGGTGGATGAAAATACTGCCTATTACCGCACGGATACAACCTATATGATATGGAATAGGAAAACCGGTAAAACTGAAACATGGGTAAGCGTCCCTAAAGATGCCGAAGATATCTTTACCAATCCAGCCTCTTTTTCTATAACTTATGTAAAGGATAATGATGTATATCACGTGGATAAGTCCGGTAAAACACATAGAATAACTACGGACGGAAGTTATGAAATCGTCAATGGTAAATCTGTACACAGAGATGAATTTGGTATAGATCACGGACTTTTTTATTCGCCCAAAGGCAATTTTATAGCCTTCTACCGGATGGATCAATCCATGGTCGAGGATTATCCTGTCATAGACTGGTCAAAGACCCCTGCTGTCAACACTAATGTTAAGTATCCATTTGCCGGACGGGTATCGCACCAAGTGACAGTCGGTGTTTATCACCCTGAATCGGGAAAAACAGTATTCCTTAATACAGGCGAACCTAAAGATCAGTTTCTTACGAATGTAACCTGGTCACCGGACGAAAAGTCCATCTACATTCAGGTTTTAAACCGTGACCAAAACCACATGATGCTCAATCAGTATGATGCCTCAAATGGCTCATTTATCAAAAAGCTTTTTGAAGAAAGGGATGATAAGTACGTTGAACCACTTCATGAATTGTACTTCCTGCCTGGCAATAAGGAATTTGTATTTTGGAGTCAGAGAGATGGATGGATGCATTTGTACAGATATAGTATAGATGGTAAATTAATCAATCAAATAACTAAAGGTAACTGGATCGTCAATGAAATCGTAGGGAAAAATGTAAAGAAAAAGGAATTACTCATCACCGCAACTAAAGATGGAGCGATGGAGAAGCATCTGTATGCTGTCAACTGGATTGATGGTATCATACGACGCATAGATACGGATCCAGGCTACCACAATTTTAAAATCAGCACTTCCGGAAATTATGCAGTCGATATATGGACAAATGAGACCACGCCGAGAAATATTGACATCATTTCTACCGATAAAAAATTTAAGAAAAACCTGCTGACGGCTTCTAATCCATTGGCAATATATAATATGCCGAAGGTGGAAAATATCACACTAAAAGCTGACGACGGTACAGATTTATATGGAAAACTAATCTATCCGGCGGACTTTGACCCTTTAAAGAAATATCCGGTCATCGTTTACCTTTATAATGGGCCACATGCACAGATGAATCTAAATCGTTTTCCTGCCAGCGGCAATCTATGGTACGACTACATGGCTCAGCAGGGTTATGTTGTTTGGGTGATGGACGGACGTGGCAGCAGCAACCGCGGCCTTAAATTTGAGCAAACCATCTTCCGACAATTGGGCAAATACGAGATGGAAGACCAGATGAAAGGCGTTGAATATCTAAGGTCTCTACCATTTGTTGACGGTGATAGAATGGGTATTCACGGTTGGAGTTACGGAGGATTTATGACGACTTCGTTTATGTTGCGCAAACCGGATGTGTTTAAAGTAGGAGTCGCAGGCGGCCCTGTTTTGGACTGGAGTATGTATGAGATTATGTATGGCGAGCGATATATGGACACGCCACAAAGTAATCCGGACGGATATGCCGAAAACCTTCTTATGGATAAGACCAAAAACCTAAAAGGTAAACTTTTGCTCATTCATGGTACTCAGGATGCAACTGTAGTCTGGCAGCACAGTATCAATTTTCTGAGAAATGCAGTTTCAAATGGGGTGCAGGTTGACTATTTTGTATATCCGGGCTACGAACACAATGTACGGGGTAAAGATCGCATCCACCTTATGCAAAAAATCAGCGATTATTTTGATTTGTATCTCAAGTAAATATTTTGACTTTGTGCTTATAATCGTGGATTTTTTTATTTCAATTTGGAAAATGGCTTGTATAGATAAAGTTATGATAGATACTTTATGTCCAAAATAATGTATTATGCTATACAATTTAGGTTGATATAAGTATATTTTTGACTAATACCCAATATACATTCAAATTAGTGCAATATTTATAAAAAAATAGCAAATCTCTGCGTTAAAAAACCTCATTATAGCTAAGGCTATGTTTACGTTTCCTATCTTGATATTTGCTATTTTTCCTACTAAATCTTAGGACCATTTAAAAATATGATGAGTATAATCGATTGTAAGATGGATTTATCCTTTCAATCATAACTTTATGCATTCCGTGTATTTTTTATTACCTTTGCATCACGATTTCATAACGACTATACGATATGTTTTTACACCCTAAAGATCTCAGGGAAAAATTAGAATTCAATAAGATAACTGAGCAACTCAAATCCGAATGTTTATCATCATTAGGTAGAGGATATTTTGAAAATATAGAAATACTGGCTGATTTACATCAAATCCAGCAATTGCTCAATGAGGCTGATGAATACAAAAAGGCTATTGAAAGGGCAGAGCATTATCCTATGGGTTCTTTTGAAGCCATTACCGAAGATGTAGCCATGCTTCGCAAGGAAGGTTATACTTTAGAAATAGAAAGTATTCGAAATATCTATATTATTGTTGAGTTGGGAATAGAATTGACGACCTATTTTCAAAATCCCGAAAAAGCTAAAACAAGTCCATTAATAAGCTCTATTGTCAATACAGTATTTATAGACAAAGCTTTAGTCACTGAAATTGATAGGATTTTAGATGAAGATGGTGATGTCAGACCCGATGCGTCCAATGCTTTATTGAGAATATCCAAAACTATCCGCGTCAAAGAACGCGAGTTAGATCAACTTTTTAATAGTGTCCTTGATACATACAAACACCAAGGTTATTTAGTAGATACTTTTGAAAGCTTGCGCAATGGACGTCGTGTTTTAACCGTGGCTGTCGAACACAAAAGAAAGATACCCGGTATTATCCACGACGAATCAGCTACTGGCAAAACCATTTATATCGAGCCTGAAAATGTCATCCATGGAAATCAGCAGGTCTATAATCTATATGCAGAGCGCCGCAGCGAAATCTATAAAATCCTACGGGCATTATGCGATTTTATCCGGCCATATGCAGATATGTTGCTGATGTTGCAGGAAATGCTTACAAAAGTAGATACAGTTAGAGCCAAAGCAAGGTTTGCAATTAAAATTAATGCTGTAAAACCGTATCTACAGCAAAAGGCAATCTTTCATTTTAAAGAGGCTTTAAATCCGGTTTTATTTCTAAAAAATGATACACTTGGTCTTCCTGTCATTCCATTTGATTTGGAATTACATGGCCAAAATCGCATACTTATCTTATCGGGACCTAATGCCGGAGGAAAGTCTGTAGCCTTAAAATCTGTAGGGTTATTACAAATTATGATTCAAACGGGTTTATTAGTTCCTGTCAATGAAAATTCAAAATTTGGTATCTTTAATAAGATTTTTGCAGACATAGGAGATCAACAGTCTATAGAAGATGATTTGAGTACCTACTCATCGCATCTGCGCAATATGAAAATTATGACAGATGAGGCGGATAGGAATAGCTTGATTTTGATAGATGAATTTGGTTCTGGTACCGATCCCAAGATAGGTGGTGCCATAGCCGAGGCCGTACTCAAAGAACTCAATCGCAAAAAAGTATTTGGCGTCATCACAACGCACTACTCTAATCTTAAATTTTTTGCATACAAAGAACATGGGCTTGTGAATGCTTCAATGGAATTTGACAAAAATCATTTACTGCCTACTTTCAAGCTTAACGTAGGACGACCTGGAAGTTCTTTTGCGTATGAAATAGCAGCTAAAACGGGTATCGATGATAAAATCATCAACTATGCTCAGCATAAAACAGGCAAAAACGAAAAAGCTATCGATGAAATGTTGATTACACTGATGGCAGAGAAAAAAGAATACGAAGACAAATTGGCCTTATTAATCGATAAGGAAGACCGATTAGAAAAGTTGATAGCTTCTTACGAAAATATGCATACAGAACTTGAAATCAATCGTAAAAAATTAAAAATCCAAGCTAAAGAAGCTAAAGCACGCACTGTAACAGATCATCAGCACGAACTCAAAAAGTTACTCAAGGAAATTAAACAAAGCAAGGACGAAGAAAAAGCTTTGCAGGCTGCCATTGACATTAAGAAAAAACAAGAAGCAGAGCTTAAAGAATTGGAAGCGTTAAAGATGGAAGCTTTTGCTCAAGAGATTGCCCACAACGCACAAGCTATCAAAGTAGGTTCATTTGTACGACTTAGAAACGGCACCAGTACGGGAGAAATATTGAGCATCAACAAAAATATTGCAGAGATACAAATGGGTTTTCTGACTATTAAAATGCCATTAGTCGATTTAATACCTATAAATGAACCTGTAGCTACTCAGCCCAAACCGGGGAATACATCATTCTTTACACAAGAAAAATTTGATACTTCCATTGATATCCGTGAATATACTAAGCAGGATGGAATGCAAATGGTCCAGGAATTTTTAGACAAAGCACTGATGAATAATGCCTATGAACTCAAAATCATCCATGGTATAGGTACAGGTGTTCTCAAAAATGAAGTCCGTAAATTATTAAAACAATATAAAGATATTAAAGAAGTATGGCATCCGGAACCAGATCAAGGAGGTGAAGGTGTTACGTTTGTAAGGTTTTAAAAATAAAAAAAGGGCGGTATATTAAGTACCGGCCCTTTTTTTATTTATAAGTTCATATTATATTACTATGAAGCTATGACCTTAATTTCACTGATTAGCTTACCTAATACGTCCTTAGCATCTCCAAACAACATGGAAGTTTTAGGCTTGAAGAATAATTCATTTTCGATACCTGCATAACCTGGTTTCATACTACGCTTATTAACGACAATATGTGAAGCATTTTCAACATCTAAAATAGGCATCCCGTATATAGGCGAAGAAGGATCGTTCTTAGCTGCCGGATTTACTACATCATTAGCACCTAAAACAAGAACGACATCTGTCTGAGCAAATTCTGGATTAATTTCTTCCATATCCACCAATTTGTCGTAAGACACATCTGCCTCTGCAAGCAGTACATTCATGTGTCCAGGCATACGGCCAGCTACCGGGTGAATGGCATATTTAACTTCTACGCCGTTATTAGCCAATAACTTTTCGAGCTCGTGACATGTATGTTGTGCCTGTGCAACCGCAAGTCCATAACCTGGAACAATAATTACCTTTTTAGAATACATCATTAAAACCGCAAGGTCACTCGGTGTAATTTCTTTATACGAACCACCACTTGAAGAAGTAGCACCGCTTGCACTATTGGCACCTATTGCACCAACGATGACATTAACTAAGGATCTATTCATTGCTTTAGTCATCAATACAGTCAATACAGTACCCGCACTACCTACGAGGATACCACCGGTAAGCATGACATTATTATCATAAATAAAGCCGCCGAATGCGGCTGCAATTCCAGTAAAAGAGTTGAGCAATGATATCACTACAGGCATATCAGCACCACCGATAGGCATTACAAATAAGACACCGTATAAAGTAGATAAAATAAGCATAACTACTAACCATGTCATAGGAGCATCGCCACCGAAACCGCTAACCATAGCTACTAAAAGCACAAGGATCAAAGCGAGTAAACCTACGTTGACGATCTGTTGCATTGGAATTGTTCGGTCTTTGATATTGCCATTTAGCTTGCCAAATGCAATCATACTGCCTGTAAAAGATACAGTACCAATTACTAATCCCAAAAGGACAGTAGTCATAAAAACCGGATCATCAGCAATGCTAGCACCTGATTGGATATGATGTTTAAACTCAACGATAGAAATGATAGCAGCACAAGCACCACCCATACCGTTAAATAAACTCACCATCTGCGGCATAGCAGTCATCTGGACTTTTTTAGCTGCCATCGTACCAAGAACTGTACCTATAAGGATGCCGCCAAAAATCCATCCGTAATTGCCTAGGGCAACTCCATCTGCATTTTTATATAGAAAAATAGTCGCTATGATAGCCAGCGTCATACCTAGGGCTGCATACAAATTGCCTTTCCTAGCTGAGTCTGGATGAGAAAGCATTTTCAAACCTATGATAAATGAAACGCTTCCTATAAGATAACTCAATGATAATACTCCACTCATATATGAATATTGATATCTGTGTTCGGATATTGATTTATTAATTTTTTTTCTTCTTTTTAAACATTTCGAGCATACGGTCTGTCACTACAAACCCGCCGACGACGTTAAGTGTACCAAGGATTACAGCAAGAAATCCAAGAATCAGTGCCAAATAGTTATCCGGTTCTGCCTGTCCCATGATAATGATTGCGCCGATGATAACTACGCCATGTATTGCATTGGCGCCACTCATAAGTGGTGTATGCAAGACTGTGGGAACATTAGAAATAACTTCAAACCCTAAAATTACCATCAATATAATTATGAAGATAAACTGCAAATGATCTGTAAAAAACTGAAAAAAAGTATCCATAAAATAATTGATTAATTCGCTTTAGAAATAAGGGCCGATTTGATAATTTCGTTTCCTTCATCCAGATTTGCAACCCCTTCTTTAACGACAATTTGCAAAAAGTTGATGATGTTATTTGAAAATAGGTTACTTGCTACACCACTGATATCATCGGCAAGATTTGAATCTCCAATAATGATAACCCCATTTTTGACAATAGTTTTGTTATTTTGAGTAAAGGCGCAGTTACCACCTGTACTTGCAGCAAGATCGACGATTACTGATCCTGGTTTCATATTGCTGATCGTATCTTCAGTGACTAAAAGCGGTGCTTTTCTACCTCTAACCTGAGCCGTAGCAATGACAATATTAGATTTAAGTGCTTTTTCCTGAACCAAAGCACGCTGTCTGCTTAGATATTCTTCTGATTGCTGTATAGCATATCCACCGGCACCTTTATCATCTGCAGCACCTTCTACCTCTACAAAATTAGCACCTAAGCTTTTAACTTCTTCTCTGGCAGCAGTACGCGTATCAAAGGCTTCTACAATAGCGCCTAATTTTCTCGCTGTAGCGATTGCTTGAAGACCCGCTACACCGGCACCCAATACCATCACGCGTGCAGGTGCAATCGTACCCGCAGCTGTCATCATCATCGGAAACATACTATTGTAGTGATCTGATGCTTTTAATACGGCTTTATATCCGGAAAGAGACGCCATAGACGACAAAATATCCATAGACTGTGCCAGCGTAGTACGAGGAATCATGTCCATACTGACTACGTTAATCGGGAATTGAGCGAGCCTGTTGACAACCTCAGCATCCTGATAAGGTGCCAATAAAGAAATATACAAACTTCCTTTTTTAATTTTAGCCATTTCCTCATCAGAAATCGGCTCTATAGAAATGATAATATCCGCATCTTTAAGTATATTATCTCGGGATGTGGATTTAATATCACTTTCTTGATAAATTTGATCCGGATAACCAGCTTTTTCGCCAGCACCTGCTTCGACCACTGCGGTAATACCCATAGCAGTTAATTTTTTTGAAGCGGTCGGAGTAATAGATACTCTATTAAAATTTTGTTCTTTTAATATACCTAATAACATCTAATTTTAAAATTTAAGGTGGCGAAGGTATGAAATATAAATTATGTAAACTAAATTTCTACACAATTTTTATAATGATTTTAATCACTTCCTGATTAATTGTCTGAATGGATCCTCAGATGTATCGTAATCTTTAAGATTATATCGTTCTATTTTTTGTATTAATTTTTGAGCATATTTTTCATCTGTAGCATATCCACAATACTTTAATCCATACGCCCAAGACTCATAATCAGTCTTGTCAAATTGGAAAAGAGGAAGATATCTTTCTGTCAGAAGTAGAAAATTAGAACGATCAATATATGAGTCTAAATCCGAATTATATGCCCTAAAACAGGATTCTAACAATTGTCCTTTTTTATTGAAATCATCATCTTTGTAATAATATGTTTTTCCTGTCCAGTAGCTTTTACATTTTATACCAAAATGATTATTAGCTTCAATCGCCAGTTTACTGGTTCCATAATTAGATTCATGGAGACCTTGTGCTATGGTGATACTTGCCGGAATACCTGTACGATACATTTCTACGACGGCCAACTCTTTATATTTTTCAATATAATCATTTGCAGCTACATCCGCATTGAAATCAAAGGATACTAATCCTGCACAAAGTAGTACGATTAATACTCTATGGAATAACATATTATAACTTTATTTACTGTGTTGGATTCAAATGTTGTGCCAAAGTTGATATATTTTTGTGGATTCGCACAACTATTTACTTAAAATTGTCAATTTTATTTTATTTTGTATATATTTTTCATAATAATTAGTAGGGAATAGAACGCACCAAATCTTAATCAATGCTACAGATAACACTCTGCAATTTATAGAAATAATAGCCGTAAAGGCAATATAAATAAGTAAAATTTTTTTAATTAAAATTTTATAAATAAAAAAAGTGAGTTAATTTTTTGTAATCTAAAAAATATAATTACTTTTGCGTCGCTTTTCAAATAAAGAGGTTTGGTACCTTAGCTCAGCTGGTAGAGCATCGGACTGAAAATCCGTGTGTCCCCAGTTCAAATCTGGGAGGTACCACATACAAAAAAGATCGTCTCGATGACGGTCTTTTTTTATTTGAGATATCTAATGAAAACCTATTACACAAAATACTACTGATTATTTTGAAATATTTTCTTCTATTTTACTGAATATAAATTTATCTTTAGCTTTATTTTAATAATAATCCTTTGAGATTTAATATCTTGCATCTTATTTACATTCTTAAGAGATTTTTTAATAATGAAAACTTTACAACTATTGGTTATTTTGCTTTTGTCAGGAACGTACATTAAGCATTTATCCGGCCAAACGGTTACAGTACTTACTTATAATATTTATCATGGTGAAGCCCACTATAAACCCGGAAACAGCAATATAGATCAGGTGGCGCAGCTCATTAATAAATACAAGCCTGATTTTGTAGCTTTACAGGAGGTGGACAGTATGACTAACAGAACGGCTACTTTTAATCATGGCATTAGAAAGGATTTTATGGAGGAACTTGCTCTAAAGACTGGTATGTACGGCTATTTTGCTAAAGCTATAGACTACAGTGATGGTGGCTATGGTGAAGGTGTGCTATCTAAATATAAGGCTACACCTCAAATTTACTATTTGTCAATACCAGTAGGCGGTGAAGGTCGCACTTTATTGATTATAAAACATACATTTCCAAATGGCCGCGAAATAGCATTTGCTGGTACACACCTTTGTCACGAATTTGAAATGAACCGTTTAGTGCAGGTTGGACAGGTTAGAGATATTTTACTTGATTTGGATTTGCCGGTCATCGTTGGTGGAGATTTTAATATGCTGCCCAAATCGGATCCTTACTTGGTGATGGCAGCCGGTTTGGATGATGCTGCATTAAAATTTGGAACGCCGGCCCTTACATATCCATACACAAGTCCTGAAGAGCGCCTTGATTATTTCTTTATCAATAAGGAAAATTTTTGGAAAATCTTGAAGGTTGAGGTTATTGATGATGTGGATGCTTCTGATCACAAGCCTGTATTGATGACCTTAAAATTAGAGGGAGAAAATAAGAAAAATTCAATGAATAGAAAATAAGAAATGCTAGATATAAATTTATGGGCATGGAATGGTTTATTATAATAAAGTAATTTTATAATATATGAATAAAACTGATTTTTGGAAAAGCATTATTGCAACAAAAAAAATGGATCTAATTTTCTCTATAAGTATTAAAATCCTTACTTTTGATACCTAAAGCAATTGATAATGATAAAACGTAGATGGATATTTTCCATAATTTTGATATGTAGTATATTTTATATCCAGGCACAAAAGATAGAGAAAGGTATAGAAATCGCCTTTGACAAAAACGATAATACCACTTCTACCTACTGGGAAGTTCGTCAGTTTTATCAAAATCTTGGTAAATCATCACCATATGTACGTACTGTAGATTTTGGGATGACCGATATTGGTCAACCGTTACAGGAAGTCGTCATAGCTGCTGATGGACATTTTTCACCTGATCAAAGCCGCAAAGCAGGTAAATCCATTCTATTTATTAATAATGGTATCCATCCCGGCGAACCAGATGGCATAGATGCAATGATGCTATTTGCCAGAGAACTTGTTAAAGATAAGACGCTTCGCAAGATGCTAGATAAGGTAACGATAGTCGTCATACCTGTTTATAATATTGATGGCTGTCTCAATCGTACTGGACTTAGCCGACCAAGTCAGAATGGCCCCGAGCTATACGGATTTAGGGGCAATGCTAAGAACTTAGATTTAAATCGTGATTTTATTAAATGCGATTCAAAAAATGCCTTGTCATTTAATTGCCTATTTAACCGTTGGAGTCCCGATGTTTTGATCGACACACACGCTTCTAATGGCTCTGATTATCAGCACACTTTTACGCTGATTAATACGCATAAAGACCGCCTGCAACCGATACTTGCCGATTATATGACGAAGCAGTTTGTTCCGTATATTTATCGAGATATGGCTAAAAAAGGATGGAATCTTGTGCCTTATGTTATGAGTTGGGGCTCGCCGGATAAAGGTATTTTTGGTTTTATGGATACACCGCGATATTCGTCAGGATATGCTGCCCTCCATCAGACTATTTCTTTCATGCCGGAAACCCACATGCTCAAGCCATATAAAGATCGTGTGGCAAGTAATTTGGATTTTTTAAAAACAGCCTTCACATTTATCGCTAACAATAAAGACGAACTGTGTAGTACACGCGCTCAGGCTTTTAAGCAGATGATGGTTCAGGATTCCTTTACATTGGCTTATACTTTAGACAAGACTGTAGTCGATAGTATTCCGTTTCAGGGATTTTTGGCAGGTAATAAAACGAGTTTAGTGAGTGGAATGCCAAGGCTGTTTTATGATCGTTCTAAGCCATGGGAGGCTAATATTTCCTACTGGAATACTTATAAGCCGACTTTGAGTATCAAAAAACCATTAGCTTATGTTGTTCCACAGGCTTATGACCACATTATCAATTTGATGGAAATCAACGGTGTAAAATTGATAAAGTTATCCAGAGATACTGTCATAGAGGTAGAAATGTACATGATAGACGACTTCGAAACGTCCAAATCACCTTACGAGGGACATTATCCACATAGTAATGTCAAGGTAAGTCCACACGTAGTTAAAAAACAATATTATCGAGGCGATTACATGATTTACACGGATCAGGCATCACTACAATATATTATTCAGACACTCGAGCCGCAGGCTGCTGATAGCTGGTTTGTGTGGAATGCTTTTGATGGATTTTTATCGCAGAAGGAATATTATTCAGACTATGTTTTTGAAGATATAGCTGCCGATTTTCTGGAAAAGAATCCTAAAGTGAGAGAGGAACTTGAAACACGCAAGCTCAACGACCCAAAATTTAGAGAGGATGGCAGAGCACAACTGGATTTTGTATATAAAAAGTCACCTTATTATGAACCGGAATATATGCGTTATCCTGTAGGTCGTATTGTCCGAAAATCAAACCCTTAGTATGAAAGTATGTGGTTTTTCTTTTATAAAAAATGGGGTGATTTACGATTATCCGATTGTAGAGGCGATAACTTCCATCCTTCCCGTATGCGATCATTTTGTGATAGCTGTAGGAAGAAGTGACGACACTACACTAGAACTTATCCAGTCGATAGATTCCTCCAAAATACAAATTATTAATACCGTTTGGGATGATACGCTCAGAGAAGGCGGGCGAGTGCTGGCAGTAGAAACGGATAAGGCTTTTCAAGCTATTGCTGAGGAATATGACTGGTGTTTTTATATACAAGGTGATGAAGTCGTCCATGAAATATATCACGACACCATTAGAAAGGCTATGGAAGTATATAAAGATCGGCCTGATATAGATGGTTTGCTCTTTGATTATTTGCATTTTTATGGATCATTTGATTACATAGCGACGGCATCTAATTGGTACAAACACGAAATACGCATTGTCAAAAATAATAAAAAGATCTATTCGTATCGGGATGCTCAGGGATTCCGTAAGGACGATGATAAAAAATTAAACGTGGCTAAAATCCCTGCTTACATATATCATTATGGATGGGTCAAGCCGCCAGAAAGTATGCAGGCTAAGCAAAAAACCTTCCAAAAATTATGGCATAATGATGAATGGGTTGCTAAAAATGTAGCCGCTAAGGATGAATTTGACTACTCAGGCATCGATGTTTTGGAGCGCTTTAGCGGAACACACCCCAAAGTGATGCAAAAAAGAATAGAACATAAAAACTGGGTATTTACCCGCGATTTATCATTAAACAGGTTATCATTAAAAGATAAGATTAAAAACCTCTTGCGCAATTATTTTAACCTTGATTTTTCATATAAAAACTATATTATTATCGAGCAATTTAAATCGTCAAAAAAAATGGACTAAGCCGTCATTTTGATGTTAATGTCATAAAATTTGCCATATTTGCATGGTTATGGATTCAAATAACTGTCAATTTGGCTTATTTGTCTAACTGGCAATAAAATTGCTGATACCTATTTATGTTAAATAAAATTAGAAAATTTATGTCAAATCCTGTGGAAGATAAAGAGCAGAATAACGATCAGACAGATGGGCAAGTGGAAGAAATCATCCAGGAAGAGTCTCCAAATTTAGAAGTTGTTAAACTGAATGAAGAACTTGAGGAAGCTAAAGACAAGTATTTAAGACTTTTTGCTGAGTTTGATAATTATAAAAGAAGAAATACTAAGGAGCGTTTTGATTTGATGAGAACGGCTGCACAAGAAACCATCAGTGCTATTTTGCCTGTATTGGATGACTTTGATAGAGCCAAGAAGAGTTCTGATAATGATGCAGAGGTTTTTAGTGAAGGCATTCAACTTGTATATCAAAAGCTTTATTCTATACTCGAAAATCTGGGTTTAAAAGCCATGGACTCTAACGGGATGGACTTTGACATGGAATATCACGATGCTATCACCGATATTCCTGCGCCTACAGAAGACTTGAAAGGTAAAATCATAGATACAATCGAAAAAGGATATATCCTAAATGATAAGATTATCAGACATGCGAAAGTAGTAGTAGGTAAATAAATACTACTTTTTTTTAAAAATAAGTACTAATAAAGTTGATTATAGCAATATCGAATGAAGCGAGATTATTATGAAATATTAGGGATAGACAAAGGAGTTGACGAAGCAGCTATCAAAAAGGCATACAGAAAAGTAGCTATGCAGCACCACCCTGACAGAAATCCTGGAAATAAGGAAGCTGAGGAAAAATTTAAAGAAGCAGCAGAGGCTTACGAAGTACTCAGTGATGCCAATAAGCGTGCCCGATATGACAGATATGGTCATGACGCTATGGATCAAATGGGCGGTGGTGGATATTCCAGTAGCAATATGACTATGGAAGATATACTTCGTCAATTTGGTCATGCCTTTGGTGAAGGTGGAAGTCCTTTTGATCAATTTTTTGGTGGTGGATCTTTTAGGCAGAGCAGCCCAACAGGTCAAAAGGGAAGTAATTTACGTATTAAACTCAGCTTAACTTTAGAGGAAATAAATGACGGTGTCACAAAAAAGATTAAAGTTAAAAAGCAGGTAAGTTGTAAAACGTGTAACGGATCAGGCGCTAAAGATAAAAATAGTGTATCGACTTGTACGACTTGTAAAGGTTCGGGTTATGTGCATCAGGTTAAGAATACTTTTTTAGGTCAGATGCAATCCACCGTAGTATGCCCTAAATGTCATGGCAGTGGTAAAACTATTACAGCTAACTGCCCAACTTGTAAAGGTCACGGTCGTAATCTTGAAGAAGAAACCATAGAAATTGAAATCCCAGCTGGTGTACAGGACGGTATGCAGTTGTCCATGCGTGGTAAAGGAAATGCTGGTTTGCACGGTGGGCCTAATGGAGATTTATTAATCACGATAGAGGAAAAGACACATGAGATGTTTAGCAGAGATGAAAATAATATCATCTATGATTTGTTTTTAAACTTTGCTGATGTGGCTTTGGGTACTCAAGTAGAGATACCTACACTGTCTGGAAATGTAAAAATCAAAATTCCGGCAGGAACACAGGCAGGTAAAATCTTTAGACTTAAAGGGAAAGGATTACCGTCTTTGCAACATTATGACAGAGGTGACCAACTCATCAATGTCAATATATGGACACCAAAAACGCTATCCTCTGAAGAAACCGCTATGCTGGAAAAAATACGTAATATGCCTAATTTTCAACCAAAACCTAATAGTGGTGAAAAGGGATTTTTTGAACGTATGAAAGAGTATTTCCATTGATGACCATTTAATAATTAAAGGCTTTTGGCAAGAAGGAAAAAAAATAATCAGATTATCACCGACGTACATATCACAGGTATAGCCGACAGAGGTCAATCTGTAGGTCGAACGAGTGATGGGCAGGTTGTTTTTGTTCAAGAAGGCGGAGTTCCCGGAGATGTAGTCGATGTATTGGTCAAACGCAAAAAAAAATCTATGCTCCAGGCCGTTGTCAGGGAGTTTAAATCGTATTCCTCAGATCGTGTCGAAGCACCATGCAGGCATTTTGGGATATGTGGCGGCTGTAAATGGCAAAATCTCGACTACAAAGCGCAACTTCGTCAAAAACATCAGAATGTTAAGGATGCCATTCAGCGTTTAGCTAAGCTCAATCCGGAGATTGTGTTACCTATTCGTGGTTGTGAGCAGCAATACCAATACCGCAACAAACTCGAATATAGTTTTTCTACTAAAAGATGGCTTACTCAAGATGAGGTGTCTTCAGACGAAAAGATCTTACAACAAGGAGCTTTGGGGTTTCATAAAGCAGGTTTTTTTGATAAGATTATAGATATTGAGGAATGTTTGCTGCAAGATGACCTGACTAATCAAATTCGGAATTTTATCCGAGACTTTGTCTTGGAAAACGATTATACTTACTATGATATCAAAGCGCATACCAATTTAATGCGCAATTTGATAATACGCAATACGACATTAGGACAATGGATGCTTATCGTTGTTTTTGCTTATGATGACAAAGATAAGATACAAAAACTGATGGATGCACTGAAGGACAGATTTCCAGAGATTACTTCATTAAACTATGTCATAAACGAAAAGTATAATGATACGATTTATGATAGAGAGGTGGTGACGTGGCATGGTGATCCATTTATCGTGGAGCAACTTAAAAATGTAAAATACAAGATCGGACCTAAATCGTTTTTCCAGACAAATCCAAAACAGGCAGAGGTGCTTTTTGATATCGCCTTAGAATATGCAGATCTTAAGCCAACAGACAATGTATATGATCTATATACAGGTCTGGGGAGTATCGCATTGTACATCGCAGACAAGGTCGGTCACGTAACAGGTATCGAAGAAATCCCAGAAGCTATAGAAGATGCAAGAATTAATATGGAATTTAACCATATTAAAAATGCTACTTTTTATGCCGGAGATGTAAAAGATATCTTAAATCTGGATTTTATTGCTAAACATGGTAATCCGGATGTTGTTATCACTGATCCGCCGCGTCAGGGTATGCACGAGGATGTAGTACAGACCTTATTAAAATTAGGTGCGCCTAAAATAGTCTATATTAGTTGTAATCCAGCGACACAAGCTAGAGATCTGGCACTATTGAATGAGAAATATGAGGTAATTAAGGTGCAACCTGTAGATATGTTTCCACATACACATCACATCGAGAGCGTGGCTTTACTAAAATTAAAGGGATAATAATGAACGAGGCAGAGCAATTTATCATTCTTGAAAAGCAATTACAGCCTTATATAAAGATACTGGCTCAGGCCGCTGATGTCATCATGGATCAGCATGTATCCAAATATCCGATATTTGTCGTACACCAGCAGGAAATCTCTATAGGTATAGAGCTGATAGAAGCCGGAAAAGAATTTAACTGGTCTGTAAACGCTTCGACACTAGAGGAGTTTGTAACAAAAAATATTATCTTCATGGATAAAAGCCAAGAGTTTATCTCATCGTATAAGAACCCAGAAAATTACCTTTGCTTGTTTGTTTTGAGTGAGTTAGGCGCACAATTTATATATCTTCATAGGTAAATCGCACCTTTTTATGACCAATTTATCATTCGTTAAGAAATAAATTAATACCTCCAGGCGTTTATTAAATTGTAGAATATTCCAAATATTATTTTATCTGAAAATTAATTCAAATTTATTTATAATTTGTCTAAATAATAAAAGATTGATAATGAGGTCATTCACGATAGTGTTGTAATATTTAGCTTATTTTTAACACTAAAATAGTACATTTTATTTTTTTTATTGACAGATATCTTCGTATATTTGTTGCAACAAAATCTTGATTATGTCAACATTGGAATTTGATAAAAAATTTGAAGTCCTGACAGATTCACTCAATGCTTTTGCATATAACTTAACCAAGAATACGGAAGACGCAAGAGATCTATATCAGGAAACTGCAATCAGAGCAATCACAAACAGAGATAAATTTAGACCCGACACTAATTTTAAGGCATGGATATTCACTATTATGAAGAATATCTTTATCAATAATTACCGTAAGAAGGCTAAGTCTAATACCATAATTGACTCTACCGACAATTTATATTTTATAAATTCGGGTGGCTCTCTTATTGAAAATGATGCAAACAGAAATATTCTTATGGGCGAATTAAACGCCATGATTGATTCCTTAGAGGATAATATCAGAATACCTTTTGTAATGCATTACGAAGGATATAAGTATCAGGAGATAGCAGATGAATTTAATCTGCCATTGGGTACAGTAAAGAGCAGGATATTTTTTGCGAGAAAGGCGCTCAAAGATATGATAAAGGAAAGCTATGGTGGTTTTTCTTTAGTTAGGTCGCTTTCTGCATAGGATACGATTAAGAATTGGCCTGTTAACTTAGGCGATTTAATAACAAAATTAAGCAGGATTATTAAGCTTTTAAGCTTGATATCCTGCTTTTTTTGTTTTAATAAACGGCTTTCAAATCCCGAATTTGCGGCTATAATGTGCTATTATATTGATTAATGCTCATTATACATTGAAATTAGTCCAATCTTTATAAGAAAACAGCAAATCTCTGCGTTAGAAAGCCTCATTATAGCTAAGGCTATGTTTGCGTTTTCTGCCTTGATATTTACTATTTTTTCTACTAAATCTTCGGACCATTTAAAAATATAACGGGTATAACTTTCTACTGCAAATTCTGAGTTAGACTCGGATTAAAGATTAATTTTTGCAAACCACTCGATTCCGCTTATATCTATAAGTTTTAGAGTATAATGACTACTATTGGGTAGTGAAATATCCCAGGTAAGGTCTGCTTTGGCGCCTAATGGGATAATCAGGCTATGCTTGCCAGGTTTGACCTTGGTTACATAATGATTATGGATGTTTTCTAATGGAAACTTAGCCAGATCATTTAAATCCAGAGCATGAACGATCTCCTTATGATCATTTAAAATCTGAACCCCTATCAAAAAGGAACCATACACATCAGCACCTTCAGTTCTGTAAATTTGAAACGTAAGTTTGTCGTCTTGGATCTTGATGTTGGAAAGTTCAACTTTAGGTCTAACTGATTTATTATGCAATTTCCCCCAGACTCCTCCATGAAAGATCTGGTTTGTCATTAACGTAAGTCCAAATATGGCGATGGATCCTATCAAAATGATCGATTTTAATTGTAGGAAATGTAAGGGTTTAGAACTAATCAGAGGAAACCAAGATGTTTTAGTGATTTGAAGATTTTTATTATTTAGATAATTATCTAATGACCATGCATCACTGCCGGTAAAAAACAGTGTAAAGCCACCCGCTACTCCCAAGATTCCTATTTGCCACTCATCTAAACAGGTTGTTCCTATCCACCCGGAACCGAGTAAGATGCCCATAGCTAATCCAAAAACCCCAATACTCATCAATCTGGTAAATAGTCCGAGTATTAGAAAAAGCCCTACAATAGCCTCCACCCATGTAAAAGTGACCATCGCCATTTGCAGCTTGTCCGGATGGGTCACTAGATATTCGATGATGGGCTTTATGCCTAGAGCATTTGGTAGGAAGTGATTAAATTTTTCGCCTATATATCCTGCCTCTTCTGGTATCAGTTTATTTTCTAAAACCAGACGACGCCAAAACGCCGAAAAATATGTCCACCCTATAACCCATCTAAGGGATGTAGTAAATAGTCCAGCTAGATTATCTGTTATATATTTATTGTTAGTATCCATGATATATTTTATTTAAAATTGCTTATAAATTATAATGAAGATATGGTATCCTATAGCATTGCAAGATACAAGATATCAATTTTTTTAGTTAAAATACAGAATTACAATGTGCAATCTGTCTTTGATAAAAATAGATATGATAAACCTGATAGTATTATATCCGATATTGCTCGTTTTGGATATATATAGGTACTGTGGAGACGTAAACAGATGTAGTTTGTGCCTTAACTGTAATACTATTAAGGATAAAATTATGAATAGAAACGACAGCAAATAATGGAAAGTCTGCATTTGGCTGCTGGACATGACTATTATCAATAATGCTATGACTATAGGTGTAATCTAAATTAGTATTGCAGGATGCATAGGCAACATGAGTTCTCGTTTCAAGGTGTAAACGGCTTTTCATTTCTTTTTTGACATCACAAGGCACCATTAACAGCATGATCAATGCTGTCATCAATAAGTGTTTGTATTTATCTATAGAGAAACTCATGGTCACAAAGCTAATCATAAAGTATAAAATACATAAAGTATAATTTATTGATTAACTATAATTTAATGTTTATTTAATACTATATCGAATTGTAGTAAGTTTAAATTTTTGAGACATTAGATCTATTATTGACTCAAAGACGGAAGTCATGATAATGGTTACCCATTAGATCTATAACTTTTGAACTATCCCAACAAAAGGATGCAGGATCACGCGTATAGTGATCTCAATAGGTTTTACCTTGGTTTAGCGATCTCAATTAAAATTGATTATCCGAATGTTTTTGCATAGCACTTAAATAGGTTTGAACCTAAGCCTATGATAAAATAAACTAATTATCATCTCCAATTTTTCTAATATGACGGATCATACATGAGGCTTCTTATATAGCTTTCTATATCGTCGGGTCTAGGGATGCGAGCCAGATTTTGCTCATACAAATGGACGGATATAGCGATAGCTATTTTGACAGAGATCTCTCTTAGTAAAGTTAGTTTAGGGTAGATGGTACCCATTGTTAGGTCAGAGTCTTCTATTTGATTGGCTACTACCTCAGCGGCAATCAGAAATACACTATCTGGAAGGTATTTAGGTTCTGTAGCTAGGGTAGCCAAGCCGATGCCTGGAAAAATATATACGTTATTGCCTTGTCCTGGAACAAAGGTTTTGCCATGGACGGTTACTACATCAAAAGGGCTGCCACTGGCAAAGATAGCTTTACCGTTACTCCATGTATAAGCCTCTTCCGCTGTACATTCTGCTTTGGAAGTTGGATTAGAAAGTGCAAAAATGATAGGGTGGTTATTAAAAGAACTCATCGTTTCTATGACTTCCTTAGTAAATGCACGTCCATTGCCGGAGGCACCGATTAATACGGTAGGTTGCACACTACGGACAGCATTTAAAAAATCAGTGGATTGGTGATCCTGAGCAAATCGACTTTTGAGTCCGTTAATGCCTTCACGACCTTTAACGATAAGACCTTTTGAATCCACTAGCCAGATTTTTTTTAGACTTTCTTCCTCAGTCAGTCCAGTTTTCATCATAGCCTTAATGATTAGATCAGCTATTCCTGTCGATGCAGATCCAGCGCCATAAAACATGATTTTTTGATCTTCAATCCTACCATTAGTAGCCTTGAGTGCTGTAAAAAATCCTGCAGCAGCAATGGAAGCTGTCCCTTGTATATCATCATTAAAGCAAAGGACTTTATTTTGATACCTTTCTAGTAACATATAAGCATTATCCGTGATAAAATCCTCAAACTGGATAAGAGCAACGGGGTATTTTTGCTGTACGGCCTGGACAAATTCATCGACCATATCGTCATAAGCCTGCCCTTTGAGGCGTGGATGCGGATAGCCGAGATAGATAGGATCAGTACGCAGTGTTTCGTTGTCCGTACCTAAGTCTAGTACTATCGGCATACAATACTTAGGGTCTATTCCAGCGCCGGCAGTATAAAGAGACAATTTTCCAATGGGAATTCCCATCCCATTACTACCCAGGTCTCCCAGCCCAAGGATACGGGAACCATCTGTAACGACGATCACTCTGACATCTTTTTCAGGCCAGTTATCCATTATTTCAGCTACACGACCTTTGTCTTCGGGTGTGATATAGAATCCTTTGGCTACTCTAAAAATATTAGAAAACTTTTGACAGGCTTCCCCTACTGTCGGAGTATAAATGATGGGCATCAACTCAGGGATATTATCCATAATCGTACTGTAAAAAAGGCGTTCATTTCTATCCTGGAGTTGTGATAAAAAGATATATTTTTGAAGGTCTGTATCTTTTATTCTTATATTGGCAAGGACTCTCTGTTTTTGTAATTCTTGAGAG
Organism: uncultured Aureispira sp.; assembly: GCA_964501555.1. Lineage (GTDB taxonomy): Bacteria > Bacteroidota > Bacteroidia > Chitinophagales > Saprospiraceae > OLB9. The sequence continues at coordinate 45,137 of CAZCTQ010000017.1, read as the reverse complement.
GTAACTGCATAAGGAAGGAGGCCTTGCAAGCCATAATCTTCTTTTTCTGAATTCGAAAAGGCCGTTGATTTATTTAATCTTGGATCTCTCAGAATATCTACATTTCTCTTTTCCATGCTTGGAATTTTTTAAACAAGATGCAAAATTGCACTAAATAAACCATAATTCATAATTAAATTACAGACAATTGTTCATTAGAATGATATGAGGCATAACAATAGAATTTTCATTAAATATTTGAACCTTTAAAATAAACTGATGTTTTTATTTTCCTTTGTATCTTTGCGCTATGTTTCAAAAATATGATGTTATTGTTGTAGGTGCAGGCCATGCAGGCTGTGAGGCTGCTGTTGCTGCTGCTAATATGGGTTCCAAGGTATTATTGGCGACCATGAATATGAATACGATTGCGCAGATGTCGTGCAATCCGGCTATGGGCGGCGTAGCAAAAGGTCAAATCGTTAGAGAGATTGATGCTTTGGGTGGGTATTCAGGTATTGTATCTGATTATTCGATGGTACAATTTAGGATGCTCAATATGTCCAAAGGACCTGCGATGTGGTCACCACGTACGCAAAACGACAGAATGATGTTTGCCCTCAAATGGCGTGAAATGCTGGAATCTCATCCTAATATAGACTTCTGGCAGGAGACGATTCCCGGACTCATTGTAGAGAATGGCATTTGCAAAGGCATCATTACAGGCTTAGGACTTAGGATTGAAGGCAAAGCTGTCGTACTAACTAATGGTACCTTCCTTAATGGACTCATTCATATCGGTGAAAAGCAGTTTGGTGGTGGACGTGCCGGAGAAAAATCAGCAAAAGGAATAACTGAGCAATTAGTGCAGCTGGGCTTTGAAGCTGGACGTATGAAAACAGGAACTCCGCCACGTATCGATGGTCGATCGCTGGATTACAGTAAGATGGAAATTCAGCATGGTGATGAACATATTACTGGTTTTTCTTATACTGATACACCTAAGATAAAAACTCAATTGCCTTGCCACATCACCTATACAAGCGAGGAAGTACATGATTCATTGCGCGAGGGCTTTGACAAATCACCGATGTTTAACGGTCGTATTCAAGGTATAGGGCCGCGTTATTGCCCGTCCATAGAGGATAAAATCAACCGGTTTGCGGATAAAGACAAGCACCAGTTATTTGTAGAGCCTGAAGGATGGAATACCTGTGAGATCTATGTCAATGGTTTTTCATCATCGTTGCCGGAAGATGTTCAGTATAATGCACTCAGAAAGGTGCCAGGCTTTGAAAATATGAAGATGTTTCGCCCTGGTTATGCTATCGAATACGATTTTTTTCCACCGACGCAGCTCAAAATGAACTTAGAAACTAAGCTGGTCAAAAATCTGTTTTTTGCAGGACAAATCAACGGAACAACCGGATACGAAGAAGCAGGATGTCAGGGTCTGATGGCAGGAATCAATGCACATCTGGCTATCCATGATCAGGAGCCTTTTGTCCTTAGCCGCTCAGAAGCATATATCGGTGTTTTGATTGATGATTTGATTAATAAAGGTACAAATGAGCCCTACAGAATGTTTACTTCTAGGGCAGAATATAGAATCCTGCTCAGACAGGATAATGCTGATATCAGATTGACACCTTTAGTGCACAAACTAGGTATGAAAGGTCTCGAGGATCGCATGCGAAGGGTAGATGAAAAGGTTGCCGGTGCTCAGGAAATCGAAAAATATTTTGAAGATTTTAGCGCAGAGCCCGACATCATTAATCCATTGCTGGATAGCCTGGATTCATCCCCAGTTAAAATTAAGGTTAGAGCTAAAGCTTTGGTTTCTCGACCTAATGTCACGATCAAAAATTTGAGGAGCGTACTCCCAGAGCTAGATGCGCACATGGAACAATACGATGAAGAGATTATAGATAGTGCAGAAATAGGACTTAAATATGAAGGTTATATTCGCAAAGAACAGGAAATGGCGGATAAACTAGATCGTTTAGAAAATATCCGATTGGCTGACCATTTTGATTATAAAGCACTGAAATCTCTTTCCTTTGAAGCTCGTGAAAAACTAGATCAAGTACGACCTCGGACGATAGGCCAGGCAAGCAGGATTAGCGGGGTCTCGCCGGCAGATATATCCATTTTATTAGTTCATGTAGGTAGATAGACTATGAAATTTTCTCATTGTTGTCCAAAATGTTTGAATAAGGAAATAGCGGCGATCGGCGGTGGTGCTTTTAAGGGAAATTCCTACAACACTATTGGTTTTGGGTTTAATATAGTATATCTGACTAGGTATGTCTGTACCAATTGTGGCTATTGTGAAAACTTTGTTGATGATCCAGAAGATTTGGCAAAGATAAAGCGGCATTTTATCAAGGATGATATGCAGGATGATTATGTATAAAATGGTCTATTAGATTGATTCATACCCATTATACATTCGAATGAGCCCAATCCTTATAAAAAAATAGTAAATCTCTGCGTTAAAAAGCCTCACTATTGCAGGCTATGGTTACGTCTTCTGCCTTGATATTTGCTATTTTTTCTACTAAATCTTTGGACCATTGAAAAATATAATGAGTATAAATGTATAATCATTGCTTCATATTATGCTTTTTTACTGAGTTTTACCGTACTTTAGCCCATAAATTGAATGCTATGATTAAGTATCCCTTTTTAATATCCATTATTGTAATCATCATAAATACTGGTTGTAAAAACAATGCAGAAGTACCAGTATCTAAAGAAGTGATCTCAGATAAGGACACTATGTCAGAAGTAAAGACTTTAGAAAAACCTATAAGCACTTATGTGGACAGCTTTCATTATCATGAAATGTTAAATTACGTGGCTAATGGAGATACTACGGGTTTATGGCCTGTAAAAGACCAATCCCTTCCGTTAAAAGGTGCTATACTACCATTTAATCGCATAGTAGCTTATTATGGAAACCTATACTCAAAAAGAATGGGTATACTAGGCGAATTGCCACCTAAATCTATGTGGGAAAGGCTACTCAATGAAGTAGAAGCATGGAAACAAGCTGATACCTTGACGCCTGTGATTCCGGCTTTGCATTATATTGCAGTTGTTGCTCAGGGATCACCACAAAAGGATAATACATGGAGATTACGTATGCCGGATCATCAGATAGACTCTGTTATAGCTATTGCTAAAATGCATGATGCTCTTGTGTTTTTAGATGTTCAAGTAGGACTAAGTACCGTACAGCAGGAAATCCCACGTTTAGAAAAATATTTATTGGATCCCAATATACATTTAGGAATCGATCCTGAATTTTCTATGAAAGATGGTACAGCACCAGGTAAAAAAATAGGAACCTTTGATGCTGAAGATGTCAATTATTGTACCGAATACCTTGCAAACCTAGTCAAAGAATACAACTTGCCTCCAAAAATCTTAATAGTACATCGCTTTACAAAAAATATGCTGACAAATTATAAAAATATAAAATTACTCCGCGAAGTACAGATTGTTATAGACATGGATGGTTTTGGACGACCAGAACTTAAATACAGTACACAATCTAGGTTTATACGTCCTGAACCGGTACAATTTACGGGTTTTAAGTTGTTTTATAAAAATGATACAGCTCAAAAACCACATCATTTACTTACACCGGAAGAACTGATGAAACTAAGTCCAAGACCCGTGTATATCCAATTTCAGTAATATTGCTTTAAAAAATTAGTATGGATTATAACCTTATATTTCAGGAAATTTACGAATCGCTTCGGCATGTAGAAAAATCTGGTCAGGTGGCTACCTATATTCCGGAACTTGCTAATATTAATCCTGATCATTTTGGGGTGCATCTCATGACGGTAGATGAGCAGGAATATGGATTAGCAGAAGATAAGATCCGATTTTCGATACAGAGTATAGCGAAGGTATTTTCCTTTGTGCTGGCATACTCACGCGTCAAAAGTAATATATGGGAACGTATGGATGTCGAACCGGCAGGTACTCCTTTTAATTCACTCGTACAACTTGAACATGATAAAGGCATACCCCGAAATCCCTTTATCAATGCAGGTGGCATCGTCGTCTGCGATATTTTAGTCAGCGAATTAGAAAACCCTAAGCAGGAAATCCTCGATTTTGTACATCGGCTGACAGGTATTAAGGATATAGGAATTAACCAAAAAGTGGCACATTCGGAGAAAGAAACAGGATTTAGAAATTATGCATTGGTCAATCTGATGAAGTCGTTTGGCAATATCAAAAACGATATTGATCAGGTCATGGGTTTATACTTTAGTATTTGTTCTATTGAGATGAGCTGTCACGAACTATCTAAAGCATTTTTATTTCTAGCTAATAATGGCGTTGTGCCTCATTCAGGTGAACGCATCCTATCGCCCAGCCGCACGAAAAGGAGTAATGCCCTCATGCAAACCTGTGGCTTTTATGACGAAGCAGGTCAATTTACTTTTAAAGTGGGTCTTCCCGGCAAAAGTGGTGTAGGCGGCGGGATTGTCGCTATCCATCCCGAAAAATATGCCATAACCGTATGGAGTCCGAGACTCAACAAAAAAGGTAATTCGCATCTTGGAATGTTGTTTTTAGAGGCATTTACTACCAAGACACGATCGTCAATATTTTGATGCCCTTGAATCCAAAATGTATTAATTACAATTTTGGCTTAGTTGATTAATGCATTGATTTTAGCCCATAATTCTCTGTCAAATCCTGATTGTTCAAAATCAGGGTGTACAGGATCAGAAGCATCGCCCATGCGGATGATGACCATATTTTTGGATGGGATTACGTAGATTCTTTGGTCGGCAGCACCCATCGCAGCGTACATGTCTGTAGGTGCATTGGGGATTAGCATACCGGGATAGACGGTTTGTTCATTAGGCAGCATATATTTGTCTTTGCCATTAAGCCACCAGAGATAGCCGTATGATGGATTGAGGTCCTGCGAAGTACTTGTACTGTTATTAAAAAATATTTCATTGACGATTTGATCGTTTTGCCATTTTCCCTTATTCAACGCCAGTAAGCCAAACCTTGCCATACTGCGTGTAGTACTATGGTATATCGTAAAAATAACTCCAAAATTCCATCGGCCATCCATCCCAATCCTATCTTTTAGCTTAGTATTAAAGTAGGTCTCGAAAGGTATGGAGGTAGCATTAGAGACGACATTTGTCAATTTTTGAAAGACATTTCCGTATGCCCATCTTGTACCGGCATCAGCTACGTAATTAAGATTTGCTTTGATGACAAGTTGTTTACTGTCATCTATACCGGATGTCATGGTAAGCAGGTTTCTGACATTTATTAAGGCTTCTTTGTCAGATGACATATTTGTCCAGCGTGTTCCGAGATAATCAGATGCTTTATTATTAATGTTTAGAAAACCTTCCTGTTGTGCAATTCCTATCGTCGTAGCCATTAATGTTTTTCCTGCACTGTTCCATTGCCATTCTGTATCCATCGTGTGGCCGTTCAGGTAATATTCCATAGCAATCCTGCCATTGACAAGAATCATGAAGGATTTAGTGTTTTTTTGAATAAGGAAATCCCTTAATGGTTGAATGGCTGTCTTATTCCACCCCAGATCTGATATGGATATTGTATCCCAAACGTTACTCGTTGTCGGTGGAAAATACATCGTTTGATGGTTATTTTGTGGCATAGAATTGTCTTTTTGACAACCTAAAAAAATTAAAGATACGATCAATATTCTCCATCCAATATGCATATTCCTATTGTTTTATTAATATTAGACATTAATATTATTAAATGGTTTAAAAAGTAGAATGCAAAAATCTTGCATTGTATATTTTTGTATCTTGAAATTTCTATCTCAACTGGTATGGATATTTGCTGTCATTAGGCTGTAACAAAGTTCTATGCCACTTTTCTGTACGGCCAAAAAGTGAAATACCTACATAGCCTCTGACATCGATAATTTCCGAATTGACCATTTTAATAGTAGCATTGTAAGTCCTATTTTTATTAATATCGGTGATAGTGCCTTTATATAGATTATCACCTATTTTTTTAAAATCTTTGATAATTAAAGCTCCAATTGCATTTTTGGATTTTTCGCTATCGTCGGCAGTCCAGATAAGGCGACCTTCGTATTTATTATGATCAATAAGTACAATCTCTATTTTAGCCTCTTTGCCGGCAGTTAGCCATATACCACTTATGTCCTGGGCAGAAACGGATGAGTTTACCCATAAGCCTATAAAAGTGATCATAATCCACTGAATATTGAATACATAGCTATTAGAAATATACATACTACCTGTTTTTTAATTAGCAAAACGTATTTTATCGTACATTGTGTCTTTTATAATAAACTATGTTCATTATCTTTGTATGATTAATGACAAAATGACTCGAAAATGTTCGATAAGATGGATAAAAAACCAGAAGACAGAAGGGTTCGATATACTAAGATGGTATTAAAAAATGCTTTGATGGAGTTGATGAAAGTAAAGCCACTTAGCCAGATTACTATCGTCGATATTTGTAAAACGGCGGATATCAATAGGAATACCTTTTATCAGCATTATGCGAGTCCGTATGCACTGTTTTCGGTAATAGAAGCGGAATTACTGGATAAAATAATCACAGCTATCCAGCAGGAACAAAGTATTGAAAAGTTGTTTTATAAGGTGTGTAAGGTTCTTGAGGAAAATGCCGAATTTAGCCATATTATTTTTTCACAGGCAGATGGTACAGCGGTTATAAAGAAGGTACTCATACTTTCCAGAAAGCTCAAGGAATTCAAAACGCCGCACTCAAGAGATACTCAATATGTTGAAAAACTCTATCTGTTTATAGAAGCAGGTGTATTGGCCCTATTAAAAAACTGGGTATTAAATGGGTTTGATGAAAGTCCTGAAATTTTGTCCAAAACGATTTTCAGAATAGTACAGACGGTTAGTGGTGAATAATACCGATAGTTATGCCTTTTGGGATATGAATGTCAGCAAAGGCAGACACAAAAGCCAATAAGAGCTAAACAATAGAGATCCAGAAATATAAAATGAACTGTTTTGGAACACCGTAAACAAAAAATCCACTATTACATTTGCAGTAATGAACAACGCTATGCAGACCGTAATTGCTAAATTCAGTTTCGGTTTACTTTGAAAAATTTGATATGTTGGTTGAATGGTCAAAATGTTCTTTTTAGTTAGTGGTTTCTAATACACTTTCACATCGTGCCGGCGGCTTGACGCAGGCAGGGATTTTTAGCATCCCGATAGCTATCGGGATTGATGCGAAGACCGAACTACAAATATAGCAAGAAAGTTCAAACGGAGCACTTTCGCCCTGCTTGCGTTCAAACCGCTTGTTATGCGATCGCCCATTTTTTTGTTCTTAAAGTGATTTTTGGAACATACTTTATTTTACTACTTGCAAGATTGCAACCATTGCCGATAATATTACAATCCAGTGTATAATAATCAAGATTTTTAGCTTTTTAAAAATTACAAATAATATTCCAAAAATTAAACCCCAACTCATAAACCAACTGAATTGATCAATTGATTTCAACCCGTGTTGAAAAATAAAAGGAATAGTTGCAATTAATATTGCAAGCCACTTATTTATATTATTACTCATCAAAGATTTAATAGCAAATCCTCTATAAACAATTTCTTCAGATAAACCTGCAACTAATCCCATAAATATAAATATTATTCTTGCCGTGGTGGTTTTTGGTGTTAGTGATGAAATAGTATTTAGTTTTTCATCATCAATATGAGCGTTCCTTAATGAAATTTCGATAAGAAAAAGTAATAAAATAGTAACAACTAAATATCCCCCAATTAAAATTAGAGATTGTCTTTTTAGTAGAGAAATACCAATGTCTGAAAATGTCCACTCAGAAAATTTAAGAATCTTATAAATAATCAAAATTTGCAAAATGTACCAGATTGATATAATTATCCAGAAGGTGTTAAAAAAATCTAATCCAAAGTCTGTTATTACCGACCTATTTAATAATAACAGAGAAATTAAAGTTGATATTATAGGAAAGGCTATTAATACAACGAGTGTATGTAATAAAGGGATGTTATTTTTCGATATATTATTTTGCATTTGTAAATATTTTATTGTTACCGGCGCAAAATTAATTTGCGAGAATCTAAAGAAAGTTACCAAATGGTAATTTTCAAATTTTCTGAGAGCGAAGTCTGCTTAAGCTTTGAGGTGTAACTCCAAGATATGAGGCTAAGTATTTTAATGGTATCTTTTCTATTTTATTTTGGGTTTTTAAGAGTTCTATATACCTTTCTTTTGCGGTTTTTGTTAATAAGTCTATTTGTTGTTGCTGTTTGTGAAAAAAGGATGTTTCGGAAATAATTTTAGTTATTATATTGCCATAATTCCCTTCATTAAAAACTTGTTGAAATTTTGTATTTGAAATTCTAAATATCTTAGTGTCTTCAAATAATTTGACTTCTATTGGTGTAGGCCTTTGTTGAGCAAATGACATGTAGTCATTTAAAAATTGCTTTTCAAATGCAAGGTCAATACAGATAAAGTTGTTTTTATTCCATATTAAATTCCCACCACAACCACTAATTATTATGTTTAAATGTTTTTCAGTCTTGTTGGCTTCTTTTAAAATAGTGTCTTTAGGGTATTCTTTTATCTCTCCTAAAGCTCCAAAATTCTCCCACACTTTTAAATTCAAATTAAAATATGGGTCAAAAAATTCTTTAAGAAAATATGCTATCATTTATTTAGAGCGTTGCTTTTTGTGTGGATGTTGCATAACGGTTAGAATATTTATGATGGAGCCGACTTTTAGCATCCCGATAACTAACGGGACTTAATAAAAACTCTTCACCAGCTCTATTGCTATTTTTTTGTACACAGTATCTTTTTATTCGAATAATTCTTTCAGTGTTTTAGTTGCTATAATCATTTTTTTACTGTCAGGAAGTTTGATAAAATCATATTTTTCGTAAAACACTTCAGCTTCTTTGTCAATCGGGTCAACAATTACAGCAAATGAACCCATTTCTTGTGAAATTTCATAACTTCTTTTTAGCGCATCAATGAGCAGTATTTTTCCAATTCCTTTTCCTTGTTGTGTTTTGTCAATTGCAAGTCTCCCAAGTAAAGTCGTTGGAATTGAAAGATACGAAGTGGGCAATTTCTTTTGAATATTCTCAGGAAAATAGCTTAAAGGAATACTACTGTTTGAAAGCGTATAGTAACCTTGAATACTATTTGTTTCGAGGTCGGATAAAACAAAGCAAACAGCTAATTTGCGTTTTTGGTCTTGTCCTGCTTGATTTTTCAAATAGTTATTCAAAAGCTCTTTTCCGCAGTCAAAATCAGCTCGATTATGTTTTTTGTCCAAGAGTTCAATCATTATTCTATTTTGATACAAAAGATTTATAATCTTTTAAGGCTTTTTTCAACGTTTTTGAAGGTTTTTGGGGATTTGTAATAGCATTAAAAAATATCTCACTATCTCTTTCAGAGGCAATAATTAGCTCTTTTTCTTTGATTATTTCTTTCGCTTTTTCTTGGACTGTGTGAATAACAAAGTCTGTTAAGTTTCTATAACCTCCTAAATATGCAGCTTTCTCAAAAAGTTGTTTTTGCTCTTTAGGAAGCCTTGCATCAAATCTTGAATTTTCTTTAACTATTGTACTCATAATTGAAATATTTTCGCAAATGTACATATAATTTCCGTACATCACATAATTGTACGTTAAATTTCCGTACAAATTCCATAACCAATATACGTGCCATGGTTGGGGAATTTATGAAGAAACAGAAACCTTGCATCCCGATAGCTAACGGGACTCAACAGAAGCACTTCACCGGCTCCATTGCCATTTTTTTGTATCTGCTCGCCATACTTTTTCTGTCAAAGCTCCTCTGTTTAGTTGTCATATTGAGAAAATGTTGTGAAGGTTTTGCCATCATATTTTTTTAAGGTCATCTTATCTAAACCATACCAAATATTTCCTACTTTGTCAATGGCTATGCAAGAGATATTATTATTTCCATTTTTATCTGTAACTGTAAATTGTGAAACAGTTTCATCAGTTGTAGGATTGTAACAAACGATACTACCTGATTTCTTCTTTCTGTCAAATGTGGCAAACCAAATATTTCCTTTTCTGTCTTCTTTTATGTCTGTTATTAACAAATCTGTAAACAGCTTTTTAAAAGTTTTTCCGTTATATCGGGAAACTCCACCGTATCCTCTTTCGGCAATCCAAATGTCTCCGTTTTTATCCTGCAAAAGACCATTGTTGCTTAATAAATGTCCTTCTGATTTGAAAAAGGTAATAGTTGTTCCGTCAAATCGGCACAACCCTTCAGACCAAGATGTGAACCAAATATTTCCATCTTTATCTTGAATAATAGAGGGAACAGAAATGAAACCTGAAATGTCAGAGTTTAACTTGCTTGATAAAGTGCCAAGTTTTAAAATATTTGTAAATGTTGAGCCGTTATAGCAATAGACACCATTTGTTGTGCCCAGCCAAATTTTTCCTTTTTTGTCCTGTAACATACTCGGCACTTCTGTGCGAGGATTAGAATCATTCGTTTGATTGCTATTAATAACTGAAAAAGGGTAACTTGTAAAAGCTTTTCCATTATATCGGGAAACTCCGTTTGAAGTTCCAAACCATATATTTCCGTCTTTATCTTCTAAGATGGAAAACACAACATTCGATATCAATCCGTCTGTTGCAGTAAAATTAGCAAAAGTTTTTCCGTTAAAACGATACACACCTTCACCCATTGTTGCTATCCATATATTTCCTTTCATGTCTTCAATGATGGAGCTAATGTTGACATTTGTATCAGAGTGTGGTCCGTTATACGCCATAAAAGAATAATGACCTTGAGTCTTTATCATTTTAGGCAGTTCATTTGGAATCGTTTTTTGCTCACCTTTTTTTTGAGATTCAGTGTTTGTTTTCACTTGTCCGTTACAAGATGTAAAAAATAAGCTTATTAATAATAAAAAAATGATTTGATTTTTGAATTTCATTGTTGCCATTTGTCTTTCAGTTGTTGTTAATATTTTAGACTTATTTTGTGATTGCACACTGCTCATCCATAGTTGCAGCTAACTTTCCAGCGGCTTGACGCAGGCAGTGATTTTTAGCATCCCGATAGCTATCGGGATTGATGCTATGAATTGAACTCTTAATATAGCACAAAAGTTTAATCAGAGATGGTTCGACTTGCTTGTATTCAGACCACTTGTTATAAACCGATGTCCTTATCTTCCTTTTCAAACTCATTCATTTCTTTATATACCTCCATTGCTTTCAATACTGCTTTACCACCTGAGCCTGCTATCAAATCCCTAAACCATTTTTTGCTCAAGTTTTCAGGTTTGTGGTTTTTATATAACCAATAGCCAAAATATGTAAAAGAGCCGGTTATGATTATCTGAAATATGACATATCCTATTGGCACATCTTGGGGAAACCACTTGTTGCTCAAATAAAATGTAGTATAAAAAGGAATTTGCAGACACATTGTTTTAGCGTGGTTAATGATAGATAGTTGCAGGCGTGATAGTTGTTGCTGTATTTCCAATATACTTCCATTATAATTAATATTATTGGTCCAAACCAGGTGTTTTATATAGTCTGCAAGGCCCTTTATATTAACCACAAAGATTACAGAAACGGATCCGATAAAATAATTTGATGCAGAGGTATAGTAGGAGAAAGCATAAGCCAAAAAATAACCTAAAAATAGGAGATATAGCACAAAGGCAATAATTCCTGCGGTCTTTAGTGTAATCAATGATTTCAGAGAATTTCTGGCTTTATTATTCAGCGTTTCTTTTAACAGGAACTCATTAATAGCCAATGTTTTTTCAATTTTGTCATTTTGTTGTTTCCAAATATTTATAAATTCTGTATTTTCCATTTTATTGCTGTTTAAGTAAATTGAATTTTTGTTTTAAATTGTTTTTTATGCGGTTTATTTTGGTGGCGACATTGGTTTCTGAAATACCGATAATCTGGGCAATTTCCTTGTGGCTTTTTTCTTCCAAATAAAGTAGCATTATAGCCTTGTCCAGATCCTTTAGTTGAGCTATTAACTCTTGTAAAATGCCCAAGTCTGTTTCCTTGTCCTCAAGACCTGTATTATCTGTGAAATGGATAATCCCTTCGCTTAGAGGATTTGCTATTTTACTCCTGCTGTTCTCTTTTCTGTAAAATGAAATAGCAACATTCAAAGAAATCCTGTATATCCAAGTTGAATATTTAAAATTATTGTCATAGTTCTCGAACGACTTCCATAATTGGAAAACGATTTCCTGAACAAGATCTTTTCTATCTTCAACATCCTTGCAATACGAGTTAGCTATCTTGTAAAGGATTCCTTTATGAGATTGAATAACAGTTAGGAATAAGTCAGATTTATCAATTTTATCTATGTTTTGCATCATTGCCATTTTTCAATAAGATAATAGGAAGCATAGAATTGTGATTCATACTTTTTTAGCTTATAGATTGTACTATTATGATAATAATTTCTTGTGATGGTGAGTGCACAACCAGTGGTAAAGGTCAGTACTACAATTAAAATAGTTGCCGAGATTATGTCTTTACTGTTTTTCATTTGATTAAATAATTAGAAGATAAAATTTCTTTTTTCTAATTATTCGCACAACATATAATAATATCACAATTATTAAAAATATTTTCAAATGAAAATAAGAATACTTGTCAAGTGGTATGTAAGATAAGCACTTATCCTTTTTTATCTAACCATTTGTATGCATTGACAAAGGCTTCTACCCATGGCGAAACTTCGTACAATTCTTTTCCGGGGAAATATGCCCAGTTCCATGGAAATACTGATCGCTCTATGTGCGGCATTGTAACCAAATGCCTTCCATCGGCCGAACACATCATAGCTGTGTTATAGTCGGATCCATTTGGATTGGCAGGATAGCTATTATAGCCAAACTTAGCGACGATATGATATGCGGATTCTTCTTTAGGCAGGACAAATTTTCCTTCCCCATGTGATACCCAGACACCGAGTGTACTTCCCGCAAGCGTTGATAACATAATGGAGTTATTAGGCTGGATCTTAACGGATGTAAACTGGCATTCATACTTATGTGAATCATTAAAATGCATTTTTGGCTTAACGTCATGGCCTGGATAGATGAGTTCGAGTTCCATAAATAATTGACATCCATTACAGATTCCAATACTCAGTGTATCAGGGCGGGCAAAGAAATTATCCAATGCTTTTTGTGCTTTTTCATTATACTTAAATGATCCAGCCCAACCTTTGGCAGAGCCTAAAACGTCCGAATTGGAAAAGCCGCCTACGGCACCTATAAACCTAATATCCGATAAATCCGCACGTCCACTGATTAAATCGGTCATGTGAATATCTATCACTTCAAAACCGGCAAGGTGCATAGCGTTGGCCATTTCGCGTTCCGAATTACTTCCTTTCTCTCGTATGATGGCTGCTTTGATGCGGTTGTCAGAAGCGATTACTGGCTTTTTACCTGTAAAATTATCGGGAAAGTGAAAAGTGAGTGGCTGGTTTTTAAAGTGCTGATACCTTTCTAAAGCCTTATCAAATCCGGCTTGTTGCCTATCCAATAAGTAAGAAGTCTTATACCAAATATCTCTGTATGCGTGAATATCCAAATTGTAGTGTTCGTCGTGATTTTTTAGGATTAATACAGGTTTTTCGGTAACATTTCCGATTTTGTGGAAAGTAATATTTTCCCTTCTCAGCGTATCTTCGATAGTATTTTCCTGACCTTGAGCCGACTGGAAGACAATTCCGACATTTTCAGCAAAGAGCAACTGGATAGAATCTGCACAAGCCAAAGCACTCAAATCCACGTCTAATCCAGTATTTGTACCAGTAAAACATATCTCCAGCAAGGTCGTAATAAGACCACCGCTACCGACATCGTGTCCTGCAATGATTTTGTTTTCTTTTATGATGCTTTGAATCGTGTTGAAAGTATTGACAAATGCATGAGCATCTTTAATGTCCGGGCTTGTTGTGCCGATTTTATTGAGTACCTGAGCAAAAGATGACCCTCCTAATGCGTAATTGTCAAAAGACATGTTGATATAATAGAGTGCTCCTCCTGAAGGTTGGGCTACTGGCTCGATGACCTGATTAATATCGGTACAGTGTGCTGCCGCAGAGATAATGACGGTTCCCGGTGCAATAACCTCCTGGTCTTTGTATTTTTGTTTCATAGATAGGGAATCTTTACCGGTAGGAATATTGATACCTAAAGCTATGGCAAAATCAGAACAAGCACGAACGGCCTTAAATAATCTGGCATCTTCTCCGGGATTTTTACAGGCCCACATCCAGTTTGCCGAAAGGCTGATACCTTTAATATCATCTTTAAGAGGTGCCCAAATGATATTAGTCAAGGCTTCCGCTATACTATTTCTGCTTCCTGCTTCCGGACTGATTAGTGCGCTTGCAGGAGCATGTCCGATAGAGGTTGCGATACCATTTTTACTTGTATAATCCAGTGCCATAACACCACAATTATTGAGCGGAAGCTGGATGGGGCCACAACACTGTTGTTTAGCTACCTTGCCACCTACACAGCGATCCACTTTATTGGTTAACCAATCTTTGCATGCTACAGCTTCGAGCTGGAGGACTTCTTTGAGATAGGATTCGAGTGCGTCGTTATTATACTGGATATCACTGTATGTTTTTTGTATGGTGGTATCCTGGATGATCATTTTAGGACTTGATCCAAACATATCCGCCAATTCTAAATCAATAGGCTTAATATTATGCTTTTCTGAGTGGAAAGTAAATCTATAATCGCCTGTTACACGGCCGACATTGTACATGGGTGATCGCTCTCTTTCTGCTATTTTCTCTAATAATGCAATGTTTTCCCGGCTAATGACTAGACCCATTCTTTCTTGAGATTCGTTGCCGATGATTTCTTTAGCAGAAAGAGTTTTGTCGCCTACTGGCAATTTGTCCATTTCGATAACACCTCCGGTTGCTTCCACTAACTCGGACAGGCAATTGAGATGTCCGCCGGCACCGTGATCATGGATAGAGATAATAGGATTATCCTTGCTTTCTACAAGGGCTCTGACTGTGTTGGCTACGCGTTTTTGCATTTCGGGATTGGATCTTTGGATGGCATTAAGTTCTATGCCGGAACCAAAAGCGCCAGTATCTGCCGATGAAACGGCTGCGCCACCCATGCCGATACGATAATTATCACCACCTAAGATGACTACGCTATCGCCTTTGTGCGGTGTCTTTTTTTGTGCCTGTGAATGCTTGCCATAGCCTATACCACCAGCAAGCATGATGACTTTATCATATCCCTCGATGATGCCGTTTTCATCGTGTTCGAAAGTGAGTAATGATCCAGTGATAAGTGGCTGACCGAACTTATTTCCAAAATCAGAAGCACCATTTGATGCCTTAATCAGGATATCCATTGGAGTTTGGTACAACCACGGTCTTTCTTTTATTTTTTGTTCCCAGACCTTTGTCCCTTCCAGTCTTGGATAAGATGCCATATAAACTGCAGTACCTGCAAGAGGAATCGATCCTTGACCGCCTGCCATTCTGTCCCTTATTTCTCCACCCGAACCGGTAGCAGCGCCATTAAATGGCTCAACAGTTGTCGGGAAATTATGTGTTTCAGCTTTTAAGGATAATACAGAATCAAATGTATTATCTTTGTATGCAGATGGCTTGTCGGCACTTTCCGGAGCAAACTGTACGACTTCAGGTCCTTTGATAAAGGCTACGTTGTCTTTATAGGCCGAAACAATATCATTAGGATTTTTCTGAGATGTTTTTTTAATCATGGCAAACAAACTGTCCGGTTGTTCTTCGCCATCGATAATATAGGTGCCATTGAAGATTTTATGTCTGCAATGCTCAGAATTAACCTGAGAAAAGCCGAAAACTTCAGAATCTGTAAGTTTACGACCTATGCGTTGAGACACGTCTTCTAAAAATGCAATTTCTTCAGTGTTTAGTGATAATGCTTCCCGCTGATTGTAGGCTGCAATATCGTCAATCCATAAAATGGGTTCAGGTTGGATGTCGAGCTTAAAAATATTTTGATCCAGTCCATTGTACTGTTGAAGTAACATAGGGTCAAAAGCTGATCCATCAAAGGTAGTAAATAATTCGATACGATGAATATCCGGAATACCCATATTTTCGCATATTTCTACGGCATTAGTACTCCATGGAGTAATCATAGAAGCACGAGGCCCAAGAAATAAACCTTGTATTGTATTACTTTTTATAAGTTGGGCTTCACCAAACAGCCATACTAATTTTTTGACATCATCTGATGATAAAATACGTGAGGTGTGGACTGCATAAATCTGTTGATTGCCCTGCGAAAAAAATTGAATCATGTGTTCTGTAAGTTTGGAGAAATTTCAATGCCGCAAAGGTCAGTATATTTTAGAGTATAAAAAAGAAATATATTTAAAACATCGTCTGATTTAAGAAAATACTGCCAGAATAGTAATTATGGAAATATAATTGAAGGAAATATCGGAAACAAAAAAGCCATTCACGATCGTGAATGGCTTTATAAGGTTGGTTTAACAATTACAGGAATGAAAAATTAATATGTAATATATTTATAACAAAATTCATGCCGTAATCATCCTAAACCTTCATTATTTGACTATTAATTTTTCTGTATAAACTTTATTATTGCTCATCATTTTTACCAGATACATGCCGGAAGGTATTTTATCCGTATGGATTGTCAACTGTCCTGAAGCACCTGATAGATGATGAGTTCTATTGTAAAGTACTTGACCACTAATATTGCTGATGGTAATAACTACATTTTGGTTTTCAGGATTTACAATTTGGATAGAGACATAATCATCAGCTGGATTAGGTTCGAGTTTAAATAAGATATCTTTATTTAACGGTGTATCATTTACACTGACAGTTTCTACAGGATTAACGATGGTTTCTATAGGTTCTGTACAAGCTTTTGCTCCAGTTCCGTTTTCTGAGGCGATACATGCCTGAGCATTATATTTAAACATATCAAGGATCTCAAAGTCATCAATAAACCACCCTGTAAACGTACCTTTAGCTTTTTCTGTATCATCACAAACAAATCTGAATTTGAAGGTGATATTTTTGCCGGCATAATCACTTAGGTCAATATAAGAATCTATCCAAGATCCTTTTAAAGTTTTATCCCAGTCACCACCCGAATTTCCGGTGAATGCATACACATTAGGCTCGGCAATAGTTGCATATGCTAAACTGGTGTTATATGGATTTCGGATAAATTTCTCTTTAGGTACGCGGACAAACGCTCCGCCGTCAGCAGATATTTCAACAAATCCACCGTCATTACCACTCTGAGTATTATACCTATGCCAGAAACGCATAGCTGGTTTTTTACCTTTGATTTCATAAGGGATAGATATAAGGGACGCATCACCTTTTTCGACACCATTAAATATACTGTAGGATTGGTCAGGGCTTCTAAAAATGTCATAGGACGAAATCCATTCTTCACTACCCAATGTGTTTTCTGTATTCCAGTCAAAGTTGCCATCAAAATTTTCCAAGTCTAACCGAATAGATTTATTACTTGGACTTGATTTTGTCTTATAGGTAATGTCTATTTCGCGTTTATATTCCATCGTGCCTATTTCGAATATAAGTTCATTACCTACGATCTTTGGTGTGATATTGGCAGAACCAGCAACATAGGACATACCATCTGGCAATTCATCAGTAATGATGACATTATTTTGTTGAGAAGGTATATGATTAATAGCATGGATATGAACATCAATTTCTGCGCCTGGATTAACAGAGCTTGTTGCTGTCTTTGTGATTTTTAATTTCTCTATTAAAGTTGGCAACAAGTTAAAATCTTCAACGTTTTGATTTCTATCATTTCCTGCGGATGCATAAAACCCTACACCTCTTCTTGCGAAAGATTCCCAGATGATTTTTGCATTTTTGCCGTTAAATAGTAAAGAATCTGCTTTTAGTATAGCGTCTCTACCTTTTACAAAATTAGGATTACATGGTTGTATTTTCATCGCCTCAATCACTAACCTTGCAGATAGGAAATTACCAGATTTTTCATTGTTCCAATCTGGATCAAATCCATAATTATCAACAAATTTCCAGTACATATCCCAAAGGATATCAGCCCAAACTTCTCCTACTGGATGGGGAGCCGTAGTATTGCGTATATCTTTATAGGTCTGAGGATTGATATTCATGTCAGTGGAGTAAGGATATCTACGGATACCACTACCATCCACACTTGCACCCAATGCATAATTACCAATGCCTCTGGCATCGCTTCCTTTATCACCAGGCTTGTGGGTGAGTATCAGAGCAAAGAAGTCACTCCACCCTTCACCCATTTGTTCGTCATTATTAAGACAAGAAGAGTTTAATCGACCGCCTGTAAGCCTTGTGGAAATACCGTGACCATATTCGTGTGCCATGATACCATTGTCTAATGATCCATCAAAATACTTTGGTCCGCTATTACCTCTTTCCTGAAAAGTCATCACGACATTAACGCCTTTAGAAAGTTCTACTCTGATTTTATCACAGTCAGATTTTTTCATGAAAATGGAAGGAATTGTTATTTTTTCAGCATTTAAACCTGCAGCCATTCCTACTATTTCTTCACCATTACCACCATTAATACCAGGGATATTGCAAATAATTGCAGCAACAGCACCAGCTTGTTGTGCATTATAAACTTTGTTGCTAAAATCGCAAGTACCTCTTTCTATAATTGCTACTTTGCCTTTTACTTCATTTGCATTGATGATGGCTGAGCATCCTGTTGCACCATTTGCTCCAGCAGATTTAGCTATTGCCACACTTCCGGATACAGGTGACTCATCTTTATTAGGGATAGGCAATCCAAAGCTAGCATTACCATATTCGTTGATAAAACCTTTAATGTTTTCAGGCTCGTCTATAGAAACTATACCACCTGTATTTGTCCAGAGGTACATTTGCATTCTACCATTGAAACCATCAATCGGTGTGGAAAAATTAGCATTGTTGATTTTAGCAGGGTTGGTTTGTCCTGCTTCATGAAGCGTAATTCCATCAAAAGCCTGTGCCAAAACGTAATCACTACCATCTCCCTTACCGGTATAATTTTTTTGCTGGAAGTTACCAAATTCTTCAGTAAATCCCCATTTGTAAGAAAGATCGTGCACCATATTATTCATATAAAACAAATTAGTAACGGCTGCATTAGCATTATCTCTTGGATCTTTAGAAAAATCTATAGGAAAATCGAAGTTTAAGTTACTGCCTCCGTCTGTTTCAGGACCATCTGACTTATCATCATCATTTTTATCCTGATATGCATAGACATTATTACCTCGTGTGATTGTATATTCGGGACCATCGACACCATTAGTGTCATGCCATCCAAATGGCGATCCAGTATTGTATTGTTCGTCACCTACGATTTGTCTGGTTCCGTGTATAGGGCTTTCTGCAGGTAAGGCAAATACATTGTACTTGGCAATACTTGTTGGGCTCGCTTCCGGAGATTCAGTCGGATGTAAAATATTGCTTTCATGATGTGAACAATTATTATGATTTGCATATGGCTTATCACCATGTTGGCAATAAATGGTCAAATTGTGCTTGGAAATGTAGATTCCTGTAGTAGCATCGATATTCATATCCCAGTAATCTGCGCTGTTTTTCATATCCATACTCAAATTCCATACTAATATCAAATTGCCATCGACAAGTTCGTATTTCAACTCAGCTTGTATAGGTGTTTTTGTCAGCTCGGGCATTTCAAAAGACCATTTGCCTTCATTGCTTCTATTAGTGAGTACTGGACGACTTTTTAATGTGATCCCAAGTTCCTGAGCAGCATTGACGATAGCTACATCAGCGCCTACTTTATAAGCGGAGGCATTGATTTTCTTTTCAATGTGCTGGACATAATTTTGATTGTCAGATACTACAACTCCATTTTTAATAACGATGACAGCCATTGCATTTCTGACTGGGATGCCTTTATATGCCTGATTCAAATAAAGGTAAGTAATGTCCTGGTTGGTTGCTTCAGAACTAATCATAGATCCCTCGTAATCTGCCGGATCGATTTGCCATATTATAGCTTGTTTTTTAAGATGATCCATTGCTATATCAAATGGAACTTTGTTCTGACCAAAGAGTGCTATTGGAAGCATATAAGCCAATAGGAGCAAAAAATTTCTCATAAAAGGAAAATGTTGATAATTAACTAAATTGGATTGCTAATAAAATATTTGCATAAAATTATATAAATAATGATAATAGCTAATGATTTTATGATGAAAATGTTGTAAAAAAGACATTATTTGTAATAAAACAGCCCAAAATAACAAATAATGCTATAAACCCAAATTATAATATTTAACTTGAGTTCGACGTAAGACTGCCAGAATTGTAGGCAAAGCTACATGAAATTAGACTCTTCCAGTTTTATACCCATTATACATTCAAATTAGTCCAATCTTTATAAAAAAATAGCAAATCTCTGTGTTAGAAAGCCTCACTATAGCTAAGGCTATGTTTGCGTTTTCTGCCTTGATATTTACTATTTTTTCTACTAAATCTTTGGACCATTTAAAAATATAATGGGTATTAAGTGATGAGCTATGGATGGTTTTTTAGGTAAGAAATGATATGCGGCTATCGATGCAAATATATTGATTATAAATCCATAAATACTTCTATGTTTTTAATGCTCTAATTGACTTAGGGTTTTTCAATTATCATCTATGACGCAATCTATGGTATATCTTTTTTTTATATCTAATGCACGTTATTTTTAGGAATTAAATGGATGAATGATGCTTAAAAAATTAGTTATAACCAGAAATATTCCTCAATTTTGCCGCTGATTCATATTATTCATTGCTTTTCAAAAGGATATGTCAGAAATTATTTACGGTAAAAATACGGTTTTAGAGGCTTTCAAATTTGACAAAAGTATAGAAAAGGTCTTTATGCTCAATACAATTAGGGGTGAATTTGAAATACAAATCCGTAAGGAATGTAAACAGAATAATATTCCATTAGCCAAAGTACCAGAGATAAAACTCAATGAGTTGGTCGGGCATCAGGCTGTTCATCAAGGTATTGTAGCTATTATTCCTTCGATACGATATGTTGAATACAAGCAATTGATAGAGCAGGCGATCAACAGTGAAAGACCTGCATTAATAGTTATTCTTGACGGCGTTACTGATGTTCGTAACATAGGTGCAATTGCACGTTCGGCATATTTTTTTGGAGCTCATGGGATGATTCTCGCCGGTAATACTACAGGAAGGGTTAATGAAGAAGCTATCAAAGCTTCGGCAGGTGCACTTTTACAATTGCCTGTAGGACGTGCTTCGAGTATATTTGAACTTATCAGCGATCTACAGGCAGCCGGAATAGTTGTTGCAGCTACAAGCCTGACTAATGCTGTGCCGCTGAGCACATGCGACATGAGAGATCCGATGGCTATTATTATGGGATCGGAAGGCAAGGGGCTACATTATAAAATCTTGGAAATCGTAGATTATACCCTTGAAATTCCGGCAGTCAATGATTTTGATTCCCTCAATGTATCCGTAGCTGCCGGTATCATGTTATACGAAGCTAACAGACAGCGATTAGCTTTTTGAAATGGTGTTTGCAACAATTGAAGCATAAGGACGTTTTACTTCATTAAAATAAAAACATGAAATCATTTAGATTCAAAAATATATTATTTTTTAGTTTATTTCTATTTGTTTTGCCATTTACGTCGTGTAAAACGGCTAAACAATCCGTTTCAATTGACAAACCATTAGAAAAAGCGTTGCTTTGGGAATTAACCGGACCCGGTATTTCTAAACCATCCTTTTTGTATGGCACTATCCACCTTATAGACAGTAAAGATTATTTTCTGCCTAAGGGTACACTGACGGCATTAGACCAAGTGAAAAAGATCGTTTTTGAGATAGATATGAAGGAGATGAATGACATGTCAGCGATGATGGGTATCATGGGCAAGATCTTCATGAAAGATAATAAAACACTTAAAGACCTCTTATCAGAGCAGGATTATAAATACGTAAGCGACTATTTTCAGAAAAAGGGGCTTCCTATTATGATGATTGAAAAGATGAAACCTATGTTTTTGACTGCCTTGACCTATGGTGATCTAGAGCCCGGTAGTTTAGCAACCAGCGGGATGAAGTCATATGAAATGGAGCTGATGAAAATAGCAGAAAATAGTGGAAAAGAAACGGGCGGTTTAGAAACTATAGATTTTCAGTTGAGTCTTTTTGATGAGATTCCTTATGATGCGCAGGCTGTAATGCTAGTAGATGCTATTAAAAGTAGTGAAGGAAATAAGGAAGACAGCCAGATGAATGATATGACTAAGATGTATTTAGATCAGGACATTAACGCCATGGTCGCCATGATAGGAGAAGAAGATAAAAATGCAGAGGGTTTTGAAGATAAACTTTTGACTAAAAGGAATGAGAACTGGATACCTCTGATCATTGAAGGTGCTAAAAAAGGCCAAACATTTTATGCGGTTGGTGCTGGACACCTTGGTGGCCCTAAAGGTGTTATCAATCTATTGAGAAAGCAAGGGATAAAGGTTAAGCCTATATCCAATAAATAGCTCTATATTGTAGGATAAAACGCATCTTTGTAATGGTTGATAATAGGTAGATCTTCAAGATCAAATACGATACTTATTATATCGAAGCGTATTTCCCAGTCATGATTGATTTGTTCCATGTATCTTCCGGCCGCATCTATAATTAGGTTCTCTTTATAATTGCTAATGCTCTCTTCAGGTGATCCAAAGTGGGCTGATGAGCGGGTTTTTACTTCGACAAAAATGAGGATTTCACCATCTTTTGCTATAATGTCTATTTCTGCTTTACCGATCCGCCAATTGCGTTCGAGGATGGTATATCCTAGTTTCGTTAGATATTCAGATGCTATATCTTCGCCACGTTTGCCTATGACCTGCTGCCTAGCCATATTTAGTTATTAAAGTGAGACAAAACTTTTAACATATCACTGTTAAACTGTGGTGCTGTAGCTAGGATTTCACCTTCGAAAAGCCATTTATCATTTCCGGTATAGTCAGATATTTGCCCTCCTGCTTCGCTGACAAGCAGTGCGCCTGCGGCAATATCCCACGCATTGAGATTATCTTCATAAAAAGCACCAAAAATCCCGCGTGCTACATAGCATAAGTCGAGTGCTGCCGAACCCATACGACGAATACCTTTTGTTTGCATTAAAATAGCTCTGAGTACTGTAAAATGGGCATCGGTTATTTTTTCTGGAAGATAGGTAAATCCAGTGCCAATGATAGTGTCCTGAAATATTTTTTTGTCACTGACATGGATTGGTGTACCATTGTAAAAAGCTCCATGATCTATAATTGCTGTATAAAAATCATTGTTCATTACATCACATACCACACCCAAAACGACACGCTGACCATCATATAAAGCAACGCTGATGCTGAAATGTGGAATTTCATAAAGAAAATTAGTTGTACCGTCTAGTGGGTCGATAATCCAAGTAAATTCCTTGATATCCTGACGTATAGTTTCTTCCTCAGTAATAAAACCTGCATCCTTAATCAAGGGCGAAAGTCCCGTTGTCAGGATTTCTTCTGCCGTTTTATCGACATAGGATACTAACGAATTGACACTCTTTTCGATGATTTCCTCACTTTTGACAGTTGCAAAATGCATTTTAATAAATTGGGACGTTTTTTCTATGACAGGTAGGACGTCACGAAGTAAGGCTGTAAGGTCAATATGATTTCCGGTATTCATTATAGAAATTTAGGCTTCATAAAAATAAAGCCGGTCAAAACCGGCTTTATTAAACTTAAAGTTATCGTAATAACTCTATAAAAACAAAATCTTTTCTAAATTAATGAGGCTCTATTCCATTTCAGAAACTACTTCTCGTACTTCTGGTATCATCCGCTTTAGCATTCCTTCTATGCCAGCTTTTAGCGTAACAGTCGAAGAGGGGCATCCACTACAAGAGCCTTGCATAATAACTGTAACAACACCATCATGATATGATTTGAATTCAATATTACCGCCATCCATAGCTACTGCTGGTTTTACATACGTTTCTATTAAATCTATAATACGTTGAATTAACTCACCTTCATCCCCTTCAAAAACTATTTTCTTAGCATCTTCTTCCATCTTTGCCATCACAACATCAAATCCATCTTTTACGATACCTTTATCTTCATTGACGTATTGTTTTACAAAGTTTTTAAGACCATGCATGATGTCTTCCCATTCATAATTCATTTCTTTAGTAATAGTGACAAAATTGTTATTGATATGCACCATTTTTACATAAGGAAACTGAAACAATTCTGTAGCCAGCGGCGACCATTCTTTTGCTAATTCAGCATCTTTAAAATCCGCTATACCGCTGTATAGCATCTTATTAGTTACAAATTTTATTGCTTCCGGGTTTGGAGTTTGCTCCGTATATAACATCACGGGTGTTTTTACTGCTTCCATGCTTACTTTTAAAACTGTTTTTTTGTACTTTAAAATTTCTTAATTAAACCACTTTAAATATGCAGGTATAAACAATATTAAGCAATTAAGGTTTACACAGCGTACATTAGTTTTATATTTTGATGGGAACAATGCATTTTTTTTCAATCAATAAGATAAATGGCGGAAGTACAGTCATTAGACAGAAAATATGTAATTATTGTACACTTTAAAATTTGAAAACTGTGTTATTGTTAACAAAGTTGTTTAAATTTGTCTTTTGAAACCAAAAAATGAGGAATCGGTATGCTTACGTGGAGTGAGTTTAATAAACAGAATACTGCGGATTGGAAAGCTAAAGCACAGGCAGACAGTAAAGGCAAATACGATGTAGAGCAATTAAATTATAATATTGAAAATGATTTTATTGTAGATGCTTTTTTAACAGATATAGAGAATCACATTGTCCCAATATCAGGTATTCAGTCAAGCTCAGGATTATTTGCTGAAATTTCTTCAGGTGATGAGCTTATCTCAAATAAGCGCATTTTAAAGCAGCTTCATAATGGGGTAGATAATCTTATACTAAAAACGAGAAATAGTGTAAATTTGTCAACGCTGTTGCATGGGATATTTCCAGATATGATAAACATTGTTTTATTGACAGATGAGGATAAGGTTTCTTTAGAAAATGAAGTAGCGCAGTATGTCTCAGAAGTGTATTCGGATAAAAAGACGAGTCTTTGTATTTTGATTCAGAATCCGATAGTACTTAAGGCTGATCAAAAATTTTCCACACGCTTGACTTCATTTAGTATGGCTATGCAATCAGCGTTAAGCGACTGTAAAATGACTGTAGTAGTGGAATTAAAAACTGATTTTATCGCCCAGATTGCGGAGTTGAGAGCGATGCGTTATGTATGGGCTCAAAGTGGGAGATCTGACCATGACTTACAAATTATATCCATAGTACCTTCGATAGAACACCCTGAAGTCAACCGGATGATAATAAGTAATTATCTACTTATGTCAGGTTTTATAGGTAATAGCAATATCATAGCGCCGACTTTGCAAGATGATGATGAGTCCGTCAGGCTAATGATTAACATGATGCATATTTTTAGAGAGGAGAGCCGCTTAGACTTAGTGAGCGATCCATTAGCAGGGGCATACCTTCCAGATGCTATTACAAAGCAGATGATACAATATTGTCAATAGATATGATATCATTAAAGCATAAAAGTAAACTTTGTCTGACAAAATTTGCATTTAGTCTATTTTCAAGTTATTTTTATGTTAAAAATTAATGATTTTAAAAATCTTTATTGAATATTTGAGTTACAAAGAAAGGTATTTATGAAACAAGCAGTTTTTATTTATCAAATACCATAGGTTTATAAATAATATTAATGGATGCAAAACAAGTTAAAAAAATGATATTAAGAAGTTCAATAGTAGTCGCAGCTTTATTAGGTTTTTTCTGGTTTACCTCGGGTCCTTCGATTAAGCCGGGAGTGGACGAAAAAGAAGCGATAACTCTTAAAGCTATGATGCAAACGATAGAATACGTACATCTCAATCCTAAACCTATAGATGATAATTTAAGTAAAGCCGTATATAAATTGTATTTGAAGAGAATAGATGGTGGTAAGAGATATTTTACACAGCAAGATATCACTGAATTAAGTCAGTACGAAACCCAGATTGATGATCAAATTAGGGAATTAAGGTTTGATTTTTTTGATAAATCTTCCATTTTGCTTGATAAAGGGTTATCTAAAGCAGAAAGCTATTTTAAGAGCGTCATCGAAGGAAAATTAGATTTGAATCGTCCAGGATATTTTGAGGTCAATCCAGATAGTATGTTGTATGCAGCTAATGATAAAGAATTAAAACAACGGTGGAGTCAGATTATCCAGTGGGAAGTTAACGCCAACTGGCTTAGCAAGATCGAAAAGCAGAACAAGGACACAGTGCAGACAAATACAAAAAAGCCATTGGACAGTCTCAAAGCTGATGCAATCAAGGATGTTAAAAAGAGATATATAGACTTTTTTGATCGGGTTAAAAAGTTGCGTAGGAATGACAGGATGGAAACATATCTGGGAAGCATTTCCAATTATTTTGATCCACATACAGACTATTTTAGCCCTGTCGAAAAGCAAAATTTTGACATCAATATGGGAGGCAAACTTGAAGGTATCGGGGCGAGACTTCAATTAGAAGGAGATTATACTAAAGTGTTTAGTATAGTAGTAGGAGGTCCGGCGTGGAAGACCAAAAAGCTGGAAGAAAATGATGTCATTTTAAAAATTGCTCAACAGGGTAAAGAACCTGTAGATATAGCTGGAATGCGCCTTGATGACGTCGTACAGATGATTCGCGGTAAAAAAGGAACTACCGTAATACTCACAGTTAGAAAAAAGGATAACTCAGTAGTTGACATTGCAATCGAGCGTGATGAAGTGCAACTGGAAGATGGTAAGGCTAAGTCTGCCATTCTAAATATATCTGGCGATGTTCATAACATTGGATACATATATTTACCTAAGTTTTACTCTTCATTTGAAGTAGAAGGAGGCAATTCATGTGCTGCCGATGTTGCAATGGAAATCGGTAAACTTAAAGCACAACATGTTAATGGTATTATTCTTGATTTGAGAAACAACTCTGGAGGATCATTGAATGATGTCGTTGATATGAGTGGATTTTTTATAGGCGAAGGCCCTATTGTCCAGGTTAAAGGCAGAGACAGCAAGCCAAGTGTATATCAGGATAAGGACGCAGGAGTAGTTTATGATGGACCACTCATCATTATGGTAAATCAAAACAGTGCTTCTGCCTCAGAAATCATAGCAGCAGCGATGCAAGACTATAATCGCGCTATCATTGTAGGTAGTAAATCTACCTTTGGAAAAGGTACGGTGCAGCGATTTTATGACTTGGACAGGAGTATCGGTGGTTTTGACCAATACAAGCCTTTAGGAAATGAAAAAATAACAACTCAAAAATTTTACCGCGTAAATGGTGGATCAACTCAAATGAAAGGTGTGATTCCAGATGTTATTTTGCCAGATCTATATGAATATGTTGATACAGGCGAAAAAGAATATGAATACGCTATGGCTTGGTCAGAAATAGCACCTACTAAATTTGGACAGTCAGTAGTATTGCTCGAAAATAAACAAAAAGTTGTAGCAAACAGCAATAATAGAGTGGCTAAAAATGATAAATTTGCCTATATCATAAAGAGGGCTGCTAAACTGAAAAAGCAAAGAGACGAGTCTCGTTTTCCATTAGATTTTGCAAGTTATAGAAAATTAGTAGAGCAACGCGATAAGGAAGATGATCAGGATGAAAATGTTTTGAGTCATAACATTAAAAATTTTGAAATATCTAATGTAGCGGCAGACTTAGAAAAGGTAAAAAATGACGAGGGTTACAAAGCACGAAATTATGAATTTATTAAAGATCTTAAAAAAGATATTTATCTTGAAGAAACAATGTATATCATTCGGGATATGATTAAATTAGAAAAATCTTTTGTATCTATTCAGCCCAAAATCACTTCTAATTCATCCAATTAATAGTCAGCACTAAAATTGATTTTTATAAATGATGTGTCATTAGAGATTTATATTTCTAATGACACATTTTTTTATTGACTCTATTATACTCATTATACATTCAAATTAGCCCATTCCTTATAAAAAAAATAGCAAATCTCTGCGATAGAAATCCTCACTATAGCTAAGGCTATGTTTACGGTTTCTGCCTTGATATTTACTGTTTTTTCTACTAAATCTTTGGACCATTTAAAAATATAATGAGTAATAATTGTAATTGAAAAATAATTATCTATCTACTTTTGAAAAGAATACAATGTTAATTCCTATAAAGCCGTTATCTTTGTATCAAATAATAACCGATATGATGAAAAGGCACACTTTGTTTCTATTTTTAATACTTTTAGTAATTAATTCATGTAGTAAAACCGATAAAAACTTACTAAGTCCAGCAAAGGATAAAGAATTATTAAGTCAGTATTTTACTGCAGCATCAGTAGGGGTCATTTCTTCAAGTAGTAGTCTAAAATATGTATTACTTGACCCCGTAAGCCAAGAAATATCTAATGAAGAACTTCAAAAAGTAATTAAAATAAGCCCGTCAGTACCAGGAAATGTAAGCCTTACTAATTATACCATCTTGACTTTTACTCCAGATGCACCGTTAGCTTCTAGTCAGACTTATACAGTAAATATCGACCTGAAGCGATTGGATGGTCAGCGTTATGATCAAAATATCAACTATCAAATTAAGACACTCATGCAAGACATGAGCATAGAAAGAGAAGGAATTATCATCACAGAAGATGGATCTAATTCCATTATTTTGCGTATTAAAACAGCCGACAAAGCCGATCCACAAAACTTACTTTCCTGCATTACTACTAATGCTGATAAAAAAACAATCAATGAGTTAGGCAGTAATGATTATCAAGCAGAGTTGACTTGGTCAAAAGGCATAAGTAGTGGATCTTCTATTCAATATGACGGCAAACCCATAGGGAGTACATCCAAAGGTGACATATCAATTTTTTCGTGGGATAAGGCGATGTTTAAAATCTTGCATAATCAATATAACAATAGTAAAAAGGAGTACAATATATATTTTAGTCAAACTTTGCGCAAGCAAATGGATATGACAGGATTACTGACTGTCAATGGCAAAAATGCTGAATATACCATCAAAGACAACGTTTTGACCATCTTTTTGGCTAATATAGCAGATCAAAAAACGGTCAAAATTTATATAAATAATGGTATCAAATCCCAGCAAGGTTTAGCGTTACCTGCTTCTGTAAGTTATAGTATTGACATCAGCGATCAATTGCCAGCAGTACAGTTTGTAAGTGAGGGCAACTACTTCCCCTCTGATGGCGATTTTAAAATCCCTGTCAAAACCCGCGCACTCGAAAAACTTAGAGTGGTCGTCATCGAAATTAAACAAGAAAATGTCAAACAATATTTAGCTTGGAACTCTATTGATTATTCGGATTTTTATACACTTAGGAAATTTGGTAAACCGATTTTTGATGAAGTTGTCCCGCTCAATCAAGGTATAAAGGACGAAGACGGTTGGTCAGTACACGGTATCGATCTAAGTGGTAGAGTCAAACGTAATCCAGGTAGTATATATCATATCAGTATGGAGTTTTCTCCGGATTTTACTACACTTGCATGTAAAGACAGACTCAGCAAATATAATCTACCTAACAGCATTCCTAGTATGGATTATTTCAAATTTAAAGATTCATATTACACGGACTATTTTTATATCGATGATGATAATTACTGGGCAGATAGAGAAAATCCTTGTAAACTAGGATTTTACTACAATAAATCTATTGCAGAAAGACTTTTTATCTGTACAGATTATTCAGTGATCGCTAAAAAGGCTGGAAATACCTATCATATAGCCTTGAGTAGATTAAAGGATTTGTCGTTAGTGGACAATGCTTCTATCATCCTATATAATATGCAGGGCGAAGTTATAGCAGAGAAAACAACCAACGCCAGTGGCTTTGCAACCTTTGAACAAGTATATGAAGATGCTACAGTGGTAGAAGTTAGAGACTATAATAACGTTACTTATTTGGTGCTAGACACCGACCGTAGTAATTCTATGACAGAATTTGATGTTGCTGGCGAAAGGTCAGAGGAAGACACTCAGTTCTTTATCTATACAGACAGGGATGTTTATCGACCAGGTGACTCAGTTTTTGTAAATCTGATGATCAATAAAGCAGCTATTGATTTGCCAAAAGGCTTACCCATAACTATGACTTTTTTTGATATGGACAATATGATTGTTGATAAGCAGGTACAAGTGCTTAATACCGATAGCAAATTAATCCATAGCTTTGTGCTACATACCCAGTCGCAGGCCAAAACCGGTATTTACCGGTGTATCTTCCATATTGGCATCAATAAAATCCGTAAAAATATCCGTATTGAAACCATCAAGCCCAATACTACTGAAGTTATCTACAGTTTTAATAATGAAAGTAAGGGCACAATATATGGCGATGTCGTCACTGGCAATATCCACGCAAGATATCTGACTGGTTATGATCTAGCTAATGCTAAAATCCAGGCTGCGGCCAAAGTAAGTAAGATCAGACAGCCATTTACCGGCTATACCAATTATAATTTTGATGTCTTTGGTGAATCATCAAGTAAAAATATCGATCTTTTCTCTCTTACGACAAATGCACAGGGCAGAGGCAGTTTTAAATCTGATGTATCTTTTAAAACATACAACACTCCTTTAAAATTATACGTCGAAACTGAAACCACCCTTGCTGACGGTGGTGTCGGTAAAGAAGGAAAGACAGTCACGGTCTCACCATTCACTACTTACGTTGGCGCTGTTAAAAGCTCAGGTAAAGGATGGAACGGAAATTACACTCCTTTAGATGACATCTCTTTTGATCTCGTCAATCTCACAGACAAAGGAACTCTCAATACTCAGGAGACAAAAATAGATTATACGCTTCAGCAAAGTATAGATTCCTGGTGGGTGGACAAGTACCGGTACAGTTCGGATGGTAATTATATAAGTGATTCCTCATGGAAAGACATCGAAAGTAATAGTACTACCATCACTGGCAAAGGCAAATTATATTGGAACGGCAAAAAACTAGATGATGGAGCCTATTTAATTACTTTTAAAGATACACGCTCAGGACACCGATCGATGGTGTATTTTACAGTTTTTGATTCCAATAGCAAAGTCACAGGGACACAGCCTTATATCGTAGAGTTTGAAACAGGCAAGGAAAGTTATAAAATAGGCGAAAACATAGAACTCATGCTTCCTGCTATAAAGGATGGAAAAGCACTTGTCAGTGTCGAACGAGGAAGCCGTGTCTTAGAACAAAAATGGGTAAATCTGTCAGATTCTAAAACTAAACTTGAGCTTTCTTCCAAAGATAGCTGGGCACCTAATATATATATAAATGTGATTGTCGTGCAGAAATATATGCAGAAAAATAACGATCTTCCCCTTCGTATGTATGGCGTTAAGTATATACGGATGGATGCAAATAAGCTGCCACTAACACCAGTATCCAATATTCCTGCTAATCTTGAATCCAACAAAACTTATACCTTTAATATTACCGAAAAAAGTGGCCAACCAATGGAATATACCATTGCCTTTGTTGATGAGGGTTTACTAGGGCTTACCGGATTTAAAACACCTAATCCTGAAAAACAATTTAATGGCAAATTTCCGCTACTCGTTAAAACATGGGATTTGTATAAAGATTTAATCAATTGGTTCAATGGTAAATTTGCAGGTATCATTTCTATCGGAGGAGATGATGTCTATAATCCGGATGCCATTGCCGAGATCAATCGCTTCAAGCCATTAGTCAGACACTTAGGTCCATTTAAACTCAATGCTAAAGGGAAAAATACACATACCGTTTCGATACCTAATTATGTCGGTAAGGTGCGTATGATGGTCGTGGCTGGAAGTGCAGATAATTTTGGTAACATGGAAAAGCTCATTCCAGTTAAAAATCCGATAATGGTACAATCGCAATTGCCACGAAGCCTGAATGTAACAGATAAACTTAAATTGCCAGTATCCGTATTTAGAGATGATAATACCATCGACGCCTTTAATCTGACTACAAAAACGGATGCCTCTTTCATCAAAGGTATGTTACCTTCGACCAGCCTGAAGTTTAGTGGTAAAGAGCAGGTCACCCATCTACTCAACCTAGAAGTACAAAACAAGGTAGGACCAGTAAAAATCGATATAGGTGCACAAGCAGGTAGTAAATCTATGACGGAGTCAACAGACATTTTAGTCAACTATCCCAATGCATATGAGTCTGACACTAAGAAAAACCTTATTGAAAAAGGTAAATCTCTGACGGTCAATATTGTTCCAAAGGGATATAGGGAAGTATTTACGTCTGATATGATTATCAGTGGTGTCAAAGTACCCGATTTTACTAAATATGCAGATGAGTTGATACAGTATCCTTATGGATGCTTAGAGCAAATTACTTCACGTGGATATGCGATGATGTACCTAGACAAAGTACTTGCCCTAGATCCAAAGGAAGAAAAAGATCGTCAAAAGCACCTACAAAATGTACTTTTTGAGATTAGTAAATTGCAACAGCCTAGTGGTAAATTCAAATATTGGGAAAATGGATACTACGACGGATGGTCCGATGTCTATGCCGGCAATTTTCTGACAGAAATGAAAGCTCTTAATAATCTCGGTATGTACAACGACTTGCTCGAAAAATGGTTGACAGCTCAGATTACAGTGGCTAATGACTGGGCACTGGCAGAGTCGTCCACGCAGTACGTATATGAAAACGAGTCCTTTATTCAGGCTTTTAGGTTATATACGCTTGCTAAGGCTGGAAGATCAGCTAAATCCGGACTCAACCGTTTTGTAACGAATAATAACACTAAAAACCCAGTTACATGGTGGTTAATCGCCGGAACATACAAATTGGGTGGATATGACACTAAAGCTAAAGAGTATATGGACAAAGCCGAAACCTTGCAGCGAGATGGCAACAATGGATGGGCAGACTATAGTTTCGGCAGCGAAGCACGTAATATGGCGATCATCGTAGAGGTACTTAGTTATATCCAACCAGGTCAAAAGAAGTTGGATGATTACTATGATGCGATGGTTGAAGCCTGTAACAATAGCCATTGGGCAAGTACTCAAACTATGGGATTTGCCTACATTGCGGCCTATAAATATTTTGGTAAGACTTTAGGTGTGGAGAAACAAATTAAATATACCATTTCAGGAATGGCAGGAGGTGATAAAACTTTACAGCATAGTTCCTTTGAACCCAAAGTATTCCGCATACCTGCATCGGACTGGAATAAAGGTATCAAAATCACAAATCAGGGCAGTGGCCAGCTTCATGTATATCAAAATTCAAGATATATAGATAATGTACTGACTAAAAATGCCACTGCCGAAGGCCTGCATTTATCGGTTGAATATTATAACCTAACTAATAAAGCCACTGGCCTTGATAATACAAAATTAGGCGATGATATGATTATTTCAGTAACAGTTGAAAATAAAATGCCACTTAGCCTGACGCATCTTGCACTCAATTATAAGGTGCCATCGGGTTGGGAATTGCTTAATCCCCGAATGTATGAGACCGATATTGTTAATAGTAAAAATAACGATTTCCAGTATCAGGATTTCAGAGATGACCGCGTTTATACCTTTTTTAACATGAATGCAGGCAGCAAAAAGACCATCCAGTTTAAAGCTAAAGCAGCTTTTAGTGGCGATTTCTTCCTGCCAGCCGTAACATGTCAGCATATGTATCGTGGTGATATCTCGGCAAGTACCGCCACTAGTCGGGTTGTTGTCAGATAAAGCAAGTAGCTCCTGAGTCACTGTTTTTAATAACAGCAAGTACTTTGTAGATTATTATCGTATTTTCTATATTGTAGCCTATAGATATATACACATTGGTTAGTATTGATTTTATACTTAGTACATAGTAGTTATTTATTTTATAGGGAAGATTTAGTTGACATATTCATCGTTTCTGAAATTTAATTTTAGGATGTATGATCATTTACTGAATTTTTGTCATCTAATCAGACGACCCACTGACGTACTTTTTTCTGCCCATATTGTTTATTAATCGATAGGTAATAATGTTTTTTATTAACTCACTCTTTATTCAAAAAAAATCCGGGTTACTATACCCTGCAGATAAAGCAGCGGAGCAAGCTGATATATGTGACAAGGCTTGTAAAGATGTAATAAAACATCAAAAACCTCATTTTTTTGGCAATTATCATTCTAATTACTGGGTTTATAATCTAGATGTTTTATTACCCTGCAAAATAAATTCATTTTTGCAAGTATCTGAAATATTGATTGTTAGATATTAACATGAAGTTCAATAAAAAAAAGTATTAAACATTCAAGCAATTTTTATCTTAAATTATTTTTTGGAACAAATTTAAAGTTGTATCTTAAAGCGAAATTTCAAGAATATGTATTATTTTAAAAGTTAGTTTTATTAGTTTACCTTTAAAGTCATAAAAGTTATGAGTGTTGAAACAAAAAATATTAGAAATGTAGTCCTTTTAGGTCATTCCGGTTCAGGAAAGACGACCTTGGCAGAAGCTATGCTTTTTGAATCAGGAGCTATCAACAGAATGGGATCGATTGCTTCTGGCAATACTATGTCTGATTACACAGCTATAGAGCAGGAGCGAGGCAACTCATTATTTTCTTCTCTGATGCACGTCAAATGGAGGGATCACAAAATTAATGTTATTGACACACCAGGTTTTGATGATTTTATAGGTGAAGTAGTATGTTCTATGAAGGTTGCTGATACGGCAATCATGCTATTAAATGCAGCCAATGGTGTAGAGGTAGGAACAGAAATTCTATGGGATTATGTCAACGAATTTAAAACACCTACGCTCTTTGTAGTAAGCCAGATGGATCATGATAAAGCTAACTTTGACAATACTTTAGAACAGGCTATCAGTAGGTTTGGATCCAAAGTACTACCAGTCCAGTATCCTTTGAATTCGGGAAAGGAGTTTAATACAATCATCGATGCACTTCGCATGGTTATGTATGTTTTTGGTCCTAATGGTGGCAAGCCAGAAAAACACCCTATTCCGGATAGCGAAATAGCCCGAGCAAAGGAAATGCACAATGCTTTAGTTGAAGCAGCTGCCGAAAATGAAGAAGGTCTGATGGAAAAATACTTTGATCAGGGTACACTCTCTGAGGAGGAATTGACAACAGGGCTACGTATTGCATTGGCCAATCAACAGGTTTTTCCTGTATTTTGCTGCTCTGCACAGCAGGACAAAGGAAGTGGAAGGATCATGGGCTTTATCAATGATATCGCTCCATCACCAGCTGATGTTCCACCATACAAACTCTCTGACGGGCATACTAAAACTTATGATGCTTCAGCACCTGCAAGTATCTTCATATACAAAACGATATCAGAGCCGCAAGTCGGATTAGTTAGTTATTTTAAAGTTTATTCCGGTAAAGTTAAAGGCGGGGATGAGTTAATTAATGTTAGCAATGATACACACGAACGTATCAGCCAGATCTTTGAATCGGAAGGGAAAGTAAGAACACCTGTAGATGAGTTACAAGCTGGAGATATTGGGGTAGCACTTAAACTAAAAAATTCACATACCAATGAGACGTTACATGCTAAAAATGCAAAAGTAGAGATAGACCCTATTCATTTTCCTGAGCCACGTATCAGGACAGCAGTAGTTCCACCATCTAAGGCCGATATGGAAAAATTAATTAAAGCACTACACCAGATCGAAGAGGAAGATCCTACTTTAATTGTAGAACAAAATGCTACACTCAAGCAGACGATTATCCATGGTCAAGGACAATTACATTTAGATCTGATTAAATATAGGATAGAAAAGGCCTTTGGTGTGCATATGGACTTTGAAAGGCCGAGAATTCCTTACCGTGAAACCATCACTAGAGTAGCCAATGAAGTATATAGACACAAAAAACAGAGTGGTGGGGCAGGACAGTTTGGTGAAGTACACATGCGTATAGAGCCTTATTATGATGGGATGCCTGCACCGGATGGACTTAACGTTAAAAACATTGAAGTGGAGGATCTCGATTGGGGCGGCAAACTTGCATTTTACTGGTGTATCGTCGGCGGTACCATAGATGCTAAATTTTCAAGCGCTATCAAGAAAGGGATCATGCAAAAAATGGTCGAAGGGCCACTGACAGGATCTAATTGTCAGGATATACGGGTAAGTATATACGATGGAAAAATGCACCCGGTGGACTCAAACGATATGGCTTTTATGCTGGCCTCTATCGGTGCTTTCCGCGCAGCTTTCAAAAATGCAGGTCCTCAGATTCTAGAGCCTATATATGAGGTGGATATTACTTGTTCAGATGATGCTATGGGTGATATCATGGGTGATTTACAATCCAGAAGAGCAATCATCATGGGTATGGATTCGGACGGTATCTATCAAAAGATCAAGGCTAGAGTACCTATCGCAGAGATGTATCAGTATTCATCTACATTGCGTTCGTTATCCCAGGGTAAAGCTAAATTTACACGCAAATTTGCTGATTACGTGCCAGTAACTCCTGATATCCAAAATAAATTAATTAGCGAGCATAAAGAAGAGGAATTGTAACATATTATCTTCCACTAATAAACAAGCCAATCCAGGTAGTTGGGTAATCAATTAGTCGGATTGGCTTATTTATCTAAACAAGTGGAAAACAACCTCACCGCGTGTATTAATCT
Source organism: uncultured Aureispira sp. (assembly GCA_964501555.1). Lineage (GTDB taxonomy): Bacteria > Bacteroidota > Bacteroidia > Chitinophagales > Saprospiraceae > OLB9. The sequence goes on along the minus strand of CAZCTQ010000017.1, from coordinate 8,201 downwards.
CTAAGGCTGGAGCAGGAATTCTAAAGATGTTAAGTGTAGAAAAGATTGTTTTTAAAAATGGACTTTTGGGCTTTAAGCCTGGGAGATTTAGGTCGATACCGATAAAAAACTGCCTGTATCGTGGATAGATCTTATTGTCAAGAGTAAAAGTATGACCATTTTCCTGCCATGTATTATCAAAGCCACCATACATATTATTAGCGCCATAACCCAGTGCTAGATTGAGCCAAGATGGCCATTGATTTCCTTCGTGTAGCATGGCATGTATATCAAAAGAAGCCCAATAAGCTTGTGCATTGTAATCTTTTAGAAAACGTTCAAAAAAACCATTTCCATACAAATCTTGTGCTCGGTCAGCTAAAGTAGTAACCGCTAATCCATCAGTAGAGTATATGGGTTCATGGTGATAAGATACCGGCAAGGAAGATACTTTAAAGATGATGCGTTGCTGATGCCAATAGTACTGCTGAAAGGCAAAAATGGATGTGCCAGTTAAGTTAGCAGCCATATCGCTTATGGAAAAGCCCCATTTGGACGAAAAGCCATCCATGATTTCTAGAGTTGTTTGAAAAAGAGTACCCGTTACTATTCCAGTCAAAATGCTCTTTTGCTCACTGACACCAGCCCACCGCATTGCTGTATAAGGAATCAATCCCTGAAAATAGGCACTATGGATATGCCCGGCTTTATCCATTTGATTCCATTCATGTAAATCATTAAAAAAATGAAAATGTGATTGGCCATAATTTCTGTACCAAGCATAGTAAAATCCTGTTGAAAACCCAGTATAAATAGCACCGCCAGAGATTAAAGCAGTAGTAACTCTGGCCTTGTTTATGGAATCAGCAGGTTCTAAAAATCGTTGCCCACTGGTGTTATATCCCAATAAAATTATTAATATAAAAGAGTAAATTAATCGCTTCAATTGAATGGAATTGATGATACAAAGTTAATATTTTTCTTTTGTATTTCTTTAATAAAATAGCTTTAGTTCAAATAAATATACTTTCACATTTGTCTGCAGTGGGCTATTTTAATTAAAAATTTAATGTAAAATCTCATAATTATAGCTCAGTTTTTAAAAATGTTCTTATCTTTCGTGTTTTAAATGAAAAATCGTTTAGGATGAAGCGAACAAAATTAATACTCATGGCCATTTTGGCTGTTGTTTTAATGTGTGAAAACATGGATGCTCAGGATTTGCACTACTCCTATTATCACTTTACACCATTATCCGTAAATCCAGCTAATGCCGGTGCTTTTTCAGGTTCTTACCGTGTCGGTGGAATATATACTAGTAAGGACGGCGGTATCGCTGATAAAAGTTTCAAAAATTTTTCTCTCACTGCGGATGCCCCTATCATTAAAGGCCTTAGAAAGCAGGACTGGATTGGTGTCGGTGTGCAAGCTGATATTATGAATGCACTAAATGGTGCGGGTGACATTTCTTTAGAGACAAGGCAAAATCCGGATTATAAATTTGCTCAAAACTGGACATTTTTTAAAATTTCACTAGCTTATCACCTCGCTTTGGATAAAAAACAAACCAATATTTTGACGCTTGGTGCGCAAATGAATAATGGTAGTCGCCAGTATGCTGGATTTAATACATCTGACACCAGAAATGGTATTATAAATAATTATGATTTGGATTTAATTAATTATAAGCAGTTTTCGTCTCAAGGTGGTGGATCTTCACAGACTAATCAACAGTCAAAATTCAGATCTAAAGATATGGGTGTTGGCCTTTTATTTAATGCACGCAGGAAAAAAAGTGATTTAAGATTAGGTGTAGCTTTAGAAGGTATATTAAAGCCTAAAGTTGGACTGCTAAGCAATAGTTCATCAAAAAAAGGTTCAGGGATTTCTAAAGACAGTGTTGAAACGAAACCGATAGGATTGAATATCCATGGTGATTACAGAGTTGATATTACACCAAGTACTAGTATTGAACCTTCTTTTTATTTTTACAATATTGGGTCATTTAATGCGTTAAATGTCAATAGTCACGTTTGGTATCAGTTCAATCCGGAAAAAGATTTTCGAGGTGGTGCAGGATTGGGCTTGCGAGATTTTAGAGATGTTATTGTCTATCTTGGTGCCAGGATTAATACTATCCAGGTAGGCATAGCTTATGACTTAAATATCAATGACAGAACATTGGCAAGTAGTGGATTAGGTGGATTTGAATTAGCTGTCAGATATATCGGGACGATTTATAAAAAGCCTAAAGTGAAGCCGACTATTTTCTGTCCACGACTGTAAATATTGAATTGTGTTTTCAAAGTGTTTTTAAGAATAAAATATCAATTAAGAAAAAATGAAAAATAGTGTATTAGTATATCTGTTTTTGTTGTTTACAATAGGTGTAACTGCCCAGCCGATACAGTCTAGTTCGTATGAGTCGATGATCAATACAGCAGTAGAAGCGGCTGAAGGCGGTGATTATCTTACTGCTATCGAATGGTTTGGTAAAGCTTATGAAGAGACCAAGGACAATAATCTACAGGTTGCTATCGGTGATATGTATGTCTTATTGAGAGATTATCCAAAGGCAGAAAAGATATATGAAAGAATTATTAAAAGAGATAAGAGAGACGAGTTTTTTGATCTTAGATTAGACTGGGCTAAAACGATGAAGGTGCAGGGTAAGTATAAGGAAGCTTTGACAGAGTTGAATACTTTTGCATCCACCACAGAAAATGATTCTTTACAAAAGGAGGCTAAAAGAGAGATCAAAGGTATTCTCGATATGGAACATTATCCTGAAAACATAGAAGCGGCAATTAGCTTTGCCGGTGACAATATCAATTCACCTTCAGCTGAATCATCACCAGCGTTTTATAAAGATGGTAGTATGTATTTTGCCAGTATGAATACAAAACAACCTGTAGTCTTAGACGGTAATGAAGGTGAGTATCAGGCTAAACTATATGTATCAAGCCGTGATAATCAAGGAGAATTCGGTAAGGCTTCACCACTAGACGAAGCAATTAATCGGGTAGATTTTTATAATACCGGAGTATCATTTTCTGAGGATGGTCAACGTATGTATTTTACGAGGGAAAAGTATCACAATAACAAAGTAGAAAGTTCACAGATTTATTTGTCTAAACGCAATGGTGATCAATGGTCCACGCCTTATCCTATTGATGCAGTCAATGCAGGCAATCGTTCTAGACACCCTTATGAAGGAGAGTTATTTGGTGGTAAAGTATTATTTTTTGTTTCTGATATTCCTGGCGGATACGGTGGGTTTGATATTTATTACTCGTCTATTAAGGGCGATGAATTTGGCTTGCCGGTTAATTTAGGCCCTACTGTTAATACACATAAGACCGAAAACTCCCCTTTTTATAAAGACGGAACACTGTATTTTAGTAGTGATGGCCATCCTGGTATGGGTGGTATGGATATTTTTCACTCAAAATGGGATGGCACAAAATGGTCTGTTCCTGTTAATATGGGTTTTAATTATAACACATCTTATGATGATATCTTCTTTAGATTAAACCAGTCCGGAACATCTGGTGCCCTTGTATCAAACAGGATAAATAAGGATAAAAAGAAATTTAAAAATACACTTACATGCTGTGATGATATATATATAGTACAAATCAGAGATGTTGTTATAGATCTTAAAGTTTTAGTACAAAATAATAAAGGTAGTTTGGATGGTGCAACAGTAGAACTCTATGAAGGTAATGGTAAAGTGCCGACTGAATCTAAGACAAATTCTCTTTCTAATGACTTTAACTTCCTGCTAGATTCAGATAAATCTTATATGGCTATTATTACTCGTCAGGGTCATCATCCAGATACACTAAGGTTTAACACCAATGGTATTTTTGATGATTACACATTTAGCAAAACTGTTGTAATGAAAGAAAAACCTGCGACAAAACGTATTATCAAACGTAATGAGCCTATCGTATTAAAAAGCATTTATTTTGACTTTAATGACGATAAGATCCTTCCTGATGCAGAAAAAGATTTGAATACCCTTAAAAAATTAATGGATCAATATCCTGATTTGGTCATCGAGTTATCTTCTCATACTGACAGTCGAGGTGACAATGATTTTAATATGAAATTGTCTCAACGCCGAGCAGATTCTACTAAGAAATGGCTTATCAATGAAGGTATAGCAGCTAATAGAATCAAGGCAAAGGGTTATGGAGAAACCAGACTTCTTAATAAATGTAAGGATGGTGTAAAATGTACAGAAGAAGAACATCAGCTCAATAGAAGGTCAGAATTCCGTATTATTGCTGGTCCACAGACAATCGAAATATCAGTAGAAGAATAATATTTTTTGACCAGACAATAACCGGATAATGAATTTGCTTTTAGCTTTATTTATTGGAGCAATCAGTGGTTATATTGCCAGCAGGATTTTAGGTGGAGACGGATATGGACTATTAGGCAATATCGTGGTAGGTATCATAGGTGGTATTATCGGCGATTGGATCGTCAGAGAAGCTAAAATTTCTATGATTAATGGTATCTTTGGCACCTTTGTCAGTGCTGTAGGTGGCGCTATCGTATTTTTATTTTTACTGGATTTTTTAAAATCTTATTCTGGCAGCGGCCGCGGTAGAAGGCATAGGTGATAAGGACTTTTTTTTAAGGTTTGTTTAGAAAAACCTGGATTTTAGAACGGTTATGATAGACATTAATATATTATGTAGGAGTTTTTTTTTAAATAACTGTACTATAAATAGAGTGTTCAAAATCATCTAATTTAATGCTTTATGTCAATATTAAACTAACTAAAACTTCATAACTTTGGATAAACAAAAAATTTAAAAGTTATGAGAAAGTTTTCATTGTTATTCTTTGTATCTGGATTATTACTATTGTCATTTCAGTCCTGTCAAAATGATGATGATTCAAATAAATTACTTGGCGAAACAGATATACCTCTTACGCAGGTAGGTGGTAATATAGGGGTTTTTGTTAAAATGAATGGTCAGAACATTGACGCTAAATCCGAGATGAAAATTACATCTAATAAAGAAGGTGTAGTCACTTACGAAGGTACTATTAACACGGATAAATTGACTAATCAAGAAAAACAAAGGATTCTTGATGTTGTGCCAACGATACTCAATATATATAAACCCAAGGATGCTACCTTTAAACCAGGTCTTAATAATATAGATTATTCATTCAAAACTAAAGTTACATCCAAGGGATTTCAGCATCAGTTTGCTAATGGCAAAACGATGACAATAAAATATGATGATACAGAAGGTACAGAATATAAAGTATTACTTGAAAATGGTGAGGTGCTATCGGGAAAGGTAACCGAAAAGTCAGGTAAAGATGATTTCCCTTTCGGATTCTTTAATATAAAAACGAGTAAGGTTGATTTTGTTCCAGCAGTGTCAGATCCCACTTTTAAGAATATGACGATACGTATCAATCACAAGTTTGGCCTCGTTTATCTCAAAACAGAGGAAAAGAATGGTGATATAATAGAATTTAACTTTTTCCCATGGCATGTAATATAATCATCATTAAGTTGTAAACAATAAAAAAACCTCTGATTCACAGAGGTTTTTTATAACCATTTAGTTAGGATCAATTTTAATTATGAATTATTAATATTTTTGGCTATTTAAGATCCATTGACTCCCATAGTGTCACTATTCACCATAGAAGCAGCTTTAACTGATAAATAAATAGTAAATTTTATTAATTGTAAGCATATTTCTGTATAATTAAATACAATATTTGCTACACCAAACAGTGGTGAAAATCTATAATGATTCAAGCGTTTATATGCACGGATACGACAAATGGTCACTATAGGATTACAGTAAATTTTGTACTTCAATTATTGAGATTATTTAACTGATGCCATTTTATTATCGTAAATGATGAGAAAAAAACAACATTTTATTTATTTTTGTTTGAATAATATTGAATTGTAATATAATTTATTGTTAACCTGTTAAGCACAAATATTTACCTGTTAAGGACAAGTTTGAAGAAAAAGAATACATTAAAATTTTTTATTATATGTATTAATAATAACTTTGCACTTGATCAGGAGCAGTATGTATAATAACCAACTATACTGCCTGAGAGAGAACCTAACCTTCGGTTATTAATATTGTTTTTGATTATTCTAATTTTTTGAATAATTAAATAACGTATTATGAAGACTGTATTGTCTATCTTTTTGACTTTAGTTACATTTGCTATTAATGCCCAAAACTGGGATGTCCGATTTAAGCAAACATCAGTTAATTGCCAAACAAAACAGGCATGTTATGATGTGCAATTTAAGGTTAATGGCAGTGGTCCATTTGTTCTTGCGGGACAGAATTACCGAATTTATTATGATGCTTCAAAAGCTACTTTTGCATCTGGTGTTTCGCAGTTACCAACACCAACCTATACTAATTTTAATTTAGTCCAAAACGCGGTCGTAGATGCAAGCAGCGTCAATGGTTCGCTTCATTTTGAAGAAACATTGGGCTTTCTTAACTTTTTTATGGAGTTAATTGATTTACAAAATGGTGGTATTTCTTTATCCACTTCAGATTGGATTAGTACTGCCAGTCTATGTTTTGATATGCAAGACGAAGTATTCACAGATCAGAATGCCTGTTTTGAAATGGTGTTTGGCAGAGAGCCATTAACTACTGATTATGCTTCCGCATATATGCAGGCTTCAAGATGGATAGCTCCAAATCAAACTACTAATGCAGATGGTGTACAGTATATTGACCTGATACCTTCTTCAGGGTCTGAATCATGTTTAGTAGGCGCATGTTCAAATGATAGCAATTATAATATCAGATTAAAGTTAGATACAGTTGATTGTAAGAAAAATGAAATTTGTTATAATGTCCAATTACAATCCAGCGGCGGGAACGATGTTCATTTAGCTGGACAAAACTACCGTATATATTGGGATGCAACAGTAGCATCTTTTAAGTCAGGAGCGAGTGTATTACCGACGCCAACCTACACGGGCTATACCCAAGTTCAGTTATTTGAGGATCAGAACGCTAGTGGTTATGGGCCACTGTCATTTGAGAATCATTTGAGTTTCATCAATTATACGATGGACTTATTGGATTTGAATTCAGGAGGCATAGTATTGCCAGCTGGAGTTTGGACGACGACATCGAAGTTATGTTTTACGGGGACGCAGGCGTTATTTGATAATCCGAATGTATGTATGGACGTAGTATTTGCACGTCCTGGATTGACGGATGGATATGCGACGGCATTTATGGAGGTAGCTGAGTGGATAAGTCCGACGAAGTTACAACCATTGAATCCGAATTTATATTTTGATATGAACAGCCAGACGATGGGAAATGAAGCATGTCTTAATGACCAATGTATAGTTACTCATGATTATAATATACGTCTTTCACTTGATACAGTAGATTGTGAGACGAAAGAACTTTGCTATAATGTACAGTTACAATCTGATGAGGATGTACATTTAGCTGGACAAAACTACCGTATATATTGGGATGCAACAGTAGCATCTTTTAAGTCAGGAGCGAGTGTATTACCGACGCCAACCTACACGGGCTATACCCAAGTTCAGTTATTTGAGGATCAGAACGCTAGTGGTTATGGGCCACTGTCATTTGAGGATCATTTGAGTTTCATCAATTATACGATGGACTTATCGGATTTGAATTCAGGAGGCATAGTATTGCCAGCTGGAATCTGGACGACGACATCGAAGTTATGTTTTACAGGAACGCATGATTTATTTGACAATCCAAATGTGTGTATGGATGTAGTATTTGCACGTCCGGGATTGACAGATGGATATGCGACGGCATTTATGGAGGTAGCTGAATGGTTAAGGCCTACTAAGTTACAACCATTATATCCGAACCTATATTTTGATATGAATTCTCAGACTATGGGTAATGAGGCATGTCTTAATGATATTTGTACATGTGAAAGTCCGGTTTTAACGATAGGTGATATCCAGTGTGAGGGAGGCAGTTACAGCATCAGCTACTATCACAGTGGAACAAATATAGTTACTGATAAAGGAACAATAAGCGGACACAGAATATCCGGTATTCCATTAGGCGAGACGGTTACAGTAGTTAGCAGTATAGCAGATAATTGTAACACATTGAGCAGCTTAACGGGACCGACGGAATGCAGAACAGACTGTAACTATCCAAATATCACGACAGGACAGGGTA
>CAZCTQ010000016.1:18517-84677 GCA_964501555.1 uncultured Aureispira sp. | reverse complement strand
TTTACTATTTTTTCTACTAAATCTTTGGACCATTTAAAAATATAATGGGTATAAATAGATCTTGTTTTAATGCTAATTTGCTAGTAAAACTATGTTTGAGTGATGCTTCTTATATGATCTCATCAAATTCATCGAGACCCAGATCATTGAGTTCTATAAGGCGATCTGAGCGGAGCTGAGCCATCATATCAAAAATAGCATTGAGCTTTGTCTCAATTGTAGCACTAAATTTCATGACATCATCTACATTCCTGATGTTGCTGCCATCTCTAAATTTATACACCTGTTCTAAAAGATATTTTTCGTATTTAGCAGATATACGCTCATTATATTTAAATACGGATACTTTTATTTCACCGATTACAAATTCGCCAATTACTCTCATTATGAATACATTTTTAAAATACTTGCAGTAAAAAACTTATAAACAGCCTCTAATGAAGGATCGCTTTTGAGCATTGTCAAATGTTTGTTGATTGTTTCTTTATCATTGCGGATAGCTGGTCCTGTTTGTAGTGATCCTGGGTTTTCGTCTTGCATACGGCGGACTGTTTCTAGGATGATAGGCTGGAATTTATTAAAATCAATATGATGATCGGTACTAAATTGGTAAGCTAAGGCAAAAAGGTGATTAGTAAAGTTATTACTTACTACTGCAATGAGATGCATTTGTTGCCTTGTTTTGTCATCCGCATAGCTATACTCAGATGAAATATATTGAGCTAACCGAGTGAGATGGTATTCTGCGGTCTGATCCGATGTTGTTAATACAAATGGAATCCGATCTGGATCTTCAATCTGATAGTTTCTTGTGATGGACATAATAGGCCACAGTACGCCATAGTGATTAGCATAAGGTCTTAATATATGGGATGGTGTCGAGCCGGAAGTGTGTAAAAGTACTTGTTGTTCGTTTGGGTAAAAGGGTAGTGATGCGGCTACTTCTATGATGGCATCATCTTTTACACAGATGATATATATTGATGCGTGCTGGTTAATCAGGTTTATGTCAGTGATAAAAGAGATATCAGCAGATATTTCCTTTATCACTGCTTTGTCTTTATCGGAACGAGCAACAATCTGAATTGTAAAGCCTGATAGTACCAAACGTTGGGTAAGATGTCGGGCTAAATTTCCTGATCCGATGATGACAACATCGTTTTTCACCTTGCTACTTTTGATTTTATAAATCGATCTCTTGCACCAAGTAATAAGCCAATCATCATTAAAATCGATCCTATCCAAAAGAGGTTAATAGCAGGGAAGATAGTCGCTTGTAAAATGACGTAATCATTGCGTGGGATATCTTTTGCTATAACGAGTTCGACCATTTTATTGTCACCCTTATTTTTAGCGACTTTAAATGTAAAGAGTTCTTTTTCAGGATCAATATTGCTAAATCGGATATGAAGTCCTGTTTGTGGCGAATACGATTTAATGCTCATGGGTTGTTTGTCTCTGATGACATAGATTGGCATGACCGTTTCGTACATGCTACCATTATCTATGCCGAGCTTTGCACCCAATGCTAAATCGCCTTCTTCGGACTGATAATTGGGATGTTTAGGTGCTTTTTCAAAGCCATCCAGATGGAAGTTGTATCCATTATAGGTAAAACTATCCCCATTTTTAATGGTAAATTCTTTATAGTCCATTTGATCATCTGGTGTAAAATACTTTTCAAGCATCTTCTCTCCAATCTTAATACGGACTCCCGCTTCCGTAACGGGCTCAGGATATTGATACATCAACGCTTCTTCAAGACCTATTGCAGGATGCAATTTATATTTTTTATCGAGTTTGGTATCTTCTATATCCAGTACTACTTCAAGTCCCGCTTCATGGTGATGTTTTGCATATTCTGCATTAGATGGATTAAAAGATACAGAATCCACTCTAATAATGAGGCCTTCCAGATGTATCGTATCATGTATGGATAGGAGATGTGGCGTATATTTGATGGAGTCTTCTACCTTTCTCGCTTCTTCTATACTCATCATTGTAGGTGGAAGGCTGACTACACAAGTAAATATATCTTTACCAAAATAATGTTTAGTGTCTGGGTTAAATGCCGCTACTTTTGAAAAATCATTTTCATAAACGGAGTTGGGATATAAATCAAATGTCTCCACAACTTTCATGCTGTCATTGAGCTTTTGAAAATTGATTTTATAGTGTCTTTCTCTTTCTATCAGTGAATCATTTACATAGGTGATTAGATAACCTTGCGAAAACAAAGGTTGTCCTTTAATAAGTTGAACATATTTTTTAACGTCATTTTCGGAAAACATCTCTCTGAATACGAATGGATTGGTAGAGATATGTTTTTGATTGAGTCCACTAGTGATCGTTCCTAAGATCATCATTGCAAATCCTAAGTGCGCCAGTGCAGCGTAGGACATTTTAAATTTGGTTTTAAATTTGTCAATAATGTAATCCAGATTGCTCACCATACCAAATACTGAGGCGATACCCAAAACCCAATACTGCCAAGCATAATATTGTACAATCATCGAACTTGCGAGCGTGATCAGTACACTTAATCCAAGAAATACAGGAATACGCAATATTAATTTTTTCTTTTGCATTTCCCAGTTTTTAGCACCAAAGCGTAAAAACATAGATATGCCTGATATTACAGCAATAAATACGGCTATCCATAACTGGTATTTATTGAAATGATCCACAGGGTCTTGGATGACTTGACCTTCAAAAGCCGGATTGAAGTAGGTCATGATTTTATTGTAAACTGGCAATGAAGTCGAAATCGTGATTAAAGTAGCACTAAATAAAAGGATTAATGATCCCATAAACATCCAAAATTCCCGTGAAGGTAACTCCTCTTCTTTATCTGGATTTTTAATGTTTTTATATCGGAAAAGCAACATGCCTAACCCTGTCACTGCAAAAAATGATACTAATAAAATGAGTTGGGTCTCTAATCCCATTTCTGTAAAAGCATGGGCAGAGGTATCCCCCAAGACACCGCTCCTAGTCAGGAAAGTAGAATAAAGGACCATTATAAATGAAAGGAGATAGAAAAAATAAACTGACCTCCTCGAGTATCCCGAATTTTGTGAAACTATATGAACGTGCAATCCTGCAACCATTAAAATCCATGGCACTAATGATGAGTTTTCTACAGGATCCCATGCCCAGTAACCGCCAAAAGAAAGTGCTACATAAGCCCAAAGGCTACCTAATAAAATTCCTGTACCTAAAATTCCGGCCGAAAACAATGACCAGTAAAGAGATTGTTTAAGCCATTCCTTATGGTCATTAAGCCATAAACCTGCAAAAGCATACGCAAAGGGCACAATCGTTGACGCAAATCCTAAAAACAATACTGGAGGATGTATCGTCATCCAGTAATTTTGTAATAGCGGATTTAGACCGCGACCTTTTATTAACGATAGATAATCTGCATTGGCAAATATCGGTGCTTCATTTACTTGTCTTAATAGTGTCGTCGGATTACTACCTATACGGATGGCATCTTCTCCCCATGGTATATGGATACCTAAGATCATACTAACTATGAGCGCCTGTGCTATTGCAAAGACAAACATAACCGGAGCCTCATATTTTCCTGCCGTTTTGATAACGAAAATAGAGAGCATAATATGCCAAAACATCCAAAGTAAGAAGCTTCCTTCCTGACCTTCCCAAAAGGCTGATAAAATATACTTTAAAGGTAAATCTTCGGATACGTGGGCAAATACATAATTATATTCGTAGTAATGGTTGTACATTGCAAAGAATAAAACGCTGATGAGCGTAATAATCATGGTGCCATGAATGATAAAACTATAACGGCCTATACGTTGCCAAGATGTAGAATCGGATATGTTGTTTCTATTTTTAGTACTGACAAAATAAGCAAAAGCTGAAAAAAGTGCAGATACAAAACCTAAAATAATAGCAAAATGCCCAACCTGGCCAACCCATAGATGTTCGCCGATATAAGAGATGTTATTCATTGTTTTTTGTTTTTACTACAGGCCGCTAACTTCGCCTTTAACCTCTATTTCTTCGTTTTTATATTTAGATGGGCACTTCATTAAGATTTCTGAAGCATTAAAAACGTCGTCTGCCATTTCACCTGTAACTACTATTTGCTCTGACATTTCAAAGTCCTGAGGTTTGGGTTGATGTAATACTACTTTTTTAACGACACCTGCATTATCATTCAAAAAAAATTCAAATTCATTAGGTGTATTTTGTGGATCGTACTTCATCGGCATATCTTTTGCAAGTGTACCTACAATTTTTACTTTCCCGCCATTTGTGGCTTGTTTAAAATTGGCATAAGTACTTACATCTTTAGATGCACTTATAAATACAGCAATACCTGCTAATATTAAAACTAAGGATATGATTAGACTTCTACTCATTGTCGTGCTCTGTTAAAATTTTATACAAAGGTACTAATTACATACATATTAATGATTTAAAAGACATATTGTTTAATGTGAAATTAACAATTCATATCCTTTTTTATATAGGAACCCATTGATTTAATACTTTTTACTCGTAATTTAATGGGAAGTGGATCGGCTCTTTAATGTTGCATTGAGTACAATCAAGCCGAGGACTGCAGCGATAGTAGAGCTGATAAGGATTGCTAATTTGCTATTGTCGATGATGTGTTTGTCATCAAAAGCTAGTAAGGCCACAAAGATAGACATTGTATAGCCAATACCACCCAGAATGCCTACAGCAAATAAATTTTTCCATTTAACACTTTTAGGTAATTGACTCCAGCCAATTAGTGAAGATAAGTACGTAAATAAAAATATACCTACAGGCTTACCTACGATCAATCCCATGGCTATACCGATGCCATAGTGGTGCATAAATATTTCACTTACTTGACCTTCTATTGTAATGGCTGTATTTGCCAGTGCAAAGAGTGGCAAAATGATAAAGGGTACCGGCCTATGCAAAATATGCTCTAAGAATGCTGACGGTGCATTTTTATCTCCTCGATTGAGTGGAATCGTCAATGCTAGTAATACTCCGGAAATAGTGGCATGCACACCAGAATGTAACATAAAATACCACATAAAGACGCCTCCGATGAGATAGGGGATCAAACTATTAACCTTGTTTCTATTAAGTATCATAAGGACGCCAAAGATAGCGAGGGCTATCCCTAAATTTATCCAAGAAATGGAAGAGCTGTAAAATAAACCTATCACAATAATGGCACCCAGATCATCTATAACGGCCAGTGCTGTAAGAAAAACCCGTAAAGCTATGGGTACTTTATTGCCTAAAAGTGATAACACTCCTAGTGCGAAAGCTATATCAGTAGCCATAGGAATACCAGCTCCTGAATGTTCGGGGGTGCCATAGTTCCATATCAAATAAATTCCTGCCGGCACCAGCAAACCACCTAAAGCACCTAAAAGAGGTAACATAGCTTCCTTCATATTGGACAATTCGCCTATGATAAGTTCTCTTTTGAGCTCCAATCCTACTAATAGAAAAAAAATAGCCATCAGGCCATCATTTATCCAGTATTCGATACTTTGTCCAAACATAGGAGAGGTCCATAATCTGTGATACACACCAGCTAAGGAACTGTTGGCAATACTTAGTGACAAGATTGTACACAAGATTAACAGGATACCACCTGACTTTTCATTGTCAAAAAAATTATTAAAAAGCTTGGTTACTTTCATGATGCTGGATTATTTGGACTTTGCGTATTCTATTATCTGACTAAAAAAAATTAATCATGTTCTTTTAACCAGTTTTTAAGGGTTTAGGTTGTAAATACCTAAAGAAAAACCCTATTCTTTACTATCTTCATCAGTAAAATTATATTCTATGGCTTGTTCTTCAGGTAAAGTAGGTGTCGATTTCTTCGAGTTTCCTGAAGACATAAAGAAGTCTCTTTCGAAGAGTAAAATACATGCTACACCTACAGAAATCGCCGAATCTGCTATATTAAATACAGGTCTAAAAAACTCAAAAGGCTCACCACCTACCCATGGTATCCATGACGGCCATGTAGTGTTTATCATCGGGAAATAGAGCATATCTACTACCTTTCCGGTCAAAAAACTACCATAGCCACCATCAGCTGGAAATAAGACTGCCAATGGTCCGTGATAGTAGGATTCGCTAAAAATCATACCATAAAAAAGCCCATCAATGGAGTTGCCAATAGCGCCAGCTATGACTAAACTAAAAAAGATAACCAGCTTTTTTGATTCCCCTTGTTTTATGATTGTATGTAAAAAGTAAAGCAAAAATACTGTCATAAATATCCTGAAGATACTTAGTACATATTTGCCGGTCACTCCACCAAATGAAATGCCAAAAGCCATACCTTCATTTTCTACAAAATGGATTTTTGCCCAATGTAAACCCAGTATATCAAAGCCGTCACCATAGGGTATATTGAGCTTTATGTAAAATTTTACGATTTGATCTATCAGGATTACGGATAGAATGGTTACTAACGCTATTGTTTGCTTTTTCACACTACTTTTTTGATTTGAAGGTGCAAAATTATAATATTATTCTGTTATTTTTAAATATTATTCCTTTTGTTCACAATTTACTTAGTATGCCTGATAGTGGCTATTAGCCGATAGTGGATATTAAGTTATAATAATTTTAATCCATTCTTAATAGTACCGAGCATTTGGAATCATTGTCCTTTTAACGACATAATGAACGATAGTCTATGATTTTTTTAAGAAATAGACCATATTAATTTGAAAAATTCTATTTTTGTATCTTTTAATTAAATGATAATTGTATCTATATGAAATGGTTTGTAACGGCGATATTACTACTGAGTGTAGGATTTGTATTTGGGTTTAATGATCATAGCGGGTTGTCTAAAATTGATCCGGTATTGGTAGAGGCTTTTAAGACTCAACCGGAAATGGAGTACTTAGTAATAATGAAGGGAAAAGTGAACGTACAAAATACGGTAACATTTGCATCTAAGGAAGCTAAAGGTACTTATGTAGCCACTACCTTACGATCCTTTGCTGATCAATCGCAGGCGGATATCAGATTGTTTTTAGGGAAACAAAAAGTAGAGTTTAAGCCTTATTGGATTATTAATGCCGTTAAAGTCAGGTCTAATAAGGCACTTGCCTTACTTATAGCAGAGCGCAGTGATGTAGAGAAAATTGTAGCAGACCTTCCTTATAAAATGATACAAGAGCCGATCTCGGACAGGTCTTACGTAACGGCATCACCTCGCAACGCTGAGCCCGAATGGGGTATCAAAACTATAAAAGCCGATAGTGTCTGGCTTGAAGGCATCACAGGTCAGGGCGTGGTCATTGCCGGCCAGGATACCGGTTATGACTGGGATGTCTCCCCGATTAAAAGTAAATATCGCGGTTATACAGACGATGATCATATCGATCATAATTACAATTGGTTTGACGCTATCCATCATAAACAAGCCTTATCTTATCCGGATTCAATCCCTAATCCTTGTGGTTTTAACTCAAAAGAACCTTGTGATGACCATAACCATGGAACGCATACTATGGGCACGATGGTCGGTCAGGATGATAATAACACGATAGGTGTAGCACCGGGTGCGCGTTGGATAGCTTGCCGCAATATGGACAGAGGCTGGGGAACACTGACTTCCTATGTAGAGTGTTTTGAGTGGTTTATAGCTCCTACAGATCTAAATGGCGAAAATGCTGATCCTACAAAAGCACCACATGTGATTAATAACTCATGGGGATGTACAGAAGAGGAAGGATGCAATCTTTCTAATTTTGCAGTCGTAGGGGAAGTGATAGGCCATGTTAAAGCAGCCGGAATCGTTGTCGTTGCTTCAGCAGGAAATGATGGATATTTAGGTTGTGGTAGTATCAATAACCCACCGGCTATGTACGAACCATCTTTTTCAATAGGGGCGACGGACATCACTGATAGAATAGCCGGATTTAGCAGCAGAGGCCCGGTAACGATAGATAGTAGTTTTAGGCTAAAGCCCAATGTAGTAGCTCCGGGCGTTAATGTCCGTTCTGTCATCAGAGGAGGAGCTTTTGCAAATTATTCAGGGACTAGCATGGCAGGACCTCACGTAGCTGGTCTGGTAGCACTGATGATCTCGGCAAATCCTAAACTCGCTGGTCAAGTGGATGCCATCGAGGATATCATCGAGGCCACTTGTACACCACTAGTCTCAGAGATCGAATGTGGTGGCATTTCCGGTGATGTAATTCCAAACCCAATCTATGGATTTGGCCTTGTAAATGCGATAAAAGCTGTGGAACGAGCTAAAGCTTTTACACCAGTAAATGTAGATGATATAAGCGCAGATAATATACGTGTTATTCCTAATCCGGTACAGGATTTTATTACGTTTTCGGTGGACAAAGGAGATAAGCCTATTTCTAATATTGAAATTTACAATACCAATGGCTTGCCCGTATTCAATAAGCGTTTTGAAGGTGGTCAAATCCTGCAAACGCTGGACACAGGAAATCTACATTCAGGTTTGTATATCTATAGAATATGGATAGGCAATAAGGCATACGCCGGGAAGTTTGTGAAGATGTAGTAGGCCTAATATGTAGCTTGTTTAGTGATGTTAAAATTAAAATAACTAAACTCGTCGAAAATGGTATAAGGCTTAAAGATAAAATTTTGATTATCATTAATAGAATTGCAATAATGTTAAATAGCTTTTCCTAAATTTTATAATTTTTTAAATCAATATACCATGAGAAAGTTAGTATTATCCTTGTTGTTAATCCATTTTCTGGTGATGGGCTCTGGACAGAAGTTTTTTTCTAAAGTGACAACTGCCCCTCAGCATATATGCTCTGTTACAGTCGGAAATTTTGAGTTTAAGGATGATACGCTATGCTTTATCAGTGGAGTCCTCACGGATGTCCACGATTCATCCTATTATAAATCGTATCTTATGAAATATAGCTTAGAAGGAAGCCTGCTAAGTGCTGACAGTCTCGGGACTTCTTCTACGAATGCTGTATTTATAGATAGTAACAGAATACTAACAATAGGCAGGTTTAGAAAATTTGAAAGTGATAGCCTCCAGCTCATGGTGTCAGATGGTGCTGGGTTTAGCCAGAAGCTGCAACTATGGAATCCTTATGGATATCAGAAGGATTGGGCACGCTATCCGATAGTAGAGTTTAATGGACAGTACTTAATACTATGTTCTGGACATGAAGGTTACAACACAAATGAAATCAGGCCCTATATCTACTGGATTAATAAGGACTTTACGATAGACAGCCTGATGCAGATACCGTTTTCTTATGGGGAGATTTTAGAATATGGTTATGGTATAGATAAGGACGGACACCTCAATATCACTATGACTTACCATAGTGATTCAGGAAATAACATCAGACGAAAAGATTACTTAGGATATATCAAGATTAATGAAAAAAAGGAGATTATACATAGCTTTTTTATGGAGAGAGAACCTTTTCAAATTTTTTCACCAAAGCCACGTGCTACAATTTATCCGGACGGTATGAAAGTGATTACTTGTAATAAAGGAGAAAGAACATCTACGTGGACGATTATTGCCTTAGACAAAGACGATAATGTGTTATGGCGTGATACGACGTACTACGATATGCAGGAGGATCATATAAAGTTTACCCGGTGTGCTAATGGTGACCTCTTGGTCATGGGACATAATACCCTTCGTGGCTTTATAGATTCTACCACGATTCCCTTTCGTACTACTTATATAGAGCGTATAGACAAGTATGGCAACAATAAGTTTTACAAGTCTTATGGCTCATTTGCTAAAACGGGTTTTACGAATGGAAACTGGCTATATGATATCAAAGAGAAATCCCCTACAAGCATCTACGCTGTAGGAACTATCAGAACGCCTGATGAACATGCAATATATGGAAAACAAATAATTAATGACAGCACCTGGATCTTGCACATAGACTCATTGGGCTGTATCGACCGTGATAAGTGTAATGATTACTATGCATGGAAGACCCCTGAGGGCTTGTTCGTACATGACCAAATCAATATGCGGCACAAAGAGTGGTACGTTAATAAGGATGGAAGAGAGGTCGTACAGTATTTTGGTGTAGATACAGCAATGGTAGAAAGGAAGACAAAGTGGAACAGGTACAGGCCGATCATAAGCCGGGATGTGGCGACAGGGAAGGAGACCGTAGATACGCTATATACGGCGTGGCAGACAGTAGGTAAGCTGTATATATACGGACTAAAAGACTGCTATGTATGTGATGGCCCTGTAAGCGTGCTGTATGATTTTAGCCTTAATGTCAATGATACCTTTAAGCTGCCATATAACTATGGATTAGCTAAAGTTATCGAGGTGGACACCTTCCGAATGATACCCGGGTATAACCGCAAACGAATTGTATTAGAACATCTGAATCCTGTATTAAAAGCGAAGTACGGCAATCTTACATGGATAGAAGGTATAGGCTCACTCAACGGCCTTATATATTTTAATGACTGGAAAGATGGCACTACAACGGAGTTGATGTGCTACTATGACAGGGGAGAAAAGCGGTATCAGGCAAAGAGTGAAGTAGGATGCAAGCCAGTGACAAAACCGGAGTTTGGTAACTATGGTCCTTATTGTGAGGGAAGCCAGCCGGATATTCTACTCGACAGCCCACTAAATGATAAAAAAATCACAGGTAGCTGGTACCCCGAAAAAATTAGTACAGCGCAAAGCGGGATATATCAGTACGTATTTACCCCGGACTTTGGTCTGGCTGCCGATACGACATCTATTTACGTCACGATAGTAGCAAAGACGACACCGGAATTTAATATTAAACAATCTTATAAAATACAGGCCATAGCAGACATCCTGCCCGCTACATCATCCAATGGAATAAAAGGCATCTGGTCACCTGCCGTGATAAATACGGAAGAGCCGGGCGATACCCGATATACATTTACTCCGGAAGCAGGGGAGTGCGCCGCGCCGCTGATACTTGATATAAGTATCTTCTCGGATATTGATACGACGGATATGGATAGTAATACTGTGTGGTATAGCTCCTATTTCATTGGAGATTGGGATGACTGTAATACCAAACTTGCGACAATCCGGGTTGTGCGTGACACTTTAATTGACAACAGGCTGGCGAGAGTAATCGGTATTACCCGTGACGGTCAATATTATCCTGACAGTGAAATCCCATTATATAGCAAGGATGGAAAGATGTTCTTTTATGAAGATGATAACTGGTGGCTTCTTTATGACTTCACTGCACAGGTAGGTGATACAATTACCTATTATGTATCAAAGAAACACCCGTATTATTTCCTGTTAAAAGATTTTTATCCATTTGTAAATGATGGTGAATTTTCAAAACATCAACTGACTATTTTCGACATTGATACAGTCTATACAGAAGAAGGAAAACCACTAAAAAGATTTCATACAACATTTATTGGAACAGATGCAAATAGGATGGAATATATAATAGAACGTTTAGGATCTGTTTATCAGTTGTTTGGGGAGAATATTTATCATATTGGTTATTATTGCCCGGATGGTGGCAGTCCTGAACTCCGCTGTTATATCGACGATGATATATTTTTTAAACTAACAGATGATCAGGATTGCGATATTATATCAGCAGTAACGGATGTCTCATTAGGCAGTATAGCCATCTATCCTAATCCGGCAAATGATAAGTTAGAAATCAGTATGGCTATGGAAATATCTAAAGGCGATTACAATATTCTGAATATACAGGGTAACGTTCTGATGTCAGGTCATTTTACAGATAACAGGCAAATAGAGCTGGATATAAGTCATCTGCCGTCAGGTATGTATTTTGTAAGTATTTTAAAGGACGATTCAATCTTGTTTGTTAAAAAGTTTGTTAAGCAATAATATTTGTATAATTTTTTAAATCAATATACCATGAGAAAGTTAGTATTATCCTTGCTGTTAATTCATTTTCTGACTACTTCCTTTAGTTATAACTATTTTGCTAAAGTGGCCACGACGCCACTGTTTATAAATTATGCTGTACTAGAAAATCTTGACTTTATAGAAAATACCCGATATACATTTACTCCGGAAGCAGGGGAGTGCGCCGTGCCGCTGATACTTGATATGAGGATCTTTTCGGATATTGATACAACGGATATGGATAGAAATACTGTGTGGTACAGTACGAGTTTTATAGGTGATTTCGATGAGGGTGATTGTAGAGTTGCGCTGACTGTCACGCGAGTCATGCGGGATACTTTAATCGGTGATAGGCTTGCACGTATCATCGGTGTAACCAGCGGTGGTACGTATTATCAGGAGAGCGAGATACCATTTTATGAGAAGGACGGCAAGACGTATTTTTATGAGGATGATGGCTGGTGGTTATTATATGATTTTACCGCAAAAGAAGGAGATACGATTACGTACTATATTTCAGGGAAATTTCCATACTATGATATTTTCACTCCTGTGGAGCGTACTGAAAAATTTATAGAAGAAAAAAGACTAATTGTTGTGGCAACAGACACCATTTATAATAAGGAAGGACAATCGGTAAAAAGATTTCACACTGTAGATTATTATGGTACAGATATTAATAATATGGGTATCATAACGGAACACATGGGTTCGGAGTTTCATTTGTTTGGAATGGTCTTGGTACCGGTTCCGTATGGCTGTAAGATTAATACAATCCGTTGTTTTACGGAAGGTGATTTGTCATTGGTATTTACAGATAAAGATTGCGATGACCTGTCAGCAGTGCAGGATGAGCATGTCAGCGGTGCGCTGTTTTACCCAAATCCTGTTAACGACAAGTTGATGATTGAGTGGCAAGGTCAAATGAGTGGCTCGGGTAATTTCTCTATATTCAATATACAGGGTGTCGGAATGATGTCCGGTGGTTTAAATGGTGAAAATAGCACGGAAATAGATGTAAGCCTTCTGCCGTCAGGTATGTATTTTGTACAGGTAGGACAGGATGGCCGGCCATTATTTGTAAGGAAATTTATTAAGATGTAGGACGACGAAAATATTTAGACATTGCTTGCCCACATTTTATACGGATGGAGTGCCAGTTGTGCATTGTAATATCTTGGATCTCCGGTCACTTCTTCGCCTATCCAGTCGGGAAGAGGTACGATGTCGTTTTCTGATATGAGTTCTATCTCTGCGATGATGAGGCCTTCGTTGCCCTCGTGGAAGATGTCAACCTCGATGAGGTGATTGCCGTGCGGTATTTCGTAGCGGGTTTTGCTGATTTTGTCGGGCAGGCATAATGGCCAGAGGACTTCAAAACTCTCATGGTCTAATGGTTTTTCCCATTCTAAGCGTTTGAGGCCGTCTTTGGTGCTTTCACCTTTAATGGTTATATAAGCCTGGCTGTCTTTTTTGCGTATGCGTACAGAGCGTGCTACGTCATTACAGATGTAACCCTGAGCGATAGGGTAGGTGGCAGTAGCCAATTCCCTGAAAAGGGTGCTTTTAACCAAGTATTTTCTCTCTATTTCGTAAGGCATATCTCAATGAATTAAAACAACAGGCTTCTAACATTCCGCAATATTGACAGCGATGGCAAGGCCGCCTTCGGACGTTTCCTTAAAGCGGTCATTCATACTAAGTGCCGTTTCCCACATAGTCTGTATCACCTCATCTAAGGATACTTTAGCATTGTCGGGGTCGCTTTCTATGGCTATATTAGCTGCTGTAATGGCTTTGATGGCACCCATCGAGTTGCGTTCGATACATGGTATTTGTACCAATCCGGCTATTGGGTCACAAGTTAGCCCGAGGTGATGTTCCATAGCTATTTCTGCGGCCATTAAGATTTGTTTGGTGCTGCCGCCCATGATTTCAGTAAGACCTGCGGCAGCCATTGCTGACGACACTCCTGTTTCTGCTTGACAGCCACCCATGGCAGCAGAGATGGTCGCATTCTTTTTAAACAAAGTACCTACTTCACCGGCTACTAACAGGAAGCGGATGATATTATCGTCACCCTGAAATTTTGTAAATAACTGCGAGTACATCAGGACAGCAGGTATAATACCACTTGCGCCATTAGTGGGTGCCGTGATAATCCTACCAAAATTGGCATTTTCTTCATTGACAGCCAGTGCAAAACAGGATATCCATTTATTGATATTGGTAAAATCATTACCTGTTGCCCTGACCAATTGTAACCATTCATCCTGATGATTGTAAGGATGATTATTAAGCAGTTTTTTGTTTAAGGCGGCTGCTCTTCGTACTACATTAAGCCCGCCCGGTAATATTCCATCCGTATTGACACCTTTATAGATACATTCTTTGATGAATTTCCATATTTCAAGCGCATGATGGCGAATTTCCCCGTGTGTGCGCCAACTTTCTTCATTGAGGTAAATGAGGTCAGAAAAAGACATATTCATCTTTTCGCAGTAATGCAGGACATCCTTACCACTGTGGCATGGGCAAAGTGTCCGTATGCTGTATGGTGCTGCGGATGTTGCTTCTTGTGTAGCTACAAAACCTCCACCTATAGAGTAATAATCCTGGGTAAGCTCCTGCCCATCCTTAAAGATAGCTCGAAATATCATGCCATTTGGGTGATAATCCAAGCTTTTCTTCCTATTTAATACCAGATGATGTCCATAGACAAATGGTATTTCTACCTCGCCACCAAGCATGAGTTTTTCGGTAAATTTGATGTTCTCTACCTTTTGGTGAACAGTAGAAGTATCGATGGTTTTAAAATGCTCGCCGGATAATCCCAGCATACCGGCAATATCTGTACCGTGTCCGATACCTGTTTTGGCTAATGAACCAAAAAACTCTACAAACACTTCTTTGACATCTGAAATGTTACGTTTGCTACGGATGATGTTGACAAACATTGCTGCGGCATTCCATGGCCCCATAGTATGAGAACTGGATGGTCCGATACCTACTTTTATGATTTCAAAAACGCTGATAGATTCCATTTGAGATTTAATCTAAATAAAGAACAAAGATATAACATTTAAAATAGGCAATCAATTAAAAATGAACAAAAAAAAGAGGATAGAAATGAATCTGCCCTCTTTTTGTAGATTTTTATTTATAAATATAGGAATTATTTAGTGTCGATTACTCTAAATTCAGTTCTTCTTTGTCTATCATTATAGGTGTCTCTGTTTATACTTCAGTAAAAAGCAAAGAGATCCATGACTGGAATTTAACATTTCTTGATCTGTGTGAGTTAATGAAAAATTTAGAAGAGGAATATGGCGTATTATTGATAGAGCATGTCGGGTAGATTAAAAAATATGCTTTGAGATAGATAGATTTATACCATTTTTTGCATTAAAATTGGGTGATTTATAGGGATGTAACGTCCTTCTCTATGATTTTTGTAACTTCATACCTTCGTCACCATGGTTGTGACATAGTTTTTGATTATTGTCCAATAAAAGGGAAGTAACATAGTCAAAAATACAGTGATTACAATCAATTCCATTGACAATATATATCCGGGCCAAGGACCTAATAGATCATAAAATGTAGTTCCTGGAGGTTTGGCATTCAAATACATATAGTTTGCATGTAACATTACGTTGATAGGATAGATGATGGCTGCTAAAATATTTAATCCTATTATGGATCTAACGCTGTCCTTCCATGTTATTTGCCATCCGATGACAATAAAGCCGTACAGAGCGCCTAGAATAATCAGGCTATGAGTAACCCAATATCTTACAGCTTCGTAGTGTGGTAAAGATTCTGTCAAAGTCGGTGTAAAGATAGATTGAGCACATCCCGCCATTATCCAGAAAAAAGTGATGCCCCAAATTATTCTCCATCTAAAAAGATAAATCAATGGCATCAAAAGAGTCATCTGATTACAAAGGTGTAGTGGGAGATCTTCTGAAGCATGAAATATACCTGCATCCCACTTGTAAATGACTTTAAATAATTGCGACGCAGCACCTAATATACTGAGGATAATCATATACCGATATTTTTGATTTATATTCCAGTATTTATTACCTAGGTAAAGTATAGCAACGATAAATGCGATGCAAAGTATAAAAACTACTGCATGCTCAGTTCCATAATTAATAAAGCTATGATTGTTTTTCAGAAAAATGTCCAGCATATGATTGTTTTTGACAAAATTTATATATATAATATTAGATAATTAGGCTCCTTAATAATTATTTATTTCGATATAAATGATTGAATACTGATGTTACTTGTCAAAACTTTATGTACCGGGCATTTATCTGCTATCTCGTGCAAGCGATTTATTTGGTCTTGATCTAAGGCACCGATTAAAGTTATTTTTTTAGTTATCGTGGTTGTATTGTCCTGAATATTTCTTTGAAAATCAACTTCCACGACTGCCTCTTCTAATGGCCAGCCTTTCCTGTTTGCATACATACGCATAGTGATAGATGCACACGCGGATAGTGCGGCAGAAAGAAGTTGCCCTGGATTAGGCCCTAAATCGCTACCGCCTACCTCTTTTGCCTCGTCAGTAATAAAATGGTGTTGTCCGGCTGTAATTTGGGTTTGATAATTAATATTTTGAATTTGACCTTGCGCTTTGTGATTTTCTACCATGTGTGTTAAAGTTTGTTAAAAAAAATATATCCTTTTAAAGGAACATTTAATTGATAAAATTAATATATTCTTGCTTTTCATACTTCAAAATTAAATTTAAAATTCATATTTTATACCTAATATTGGATTATTTTATTTTGAAAATCGGATTCGTTAAGATTATACAATATGTGATTACTTTGAAAAATAATTACATGATGTAAAATTGTGTTATATAAATAATTGATTTTATTTCAATTGTTATGCTGTTTGAAAAATGGTGTTGATTTATATTTAAAATTGGATTGACAAAATAGGTAGCAACTGTACATTCTACTGACAATATGTCCAAGAAATGCTTTATGGTATGGTTTTGGACAATTAAGGGAATGTTGTATTCATGATATTTTTTGGTGCTGGTACAAGGCCAAAGTGAAATTTTGTCATATTTTTTATCTTTGCAGCCCAAAACAAAAATATTGTTACAATTATTAATATTATGTATTTGTTTTATAAGCTCGATATATTTCATGAGCATATTGAAGCAAATTTTGATTGATTCATTTTAAATAAAAATATATCAGGTAAAATGCTGAATTTTTTAAAAAACGTATTTGGAAATAAACAGGAAAAGGATGTCAGAAGCTATACTGCTTTAGTGGCAAAGACAAATGAGCATTATGCAACTTATCACAACCTTTCTAATGATGAATTGCGTAACAAAACGCGTGAGTTTCAATCAAAAATCAGAGAAGGACTTGCTGCTATCGACGTTGACATAGCTGTCATGAATGAAACGGCAGGTTTAGAGCCTGATTTCCATGAAAAGGAGAAGATCTATAATGAAATCGACAAGATCAAAAAGGAGAGAGATAAGCAACTTGAAGTCATCCTAAAACAAATTCTTCCTGAAGCATTTGCTGTAGTCAAAGAAACTTCACGCCGGTTTAAAGAAAATGAAACGATTGAAGTGACGGCTACTGACCATGACCGTGCGCTAGCTGTTAAGAAGAATTATCTAACGATAGAAAGTGATAAGGCCATTTGGAAAAATTCATGGACAGCTGCGGGTAATGAAATCACATGGGATATGTTGCACTATGACGTGCAGTTGATAGGAGGTATGGTACTTCATGACGGTAAAATTGCAGAAATGGCTACCGGAGAAGGAAAAACATTGGTTGCTACTTTGCCTGCATATCTAAATGGCATCGCTGGTCAAGGTGTGCATATCATCACTGTCAATGATTATTTGGCGCGTCGAGATAGCGAATGGGTAGGTCCAATATTTGAATTTTTGTTTTTGACGGTGGATTGTATTGATAAGCATAAGCCACATTCACCTGAGAGAATAGCAGCGTACAGATGTGATATTACCTATGGTACTAATAATGAATTTGGCTTTGACTATCTGAGAGATAATATGGTGCGCGATGTGGATGAGCTGGTACAAAAAAAGCACCACTATGCTATGGTCGATGAGGTTGACTCAGTATTGATAGACGACGCAAGGACACCGCTGATTATTTCGGGTCCTGTACCTCAAGGCTTAGAAGATCAAGAATATTCAGAATTAAAGCCAAAGATTGAAAAACTGTTTAATATACAGAGACAACAAGCTACGGAACTTTTAGCTGAAGCAAAAAAGGCCTTTAAAGAAGGTAATACCGGACACGATGAAGGTCAAGGAGGATTAGCATTGTTTAGGGTGCACAGATCACTGCCAAAATATCGTCCTTTGATAAAATTTTTAAGCGAGGAAGGAGTCAAAGTTATTCTGCAAAAGACAGAAAACTTCTACATGCAGGAGCAAAGTAAACATATGCACGTAGCCGATGAGCCATTATACTTTACTATTGACGAAAAAAATCGAAGTGTTGAATTAACAGAAAAAGGTATAGAATATCTTTCTCGTGGCGAAAATGATCCAAGTTTTTTTGTTTTACCGGACATTACACAACAAATCCAGGCCTTGACTGCCAAAGAACAAAAGGAGGGCATCAAACTCAATGAAGAGAAAGAGGCAATGATCCAGGATTATGCAGTTAAATCGCGCCGACTACACGCTACGAGCCAATTGCTGAAAGCTTATACACTATTTGAAAAAGATCAGGAATATGTGGTGCTTAATGAAGAAGTGAAAATCGTAGATGAGCAAACCGGCCGTATGATGGAGGGACGAAGATATTCGGATGGTCTCCACCAAGCACTTGAAGCAAAGGAAGGAGTAAAAATCGGTGATATTACTCAAACTTATGCTACTATCACCTTGCAGAATTACTTCAGGATGTATCATAAACTGGCAGGTATGACCGGTACCGCTGAGACAGAAGCCAGTGAGTTATGGGAGATTTATAAATTGGATGTGGTTACAATACCTACTAACAGGTCCATTGTTAGAGACGACCGAGAAGACTTAGTATATAAAACATCCAGAGAAAAATTTAATGCAGTAATCGAAGAAATTTCAAGATTGACACAACAGGGAAGACCTGTACTTGTGGGTACTACCTCAGTTGAAATCTCAGAATTGCTTAGTAGAATGCTCAATTTGAGGAATATAAAACACAATGTCCTCAATGCTAAACTACACCAGAGAGAAGCAGAAATCGTGGCGGAAGCTGGACAATCTGCTGCTGTGACCATAGCAACCAATATGGCTGGTCGTGGTACGGATATTAAACTTTCGGACGCCGTAAAAAATGCAGGTGGATTAGCTATCATTGCGACAGAAAGACATGATTCGCGCAGGGTGGACAGACAGTTGAGAGGGCGAGCAGGTCGTCAAGGGGATCCGGGATCATCACAGTTTTATGTTTCACTTGAAGATAATTTGATGCGTCTTTTTCAGTCTGAGCGCATTGCCGGATTAATGGATAAAATGGGTCATAAGGATGGTGAAGTTATTCAGCACAATATGGTTACTAAATCTATCGAAAGAGCTCAGAAAAAAGTTGAAGAAAACAATTTTGGGATTAGAAAGAGACTTTTGGAATATGATGATGTGATGAATATTCAGCGTGAAGCTATTTATAAAAAGCGAGATAATGCATTGCACGGTGATAGATTAGCTGTTGATTTATTCAATATGTTTGTCGGTTCAGTAGAATATATTGTTATGTCCAATAAGAATCCGGCTAATTATGACAATTTTAATTATGACTGTCTCACTTCACTCGGAATTGATCCGGAAATATCAGAAGACACATTTAAATCTGCTTCAAATGATGACCTGATTAATAAGTTATTGACTATGGCTATGGATCAGTATCAGGCTAAAAGTAAGCATATTACAGAGATTTTATTGCCAACTATCCAGCAAGTATATGAACATGAAGGCCATAAATACAAACGTATCGCAATCCCATTTACAGATGGCCGCAATACACCATTGCCGATTGCTGCTGACTTAAAACAGGCAGTAGATACTCATGGTGCCAGTATCATGCGCGATATCGAAAAAACGATTACATTAGCTATTTTAGATGATCATTGGAAAGAGCATTTGAGAGATATGGATGAGCTTAAAGATGCTGTTCAGTCAGCCTCTTTTGAACAAAAAGATCCATTGGTCAAATATAAAATTGAAGCTTATAATCTATTTGAAGATCTTATTAATAAGATCAATAGGGACGTAAGTGCTTATTTGCTTAATGGTAAGCTTTTGTTGCAGCGTGAGGTACAAGAAGCTCGAGTAGAAAAGACAGATTTGTCAAATACAACAATGAATCGCGACGAAGAAGCCATCAGGAAGGCAGCAGAATCGGTTTCGCAAAAGCAAGAAAAACCTGAAACATTTAAACGCACTGAGCAAAAGATAGGAAGAAATGACCTATGTCCATGTGGAAGTGGCAAGAAGTATAAACATTGCCACGGGGTTTAATGTAGTAAGGTTAATATAAATAACATGATGCATCATAAAATGGATGAAGTCTTCATGCAGCGGGCTTTGGATCTGGCTATTCGTGGCTTCGCTAAGACAGGTAAAAATCCTATGGTCGGTGCAGTAATTGTACATAGAAATCGTGTGATAGGCGAGGGCTATCATGAAATATATGGCAGTCCTCATGCTGAAATTAATGCTATTAATTCCGTACAAGATGAAGATAAGTTGTTACTATCAGAAAGCACTCTATATGTTACCTTGGAACCATGTTCGCATTTTGGCAAAACACCGCCATGTGCACATCGCATCGTAGCCGAAAGAATTCCTAAAGTGGTAATAGGTGTAGTTGATCCCAATCCTAAAGTTGCCGGTAATGGAATACGATATTTGATAGATAATGGTATAAATGTCGTGATGTCGTCCTTGCGGGAATCAAGTGAATCTTTGATTCGCAAATTTAAAGTTAATCTGTTAGGCGTTCCTTTTATTCAACTTAAATGGGCACAATCCAAAGATGGTTTTATGGGGATTAAAGATAGGCAAGTTTGGTTGTCCAATGGCTATGCGCGCTTATTGACGCATCGATATAGAAGCTTGTATGATGGAATCTTAGTGGGTAAGCATACTGCACTTACTGATAATCCTATTTTGGATGCACGATATGACAGTGACAAAAGGCCTATTCGTATATTATTAGACAGTCATTTGGAAGTTCCTATCTCTCATCATCTATACAATGGAAGTGCAACAACTTGGATAATCAACCATGTTGAAGACAAAGTGACAGATAAGGTACGGTTTATAAAGGCAGATACCAAGGATTTATCATCGCTTATGAATAATCTTTTTGATTTAGGGTTAACATCGGTCATAGTAGAAGGCGGCGCGCAGGTTTTGTCTTCATTTATAGAATCCAATCTATGGCATGAAGCATTTATTATCAAAACTAATAAAATATTGGAAGCAGGTATTTCTGCACCGCTTGTTGAGGGTAGGGTTGAGAAGGTATTTCATCTAGCTGATAATGATGTTTTGATCATACGTAACACAAATTTTGAACAATGAAAATCAAGGATAAAATAGCGTTTATATCTTCTAAATTGGAAGAGCTATACCCTGAAACACCTATACCATTGGCTCATAAGGATCCTTATACGTTATTAGTTGCAGTATTGCTATCCGCACAATGTACAGATGAAAGGGTTAATAAGATAACTCCTGCACTCTTTGCTTTAGCCGATAATCCGGCTGATATGGCTAAATTAGATGCAGCAACTATTGAAAAAATCATAAAACCTTGTGGGCTATCACCTCGAAAATCCAAAGCAATCAAAGGTTTATCAGAAATCATCATGGCGCAGCATGATGGGCAGGTGCCCCAAACGTTTGAAGCGTTGGAAGCTTTGCCCGGTGTCGGCCATAAGACGGCGTCGGTGGTGATGTCTCAGGCATTTGGTGTGCCTGCTTTCCCGGTAGATACACACATCGACCGTCTAGCACATAGATGGGGATTAACTAAAGGAAAATCAGTAGTGCAAACAGAAAAGGATTTGAAAAGGCACTTTCCAAAAGAAACGTGGAATAAATTGCATTTGCAAATCATCTTTTTTGGCAGGCAGTATTGCCCGGCACGTGGTCATGACCAGGAGCAATGTCCAATATGTAGTGTGGTGATATAGTCGAAATATAGTAGTTTGCCTACATAAAGATATAGAAGTCCTTTGTCAAAGCAATATAATCCTCTGTATAGTCTTTAGGATCGTCACTCTTGTGAATCACGAGTTGGTTCTTTGTTATTTGTCCATTATTTTTGCCAAAACATATAAGTAGTCGTTCGATAGGCTTATTCTCTTTAGGATATACTTCCGTTATAACTATAGGGTAAAGCTGAAAATTTACTGCTTCATCTATGAGTTGCAGCCCTTCCATATAAGGTATTATGGCGTTAAAATGACCATCTTGGGTAAGCATAATATTGACAGCTTGAAGTAATTCTTTATGAGGCAACTGGATGGAGTGACGACTATTAGCTTTTCGATTATTTTTTGCTAATGTACCACTATTAAAGTAAGGTGGATTACTGACGATTAAATCATATTTTGTACTGAAGAGGTTTTTAGCATAATCTTGGATAGCATTATGATAGATATTGAGCCTTTCGGCAAATGCATTGTTTTTAAAATTTTCAGCTGCCTGTTGAAATGCGGCTTGGTCTATCTCTACTGCATCTATCATTAATTTTTCATTCCGTTGAGCGAGCATGAGGGCTATAACGCCGGTACCCGTGCCTATATCCAATGCCACGTGTTTTCCTTTTACATAAGACCATGCTCCTAATAAGACACCATCAGTATTGACTTTCATCGCACAAGCATCCTGCCGAATTTCAAATTGCTTAAATCTGAATGGTTTTGACATAGCTATTAATCAGATAATCGTAAAGTAAAAATACATATCCTATTTTATTATTAATATCATAGATTTTAAAAATTGATTTAATTGGATACTTTTATGATTTTATTGCGGTGTGGAATATTGACCTCTTTTGCCAGCCACTCGATAATATACATACCTGATTGCAAATTAGATATATCTACCTTACTTTCACCTTCCGATAGATGCACTTCATTAAGGATAATCCCGGTTGGAGACATTACATGAAGCCTACCTTTTTCACTTGTATGTACAGTTAATATATCATAAACAGGATTAGGATACAGTTTTATTGGTTTTGAAACAGCAATTGCATCCTTTGTTGATGTAGGAATTACAAAAAGACAAGTGCTCATATAAGTACATCCATTATAAGTAACTGCAATGGCATAATTACCTGAGGATGAAAATATATAAGTGGGGCCGGTAGCCCCTAAGATTGGTACTTGCTCATTATCACGACATATAAACCATTGATATTTAGCATCAGTAATGGCAATGGTGCGGAGCGTATCTTTTAATACAGTAATGGAAGGCTCAAAGAAGACAACTTTAATTTCAAAATTGACTACGCTGTCGCACCCAAATTGGTTTGTCAGGATCTGTTGATACTTTCCTGCATTGAAGTAGGTGCTGTTACCTACTTTTACACTTTCACCTTTACAGATTTCAAAGAGGGTGTCAACTTTGTGCTTAGGGTGAACAGTTATTAGAATCATGAGGATACTATCACAACCTCTGACTGTTTTGAGAGAATCAATATAAGTGCCTTGTTTATTGTATTTTATGTTGTTAATAGTCACACTTTCACCGGTGCAGATCTCGTAGGATAGCTTGCGAGTTTCCTGATTAAACTTTAGGATCGAAATTACAATACTATCACATCCGCTTTGGGCTGTCAAGGTATCAGCATAGGTGCCAGGCAGACTGTAGGTATGCTCGCCTACATTGATGGATTCTCCCGGACAAATATTATGCGTTAGCACATTTTGTATTATAGGTATAACATGGAGAGTCAAATGGATGATACTATCACAGCCTAATTGATTAACTAACGGGATCTCGTAAGATCCTGAGGATTCAAACGTCTGACCACCTATATGGATTTGCTCACCGTTACAAATGGTATGTGTTACTTTGTGATCTATTGGCAATATATGTAATGTCGTCTGGATAATACTGTCACAACCATTGATCGTATATAAGGTATCGATGTAAAACCCAGATTTGATATATACGTGCACACCTATGTGCAGCGTTTGACCTTCACACAAAATAGTATCCAGAACTACAGGCGAGTGAACGATATATGTATCAATACTCGTATATACAATACTGTCGCATCCAAACCTATTTTGTAAAGTATCTATAAGATAGTTTCTGTCCGTATAAACTTTTCCATTAATTGTGATGCTATCACCTGGACATATAGTGTACGAATTGTATTTTTCGTTGTGTTGATGAACATTAAGGACCGTATTAATAATGCTGTCACATCCATAACTTGATTTTAAGCTGTCTATGTAGATTCCAGATTGAGTGTATGTATGTCCTCCGACAGAATAACTTTCACCATCACAAATGGAAATAGTTGACGAGAATTCGGTTTCTAATTCGATTATTTTGACAATGAGCATATCTGTACAACCACTCGGGTTAGGTGCTGACTGGATGAAAATTCCTCCTTTAGTATAATGAATTCCTCTTATAGTTACTGTATCACCTTTACAAATGATCGCTTCAGCATTTTCAATATTTGCCGGTAGGATAGCCAAATGTGTAACAATAGTGCTATCACATCCATTAATCGTCTGTAAGGGATCTGTGTAGGTTCCTGGTAATTTATATACGTGTTTGCCTACTTTGACAGAGTCACCATTGCATATTTCGAGATTTTGTGTAATAAAATATTTATGGAATACATCAACGTTGGTTATAACAATGCTATCACATCCACCAGTAGAAAGGAGCGTATCTCTATATATTCCTGGTGAAGCATACGTATGCGACCCTACAGTAACTGTTTCACCATCACACAATTTAATATTTTGGTTTACAATGCTGTCATTAAATATTTTTATATCTACTTTGATACATTGCTCGTCTATAATACATCCTCCAGTGCCTTTTATAAAAAAGCTGGTGCTGGTATCTATCGGTATATTGATAAAATCTCCACTGGCAAAAGTATTGTTGGTACAACTGTTTTTTTGCCATGACCATTGTGTAGCCGCATTAAGATAACCTTCCACTATCTGAATGAGAACAGTCTCGCCAGGACAAATGATATTTTTTTGTACATTAATAGTTTTAAGATATGGATTGACACATATAAAAACACTGAGTAAGTAGGCATCCAGACCACCATTACTAAAAATGTTAAGTGATTGAGATGAAGGATCAAAGTCAACTACTGCCCCAAAGCCACCACAGGAAACTAAGTCGCCATTAGTTAAAATTGCTAAATCGGCTATCTGTTCATCAGCTATACCACCGATGGAAAAATGCTGATTGTAAGTGCCGTCTTGATTATAAACCGCATAGAATACGTCAGCATTACCTTTAGATTCACTACTATTATTGAAAACTGGCGATGGATTGAAGTCAACTCTTCCTCTAAATGTCCCGGTTAGGAAGATAACGTCTTTCTTGTTGACTATAACTTTTAAACCTGCGTCGTTTTGAGTGTCACCATAGCTGTTTGCCCAAATAGTCTTTCCTGTTGAATCTATTTTTACTAAATAGATATCGGTTCCACCATTTGATTGTAGCGTTGATGTGGATGCACCAAAGGATACTGTTTGTGAGTATTTACCGGTAAGAATAATATTTCTTTTATTGTCCAATGCTAAACTTGCACCTGCATCAACACCAGAACCACCATACGATCTGGCTAATTTTATATCGCCATTTTCATTCATTTTGATCAATAGTATATCTGTAAGCCCTTTAGGAATAAGGATAGTATCCACTCCATTTATCTTTAAAGGTAGATTGCTCCTAAAGTCACCCGTAAGGTAGATGTTACCACGTTTATCCGAAATATGCTGGCTAACATAGTCGTGATCTATTCCTCCAATAGTTTTAACAAATAAGGTGTTGCCATTGCTATCTAATCTGATGATAA
Organism: uncultured Aureispira sp.; assembly: GCA_964501555.1. Classification (GTDB taxonomy): domain Bacteria; phylum Bacteroidota; class Bacteroidia; order Chitinophagales; family Saprospiraceae; genus OLB9. The sequence continues at coordinate 58,682 of CAZCTQ010000016.1, read as the reverse complement.
ATATATCGTTATTATCAGGACTGGATGTAGTAAATCCATTACCAAAATCAGCATTGTCAATAAAATTTCCAGATATAATTACCTCATTTTGAATGCCTATGCTGAGATTTTTGGCAGTAACGGCATTGTTGGTTGTAAACTGACGTGCCCAAATGAATTGACCATTTTGATCTAATTTGATTAAAAAGGCATAAGGTATATTAGCGTCACCTTTTAGGATAAAGTTGCCTCGATAAGATAAAGAATCTAAAAATATACCAGTTACATATACATCATCATTATTATCAGTAATAATGTCATTAGCGATAACACGTTTTTTTGTGGATAAATGGTAATACCATTGCCGAATGCCTAATATTGTACTTTTTCTTATAAGTACGTTTTCTGCACCTTTAGAGTATATTTTTTGATTAAATGAAATAGAAATTGAGTCTTGAAATACCAGTAAATCATACGTGTTTTGTCGAGGATCTACGGCGATAGCAGTACCATAATCGGCCTGACTTCCCCCGGCAGTATATAGCCATTTTAAATCCTGACTTGACATACTGTGATTTATAAATCCTAAGATGATGATTATAAAGAGGTTTCGCATATTTTATACCTTTAATAAAAAACAATCAATCTGCTTCTGTATAATGTTATTTGCTCTCACAAGAGACAAAATTTACCTATCGGATTATATATAACTAAAATTATGCCGATTTTTTTTATAAAATCTCTTATAATCAATACTTTAAACCTCGTGTTATGAAAATTAGCGTTAATCCTCATAAATAAAGACAGATTTTTCATGGGGGTGAAAAATCTGTCTTTGTTGCTGTTACGCCTCTTGGAGGATTCTATCTCCAAACATGATAAATATCATTAAGGCAATAGTGAATATGATCATGGGTTTAAAATTTGCAATAAAGTTATGGTATATTTCAATACCCGTCAAGTGGGATTGCCAATAAAACTGCAAAGTTATTAATTATTTAACATATTAGATATTTTTTTAATATGTTTTTTTTGTTGGTAATAGAAAATAGTACTTAATGTCGTGGTTAAATGCATATTTGTATGATTAGCCAATGAGCGTTTCATGAGGCTCACGCTTTCTCTTCCATCTTTTGTGTGACCATAGCCAGTTTTCTGGCGAGGCCTTAATGTCAGTTTCCAGCTGATGCATAAATCGTTTTGTTATCACGCCATAGGGCAATTTCTCGGTGCCGTCAGTGAGTGGTATTAGCGTGTTAACATAATATCCGCGTGCCACGCGTTTAAATTGTAGATAGAATACAGGTGCTTCCAGCATTGTAGTATATTTTTCTATGCCCTGTGCGCAAATCGTATCTTGTCCTAAAAATTGAACCCATAGTGCGTTTTTTGACCATGTATTCTGATCAGAAATAAAAAGTAGGTTAGAAGACTTTCCTTTGTATTGTTCAATAGTTTGTGAGGTTTCACCGATAGGTACAGGTATAAAGCCAAATTTACTTCTTACTTTTTTAGCATAAGCTTCCATATACCTATTTGAGAGAGGTTTGTAAAAGCCTAAGGATGGATCATTAAACCATAATGGTATCGATATGACGCCCCATTCCCAGTTATTATAATGGCCGGTGGCAAATATTACATTTTTGCCTTTAGCCGTCATTTGATTTGCAAGCTCAGGATTAGTAAAAATATATCTTTTCTTAAAAGTTGATTCTGTCATTGTAAATCCTTTGATGCTTTCTACGATGATATCACTTAGATTGTCATAGGACTTTTTAGCAATTTTATTTATCTCGATATCACTTTTTTCTGGAAAACTATTTTTTAGTTGTTCCTCCACTACTTTGCGTCGGTATCGGATCACATTATACAAAAGCCAACTTATAAAATCAGAGATATAGTAAACTACCCTAAATGGAAGCAGACCAAAAAGGAAAACAAATAATTTGTAAAATACAAAACCAACCATCCTGTTTGTTATTGTTGACTCATGGTCACAAAAGTAAGGTATAATTTTAGATTTTAAAAATAAATGTTATTAGAGACTTATGGCATGGGTTTGAAAATCTATATTGGTTTTATTCGGTTATGGATAAAGATGATTATCTTTTCATACAATTAATTATTTGGAGGAATAAGAGGCTTGTATCGTGAAATTTAAGATTAATATGAAGTTAATGATATAAATGTTTTTTATAAAGCAAAATTAAGTATGATTCATTCCGATGACAATACCATGCATGTGGTATTTAAACAAAAATGAATTGGATTCAAATTGATAATATTCAAAATGAAGTCAAGTCGAAATAAGAATGTTTATCCATTTTAGCTAAATGCCATAATAGATTAAAAACCTCCTGATCTGTAAAGTCTATCAAAAGAATGGCTTTATGACTATTTACGTGCAGGTATAGATGAAAGTGTTATCTTCTAAGTCGATAATTGCTCACAGCTTTAAAAGTCGAGCGGCATCTTATTAAAATTGCCGGAGGTCATCAAGAGTAAATTGCTTTCTTTTTTTGTTTTAAGATAATGATGCAATAATTGTTCGTCAGTAAATACTTGCAAATCTGGATGGTTAAAGGATGATTTAACAAAACCGGCATCTAAAGGTGGCATATTTTTCATTTGTAGCGTATGTTGGTTATAATATATGATGGCTTGTTCGGCGCTATTAAGTGAGTCTTTATACTGTTGGATAAATTCAGCATTCAAACTCGAGAAAGTATGTAGTTCTAACACGGCTATCAGTGGCTTGTCGGCAAACCAATCTTTAAACGATTTTGTGGTAGCCTGAACCTTACTAGGTGCATGAGCGAAGTCAAGATATACTTGTCGTCCTGCTATATCTGATATTTTCTGTAATCGTTTGCTGGCTCCTTTAAAATCAGCTATAGAAATGAAAAAGACATCGTCGCCAATACCTAATTGATTACAAACCAAACGTGCAGCATTCATGTTTTGAAGATTATGATTACCAATAGTTTGGATAGGGTGGTTTTGTGTATTCCATACGACTTCTCTGTTTTCATTAATAGGAAGCGCCAAGTATGGGATTTTGTTTTTAACGGCAGCATTAGTGGCGATTTTTTTAAGATTTACATCGTCATCATAGTAGATTAGCGTACCATCAGAGGCAATTGTATCGCAATATTGTCTAAATTGGTCTATATAAATGCCAAAAGTTGGGAAGACATTGATATGGTCCCAAGCTATACCGGTTATCGCTGTAATCTGAGGTTTGTAATGTAAAATTTTGGGTCTTCTGTCGGTAGGACTACTAAGGTATTCGTCACCTTCTATGATGATAAGTGGCGCATCCGTCAATTGCACCATTCTGTCAAAGCCTTCTAACTGCGCTCCAACGAGATAATCAAAGGAGCGATCTATTTTTTTTAATACGTGCATCACCATTGCAGTAGTGGTAGTTTTGCCATGACTACCTGCGATGACGACTCTTAGCTTTTCTTTGGCTTGGAGATATATAAATTCGGGATATGAATACACCTTAATGCCGAGTTTCTGTGCTTGTAGTAATTCGGGATTGTCATCTCGTGCGTGCATCCCGAGTATTACAAAGTCGAGATCAGTGTTTATCTTATCCGGAAACCATCCCATTTTGGCTGGTGCGATACCTTTATTTTCTAACCGGCTGAGTGAAGGCTCGTAGATTTCGTCATCCGAGCCAGTAATGATATGCCCTTGTGCTTTCAGATCTAGAGCGATATTGTGCATGGCTGCTCCTCCAATGGCTATGATATGTATTTTTTTGCGATCCATTTTTCTTAATTTATTGAGCACAAAGTTAATACAAATAATGTATATTTTGTATGTATTTTTTAAAGTATGCTAGTATGGCTGCTTAATATAAGATTTATACAATAATACATTTTACGAAAGGCAGGTTTATTTTTTCTTCAAATAGGTTAGTTCGTCACTTAGATATTTTGCGGTATGTCCATGATTAGTCTTTATCATTTCTTCCGGTGTGCCTTCAAAAAGGATTTCTCCTCCTGCTTTGCCGCCTTCAGGTCCCAGATCAATGATATGGTCGGCAACTTTGATTACATCCATATTGTGCTCTATGATTAGAACTGTGTTACCTTTTTGCACAAGACGATCTATAACCAATAACAATTGTTTGATATCGTCAAAGTGTAGCCCTGTGGTAGGCTCGTCCAAAATATAAATAGTGTTTCCCGTGTCTCTTTTTGAGAGTTCTTCGGCGAGTTTCACTCGTTGAGCTTCACCACCGGATAGGGTAGTTGCCTGTTGACCTAGGGTGATATACCCAAGACCGACGTCATTAATTGTTTTTAACTTACGGTAAATGGAAGGGATGTTTTCAAAGAATTCGGTTGCTTCAGATACAGTCATGTCTAGGACGTCAGAGATGGACTTACCTTTATAGAGTATTTCGAGTGTTTCTCTGTTGTATCTTTTGCCCATACAAGTTTCGCAATCTACGAGCACGTCCGGCAGAAAATTCATTTCAATATTCTTTTTTCCTGCACCTTCACAGGTTTCACAGCGACCACCTGACACATTAAATGAAAATCTTCCGAGTTTGTATCCTCTTATTTTTGCTTCGGGTGTACTGGCAAAGAGCTTGCGGATGTCTGTAAATACATTAGTATAGGTAGCTGGATTAGACCGAGGTGTACGACCTATAGGTGACTGATCTATTTCTATAATTTTATCTAAATGCTCAAGCCCTGTAATCTGTCTATATGGCAATGGTTTTTGAATGCTTTTGTAAAAATATTGGCTGAGGATGGGGTAGAGTGTCTCATTGATTAGAGAAGACTTTCCACTGCCAGATACTCCAGTAATGCAAATGAGCTTTCCTAAAGGGATTTTGATATCAATATTTTTAAGGTTGTGTCCTGTTGCTCCGGATAATTCTAGGTAATGTCCATTGCCTTTTCTTCTTTGTTTAGGTATTGCTATCTGTAGGGTATTATTAAGATAGGCTGCTGTTGTTCCACCTGATTTAATGAACTCACCTGGAGTGCCTTTGTTGACGATAAATCCACCGTGAATACCAGCACCCGGCCCTAAATCTATGATATAGTCTGACGCCAGCATGATGTCTTTATCATGTTCGACGACTATAACGGTATTGCCGATTTCAGTCAGTTCTTTCAATGCTTTTATCAACCGATGATTATCTCTTTGATGTAATCCGATGCTTGGCTCATCCATGATGTAGGTTATCCCTGTCAATTGGCTTCCAATTTGACTGGCTAAGCGGGTGCGTTGTGATTCACCGCCAGATAGTGAACGTGTAGTACGGTTAAGGCTCAGATAACTTAGACCGACCTCTAATAGAAAACCTAATCTGGTTTTTATTTCCTTGAGTACCTCATGGGCAATGACATTTTGTTTGTCACTCAGATAGGAAGGCAATCCATCAATCCATTCGTATAGTTCATCGATATTCATTTCGGCCAGTAGCCCTATGTGTTTGCCGCCTAATTTAAAATGTAGAGATTCCTTTTTAAGTCTATATCCTTTACATGTAGGGCAAGTTACGATATTCATAAAATCCTCTGCCCATGACCTGATTTTTTCTGATGATGTATCTTTATACCATCGTTCGAGCATATTGACCAATCCCTCTTCCTCTAGATTAAAGACGTACTCATTATAGGTATAGTATGGTGCGTTTTGATTAGAGTTGCCATTGCCGTAAAGGATAATATCCATTGCAGCCTTAGGGACATCCTTGATAGGAGTATCAAAGGTAAATTGATGACGCAATGCTATCTTCTTTAGCTGTTTAAAAGTCGAATTGTCTCTAACTGCACCTATCGGCGCGATGGCTTCCTGCTGGATAGATTTGGAATCATCTGGTATGACTCTCTTGATATCTACCTGGTGGATGGTGCCGAAGCCGGTACAAGTCGGACAATAGCCATAGGGTGTGTTAAAAGAAAAATTATTGGGTGAGGGCTCATCGTAGGAAATACCCGAATCGGGATCCATAAGACTTTTTGAATAGGCTTTTAGCTCATTAGTGGTTAAATTCATGATTTGGATGAAATCATTTCCCATTTTGAGGCCTAAACTTACAGATGCTGAGAGCCGATCTTCGTTATTTGCATTGACTAAAATCCTATCTACTACGATTTCTATATCATGCACCTTGTATCTGTCTAATTGGAGACCAGGCTCTAAATTTATGATCTCACCATCTACGCGTACTTTGGTAAAGCCTTTTTTACGGGTTTGCTCAAATAACTCTCTGTAATGGCCTTTTCTGGCTCTGACTACTGGGGCAAGTATGGCAATCTTTTGATTGCCAAAATGAGAAAGTGCGTGCTCTACAATTTGTTCTTCGGAGTATTTGACCATGCGCTGGCCTGTGACATGGGAATAAGCCTCACCCACACGTGCGTATAGAAGTCTTAAAAAGTCATAAATTTCAGTAGTGGTTCCGACCGTCGAACGTGGATTCCATGCCGTAGTCTTTTGTTCAATAGAAATAACTGGGCTCAGACCGTCGATAGACTCGACGTCCGGCTTATCTAGGCTTCCAATAAATTGTCTTGCATATGCGGAAAAAGTTTCCATATATCTTCGTTGACCTTCAGCATAAAGTGTGTCAAATGCCAGCGAGGACTTGCCACTACCACTTAAGCCTGTTATGACGACGAGCTTATTACGTGGAATATCAATATTGATGTTTTGCAGATTGTTTTCTCTGGCACCTACGATATGTATATATTCTGGATCATCAATGGTTGTATCTTCTTCAAGAGGCAACGATGATTGCGCTTGTATCATGTCTTATATTGTAAATTGGATTGAATGGTCTTAGTATTATAATACAAATTAATGCCTCTATTAGTTTAAATAGAAATTGAAAATTTTAAATGATAAATGGCATTTCAAAAAAAATCAATATTATTAAAGGCTCATCTCATATCCCAGTTTACGATTCACAAATCTCAGATCGCTGCCCTCATTGCTAGTTTACGCACCCTTAGACACCACATAATAATTAGCGGTGATAAAAAAGTTTCTAAACCAGGGAATTGAAGCGATGATTTTTGAGGATAGTCTGGGTTTGAGCTTAAACTTGATCTCATAGTTGGGATTGATGAAGTAAAACGCCTTTTTGTCAATTTTGTAGTTGGTCGCGCTTAAAATTTTTTCAAATTGCTCTATATTAATACCTGTTGATTTAATTTCCATGAGATTTTCAATGGTTGAGTTTGATTCACCGAAGACCTTTAGTATGGCTTTATATAGGAATCCTGGTAAGAGATGAAAATATGGTAGCATGGAAAGGTATTTACTACGGCATATTTGCTGATGCCCACCGAAAGGCATCAGCCAATTAGGGAAGCCAAAGAAAACTACTCCATTGTCTTTTATGAATCCACGCATATAATCCATAAATTTTTTTTGGTCGTGGATATGTTCTATGACATCTCTTAGTATGATAATATCAAATTTACCTAATTTTTCAGGTCCTGATTTGTAGATGTCATCGTATAAAAATTGTACGGATTCACCTTTTTGCCCATACTTTTTAAAATATATTTTTGCATCATTGATTTTAGATTCTGAAAGATCAACGCCTATCATTGGTTGACATCCTCTTTCCAGAAAAGGCACAAGATTACCACCTTCGCCACAGCCTATTTCTAATACGGAACAATCTGAAGTTACCTTTTTGACCTCGTCAATAAAAGGAATAACATATTTTTCTGTTGTATATATTTGTTCGTTAAAATATTTGTCTCTATTGGAATGTCTTTCCTGCATACATAAATATTTAATTATCTTTTACAAGGTTGCTGCGATCATATCACTGTATGAAATGCCGATAAAGTCATTTGGCATCAGACCAAAATAGGCAGCATAATAATCACATTGTTCTTTAAGGATATCTATGCTTATCATATTTTTATCGTCAATGGCCTCTACTTCGATAAAACTACCGAGCTGCTCCACTGTATCAAAATGAAATTTGACATTGTCTATGAAATAAATTTTTCGGCTCTTTTCTACTATGATTTTAATACCCAATTGTTTTTCCAGGATTGCTTTTAATCCTTCATCAGGCGTGTGTTTGTACAACGTTATATGAGCGGCTTTAGCACCGGATATATTTTCTCTGTCGTATTGAATCAGGGCATTTTCTATATTGCCTTCTCTTAGTTTAAGTCTGCCATATGGCACATTAAAATAAGTGTCTTTTTGATAATCGATACCACAAAATTCTGGATTTAACGCAAGTAATTTCTTTTCATAAGCATCAATATGATTAACTCTTGCCTTAAATTCAAAATTCTTTATTTGCATATTTTACTTTTGTCAAATGGGAAAATACTATTTCCGGACCGACATTATTTAATAGCTCAAATACTTTTATAAGGTACGTTCCTGCCTGTATTTTTTGAAATATATAATATCTGACTTTAAGGAATTTATTTTAAACCCCGTCTTTTCAGTTCTTTCTCAATCATCTGTAATTCCCTGCCCATATCTCCGGTAACAGAAGCATTTTCTTCTGTACGGCGTACCAAATACGGTATCACATCTTTGATAGGTCCATAGACGACATATTTACCTGCATTATATCCGGCATTGGCCAGATTGAATGTGATATTGTCACTCATTCCGTATAACTGGCAAAAGTGGCAGTGTAAGTCATCATTTGGGATTCCTTTTTCGCGCATAAGTTGTGCCTGTAGCAAGTTGCTTTCTGCATTGTGAGATGCACAACATGTAGATATGGTGTCATGATTTTCAATACAGTATCTGATACCATCATTAAAACTTTTGTCTGTGGCTGACTTATCGGGTTGGATAGGTGAAGGATATCCCATTTCTTGAGCACGCTCACGCTCTTTATCCATATAAGCACCTCTTACGAGTTTGGCACCAAATTTAACGCCTTTTTCAAGACATCTTTTATGATCACGCTTGATATGATCAAGCTTATGGATATTGTACAGTTGGTATGTATTATAAACAATAACGTACTCTGTATTGTATTTTTCCATCATTTGCATGACGAGTTCGTCAATAGGACCCTGAAGCCAACTCTCTTCTGCATCGACGAAAATAGCAATATTATGTTTTTGTGCATTTTCGCAGATTTCGTTAAGGCGCTCTACTAAATGCTGATAATTGCGCTGTTCACCTGCTGTCAGTTCCTCCTGAGCATTCATTTTAGCAAGGACTCTTTTATCTATCAGGCCTGTTAGTTTGGTGCTGACTACAGGCACGGAATTATTGGAAGCGGCCATTTCTATAGCACGGATGGTTTCTTCCATAGTTCTGTCAAGTTCGTCCTCATCGGATTTACCTTCTGAGCCAAAATCCAGAATGGTCATAACGTCGTACTCGTATAGTTTATCTATTACTGGTTGGCTATCGAGTAAACTTTCACCACCACAAAACTGTGGAAAAATGGTTTTTCTAATGACTGTTTCTGTAAACGGAAATTTTAAGTTAATGCCCCAAAGTGCAAATTTAGATCCAATTTTGACAAGGTTAGCATTATTCATCATGCGGAACAACCAAGCGGTCTTTTTAAGTTCCTTGTCAGATTTGTTTGAAAATGCTATCTCTGAATTATTAAAGTCCAGATTAAGCCCGGGTTCTGAATCGTTCATATATGGTTGGTTATATTTCTTTTGAGTTCCAAATGTTCCAGGCATTCTCTGCCTGAATGGTCAGCATTTCTCTACCGTTTTTAATTTTGCAGCCTCGTGCCAAACCAACGCCCAAAAATACGGTTATTTCCGGATTATATACTAAATCATATAAAAATATTTTGTCATTTAACAAATTATAGGGCAAATCAGGCATTTTATCCTGCCAAGGTACCATGCCGAGCGGTGTAGTATTTATGATTAGCTGGGTATCTGTAAAGATATCATGAGGTAAATTTCCATAGGTAAAATCATGGATAGGGCTACGACTGATGACATAATAGGAAATGTTATTTTTGTTTAAAACATAGGTCACAGCTTTGGAGGCGCCACCGCTTCCTAATACTAATGCCTGCTTGATATTAGATATATCGGGTATCCAGTTTAATAGGGACTGCTCAAAACCGTAGATATCGGTATTATATCCTTTTGTCTTGCCATCTTTAAAAGCGATTGTATTTACTGCGCCTGTTTTGAGGGCGTTTTCGTCTATCTCGTCTAAGTATGGAATGATGGCTTCCTTATAAGGGATGGTCACATTCATTCCCGCAAAGGGTATTTTACTAATTAACTGCGGAAATTCCTCAATAGATAAAATAGGATATGCTTTATATGTGGCCTCAAGCCCAATGGTTTTAAATTTTTTACTAAAATAGGCTGGAGAAAAGGAATGGCCTAATGGATAGCCTATGAGTCCATAGTGTGTCATCATTATTTTTTTTAGATTAAGACATATGCGCTTGCCATCTGTTTTAGCTCGATAAAAAACTGTTCAAAATGGGTTTCGATAGTGCTATAATTAGCCATTAAATCATCATACGCCTTATCAAAATTATTGCTGTATTTGGCTCTGTTTGCTACACGCTGAAATGTCTTTCTGAGTCTTGGTTCATTTTCACATGCCAAGAGAAAATTGTCTCTGATCATGATGGGAACTAAAGCCTTGAGGTTGTCAGGATATATCTCTAAGTGTTTGTTTAAAACTGTATATACTTGCCGGGTGAATACCGGCAGATGGCTGTCTGAGTATTGAGGCCAGTTTTTTATTAAAAAATGGTCAAAATATATGTCTGTAACTACGGGAGTGTATTTCCCTTGCGAAGGGCGGATAAGGTCATTAACCTGGATGACTATTGGATGATTATCTGTAAAATTATCGATTTTATGATGGAGTGAAATCCCGTGTTGGATTCCTTCGCTAAAGGTGGATTTTTCCTTGTTTGTAATAAAATCAGAAATAAAATTACCAATAAGGACATCTTCCTGACCAAAGGATAAATATATATGTGCCAGATAATTCATATATCATTTTAATTGAGGCTTTCCATAATCGGGTCGTGCTTATGAGATCTAAAATCAACGGCACTTACGGCTGATACGCCTGGCTCTGACATATAAACTCCATAAAGAATATTGACTTCTGCCATCGTCGATTTATTGTGGGTAACAATGATAAACTGCGATTCTTTACTAAATTTTTGAATTATTTTATTAAATTTTTGAATGTTGGCATCGTCGAGCGGTGCATCTACTTCGTCAAAAATACAGAATGGTGCCGGCTTTAGTAGATATAAAGCAAATAACAAAGCTGTTGCCGTCAGGGTTTTTTCACCTCCGGAAAGCTGGCTAATGGATCTTGGTTTTTTACCTTTAGGTCTGGCTATAATTTCAATCTCGGACTCAAGGGGATTATTTGGGTCGAGTAGTATAAGGTCACAGGTGTCATCTTGTGTAAATAGACTTCTAAATACATCAATAAAATTAGTGCGGATGGCAGAAAATGATTGCATAAATTGCGTTGTGGCTGTTTTTTCGATCTCTTTCATGGTATCCATCAGACTGGTCTGTGCATCTAAAATGTCTTTACGTTGTACCTGGATTGTGTCATTTCGTTCTTTGAGTTCATTGTAGGCTTCGACAGCTAATGGATTGACATCTCCATAGGAATGCAATCTGGTCTTGATTTTTTCCAGTTCTTCTTCCATTTTAGTGTAGTCGGTTTCGGAATTGATTTCTTGATTGATAAAGTCATTGATAGACACGTTAAATTCTATTCTTAGCCGCTCGCCGATGCTCTGAATTTGAAATTTTTGTTCCGAAAACTGATCTTTAAGATTCTGGATTGTAAACTGTAATTGATTTTGTGCTTTGGTTAGTACTTTGATATTGTCTTCAATTTCGACTATCATCGAACGGGATTTTAAGAATTCCTGTTCTGCTTCACTCAGATTTGACTGGAAAGCTTGTTTTTCTATGTATAACTCTTTTAGTTCTTTTTCGAGAATGATGAGTTGGTCTTCTATGTCTATACGGTCACGATCTAGTGACATGAGACGTTCACTGGCGTTAGTGTGATTTGCTGCCAGTTCGGATTGTTTTAAAACCTTAAACTCCTTGTCTTTAACGAGATTAGCGATGAGATTTTGATGGCGTATATGGGCGATATTGCTGGCATTATACTGCTCTGACACTTGCGACATTTTAATATTGAGTGCTTCGATGTCTTGATCGCCGGCTTCTTTAGGTTTTTCGAGCTCGGTAATGCGCTTGATCCATCGCTGTATTTCCTCGCTAAAGGCTACTTTTTTAGTAGCAATGAGTTGTATTTGTTCCTGTGCCTGTTTGATCTTGAGCTGATTGTCCGCTTTGGATTGCTCATAAGATAGTGTTTGTTGTTGCAAGCGTACTCTTTCTTGTTCTACTAATTGAATTTCTTTTTTAAGTTTATCAATAAAACTATTATAATTTTCGGATTTTAGATCAGACAATTGCTTTTTAAGGATTGTTAATTCGTCTGTTAACCTGATTTTATCCTGAGATAAGCCTTCAAGGGTCTTGCTCAGTTTTTCAAGATTTTTCTTACGACCTAACTTTTTACCTTCAAACAATCCTATCGAACCACCGGAAATGGTGTACTGATGTTTTAAAAAAGTACCATTGATGGATATGATAGTGATATCTTGATGGAGCACGTCAAAATCATCTATATTTCCTGGATAGATATAGACCTGACCCAGTAATTGTTGCAATAGAGGTATGTACTTTTCGTCACAGTGGACAACTTCAAGGGCAGGAACGAGACCAGGATATTTTGCCTGTTGGTGTTTTTGCTGTGGTAACTGGTCTATGATAAAGAAATTAGCCTTTCCTTTTTGCGCATTTTTAAGTAGATTAATACCTTGGATGGCTTCTTTTATGTCATGGGCAATGAAGTGGTTTAGTAGGTTTTCAAGATATAGTTCGATGGCAGATTTGTAATTTTCCTGGACATCCATTATATCGGAAAGTAAAGGCAATTTATTTTTCCACTGTTCACTCAAAAACCTGATAGACTCTGGAAATCCTTCAAAATTATCAATCATGCTCTTGAGCAAATCGTGTTCATTTTGTTTGGAATCTATATTGCGGTTTGTACTATTGAGCTTGTCCTGAAGGTTGTCTCTTTTTAATTCAGCATCAGCGATGAGCGCCTTTCTTTTTTCTTCATTTTGGATAAGCTCATTTAACCTTTCTTCTTTAGTAGAGAGGTCATGATTGAGATCCTTCATTTTTTGCAGGATGTGACTAAAGTTTTGTTCGGCTGAGGCCATTGAAGAGGTGACACGGTTAGATTCCCGATTGTGGTTTTCAATGGTATTATCGCAAATTGCGATTTCTTTGTCCAGATTAAAAACTTTACGCTCTAATTCCTGGATTTCCTTCTGGCGAATGTCAAAACTGATTTTAGCATCGCTGTATTCCTTTTTAATTTGCTCATAGTGCGTTTTATATTTTTCGAGGTTAGCAATGATTTCAGTAAAATTGGTGTTTTCGGTTGTGAGTCTATCTTCGAGAGACTGTAATTCCACTATAACTTTATCACGTTCGACATTGTAATTAGTTATATCCTTTTGTAGTTGTTCTTTATTTTGCTTTTTAAATCCTAATTTTTGTTGTAGTAGTCCACGTTCATTTTCACGCGAACGAATTTGGTAAACGAGTTCATTGAGTTTTCGCTGCTGACCTGATAGTGCTGTTTCCTGATCAACACTGGATTTTTTTTCTTTCTCTAGTAAGGCTTGCTTTTGTAGCAGGGCAATGTCATTAGCCCGGTAATCGTCTTGTAACTTGAGCAATTGCTCTGATATACCTTTATATTTTTGCTTTAGTTGATGTACAGAATAGACAGCATGATCGATACTTAGCATTTTGTATTCTGCTTTTAAATCGAGATACTTCTGGGCTCGTTTTGCCTGTTTTTCTAAATTTTTTAGATTTCCTTCGATTTCGAAAAGCAAATCGTCGATACGGGCGAGATCTTCAGTTGCGCTTTTGAGCTTGCTTAGCGTCTCTCTTTTTCTGATTTTATATTTGGAAATGCCTGCTGCCTGCTCAAACATTCGTCGGCGCGAATGATCCTTGTCGTCTAGGATATCATCCACCATACCCAAGGCTATGATAGCATATGAATTAGATCCGATTCCAGTATCAATAAGAAGGGAAGTAATGTCTTTTAGCCTGCATGGTTGATTATTTAGCCTATATTCAGATTCGCCTGAGCGATATAGAGTTCGAGATACAGTAATCATCTGATACTCTGTAGGTAGGATGTTTTTATTATTTTCAAATGTAAGCGCCACTGTTGCTGATGCGGCTTCTTTTTTTGTCTTGGTGCCATTAAAGATAATATCCGACATGGTTTCCAATCGTAGCTCTTTACTTTTTTGCTCTCCGAGCACCCATCTGATAGCATCTACGACATTGGATTTGCCAGATCCATTAGGTCCCACTATGCCTATGACATCCTCGTTAAAGTTGAGAATGGTGTCATTGGCAAAACTTTTGAATCCCTTTATTTGAAGGCTTTTTAATCTCATAAGCTGCAAAGATAATGATAAATATGGTTTGTTTTTTATCAAATTTTTAATTTATAATTTGATTGATTAAAAAAGGTGTATAGAATTATCATATTATCAGATGTGTTTTTTATTGTAAATCAATGATAAAATGGTCATATATTTATTATTTATAAAATTTGTTATTATAAAATGGAACTTTTTTTTGCTAATTGAAATTAATGCTCTAATATTGCGCAATTTTTATTAAAAAATATTATAATATGGCAGACTCAATTAATGTAACTTCGAGATACAGTGATGAGGATCTTAAAGAGTTTAAAGCGATAATTGATGCGAAACTTGACAAGGCTGTAAGTCAATACAATAGCCTTAAGGAGCAACTTAAAGATATTACTGAAAATAATACGGATGATTTTGCTAAGGATATTACTGACTTTTCTACTATCCAGACGGAGGTGGAGATGTTAAACAATATGGTAAATCACCAGCGAAAATATATTAAGGATTTGGAAAATGCCCTGATTCGTATCAATAATAAGTCTTATGGTATCTGTGTAGTAACTGGCGAATTGATTGATAAAAAAAGATTAAGTGCCGTTCCTACCACTACTAAATCGATAGGTGCAAAAACAAGCTCAGAGATGAAAGACGTTCAGATACCTAAGGAGAGTTTAAGAGGATTTGATGATTTTGAAGAAATGGATGAAGAAAAGGCAGCCAAGAAACCTGCTTCTGCTAAACCGTCGATAATTTCTAAAGTAATATCTAAGCCATCAGCAAAGCCTAAATCCAGTAGTTTATTAGATGATGATGACGAATTTGATAAAATATTTTCAGAACTCGACGTTATTAAGGAATTAGATGAATCAGAAATAAGTATAGCCGAGGATGAAGATGATTATACAGATGAAGATTTAGAAATGATTGCTGACGATGATCCAGAAGAGTATGATGAAGAAGATTATAGCGATGAGGATTAATGGATATTATGGATTTCTATAAGTAGTTACTCACTATTTAGAATATATAAATAGCTTACAGATATACTCTGTGAGTTATTTTTTTGTCTTAATTAATCAAGTAAAACTGAGTTGGGTAGTTTTATTTTTTGTCTTTAGCAAAATAATAAACCAATGCAAACCCTAATAAGATAGAAATTACTATTATAAAGGCGAAAGAATATCTAAAATGAGTAAAAGGTAGAAAATCGAGATTCATGCCATAGAACCCGGCAATCATCGAAGGCACTAACAAGATAATCGTTACTATCGTGAGTCTATGGATGATGATATTCAGATTATTTGAAATGATAGATGCGTAGGCCTCCATCGTACTACTCAGGATATGGGTATATACGTTTGACATTTCAAGAGCCTGTGAATTGTCAATGATGACATCTTCAAACAATTCTGAGTAATCATTGTCACTTCCAATTTTTAATAGATCCGTTCTTTTAATTTTCATTTTAAGTAATTCGTTAGTACTTAACGAACTAACAAAATATACGAGTGATTTTTCTATACGTAATAGTTGCTGTAATTCAGAGCTTCGGCTAGAGTGGTACAATTCCTGTTCAATGAGGTTACGCCTTAGATTTAATTTTTTAAGACAATCTAAGAATCGATATACATTTTGTTCAAAAACTTGAAGTACAAACATTTTTTTGTCTGAAGGGTCGAAATTTTTAACTTTATTTTCTAAGAATTTGTCGATTACAGGATTTTCATAAGCACAGATAGTAACGATATGACTTGGTGTTAAAACAATACCTACTGGAATGGTTAAATAAATCGCCTCACTTTCTTTGCCTTCATCATTGAGAACGGGGCTATTTACTAGGATTAATGTAGAAGTCTCATCTCGCTCATACCTTGATCTTTCATCTACGTCGAGAGAATCAGTAAGAAAATCCAATGGTATGTCCATTGCACTTGCCAGACTATCCAGAGAACCATGGTCATAAGGTGGATAGATATTAACCCAGCAGCAATCTTCAATGCTGTCGGTTTCTATAATTTCGCCATTTACTTTTTTAATATAACTTATCATAATTTTGGCTTTCCAATGGCTATAAATTAGGCCTTTCTGAATAAGGAATGCAAATGTACAATTTTAAAAAAGGAAATCTGATTATTTTTAATAATTATGTGATTTCCGATAAAAAATGATTATATAATCAATATCAAAAGAACATCTTTAGATGTTTTTTTAATCTAATATTTGATTTTACAAATAAACGATCAAGGGAAGAAGTTAATGTGTCCATGATATATCTCTGACCGTTTTCATCTTTTTAATCTGATCTATCAACAAAGAGATTTTTTCTATATCTGGTGTTTCAAGTCTTATTTCTATTGAGCAGCCGGATTCGTTTTTATTAAAATTATAAAAGCCCAAGCCAAGATCATCCTTATGTATCAATTCATTTATGGAAATTGTTTCATCAGAATCTGGTGTAGTGGTAATGAATAGGGTATGCCGTTCAAATCTTCTTGCATATTTTTTTTCTAAAGGCTGTAATGCCCACAATATAATCAATATTAAGGATGTAGCTATAACTGCACCTAAAAACAGTCCACTACCTACTGCAAGCCCGATACCTGCGACAGTCCATAATCCAGCTGCAGTAGTAAGGCCACGGACTGTACCTTCTTTTTGGAATATGATGGTGCCGGCACCTATAAAGCCAATACCACTTACAACCTGAGCCGCAATCCTCGAGGGATCGAGTACGACGTCTTTAGTACCCAGAATATCATAAAACCCAAATGCAGAAACAATCATGATCAAGCAAGAACCCAAGCATACTATCATATGCGTGCGCATACCGGCAGACCAGTTTTTACGTTCACGCTCTAGTCCGATTAATGCACCTAAAACTGAGGCTAAAACGAGTCTTAATAATATGTCATTCCATTCCAGCATAATTATAATATAGTATTGTTGTCAGGATGAATGATGTAAAAAATATTTAAAATATTGAATTATTTTAAGGTTTAATTTGTCTTTCCTGGATATACTTTTAGCGCCTCTTCCAAGCATTTTATAGCATTCCGCAAGGCATCCTGATTAAGAACATAAGCCAGTCTAACCTGATTAGTGCCCACGCCTGGCGTTGCATAAAAACCGGTAGCTGGTGCCATCATGACTGTTTGCCCCTCGTACTCAAAAGATTCAAGCAGCCACTGACAAAACTTATCTGCATCATCAATAGGAAACTGGGCTACGGCATAAAAAGCGCCATCAGGCTTAGGACAGAATACACCTGGTATTTTATTTAGTCCATCTACAAGGATATCCCTTCGAGTTACGTATTCTTTAGTGACATTTTCAAAATAGGAGATGGGCGTTTGAAGTGCTGCCTCTGCTGCTACCTGCTCTATAGTAGGTGGTGATAGTCTAGCTTGAGCAAATTTTAAGGCTGCAGTAATTAATTCTTTATTTTTAGATATTAAAGCACCTATTCGTGCGCCACACATGGAATACCTTTTGGATACTGAATCTATCAGAATGGCGTGATTTTCTAATCCTTCCAGATTTAGAACAGAGTAGGGGTGTGCATCCCCATAGCAAAACTCTCTATATACTTCGTCTGCAAATAAAAATAAATCGTGTTTGATTACAAGATCTCTCAACTGCTCTAATTCGCTTTTTGAGTAGAGGTATCCGGTTGGATTGCCAGGATTACAAATCAGAATAGCCTTAGTTTTCGATGTGATTTTACTTTCAAATTCGGAGATTGGTGGTAAGGCAAATCCATTTTCAATATGTGCAGTAATAGGAACAACCTCTATTCCGGCAAAGGTCGCAAACCCATTATAATTTGCGTAAAAGGGCTCAGGAATGATGATTTCATCACCCGGATTACAGGTAGCCATAAACCCAAATACAAGGGCTTCTGAGCCACCGACAGTGGTAATGATATCTTCTGGATTAACAGAGATATCCTTAGATTTATAGTAATCTGCCAGTTTTATTCGATAGGATTCAAAGCCTTCTGATGGGCTGTATTCTAATACTTTATGATTAAAATGCTGTACTGCATCTATAACTACTTGAGGCGTTTCTATATCGGGTTGACCGATATTAAGATGATAGACTTTTTTACCATCTTTTTTTGCCTTATTGGCATAAGGTGTTAATTTTCTAATTGGAGACGCTGGTACGTCGATGGCTTTTTGTGATATTTTCGGCATGATTATAAATGAAAAATTTAGACAGCAAAGGTAGCCAAATAAGTTGGAATTTCACTTAAAACGCACGAAATAAATGTACCAAGTATCATTTAAAATCTGTAAGCTATTATGGTATGATGGCCTCGCTTATTAAATGTCTGGATGATACAAGCAAATTCTTTTGCTATAGACTAAAGAGCAAGTAGCCTACGATTTAACCTTAACCCAAAATGTATCTTCCCAAGTATCTTCAAATGGTGCGTTATGGTTTTGTTCTATAAGTCTAAGCTGGTCTTCTGTCGCCTTTTCCTGGATAAGATTAAATAGATTCCGTTCTTCAAATCGAATGTGTGTATCAATTGCTTTTTCAAGAGCTAAAAGCACATCAGTAACATTTTCTTTTTGAAGGATTAATTGTTCAATATGTCTATGTTCTTGTATTGCCTGAACAATCATAGGATGATCGTTGCCTAATATAGGATACATATATTGTTCCTCTATATCAAAGTGCAGTTTTAAATTGGTATTATAAAACCATATGCAGTAATCCATGATGCGTGCCGGATTTACATTGTGTTTTAAACCTTCGCGAATCTTCCATGAAAGTAGTAATCCAAAATGATGTTCGCGGCTGATAGGTATAAGAGATGTATGACGTTTGATAGGGCTTCCCATTATTATTTATTTGAGTTTGAGGATGACATTCATGAGTACAACGGCCTGATTATGAGTTTCATCTTTAGCGCCATAGAGCAAGGTGACATTTTGATTTTGAGATATCGTTTTGATTCTCACTAAATCGGATACTTGTGATAATAACTCTTGCTCATATTTTTCTTTGAAGATTTCAAATCGCTCTGGTATGTGGTTAAACCATTTGCGCAGCTCTGTTGAAGGTGCAATTTCTTTTAGCCATTCATCAATGGCCGCCATTTCCTTACTGATTCCTCTAGGCCATATTCTGTCCACCAATATACGATAGCCATCATTAGATGATACGGGTTCGTAAATACGTTTTATTTGTAGTGACATAATGGATATAAGTATTTAATATTAATGGCAATTCCGTAGTGTGTTCAGATTTGCATCATAATTGAAAAAAAGCAGGCAAATACTATTATGGTTTAACATTTGCCTACTTTTCTAAACTAGCGCATAACTTTATGCGCTAAACGATAATAAATCTATTACTCTACGATAAAGTGACCTTTCATCATTCCTGAGTGTCCAGGAAAGCTGCAAAGGAATTCGTAAGTACCTGGTGCTGGTGCATCAAATTCTATAGAAGTTGACTCACCACCTCCGATAAGTTTAGTGTGTGCAATAATGTCACCTTCTTTAGAAGCAGGTATATACTCAGAATCTTTAGCTTTCATTGCCTCTGCTGCAAATGCAGATAGATCAACACCTTCCTTTAAAAGAATCCAGTTGTGACCCATTCCTTCTTTAGGTAATTTACCGACATGGTTTAACGTAAGTTTTACTTTTTGACCAGACTTAACAGTGATTTCAGTTCTGTCATATTTCATTTGGTCATCAGCATTAATGGTTTCTTCTGCTACATTAGCATCAGCAGGAGCGGCTGTTTCTGTTGCTGGAGCACTTGTGTCGGCAGTTGCCTCAGGTGCAGGAGCGTTGTTTTTACAAGCTACTAAAAAGAGTGTAACAATGGCAAAAGAATAAATTAACTTTTTCATTTTTGTAGAATAAGGTTTTAAAAAATTAATAAATAAAATAATATAAATAAAATGCTAAACATTTACAAATTGTTCTTCAAGTTCGACTGCTTTTGGAAATAATATATTGTTTTCTAAATGAATATGCAGGTGAAGATCATCTTCAAATTCTTTAAGCATTGCAAAGGTAACTCTATAGGTAGTACATCCATCAGCAGGCATAGTATAGCCGTCGGTCAACTCATCTATCTTTCTAAATCTTTCACCTTCATTATCATGTTCTGCCATCATTACTTTGATAGGGTTTTGGACGGTGCCAAATGGTGCAGAAACGGTCTCACCCTTACTTTTGGCTTCTACCATTCTGCGGATATGTGGAAATAGGATATTTTCTTCTTTATCCATATGGCTTGCAAGGTCTTCAGCGGAGTCAGTAAATAATTCTAATACTTCATGCAATTCAGGATGATGCTCTCCGTGTACCCTAACTATTTTAGTCAAAAATGGCATGATTTCTTGTGTTTTTTCTTTTACATAACGATGATGTTTTTTCTCAACATAATCAGCAAGTAAATCTAATGGCCATGAGCTATAATCTGTTTGGTTGTCGCCTTTAGTTTGACTGGCATCATTGAGGTCTTTTACAATTTGATTAGCATCAAGTCCTTTTTTTAAACAAGCATCATCTATGGAGCGATTGCCATTACAGCAAAAATCAATTTTGTTTTTTTTGAAGACTGCAGCAGCTCTGTAATCGTGTGCTACGAGATCTCCTATGATAGTGTCTTTTGTAATATTCATTATTATTTTGAATTTAAATTTAATTAAAAAAGTATAATTTTTATTTTAATGGAATGACATCTCTATCCCTAATATATTGAATTTTCATCAGAAACATTTCAGCCATTCTGTGTCCTTGCCATTTAGCTCTTTCGGCTTTGAAGCCTTCAAAATGAGTGTCAACAGTCTCATCAAATATTTGAATCCAGCGCTCAAAATGCTCACCATCTACCGGTAAATATGCATGAGGAACAAACGGACTTCCATAATATGTATGATCATCTAATAATACAGTCTGCCAAAACCGATACATTTTATTAAGGTGCTCCGGCCATCTATCCTGGATTTTGTCGTTAAATATATGTCTTAACATATCATCTTTTCGGATCTCACCATAAAAGCGATCAACTATCAGTTTGATGTCATCTAAATTTTGAATATCTCTTTTTTCCTGCGCCATATGGTTTGAAATGGATTTCTTTTATTGTTTAATTGAGATTTTAAAGTCTTTATATTGGATACACGTTTGTTTATTTCTCAGATATGGGTTATAATAATAACTTGAAGAAGCTAATTATTTTTTCCAATAATTATTAGCAGCTGCAATGGTTTGAAATTCTATCGCTATAACATTTGCAGAAGCTATCAGTTGTTTTGTATCTTCGGCATAATCCTTTCTCAGGCTTTTCCTTATCTCTGGATCTGTCTGGATAGCTGCAATAGATTTCCTTGACATTTTAATTGCTAATTCTCTTCCTTCTTGTGGTGTGTTAGTAATCAGTGTTTCTAACCAAATTTCATTTGCCATAAAATAAATTATTTTTATAAGTTTATACTATCAGGTCTTTATATTTTTATTTGACAACCTTACTATTTGACTTAACAAGATTCTGGATTTGAAGTTTACAAAATGACCTCCTATTTTGGATAAGTTTATAATAAATATATCAATTTTACATTTTAATGATAATTTTGTAATTGTTAAAGCAGATATTTTTTTATCTCTTTAATACAGTTTTGCCGGTTTTAAGACCTAATGCTAGGTCATAAACACTAGTACTTATCAACATTTTTTTTATTTCTCCCCGTACTTTAACAAATTTATGGTGCATAGGACAAGGTTTATCGGCATTACACTCCGAAAATCCTAAAGCACAACCATTATATATGGAGTCGCCATCAATTGCATTGACGATATCACTCACCATGATTGTTTTCATTTGATTTTTATCAATTTCAAAACCACCATTAGGCCCCGTTTGTGATTGTACGATATTAAATTTATTGAGTGTCCCTAAGATTTTTGCTGTAAATGCTTCAGGTGAATCAGTATTAGAAGATATTTCACCTATTTTGACACGATTACCTTTTAGTGACTCTTTAGCAATATAGGTAATGGCTTTTATTCCGTATTCGCAGGCTTTTGAAAACATATATTTATCTTATTTGCGGGCAAAGTTAAAATATAAATAGTATTATGGATAGTAATATCTTAAATGATTTTTTATGATATTAATCATGTGCTCATATAGCCTCTAAAATCATTGTTTTATTCGTCATATGAGTTGTGTAACTCTTTTTGAGTTATCCTTGTTTCTCGGTTTGCTTTAAAGTTTTGGCTTCTGGATGCTACCTCTTTATCTTTAATTTTATTTCCGTAAAAGAAAAATATCACAAAACAGATAAGTGCGAGAGAAATCATTGCGTTTTCGATTTTGTGCTCCATAGGATGTACCCACACTTCTTTAAAATAGTCCCATCTTCCCAAGATCTCAACAAAATTCCAAAATATGATTACAGTAGGAATCGCGTATCGGATTGAATAGTCAAATTTATTTATTTTAATGAGTTTGGCAATGAGATATACTGACCAAATCAATGAACCTCCTGCAACTATATAGGTAGCAGGATGCCGATCTCCGGCTATATCATTATCATAAACGACCAGTAACACTATATAAAATGCCCACATGATCATAATGACCTCAATAAAGGTAGTTAGTGCTAAGGGTTTAAAGTTTATTTCTGAAAACTTGATATGTTCTTTAATTTTGAATACTTTTTGAAACCAATTAAAAAAGGTACATTTCGTCCGAGAAAACATGAATAGAACGATAAAGGTCAATAATAAACCAATAGAGGATAACATTACTAGATATTCAGGTTTAGTCACAACTTCACCATTTTCCATCAATGGACTTATGTTCAGTTTTTCGGCTATCCATACAAAGGAAAATTCTATCCATCCCGTCCAGACTAAAATTCCTCCTAATAATCCTAGTATGGTGGCTAATGATGCTTTGTAATTGTTAATAACGCCTACAATTAATAATATAAGGCCTATTACACCTATTAAAAATGCGCCCGTAAGCTTGTAGCTACCCAGTATTTTTTCATTGAGTATCATCATAGTGTGACCTATAGGCATTAATAATAAGACAATCATAAAAGACAAAATACCCGTTTTTAAAGAATTCAACTTCATCCCATCTATTTTATTTAATTTAGGGCAAAGATACAATTAAGATTTAGTCTAAATAAATAAAATAACAATAAAAAATTCATATATTAGCTAATCCTTTGATTCTTCGGTTGTATTTGTTCTGGATTCAGTATTTTAGATTTTATCTTAGAAAGGAGGCAGGGAGTGTTTTATGTATATTATTTCTTCTGATTCTGATTTGTTCTTACTTATTAAATTTTATATTAATGGGCTGTGACTATGCTTTTGACTGGTATGAATGCAATGTGATTAATTGGCTAAATATTATAGGCTAGCGTGTTAATTTAATGAACGATGATTTGATAAATGTATTTGCCTTGTCAAAGAGATATGGTGCCTTAATAATATATTGAATAGGATATCTAAATAGTCTATCTTTTTGATAGGTATGGACTAATCTATTTAAGAAGTGAAAAAAAATGAATTTTTATTTAATTTTTTTTTGAAGCATTGTTTTTGGACATAATGCTGAAATGAAATTAATTAAACATTACGATAAAACATAATACTAAAAACACATTAAAATACTGCTTAATATAAAAAAAATATTGGTCTGAATTTTGGAATTGGTATAGGATAAGAAGAAAATGTGCGAGGAAATTTATGATTTTTTCGGACAGCTTCTTCAGGGTAATAACTGAATATTTACACAGATATTTCATGTGCTAATGGTGTACATGGTGTATTGGTACAAAATATTGAACGATTTATGCAATTACGAATTTTTACAAAAATCCATCAACCGATGAAGAACCCATTACTTAAACACAATTTTATCCAAATTAACCGATTTGGATTAAGAACACTTAGCGTCATTTTTATGACATTAGGCATGTTTGCAGGAATTGTACAGGCACAGACTGTAGCAGTAAATAAAACTGAATGTCAGTGTCTCAATAATGCGACAACAGCTACTAATGGTCAGTATCTTGAACGCTTTTCTTTTAATAGTGTCGCAGGTCAGGTATGGCAGCTCGACGGACCAATATCAGGATTTTATCATCCTGCATCATTGCCGCCACCGGTAGCTCCTATCCTGTATTTGGCCGGGACACAGATACCAGAGATTGCTCCTGGTCAATTTTCTATTGAGGGCAAACGGGTATCAGGACAACCATGGAGTGTGTATATCCGGAATGTTAATACAGGCGAGCGCGCTCATGTATTTTCTATTCAGACCTGTAAATATCCGACACATCCAGTCGCTACAAGTATTTCTGGTGATGCCATAGTATGTCAGAGTGCTACTGGAAAATCCTATGCGCTGGTGCCAACACCACCAAATAGCAACTATCATAATGTGGTATGGTCGTTAGTGAGTGGTGGTACTATTGCAGGGCCTAATAATAGCAACTCTGTAGTCGTTAATTGGGGGCCGACACCTGGGACGTACAGCTTGAAAGCATCAGGTGTTCAGACTAATTATGCTGCACAGCCGGTAGGATGTAACTTTTCTGTAAGTTTGCCAGTGTCTGTCATAGATCCGGCACCTTATACTAAGTTATTAGGTGATTTTGGTAATTGTGTAGGATCTGTAGAAAAATATACGCTTGCAGCTAATATAAATCAGTTAAACCCATCGAATATAACATGGGGCGTTTATTCTGATCCGGCGGCTACTATTCCAGCATCAGGTATTGTAATTACTAATCCCGGTGGTACTATCAAAACGCGTACTATTCAATGGCCTAATACTACGGGTGTTTATTATATAGGTGTAAGAGGTGATTTTAGAATTAACCCTACTGCATCCTATTGTTCATTTACTACGATCCAAAGAGTTGATATCGTAAATGAGCCGTTGAGACCTATTGCTTGTAACAATAGAGTTAATATCACAATGAACCCAAATTGCGAGCTTTCATTTTCGCCAGATCAATTTTTGGAAGCGCAACTTTTTCCTAATTCATCCTATGATATTATGATCCGCGATATTGAAGCAGATACGATTATTCCTGGTGGGACTATCGGCTTTAATTATGTAGGTAAAACATTGGAGGTTAAAGTTATCCATGAATGCTCAGGTAATTCATGCTGGAGTTACGTAAAAATAGAAGATAAATCTATTCCGGATATGGTTTGCCCATCAGATGTGACTATTACATGTGATCACCTCAATGATTTTAGGTTTACTGGATTTCCGGTATTGCCTGATGGAGCAGTACAGACACCAGTGGTTGGATCAGCTAATTCATGGATCGTGAGTGGATTTGACAAATGCAGTAATGTAACTTTGTCTTATACGGATAAGGTTACAGATAAGGCCTGCACCGGTCCATATTCATCAGTGATATTACGAACTTGGAAAATCAAGGACGGTTCTGGCAATGAATCATCTTGTACTCATACAATTAGTGTCACGAGGGCATCCTTAGCTGATGTAATCATGCCTAATAACTGGGATAATATGACGGGGCCTAATCCATCGCTCGAGGCTTGTGAAAACTGGCCAAAAGTAGCTTATAGTGTTAATGGTACAAATCAAACTTATGTTGAAGATGGAGTAACTAAAGTAGATTCTGTTCCAGATCCTGCATATACAGGTTACCCATTTGGTACATTATGTATGAATGCATCTGTTTCATACACAGATAAAAAGATATTATTGTGTGGTACTAATCCACGTGCGTATAAGTTAGTAAGAAAGTGGAAAGTAATTGATTATTGTGCCGATCCTGCAAATAATATACTGGAAAGAAATCAGTTGATTACTGTTATGGATACAAAGGCACCGATAGTTACGTGTCCTGCTGATCTTACTACACAGTCTGGTACTATTAAGCCTGCAGCCATTGTATCTACTAAAGACCATCAGTGCGTTGGTGATTGGAAAGTACTGCCACCGGTAGCTATATATGACTGTATGCCTACTACTTGGACTATAGAATTTAAGCTGGCAGATACTAACGGCAATCCAAAAGCTGATACCGATTTTTCAAAGAAAGATGGAACAGCTGAAGTTAAAGGATCTTTCCCTAATTACACTATTGTCAATTTGCCTAAAGGCCGAACATGGGTAAGATATACAGTTACAGACTTATGTGGCAATTACTCTTATTGCTTTACAGAAATAGATGTAGTAGATAATGAAGCACCTATAGCAGTTTGTGATAAGCATTCTATTATAGCGGTAGGCACTAATGGTGAAGGTTTAGCAGGGGTATTGACCTTTGATGATGGCAGCCATGATAATTGTGGTGTTGCATGTATGAAAGTACGAAGAATGGATAACGCGATTTCATGGGATAAATTAACTTGTAATAATCAGGTTAAATTTACTTGCAGTGATATAGGTAAAGTAATTCAGGTAGAATTGGGAGTTTGGGATGAGGCTGGATTGTTTAATTCATGTATGGTGGAAGCAAGAGTCCAGGATAATATCTTCCCAGTCATCAATGTACCTGCTGATGTAACAGCCAATTGTAATGAAGATTTTACATCTTTGACCAGATTTGGTACAGCAACTGCTACAGATAACTGTACTGTGACTGTAAAAGAAGAAAGGGTTGACAATATCAACGAATGTGGTCTGGGTACGATTGTAAGAACATTTACGGCTACAGATTCATATGGCAATAAAACAGTTAAATCGCAAACGATCACAGTTAAAAATAATAAGCCGTTTACAAAAAATGATATTTTATGGCCAGACACTTATACTGTTAACAGTGGTTGTATAGCTGATATAGCACCAGATAAATTGCCGATTCAGTTTAGTAAACCACGTTATACACGTAATATTGATTGCTCAAGACTAGTAGCAAATTATGAAGATTTAGTATTTAATTTTGCTGATAATGTCTGTATAAAAGTACTTAGAAAGTGGACAGTGATTGACTGGTGTCAGCATAATCCTTTGTTTCCTGGGGTAGGTGAGTGGACTTATACACAACTTATCATGGTAAATAATACCGTTGGTCCTAAATTTAGAAAGGGTTGTGATGCCAGTGATATTAGCTATACTCAAGTTGGACAATGTCAGGCAAAAGTGACTGTTTCAGCCGTAGCTGATGATGACTGTACACCGGAAGACAAACTGGACTGGTCATACATCATTGACGAAAATAATGATGGTACGATCGAGGTATCTAACGGCATAGGCAGAAAAATAGACAGAGTATTCCCTTATGGTACACACAAAATAACATGGATCGTAAAGGATGGATGTAAAAACGAATCCAGATGCTCTAATATATTTACGATAGTTGACGATAAAAAGCCAACGCCTTACTGTCTTACAGAAATCGGTACAGTGATTATGCCTTCAGCTAAGGAAGTATCTATCTGGGCATCAGATTACAATAGAGGAAGCTCGGATAACTGTACATCGTCCGATAAAATCATAGCGTCATTTTCGCCGACAAACCGTAATGATAAATCTCGTACCATTACGTGTGCAGATATGGATGGGCAGTCAATCAAGAAGTTTACATTTAATGTATATTTTATAGACGAAGCCGGTAATAGCGACTTTTGTACTGTGGCCTTATTTGTACAAGATAACGATGGTGTATGTAAGAAGCCTCAAACGCGAGCTTCTGTCAAAGGAAATATATATACAGAAACAAACCGTACTGTAGAAAATGTCCAAGTTGATTTGATGAGCCTACAGCCAGAATATCCAAAATCAGTCAGTACAAATAAGGATGGTAGCTTCCTGTTTTCTGACCTGGTGACGGATAATGCCTATACGATCACACCTACTAAAGATGATGATATCCTCAATGGTGTATCTACTCTGGATATAGTAATGATACAGAGACACATTTTGGGTCTGGAAACACTTAATTCGCCTTATAAGTTGATAGCAGCTGATATAAATAATACTGCAAGCATTACTGCATCGGATCTATCAGAACTGAGAAAAGTGATTTTAGGTATTAAGAATAATTTCCAAAATAATAAGAGCTGGAGATTTGTAGATTCTAAATTTAGTTTTGCTGATCCTGGTTCACCATTCCCTTTCAATGAGGTAAATGATATCAATAATCTAAGCCAAAATACAGGTGGAAAAGACTTTATCGCAGTCAAAGTGGGTGATGTTAATGAGTCAGTAGTATCTAATGCTGGTGACAGCAATGAGGTTGAGACAAGAAGTGCAATGATTATGACTCAGAATCCTGTGTCAGGAAAGGCGGGTGAGATTGTAGATGTAAATATTGCAATGCCTAACACATTCGGTATAGCAGGTACGCAATTTTCATGTGCTTTTGACCCTGCATTATTTGAATTAGTAGATGCAGTAGGAAACGCGATACATTGTACTGAGGATAATTTTGGATATAGAAGTATAAGTGACGGTATTATTAACTTTAGCTGGAACACCTTCGAGCCAATCCAAGTATCTGGAGATCTGATTAAATTTAGATTTAAGCTTAAAGCTAACGTAGAAAGTCACACTGCTTTAAGATTGACAGATCGAGATATAAGAGCAGAAGTGTACACGCAGGAAGGACAAGGTTTTGTAATGCATAACTTGAGACTTGAAAGCAGGGCATCAAACAATAACATGGATATGGAACGGTTTGAAGTATTCCAAAATATACCTAACCCATTTAATGCAGGTACAGTCATTGGATTTAACTTGCCAGAAGCGAGTAATGTAACGTTTAAAGTATATGATGTAACTGGTAAAGTGTTGATTCAAAATCAAAATGCTTATAAGAAAGGGTATAACACCATCAATTTTGATGCAGGTACAGTAAGTAGCACAGGTGTATTGTACTACGTAATTGAAACCAACAAATACTCAGCAACCAGAAAAATGATAATTATAAAATAATGAATGCCGGCATGAAGTCAGAAAAAGACGAAGCTTCTGACTTCATGCTATAATTTTCTCATATAAGAACGCATAATTTTTTTACAAAATTAAATTTTCATAAAATGAAAAGACCCAATTTTACACATTTCAACAAAAGTCTGATCAGCGTTTTAGGCTTTTTAGGAGCAAAAACAAGGGCATTCTCAATTTTAATAACCTTAACTCTTTTTAGCTCATTTTCTCTTTCTGCTCAGGTAGATTGTAATGTTATCCTTGCGTGTAGTGAAGGTGTACAGATTTCTCTACAAGATGATTGTTCTGTCATGATAGACCCGGATATGGTCATGCAAACGCTGGCTTATAGTCCTGATAATTATGATGTTACAGCAAAATTAGTCAATGGAGCCGATCTTCCTGTAGTGGTAATAGGAAATGATTCAAATGGAAGACCTATCAAGCGGGTTGTAGCAACGGTTGATCATATCAACAAGACATTGGAGGTAACAGTGTCCCTTCGTGGATGTGGTAACAGATGCTGGGGCTATGCTAAAATCGAAGACAAGCTTCCGCCCGTTGTATTAAGATCGCCTTGCGAAGAGAGAATTACCGGTTTTACAGGTAATGTAAATAGTGGTGATTCAAATTATAACAGACCTTCTACGGTGAGCGGATGCCCTGGTGGCCCAGCAAATGGTGTGTATTATAAGACGCATACGTTTGCAGTCGATCAGACAGGTATCGTAGATATAAATCTGCTTAATTCAAATTTAAGATTGGCAATCTATGCTGGTGGGTTTAACCCTTCTACACCATGTAATAATTTGGTAGAAACTAACATTAATTCTTTTTCAGCATCATTAAGTACAGGTGTTAATTATGTGTTAGTGATAAGTACTGTAGTTAATGGTGTTCCACCGGGTGGTATTAATTATGATTTGTTAATTGAAAGCCGCATTGGCAATGTCAAATCATCTGTAGATGCCAGTATCTGTCAGTTTAGCTGTAATGATCAGGACAGAATCTTAAACCAGACAGTGTCTAATGCTTCGACTCCACCGGTGTTTGTGGATGCTTGCTCTTCAGTGACTTTGAGTAAAAAGGATGAAGTGACTAATCTTTCATGTTCAGACAGATTTAGCAGGATCATTAAAAGAACCTGGACTGCAACTGATAAAAGTGGCAATGCTGTAACGACAGTTCAGTACTTATACTTTAAGAGACCGTCTCTTGCTGATGTAGTATGTCCGGCTAATTGGATTAAAGATTGCAGAACACCATTTGATAAACTTCCAAATGGCGCACCAAAGCCGGAAGTGAGTGGTTTTCCTCAAAATATTTCGTGCAATAATATCCAATTGTACTATGAAGATGTTGTCTTTAAATTGTGTGGTGCAGGGATAAAAGTACTCAGAAAATGGACGATCCTTGACTGGTGTACTGGTGAAGATAAAATTTGTGACCAGACTATTAAGATCGAAGATAATATTGCGCCTATTGTAACATGTCCTGCTGATATAACTTCAAATCCTAATAATCCAGCAGATGTTGTACCTGTAGCGCCTGGTTCATGCTCTGCGTCATGGGCTGTTAAACCACCCATTGTAATTTCTGAATGCTCAGGTGTAACTTGGGATATATCATTCATGAAAGCTGATAAAAACGGTAATCCGCCTGTTAATGGCCTTTGGGTAAAAGTAGATGGAGATACAAGAGTACAAGGTACTTCACCAGCATATGCTCCTACTATATCTTCAACGGCAAGACCATTTACTATCGTAGGACTTCCGGTAGGTCGTACTTGGTTAAAATATACGATTACGGATGAATGTGGTAATGCTACTGATTGTTTTACAGAAGTGGATGTTGTCGATTTGATTCCACCTACAGCTATTTGTGATGGACACACTGTGATATCTATTGATGATTCTGGATATGGTGATTTATATGCCACTTCATTGGATGATCATAGTTTAGATAATTGTGGACCTATTGTAAAGTATGAGGTTAGACGTAAGTCAACAACTTGTGCCGGGTATGAGTCCGATCTTAACTTTGGACCAAAGGTTACTTTCTGTTGTGGTGATATCACTAAGCCTGATTCTTATGTGACTGTAATACTTAGAGTTTATGATAAAGCCGGTAATTATAATGATTGCGAAACTCAGGTAAAAGTACAAAATAAGAGACCACCGGTGATTGTATGTCCTGAAAATAAAACATTGACTTGTGGCGATAGTAGAATAGATGCATGGGTCAGTGGTACTGTAGCCTTTGATACAACTTTCTTTGGCAAACCGACTACTGGTGGTATCTGTGGTACAGGTGTTTTTGCAAGTCGTATCATAAGCAATACAGCTGACAATAAATGTAAAACTGGCGTAGTGACAAGAGAATGGTATCTTATATCTGATCCATCTATCAAGTGTACTCAGAGATTAACCATAGTTTCTCCGCCATTCTCAGAGGGTGACGTAACCTTCCCAGGTGAAAAAACAATAGCTTCTTGTAACCTGGATGATGCAGCACCGGACGCTTTAAATAGCAAACCGTCTGTACGTAATGTAGGATGTCGTGACATTGGCATTACTTATACTGATCAACTATTCTATAATGTAGATAATATTTGTATAAAAATATTGAGAACATGGAAAGTTATTGATTGGTGTTCATATCAACAAAGTGGAGTCATCGCCGAGAGAACTCAAGTTATTAAGTTGACAGGATCAGGTGGTGCCGTGTTTAAAAATTGTAAAAACCAGACCTACGAAACGGTTTCAGGTCAGTGTGATATAGAGTTGACATTAACAGCTGATGCTGAGGATGGATGTACTAAGCAGGAAGACCTAAAATATAGTTGGACTGTAGATCTGAATAAAGATGGCGTATCTGATATGTCTGGAAATGGCAAGACATTTACAAGAATATTCCCTGTTGGAACACATAGTGTTAAATTTTCAGTTGTCAATCGTTGTGGTGTGCCTACATCATGTACATATGATGTGATAGTGACAGCTACTAAAAAACCGACGCCTGTATGTTATAGAGAAGTGGTTTGGGTGATGGACCCAAGTGGAAGTACAGAAGTTTGGGCAAGTGATTTTGACCTAAAGAGTTATGCAAACTGTACTACTGGTAATCTGAAATTTACCTTTGATGAAGCAGGTAAGGAGACAGGTAAAAAATTTACTTGTGGAGATATTCCTAATGGGCAGGCAGTTAAAATTCCACTTAGGATGTATGTTTTTGACAAGAGTGGAAATTTTGATTTCTGTGAGGTAATTCTTAATTTGCAAGATTCACCGCTTACAAATGCATGTCCTGATAAATCCAGTTTGCTTCCTTCAATATCAGGTATTATAAGGACTGAAGCTAAAGATCCAGTAGAAGGTGCTAATGTTAATTTAGATAATACCACGGCAAATACCGAGGATACCTATAAATCTAAGGAGGATGGTACATATAAGTTTTCGGGATTGAATGTCTTTGATTTCAAGGAGATTAACGCAAAAATGAACGAAAACCCAATTAATGGTGTAAGTACGCTTGACATAGTTCAAATTCAAAGACATATCTTAGGGTTAGAGCCTTTGGATTCTCCTTACAAGATTATAGCAGCGGATATAAATAACTCTAAGAGTGTCACTTCAAGTGACCTGACAGCTCTAAGAAAATTAATTCTTGGTGTTACCAATGAGTTTGAAAATAATACTTCATGGAGATTTGTTCCTGAAAGTTATGTTTTCCAAGATCCGTTATATCCTTTTGATTATCAGGAAAAGGTATTGTTAGATTCTATTTATGAAGATGTAAAGGATGTCAATTTTATTGCCGTAAAGATCGGTGACGTTAATAACACTGCGACCGTAAATGCACATAGCAACAAGACACAGACAAGAGGTAGCAATGCTTTGTTTGTAATCGATGATAAGCAATTTGAACCTGGTAAATTACTAAAAGTAGATATCAAAGCAGGTGAATTGATGGATATCATGGGTACTCAGTTTACAATGAAATTTGATGCTGATGCAATGGAATATTCAACATTGAGAAGCGGACTTGTAAAAGTTAATGCCTATAATGTCAATTTTAACCAAGTTTCTAATGGTATCTTGACATTCTCTATAGACATCGCTAATGGTATCAGACTTAATCCAAATGACGTATTGTTTAGCCTTGACTTTATAACAAAGACAACTGGAAGTACTGATAAGATTAGTATCATGCAAAATGGCCTCGCTCCTGAAGTATATGACCTCCAGTCTAATGTAAGGAAGTTGGATTTACAGGTGAGAAATGGAGAGGTAAGTACATTACAGAATATCCTTTATCAAAACCAACCAAACCCATTCAAGGATTATACAACAGTATCTTTTGAATTGGCTAAAGCAAGTGCCGGAACACTTAAGATTATGGATGTAACTGGTAAATTAGTGTACAGTATTCAAAATACTTTTTCTAAAGGTTATAATACGATTCATATCGAAAACAACCAGTTAAATGGTGCAGGTATATACTACTATCAGGTGGATACAGATAGCTTTTCGGCAACGAAGAAGATGATATTAATTGAGTAATGTAATGTGTTTTTATAAAAATGATTCTGGGTTTTTCAAACAGGTTGTGGCAACACAACCTGTTTTTGTTTGTTTATATAAAAAATCTTTTGAATAATATTTATGAAAGCTTGTATCGTCGAAGCCATCCATCAGTTACCAACATTGACAGAAAAGGAAGTGCCTCAGCCAATGGATCATCAGGAACTCGTAGCAGTCAAAGCATCTGCACTTAATCATCGCGATATATATATCACACAAGGCCTGTATCCGGGCATTAGATTAGGTGCAACCATGGGCGCTGATGGCTGTGGAATAGATAGCGCAGGACAATCGGTACTTATATATCCGGGTTTAGATTGGGGTAATAATCAGGCTTTTCAAGCCAAAACCTTTAGGGTGTTAGGGGTACCAGATGACGGTACATTTGCTGATTACATAGCGATAGATAAGAAAAATATCTATCCTAAACCTCAGCATCTCTGCTTTACTGAGGCAGCAGCCTTGCCTTTAGCAGGCCTTACAGCGTACAGAAGCTTGTTTAATAGGGCTAACCTCAAACAAGGAGAAAAGGTGCTTATCTCAGGTGTTGGTGGTGGCGTGGCCATTTTAGCAATGCAGTTTGCAGTAGCTTTGGGTTGTGAAGTAGCCGTAACATCAAGTTCAGAAGATAAGCTGTCAAAAGCCTTGTCCTTAGGTGCTAAGTATGCTTATTCATATAAAGATGAAGGCTGGCCTAAACAATTGCAACAGGATATGGGTGGTGTGGATGTCGTCGTGGACAGTGCTGGAGGTGCTGGCTTTAGTAATTTTGTCCGTATCGCTAATCCGGGTGGTCGTATCGTGTTTTACGGCGGCACAAAAGGAAACATAGAAAACATCAATCCTCAACAGATATTCTGGAAGCAACTATCTATATTAGGTTCGACGATGGGCTCAGATAAAGATTTTAAAGATATGTTGTCCTTTGTAAACCAGTATCAGATAAAGCCGGTAGTCAGCCATATCATCAGTTTTGATGACATCGTATCAGGCTTTCAAATCATGGGACAAGGACATCAAATGGGTAAAATCGTTTTTGATCATCAATAAACTCAAAAGCAACTAAGGAAAATGTATTTTGTAATCCTCTATGCTGGCTTCAATTACATCATAGGCTGCTTTCTTACCATATACCTCGTCAATTGTGCATGTAGGATTACTATCGGGCATTTGCTTATAGGTTAAGAAGTAGTGTTTCAGTCTATTGATAATTGATTCGGGTACATCCGTGATATCTTTCCACCTATCATATACATCATCACCTTCCATTATAGCGATGATTTTATCGTCAGCTTCATTGTTATCCACTAACCTTAAACCACCGATAGGATACGCTTTAACCAATATATCAACGCGCGTGATTTCTTTTTGCGTAAGTATTAATATATCTAAGGGATCGCCATCACCTGTAATGTTTGCTCTCTCCGTAACGCGCATATTTAATGCTGCCACATTTTCAGCACAGTAGGTCTTAGGAATAAATCCATACATAGCCGGAACAATATTGCTAAATTGTTGTGGTCTGTCCACTTTTAGATAACCACTTTCTTTATCTATCTCATATTTGATAGTATCACTTGGGATGATCTCGATAAATGCCGTAACTAATTTAGGACAAGCATCGCCTCTGGATACACCATGCCATGGATGAAGTTTGAAAATGGGTTTATCGATCATGAGAAAAGCTATTTATGGCAAATTGAATATATTAGAAGTTGAAGTAAAAACAGTTTCCGGTGTAATTTGTTTACAATAAAATCAAACAAACTGGAATCATCATGAGTATGAAGATATATACAAAGACCGGTGATAAAGGCATGACTGGTCTATTTGGTGGCAAGCGACTTCCTAAAGATGACCTTAGGATAGAAGCCTATGGCACTGTGGACGAACTCAATGCATTTGTGGGCACACTCAATACTGCTTTTGTGGATGAGATACAGAATAATATCCTATCCGAGATACAAAGAAGGCTTTTTACAATAGGTTCTAATCTTGCTTCAGATCCGGATAAAGAGATGATAACCCCGGATATCAAGCCGGATGATATCACTGATTTAGAAAATGCCATGGACAATATGGAAGAGGATTTGCCGCCACTGCGTAATTTTGTCTTGCCGGGTGGTCATCATGCTGCGGCGCTGGCGCATGTATGCCGTACTGTATGTCGGAGGGCCGAGCGCCGGGTCATCACTCTTGACAGAGAGACTGCCGTAGAGCCTTTAATTATACAGTATTTAAATAGACTTTCTGACTACTTCTTTATGCTGTCGAGATATATTGTACATATGCACGGCGCGGAGGAAGTAGCATGGATACCACGTCGAGATAAATGATTTATCATGATTTTGATATACGTTTGTCCAGAGAATATCGACTTTTTGTCATTTGAATAAGATTAACCTTTGACTACTGATGGAAGAGTATCTGCAGGCAGTGTTTTAGGATTTGTTATAATGGATGGAAGATGCCTTGGCTGCATTCATCCGCTACAATTTCAAAGTCAATTGGATGCATACCATCCAGAGAGTATGATGAGTTAAAATATTTATTCAAATAAAAGTGAAATTAATTACAATGTTATTCATAAAATGCGTACTTTTGCGCCGCTATTTACAGATTTTCGTAATTTGTATCATTGGTAACCATTAAAAATTTAAAATCATGCCTGTTTATTTATCTGATGAAAAATTGAGAGAAATCATCACTGAGTTTGGTGGCTCAGATTCAAACACCGGTTCTGTAGAGGTACAGATAGCTATTTTCACGCACAGAATTAAGTCTTTGTCTGAGCACTTGAAATCAAACAAAAAAGACAACTCGTCTAAGAGAAGTCTTTTGACTATGGTAGGAAAAAGAAAGAAATTATTAAAGTACTACCAAGGTAAGAATATCGAAGGCTATAGAGCACTTATCGAAAAATTAGGAATTAGAAAATAAGTTTGAAAAAGGGGCAGTAAATCTGCCCTTTTTTTTTGCCTTATACCATTTGATCCAGTAAGCATATTAGCTTTTACAAGAAGTGCAGTCGATATATAAATGAGGTATGGTTTTAGGGTAATTTTTATATAGAATCGGACTGCATTCAATAATATATTTAGGCGATATATTTTTTTTTATACATAAACAGTAATATAATCAATAATTTATCTAATTTTGCCTTAATTTTGGCATTTTTTAAAATCACGCCTCCCGATTTTTTTCATTGCCAAATGACAATAAATGTAAGGGGTATGATATGGTGAAGTTCATCTATCGTACATGAATTAACTTTTTGATGTTTAATCTTTTATACACTTAATTAAATTGAAATTTTATGGGAAATTTTGTTCCTACTACCGTCTCCTTTAACCTTCCTGATGGTAAGGAAGTTACTATAGAGACTGGAAAATTAGCTACTCAGGCACACGGATCTGTTGTTGTTAGAGTGGAAAATACTATGTTGCTTGCTACAGTGGTGGCTAGTGCGGAGGCAAAGCCTGATCAATCCTTTTTTCCGTTGTCAGTAGATTATCAAGAAAAATTTGCCTCAGGAGGCCGCATACCTGGTAATTTTTTTAGAAGAGAGTCAAAACTATCTGATTATGAGGTTTTGATATCAAGATTAGTGGATAGAGCGGTAAGACCTTTGTTTCCGGATGATTTTTTAAACGAAACACAAATTATACTTTACCTTATATCCGGTGATCAAAATAATATGCCGGATAGCTATGCAGCACTGGCAGCATCAGCAGCATTAGCTGTGTCAGATATACCATTTGACGGCCCAATATCAGAAGTGCGTGTAGCAAAAATTAATAATCAGTATGTAGTCAACCCGGAAAGAAGCCAGCTTAAAGAAGCAACTTTAGACCTGATTGTCGCTGCTACTATGGATAATGTCATGATGGTTGAAGGTGAAGCTAATGAGTGTCAAGAATCAGAACTCATCGAGGCAATTAAAGTTGCCCATGCTGCTATTAAAGTGCAGTGTGAAGCCCAGCTTGCATTAGCTCAGAAAGTAGGTGATAAGGCTTTGATAAAACGAGAAGTGGTCAAAATAGAAGTGGACGAAGCAATCAAATCCTTTGTGACTTCTTTAGCGACAGCTCCTATGTTAGAAGTAGCTTCTTCTGCTTTAGATAAAGTAGCCAGAAAAAACGGTTTTAAAAAAATCCTCGATCATGTCAAAGCAACTGCCATCGAACAAAATGGTGAGGAATACTGGACAGAAAATGGTAGTACCATAGGAAAAATATTTGAAAAACTTAAAAAAGAAGTTATTCGTAA
This sequence comes from uncultured Aureispira sp., assembly GCA_964501555.1. GTDB lineage: Bacteria > Bacteroidota > Bacteroidia > Chitinophagales > Saprospiraceae > OLB9. Next base: position 20,429 of record CAZCTQ010000016.1, on the reverse strand, counting down.
GATGGTATTGGATACAGGTATCCGACTAGATGGTCGTAAAACCACTGATATCAGACCTATATGGTGTGAGGTGGATTACTTACCGTCAGCACACGGTAGCGCAATTTTTAATAGAGGTGAGACCCAATCGCTGACTTCATTGACGCTGGGTACCAAGCTGGACCAAATGTTGATTGATAATGCTTTGGATCGCTATGATGAGAAATTTATTTTACACTATAACTTCCCTGGATTATCGGTAGGTGAGGTAAAACCTAACAGAGGCCCTGGTAGAAGAGAAGTAGGTCATGCTAACTTAGCGGGCAGGTCTCTTAAAAAAGTGATGCCAGAAGGTCTGCCTTACACAGTAAGATTAGTATCGGACATCCTTGAGTCTAATGGTAGCTCTTCTATGGCTACAGTCTGTGCAGGAGCTTTAGCATTAATGGATGGCGGTATCCAGATTAAGGCACCTGTATCCGGGATTGCTATGGGGATGATTGCTGACGGAACGAGAGCTGCTATTCTTTCTGATATCCTAGGCGATGAAGACGCTATCGGCGACATGGACTTTAAAGTGACAGGAACTGAGCACGGTATCACAGGCTGTCAGATGGATATTAAAGTCGATGGTCTATCATATGAGACACTAGAGTCTGCACTCATGCAGGCTAAAGCAGGTCGTCTGCATATCCTCGGTGAGATGAATAAGACCATAAGCAAACCTGCTGATGATCTCAAACCTCATGCACCACGGATGGTCGAGATGACGATAGATAAATCTTTTATCGGGGCTGTTATCGGACCTGGTGGTAAGATTATCCAGGAAATACAAGCTCGTACCGGAACTATTATCAATATCGAGGAAGTCGGTGACAAAGGTATTGTAACAATTGCCAGTACAAATGCTGAAGGCCTTCAAGGTGCAAGGGAAGCAATTTCGAGAATAGCCTTTACTCCATCAGTGGGTGATGTATATGAAGCAGAGGTGGAGTCATTGATGCCTTATGGTGCTTTCGTTAAATTCTTTGGTCAGAGCGGCTTGCTTCACGTGTCCGAAGTGGATCACTCTCGTATCGAGGATGTAAGCACCGTCCTTAAAGTAGGTGATAAGGTGAAAATTAAAATCATCGGTACCGACCCTAAAACCGGTAAATTGAGACTCTCGCGTAAGGCTTTACTAGATAATCCAAAGGGTCAAAAGTAATAGACATACTTAATTGTATTTTATAAAATGGAAGCCTGATATCGTGATAGATGTCAGGCTTTTTTGTTTTATTAAAGTTTGCCATATCATACTTCTGATTACTCTTACTTATTCATTAACATTGGAAACTATACTGATTTTACCTAATTTGGTATAATTATTGCATTAAAACAAATGATAATATGTTATGTGGTTAAAACCACTCTTTTTTTTATTTGTAATTGAAAAATAAAATTTAGTTGAGACACGTAATTATTCCTTTCTTGTTGCTTGTAAGTGCTACCATCATCGTATGGATAGGGCAGGAGGAGCATGGAATGATTACTAGTCCATCATCTGTTTCTGTATTTGCTGGTAATGATAGGACTGATTGCATAGGGAGTAGCCTGTTAATCCAGGATTTACAAGCTACAATTACAGGAGATGTAAGCGATGGTGACTGGATATCGTATGGTGATGGCCGTTTTCAGCCTGGTAATTTACAGACCGTAAGATATAGTACAGCACAAACTCAACAAATACAATATGTACCGGGTCCTAATGATATCGCTCTTGGATTTTATCGTTTATTGTTGCTTTCGGATGTGCCTAAAGGTAAGCCTCAGGAAAGAGGAACAGCCGAAGTGAAAATTACTTTTCAGACTGCACCACCCTTATTTTGCTTAAGTAATTTTACCATCGCTCTAAACGAATCCTGTAGCCTAAAAGTAGATGCGACGATGATAC
>CAZCTQ010000016.1:0-18507 GCA_964501555.1 uncultured Aureispira sp. | reverse complement strand
CCTACGCCGCCATTTACCAATTATATTATAGAGCTCTATACGAAGGATGGTACACGCATAGCTGATAATACTTTGACAAAAGATCATGTAGGAAAGGAAATTTCCTATAAGCTGGGGCACAAATGTACTTCCAACTTTTGCTATGGCTCTTTTTTTGTAGAAGATTATCTGCCACCGATATTTACTTGTAAAAATGATACGGTTTTTTGTAATGCTTCTATCAATCCTGAAAAATTAGGATTCCCATTTCCTAAGGGCGCTTGGGTGGATACGATTATTGATAAAAAATACATTGTCAAAGACTGGGATAAATGCTCTGATGTGACATTAGAATTTACGGATCAAGAATCTAAGGGTGACTGTTCCGGTATAGCTGATAAAACCATTTTACGGAAGTGGAAAGCTAAAGATGCACGTGGCAATACATCTAATTGTACCCAATCGATCGTCGTCAAACGGATGCCTTTGTCGGCAGTGACGTTTCCTCCTAATTTTGATGGTAAAGAAAAGCCATTTTTTGAGTGTGGTGATACATTTCCTGTTTTAGCTAATGGCTATCCATCGACTGATACGACTGGAATACCGGGAATCGGATATTGTGGTCATCTGCGTTATCAGTACAGTGATATTGCATTTCAGGAATGTGGTAATACATCTAAGATAGCCAGAAACTGGTTTGTCATAGACTGGTGTTCTTCTGAAAGCAGGACGATTAATCAGCTGATTTATATCAAAGATACTAAAGGTCCTCAAGTAATATGTAGAGATACGATACGCTTAGTAACGAGCCCTTATTCCTGTAGTACAGATCAAACACCTTTGCCTGATTTGATTAAGGTTTCTGATTGCAATACTTTTGGATTAAGTTTCCAATTAAAGACTAAAAATGGATCTAACTATAATACTAAGATTATAAATGTCCAGGATAAATTCTATTTTAAAGAATTACCTATAGGCGTTTATACTTTGACATATATAGTTACTGACGCCTGTGGCAATACCAGCCAGTGTGCTAGTACTGTAATCGTGGAAGACAAGACACCACCGTATCCAGTATGTAGTGCACATACTAAGGTGACCCTGGATAATACGGGTAGAGGTAGAGTTTTTGCTTTTTCATTTGATAATGGCAGTTCAGATAATTGCGAAATTGGCTACTTTAAAGCAAGACGGATGAATGTGGCCTGTGGCAAATCGACGGATTGGGGCGATTATGTTGATTTTTGTTGTGAAGATATAGGTACTACACAGATGGTGGCTTTCGAAATTACAGATAAGGCCGGAAATAAAAATACTTGCATGGTAGAGGTCAATGTCGAGGATAAATTGAGACCTACTATCATTTGCCCTCCAGATATCACACTTGCTTGTACTGATAATTATGATCTAACAGATTTAAGCCCATTTGGTACTGTAGTTACAAATCCTTCTTTAAGAAAGGACATTGTTATTAATAATTTTTATCACAAAGGTTTAGTAGGAAAGGATGGCTTGGCTCTTGACAATTGCAGCGTCACGGTTGAGTCTAAATTTAAAGTTGATATCAATTGCCATACAGGATATATCTATCGTACTTTTATAGCTACGGATCATAGTGGCAATAAAGATTCGTGTCGTCAGATTATCACTATATTAAATCCGAATCCATTTACAGATAAAAATATCACAGCTCCACAACCTTACATAGGCAATGGGTGCAAAGTACTGGATGCTGATCCGGAAATAACTGGTAAACCCACCTTTACTAATATAAGTTGTGCCAATGTTGCTGCTACTTATACCGATCAAAACTTTTATTTGGCTGACAGTGCCTGTGTAAAAATAATCAGGACATGGTCTGTGCTGGATTGGTGTCAATTTGATCAGCAAAACCCTAAAAAAGGAATTTATCAGTATATTCAGACTATCAAATTGAGTAATAGTGTCCCGCCCACAATTCTGTCTTCTTGTCAGGATACAAGTTATTGTTCCTATGCACAAGACTGTGGTCTTACTTCTATCGTACTGACGGCAGCCGCAGAAGACGAATGTACAGCTAAGGAGGAATTAGTTTGGACTTATCAGGTTGATATCGATAATGATGGTACAATCGATTTTACCGGTCATAAATCCAGATTTGAAGGTGATATGCCGATAGGTAAACATTCAATCCAATGGACGGTATCCGATCAGTGTGGCAATGTAACTAAATGTAAAAGGATCTTTAAAGTACAGGATTGTAAGAAACCCACACCATATTGTATAAGTTCGCTTACTAAGTCATTGGATGCTGTGACCGGCGCCGTGGAGATTTTGGCAAAAGACTTTGATAATGGAAGTAGTGATAACTGTACGGCTAAAGAGGGTTTAATATTTACATTTGATCGAGCCTATCCGGTAAAATCAAAAATAAATCAGATACACTTTTTTAAAGGAGAAGGAGTTGACACTACTGAACTTGCCTTTTTAGCTGGTGCTGCACAGAAATGGGACCCGCTTACTAAGAGCAGTGTCATCCACTTGGATTGTAAAAATATAAAAAATGGAATTGCCGATACCGTATATTTAAAAATGTCGGTGACTGACCAAAATGGATTTTCTGATTACTGCACTACCGAGCTGATCTTACAGGATAATGCAGATGTCTGTCCGGATGTAGTGACGCGCCATGTTGTTAGCGGTACGGTAAAAACAGAAGATAATAAAGTTGTCAAAGGGGTAGAAGTTAGGTATAGAACTACCGAAAAGGACGGGGCAGTGGTGATTGATAAAGATGGTAAATACACATTTCCAGATTTGGGCCGTGGTAATGAATATGTCATTGAGGGGTATCGAGATGGTGACCCATTAGAAGGCGTATCAACGATGGATATCGTTTTTATCCAAAGACATATTTTAGGATTAGAACCTTTTACTAGTCCTTATCAGATGATTGCAGCGGATATTGATGATTCTAAAGCGGTTACGGCCTCTGACCTTACACGCATACGTAAGTTGATATTGGGTATTACCAATAAACTTCCTAACAATAGGCCTGCCTGGCTGATTCTCCCAAAGAATGGAATCAAAGACCCCGGTGCACCGCTTTATTTTGATACGGAATTTAAAACAGGTACATTATTAAAGGACATTAAAGATGCAGATTTTGTAGCGGTTAAAATAGGTGATGTTAATTATACAGCGCCGGATGACGATGATTTCAGAAGTGGACAGACCTCAACGAGGAGCTACCCTTTAAAGCCATATTCTATCCACTATACAAAAGAAAGCCTTAATGATGGTGCAAAGTGGGCCTTTAGGGCGTCAGAAGATATAGAGGTTGATGCGCTACAATTGGGATTGCAGATGCTAAATGGTGGCGTGATATCCAAGATAGAGTGGAATATCAGCACTGGATTTGATTATGACCAAGCTATCCATGATCAACTCGCTAAAGTCATCATGTATCATGCAACGCCTATTATGCTAAAACGAGGCGATTTATTATTTGAAGTGTTTACAAATAATACTCAGGATTCTCCAGGTTTTGTTATGGATAATATTTTCAAATCAGAATTATATGTAAATGGCCTAAGTCGAAAAGTCAAATTACAAAAAATAGATTCTGAAAATAAATTAAATAGTATTAAAATTCTAAATAATCCGGTGTCCAATCAATTAATATTGGCTATAAATAATGTGGAAGATGATGTCCTGACCTTTGACATTGTCAGTACTGAAGGCAGCGTGACGCATTCAGGAGTAATCCATTGTATAGATACATCCATGGATTATGGGATAGACCTTCCAGCAAATTTACGCCCAGGTATTTATATCTTAAATGTGCATGGACAGCATATAAGCACTGCTTTGAAATTTATCTACATAAAATAAATAAATAGACGCAAGTTTAGTGACATTGGATTGTTAATGTAGTCTTATTATTGAATTTTAGGAAAAACAATTTAGATTAATTCATATTTATCTATTTAGTTATCGTATTTATTAACACTTTAAATATTAAGGAATTATGTCAATTTTGAAAGTAATCGAAATTATGTCCAGCTCAGAGAAAAGTTGGGAAGATGCAGCTGCAAAAGGAATCAGTAAAGCATCCAAAACTGTTAAAAATGTAAGATCAGCTTGGGTAAAAGATCAGAGCGTTTCTGTAAAGGATGGAAAAGTTGCAGAGTATAGAGTAACAATGAAACTAAGTTTTGAAGTAGAATAGTTTTTAAATAGATTAGTAATAAAAAAGAGGCTTACCTTAATAATGTGAGCCTCTTTTTTTTATGTTATAATCTAATTCATTAATTATTGACTTAAACAAAACATTGATAAGCAAAAGATATAAATGATAAGTTAGACATGTTATAATTATAGATTTACAGCTTGTGATCAATAAATTCACAATCAACATGATTATAATATTTGTTTTTTTAAATATATTTGCGGCATCAATCATAATTTAATCAAAATTATCATGGCTAAATCTAACGATTATACACCGGGTTTCACTCAAAAAGAGCCAAATCCTACCAATGATTCGCTTATCTTCGGTCGTAAAAATTATATGTTCATACTCATTGGCACTGCTGTCATATTTTTAGGTATGGCTTTAATGACAGGTGGACATATGCCATCATCAGATGTATGGGACGAATCACTTATTTATAGCCCTGTACGTATCACACTAGCACCCATTCTTATTCTTATTGGGTTGGTCTTGAATGCATATGCTATTTTTGTAAAAAAATAAAAAGGCTAATACGTAATAAATGGCGGAAATTTGGATTGCAATAGTTTTAGGCATTATTCAGGGATTAACTGAATTTTTGCCTGTTAGTAGTAGTGGACACCTTGAGCTTGCCAAATATATTTTTGGTGAGAGCGCGGTAGGTGAAGAAAGTTTGCTGATGACCGTTGTTTTACATTTTGGTACGGCGCTGGCTACAGTCTATGTCTTTAGAAAGCAAATCGGTGAACTCATAACTAAGTTTTTTTCAAAAGGTAATCCAGAAGAGAAAGCCTTTATCTATAAAATTGTTTTATCTATGATACCAGCCGTTTTTGTCGGACTGTTTTTTGAAAAACAATTGGAAGCTTTATTTACTCAAAATATAATGCTGGTCTGTCTGATGCTGATGATAACAGGTATCTTATTATTTATAGCTGATAAACAAAAGAAGAGTGGCAAGGATGTATCCTATAGCGATGCTGTAAAAGTAGGCATAGCACAAGCCATAGCTATCATACCGGGTATATCGAGGTCGGGCTCTACCATAGCTACCTCCGTGATTTTAGGCATTGACAGAGCTAAAGCTGCCGAATTTTCCTTTTTGATGGTAGTACCACTGATTTTTGGAAAAATGGCTAAGGATATTTTAGATGGTGCCTTTACTTCTGGTAAGGTGCATATCGCAGCCTTGGGTGTTGGATTCATAGTTTCTTTCATTGTTGGTGTTTTTGCCTGCTCCTGGATGATTAACTTTGTTAGGAATAGCAAATTAAAATATTTTGCTTACTACTGTATGCTCATCGGCCTTATCGGAATCATCTATGCCTTTGCCAGTGCTTAATATGATCGACCGTAATCTAGGTGAGACACCGCTAAATTTTGAAGAGGGTGTTGTAATCCTGATCGATAAACCATTAGAATGGACTTCTTTTGACGTAGTTAATAAGATTAGGTTTAAATTAAAATATGCCTTAGGAGTTAAGAAAATTAAAGTAGGTCATGCAGGTACGCTCGACCCTTTAGCGTCAGGTCTGCTGATCATCTGTACCGGCAAAATGACAAAGCAAATTGACCAATTACAGGGATTACCTAAAGTATATTCAGGGACGATTACTTTAGGTGCTACTACACCTACCTATGATGCGGAAGTTGAACCTACTGAGTTTTTTCCTACTAAACATATTAACCCGACCTTAATAAAGGAGGTAAGTCAACATTTTGTAGGTGCAATAGAACAGATACCACCGATTTTCTCCGCTGTCAAGATCAAAGGAAAATCAGCTTATACCTTAGCTCGAAGAGGTGTAGAGGTAGAGCTAAAGTCTCGATTAATAGAAATTACAAAGTTTGATATCTTAGATTTTAATTTGCCTATATTGCCGTTTATTTGCGCTTGTAGCAAAGGGACATATATCCGATCACTCGCACATGATTTTGGTAAAGCATTAGATAGTGGTGCTTATTTGTCATCCTTGCGCAGGGAGTCGATAGGAGCGTATAATGTATCAGATGCTTTGACCTTAGAGGAAGCTTTAGGCATGATAGAAAAGGTAACAGCTGCTATTCAAAATGTATAGTTGGTTATGCTTTCTGCCAAAGAACGATTAATTATCCTCTCGGATTTGTGGGGGGTGCATGACAGTAAGTGGGTAAATACCTATGCAATCAATCTGTCGCCCATGTTTGAAATAGACATCTATGACTGTTGTGCTTTAGCTGATATTGATCCAGAAATAAAATCAGGGGAAATACGTCACCAACTTTTTTTAAATGGTGGTATTGACAAAGCTGTCCAATCGCTTATATCATCAGTAAATGAACCCGTTTGGTTGCTTGGATTTAGTATTGGTGGCTATATCGGATGGAATGCAGCATTAGAAAATCGTTCTATAAAAGGTTTAATCGCTGTATCTTCTACAAGATTACGGATAGAAGAGACCAAACCTCAAGGGAAGTTGCATCTTTTATACGGTGACCAAGATACATTCATTCCTGACACCCATTGGATAGATAGAATAGACGTACCTTTTACGATTTTCAATGGATGCAATCACGATTTTTATAAAGATTTTTATCTAGCACCAGATTCTAATCCGGGCTTTATTCCTGTTGTAGTTACTGATATTTGTCAGATTCTTGAAAATACTTTTCTGAGTAAATAATACAATAATACAATAATACAATAATTCAATATTGAGTCTTAAAATATCCATTTCACACCTAAGCGAGCCTGAATACCGGCAGATGGATATCCGTAGTAGCGCTGATACTGATTATTGACTAGGTTGATGCCTTGTATGGTAATATGTAGATTATCTAGGATGGCGTATTCTGCTGATAAACTCAGATCAAATAATCCTCCTGACTTATCCTGATCCCCATTTTTATTAATATAAGCAACAGAACTACCTAGATACACATCACCTCTTATTTTAAATTTGTCATCCATCAATTTGAGTACTCCATAGATATTGGCTTCCAAAGCCGGTAGATGCCATACAGCTTTTAAACTGTCTGTCTTAAAGAAATTTTGCGTAAGCCATCCACCAAATTGTATCATTTTTGAAAAATCAAAATCCAGATTGCCGCTGATGAAGGTTGTTTTCATATTGTCATAGACCATATCAAATACACGCAAATCTTTTTGGTTGTTTAGCAAAAACATTTGATTGTGGATATTTTTAAATCCGCCTTTCGCCTGATAACTTAGGAAAGAAACCTTACCTTTTATTCCGGCACTATACTCCTGCCAGACGGTTGTTTGCAGTGAATCTATCTTGGTATTGAGGTATGGATTTTTTACAGCTACATTGGTAAAAGTATTAGCGTAATAATCTTGATTTACCCTGGCAAAAATCATGAAATTGCGTTCTGTAAAAGACCATGCTACCTCGGCTTCCGGAAATAATGACGAATGTCCGTCAGAGGAATACAACATATGAACACCGCCATCAAGTAGTAAATTCCCAATTCTCGTTTTAAAATGGGGTACAAAGGCCGCTATTGATAACTGTGCCTCCAGCGAATCGCGGTAAGCCGTATAATCATACAAGGCATTCATGTATAAGACACTACTCTTGCCAAACTGTTTCTCAGCCATACCCTGTAGGCCAAATCCATTGTCTTTGGCTTTTTTATTGTTAACGGACAGATTGTGCAGATTGAGCTTTAAGTCATAATTGATTTTAAATTTGGTTGATTCAGGATTGGCGATTCCTGCCGTTATATTGTATCCATTGAGCTTGCGTCGTAGATCAGCATCTTGATATAATGTATCCACACCCAGATCAGTATGATAGAGATAGCGATTTTGAAAAGTAGTTTGTACTTGACCATAGAGTTTTAGGTTTTCTTTTAGGAGATAATTGCCGTAAGCTGCTATCTGTGTCTGACTGTACTTTTGGTAAGGTACATGATTGCTATTGTTTAGGGCATCATAGCCAGCGTGAATCCCGATATCATACCTATCTTTTTGTGACCAGTGATATCCTGCCATGACATTGATATTGTTTTTAATGCCGTATGACCCTAAAACATACCCATTGTTGACGATAAATGGCGGATCCTGTTGTATTGCAAGCGGTAAAATTTGTGGCTTGGCGGGTTCTGCCTTAACATTGGTTTCTGTTATAGTAAATTTATAATCAGGATTAAACGTTTTAGTCGGTGGTGCTACTGGTTTGACGATTTGGATAGCAGCATCCTGGATTTTTGCTTCAAAATCCTTGACGACATCAACGTGCTTAATATTGAGTTTTGAGGTGTCTGACTGAGCAGACAAATAGCCACACATAGTGGTCAGTACGATCAAAAATATATATTGTAAGGCTTTCATTTATACTTTTTTTTTAATCAATAATGGTTTATAAATATTGAATTATGGCTTGATTAACTCAAGGAGTTTGCTGTCTTTTTGACCAGGCTTTATACGCGAATGTTGTTTTTCAAGCTGGCCAAGCAGATCTAATTTTGTTTGAGCCTCTTTAGTTAGCTCGGCGTCGCCTTGGAAATTTTCAATTACAGCTTCTAATGCTGCACGCGCATTGAAATAGTCAGATTTGTCCACATAAATATCTGACAGCAATATGAGGCTCTTCGCAATCCAGTACGGATAAGCCGCATTATGTTCATTGGCGTTATTGCACTGATCTTCGGCAGCCTTGAGTTTTCCTTGTTTGTATAGGATTTCGGCAAGCATATATCTTGATTCGGCTGCTTGATTATTTTCAGCCAAACTGGATGATTTTTTATATGCTTCAGAAGCAGCATTCAAGTCGCTATCGCGCATATAGGTTTTGGCAAGGTAGTAATAAGCTGATGCCTGCTCGTCTTTAGTAGCTTTACTATTAGTAGCTACAAGGTTGCCGTATTTTTTGACTGCTTCGCCATTGGAAATTCGAAAAGCACTGCGTAGCGCACCAAGGGCTGTTTTGTATTTTTCATCTTCATCTGTCAATACTTTGTAATACGCATCATAGTACTGATAAGCCTTGTCAAATTGCTGTGTCGAATTGTAGGCTATGATGGCTGCTTTGCGCAATGATTGGGAGTAAAATGCTGAATTTCCTTTGCTGATTACACTTTCGTAGTCTGCCAGCGCTTCCGGATATTTTTTAGTAACCGTGTAGGATTCCGCCCTATAATACATAGCTTTGAGCCTATTGGCACCATTGGGGTATTTGTCAAGATAATTGTTAAATCCTGCTATGGCTTTTTCGTATTCGCCTTCATTATAGCGCAGATCGCCGACCATGTAGGCTAGAGAATCAGCCGCCGAAGCTGTCACCTTATAACCGGGTAAAGTACTGACGTAAGCAACGTAATCCTCTGATTTTCCAAGATCATTGATATAAATTTCTTGTAATCCCAGCAGTGCACTCTCTGCTTCTTGTGCCGATGGATTATTGGCCATGACAGCTTTATAATGTGTGATGGCTGTATTTAGATCGCCTTTGTTGTAGGCATTGAGACCGAGTTTAAGTCGAGCCTCGTTGACTAATGGACTGGTTTTGTAATTATTGACAAGTTCATTATAGGACTGGTAAGCATTTTCAAAATTCTCTACGTCGGCATACGTGTCACCTAATTGCATCAGCGCATTGTCAGCATATTCTGATTTAGGATACTGGATTTTTAGATTGCGCATAGTCACGATTTTTTCAAAGGGCTCGCCTAGTAAGCCTTCTATAATACCTCGCTGATACATAGCATAGGGTGCAGATCCTTGTTTTTTATCCACAGCCTGGTTATAGTAAGTTTTAGCATCTTTGTAGGCGCGCTTTTTAAAAAGACAATCTCCGGTACGCACTAGTGCATCTGACCATATATTGTCGGTTATTTGCTTGTTTTTAATTTTGGTAGCACTGGTTTTAATCAAGTTAATGGATTGTTTGAATGCATTTTCGGCATCACTGTATTGTTTTAGCTTAAAATAATTGTATCCCTGCGTGTAGTAAGCCATGGATTGAGTGGATTCATCGGGCATCCATGTGATACCATTGCTTGTCTCAAAGTAGCTTTTGAGTAGGGTATTGGATTCGGTGTAGGCGCCTCGTTCGTTGAGGAAGACGGCGGACCAGTATAAGCCCTGAGCTGATGCAATCCTACTCGATTGGTATTTATTAGCTTTTGCAAAATAGGTGTACGCATCGTCTTTTTTATCATCATTATATAACTGGATACCATATCTCAATGCCAGATTCTGATATATAGCCTTAAATTTTTCCTGAACCGGTGACATATTTTCTATAATCTGGATGGCTGTAGCATAGTCAGATGTATTTTCGAGTAAGCCTGCCAGCATTTCCTGAGCTTCGTCATAGTATTTGTTTTTCTTTTCTACCTTGATTAATGTATTGATAGCTTCCCGTTCAAAGCCGGACTCCGCTGACAATTTAGCATAATTGATGACGGCTTCATCTCGGAGTGTCGGCTCAAAATCCATTTGACTGACTTTTTTGAAGGCACTTCGTGCAGATTGTCTGTCACCTGTCTTGTTATAACAATCAGCAAGATAATGATTAGCTATCTGGCCCAGTCGCGAGTCTAATAGGCTTAATTCCTTAAAATTAGGTATGGCCTTACTATAATTACCGAGTTTATACTGTGTAAATCCCAATTGATAAAATTCATCAACTGTGAGTTTGTCACTATTGGCCTCGTAATATTCAAGATGGGGTAGGGCATTTTTGTAATCCTCTTTTCTGTAGTACGACTGACCAAGGAGGAGTTCCACTTCTTTTCTATTGCGCAGTTGTTTGTCTTTGAGTGCTGCTTCTCCGTATTGAATTACCTTGTCGTCTTGACCTTGTGAGGCATATATCTGCATTAGATTATAAGGTACGAATGATTTATATGTATTTTCATTCCTTACTTTTTCAAAACTGGTTGTAGCATCTGCATAGTTGCCTAAAAAATATGAACACATACCATAGTAGTAATTGGTCGAATAGTAGTATTCGCCTTTAATGTCTTTAGTACGTTCAAATTCTTTTTTAGCTTTTGCAAATTCCTTAGTAACAAATAGGGAATAGCCTTTTTTAAGGGAAGCTTCTCCTTTTTCATATTCAGGCAATAGATCCAAATTGACCATATCGTAGGTTTCGATACTTTTTTGATACCACTTTTTATTAAAATAATAGCTGCCTAATTCTAGAATAGCTGGTATCGTCACCGGATCTGGATATTTATGGCTGATAAAGGTAACGAGTTCATTTTCTCCACTCATCATATCCGATCGAAGTCCCGATATGGCCATCATAGACGCTGCATCATCCTTGATATTGCTAAAATCATCCTCTGTAGAAGTCTGCTTTGATGTGATAAATTGGCCAAGCATATAACGCGCCGGCCCATAAAGATTATGATCAAAAAATAAGGTTCCCATATCGTAATCTCGAAGAACATGGTTATCCACTTTGTTTTCCTGTCCTGTCGCAAATTGTGCAAGCAGTAGGATAAAAATCGTCAATTTTAATGCTTTCATATGTGCACCCGTTGTTTATAAGGTATTCTCTATAAATCCAACTGCAAATATATGAATAAATTATTTAATATGTTGTAAATTCAGGTACAAATTGTACTTGATGTGAACGTTTTACTAATTCTATAACCGAGAATGGGTAAAATATTGATGTGTCGTCACCCTATTTACATCCCTGTAAGGACAGCATACTATAATCTAGACCCATCGTCTTATGAAAGAATATATTACGACATCTTTCTCATTTAAAGTAAGGATAGAAGATGAGTAAAATGACGTTTTATCCCACACGGTTACCATTCAATACTAATAAAAAAGGCCGAAAAAATACTTTCCGACCTTTTTTATCTCTTATGGATATCGATAGCCTAACTCCAAGTAGCGCTTAATACTTCACTATTTTAACGATTTCCTGGATGCCCATTCCGTTTACTTTCACGTAATACAAGCCTGGCAACAAACTTTCTATATTAATAGATTGTGTGCCGGAAAGCGCTGAGAAGTGACGTACTTCTTGACCTGATGTATTGTATATGTGTACTTCGTAGCTCAGGTCATTGGTATTGATGTCTATACGTCCGTCTGTATTGCGCGGGGTGATTGTCAGGGTATTATTATCTAATCTAACTGATCGCGTTTCTGAATAGCTCACCTTGCCATCAAAGTCCACCTGCTTGATACGGTAGAAACTGATACCATGGTATGGGTTTTCGTCTGTAAAGCTGTATCGCTGCTCGCGAAGACTATTACCGGCACCTTTGATGATAGCTACTGACTCAAAGTTGCGACCATCATTACTGCGCTCGATATCAAAGTATTCGTTGTTAAACTCTGATGCCGTCGCAAATGTAACTAAGACCTTGTTTTTATAAGATCTCGCGTCGAAGGTGGTAAAGGTAACAGGTAAGATACCTCTGCTTCCTATTGCAAATGGAGATAATGATGTAATCCCAGATCTAACTCTGGAATACAGTGGACTACCACTGGCAGCACCTTTTGTATCTCCTTTCCATTGATTTCCTGTGTAATGTGATACATAGCAATTTGTCCTATCAAATCCGGGGTTTTCATCACCTGATGACCAGAATGGTTCGATAGTCATGTTGCCTGAGAGACTTCCGGTAATATCCCAAGTTTCATTGACTACATCGTGATTTATCGTACTGCCTGACAGACCATTTGCATAGACGGCATCTATCACTCGTGCACCTAATTGACTGCTCGAGGTGGTGGTCAATTTGACCGGGTTATATTGTCCGTTACCAACAGGGAAATTAGTGGCTGAACTTACACTGCGATTTAGACTACCTGTACTATTGGTCTTGACATAGCTTGATGGGCTTCCTCCTATGATATTATTTGTAACTGTGAGGTCGTTTGTTCCCAAAACAAAATTTCCGCTCGTCAGTGTCAGGTCATTAGGCATAGTTACATTAGATAGGACATCCACTGTACTATTGTTGTTTATTACAAAATTGACTGTATTAGTGATGCTGCCGGCAGGACCTACATATAGAGACTGACCTGAGCCTACAAAGGTGATAACGCCACTACCGGTACCAGTGGAAAGTTCGGTTAGATTTCCATCTATGGATACATCACCACTGACATTTATCGTACATGCCGAGTTTGTCTCACTTGTATTTAAAATACCATTTACACCGACGATTAAATCTCCACCAACAGTTACTGTAGTTGCTCCACCTATCATACGAAGATTAGTACTTCCTGTATTTTGTACAGTAAAATTACCTGCTATGTTTTGTAACTTTCCTGCAAGATTAGCTTGTGATGTCTGGCCTGAACAATTCCATGTAAAATTGTAGAAATTTTGATCAAATCCTCCATTTACGATAGATGGTGTCGAAGTATATCCTATAATCTCACAGGTAGATCCTGAATCCCATGTTGCAGCAGGCACTCGAGTTTGAGCAGTCTGTACATTATGCTGATAAAGACCTCCATTTTTTACAACGATATTTCCTGTGGTCGTGATGGAAGCACTATTCCCAGATATTTTTAATGTACCATACACCTGTAAGTCATCTCCTGCACCATCGGCGATGGTCAGTGTACCATTAGTCACTTCTAAGGAAGCACCCACTGATATCACTGTCTGGTCAATAGTCCTGGATGTTCCTGAGGTTACAGTATGGTTTACCGTAATGTTGAAGTCTGAAGAAGATGGTGTCGAGGTGGCATTAGCCCAGCTTGCATTATCAGCACTAGATTCCCATGTACTGACATCGCCCCAGCTTCCTGCTTGTTTAGTCCGGTAATATAAGGCTGCTACGACACCCTTGCCTGTAAGGGATACCGAACATGGATTTTTGCCTGCATCGTCATTTGTGATAGACAAACTTGCTGACTTGCTGCCTGTAGTCGTAGGTAAAAATCGAACGGTAATCTGCTGCGAATTGCCGGCAGTAACTACAAATGGCAATGATGGCGGTGATACTAATGAAAATAAGGCTGCATCTGTACCCGTGATGTTAAGAGCGGATACATTTAAATCCGTGTTGCCTGTGTTTTTAATGTAAAATGTCAAATCTGCACTTGTATTTGTATTAACATCGCCAAATCCTAGCGTAAAGCCACAAGCAACATCAGTATTGAGTGGATATTGCAGTTGTATCTTAGGTGATAGGGTTGTGGCATTGCCAGTCAGTTTTGTCAGATTATAACAGTTATCAGCACTATTGTAGGTATAGATAGCGTAGTGATAGGTCGTACCTGCAGTAAGATTTGTCGTTGTAACCGTACTACCTGTGCCATTATATACTACATAATTGCCAGTACCTATCTGTGATCCTGACCCAAACGCAGCATTAGCCGTGTAAGACGTTCCAGATACCGGATCTGCATTGACGGCGCTACCCGCTCTGGCTACGACTAAAGTCATATCGCCATTGCCATTAGTCCATGATACATCCATTGTATTTTTAGTAATATTGGCTGTTGTAAAATTAGTCGGGGCGGTGGTTGGCGCAGTACAGCCTGATCCGCATTCGATTTGTACATCGTCTATGAATGCCCGTTTAGCAGTAGTTTCTATTTTTAAATTTTTACTAGCTGCTATACCATTAAACGTGTAAGTTACTAACTCGAAAGGATCTGCCATCTTTGCGGTATAACTTTTATTCTGGGATTGTCCGTCGATACTCACTTTTAATTGCCCTTCCACAGTAGTCCAGCCTTTTACCATGATTTTTACGGTGATAGTTCCGGATACACCTGATAATTGCATGGATTCAATAGAGCCTATAGCGTTAGCAGTACCTAATTTTACCGCTCCACCTGCTTCGTATGCTTTATCAACTGTAGGAAAATTAATGTTACCATTCCAGGTAGTTTGTTGTCCATTAGTTGTCGTATTATCTCCCTTTGTAAGACCTGAAAAGTCTTCAGCAAAGCAGGTTGTCTGGCCGTAAGCAAAGTTATAACTCATGCCCAAGGCAAATAGCAAAAAGTAAACATACTTTTTCATCTTCAAAAAAATATAAGGTTGGTTATTAAAATTCTACAATATGACGGCATCGTTACCATTAAGTCACGACGATATCGATGCAAAATTATGTATTAATAGCTGTAAATAAATATAAATATATAATTATTTTTTTATAAAATGAGGTGACAATTATAAGGTGCTTATTTTATCTTATTTTATATATTAAGATAGTTTTTTATGTGACTAATATGATCAGTAGAGACTTTGGGGTTTGGATGAGGAGTATTACTAAAAAAAAAGCCGGATGCCATTGCCACCCGACTTTTTCTTTATCATTGCTTATCCATACAAGAGGATCAATATTTCAATATTTTTACTACGTCATAGTAGTCGGATTGAGGTATTTCTATTTTTGCAAAATAGAGTCCAGGCTGCACATGGTCTAGCTGGACAGACTGTCCACCGAATAAATGAGGGAAGTAGCCTACCTCTTGGCCTGCCATGTTGTATATAGTGACATTATAATCGGCAGCATCGGTATTGACATCTATGAATCCGTCCCGATTGCGTAAGGTAACTGTGATATTTGCATTGCTCATGTTGACCTTTCTTGTATCAGTAAAGGTCTCGTAGCCATCGTAGCTTACCTGCCGGATACGATAGTAGTTGTTGCCATCGATCGGTTTTGTATCATAAAATATATATCGCAATTCCTGATTGCTGTCCCCGCCACCATCAAGTGTGCCGAGTTCCTCAAAGTCAATGCCATCGACGCTGCGTTGGATTTCGAAGTATTCGTTATCGACCTCTGTCAGGGTAGAAAAATTGATTTTTACATTGTTTTTATATGGACGCGCTGAAAACAGATTGTACGTTACCGGTAAGACACCATTACTACCTATCGCAAAAGGTGAGAGGGAAGTAAAGCCGCCTCTGGTTCTTGAATACATCGTGCCGTTGCTAGCGGCATTAGGTGCTTCACCATTCCATTTGAGTCCCTCAAAATGGGATACATAACAATTGTCTCTATCAAATCTGAGACCTTCATCACTTGCAGACCAGAAGAGCTCTATAGCTAGTGTATCTCTGAGATTGCCCGTGATATCCCATGTGCGTTTGACGACATCTTGGGTGATAATTTTGCCGGAAAGGCCTTCCGTATAAACGGCATCGACAACGCGCGCACCAAGGATGTTTTGAGTTTGTGTGGTCAGGTTGACAGGATTATAGGCAGCATTTCCAATAGGAAAAGTAGTAGTACCTTTTACAGCCATCAAGAGTCTGCCTAATCCATTGGTTTGGATATACGCATCTTTGCTGCCACCGGTTATAGTGCCGCTCACATTCATGTCATAAGCATCTAACGTCATTTTGCCGCTTTTGAGTGTCAGATTGCGATTTATCGTTATATCGGATTCCAAAGTGACTGTGGATTTATTGTCTAAAACTATATCAATGTTTTTGCCTAAGGCATTGCTATCATAAGTATAGAATGTCTGAGTTTGTCCATTGAAGGTGATTTCACCACCGGCAGGGTTAGTGCTGATGATTTTGCCTGCGATATATAGATCACCTCGTGTCAGTATCTTAGCAGGTTGCGACGTGCCGCCCATATCTAGGGTAGCATTGGAAGCGATGGTCATATTGCCATCGATAGTTAGATTTGATGTTTTGTCAGCCAGTTTCAGTTGAGACTTGCCGGTATTTTCGACGATAAAGTTACCCTTGATAGATATAAGGTTACCGGCTAAGTTAGTCTCTTTAGTCTGTGCGGGACAATTCCAGATGAGGTTATAAAAATGCTGATTCCAGCCGGCTTTGTTGATGTCCGGGGTAGAGGTATATCCCGTGATTTCGCAGGTTGACCCTGTTTCCCAAGTGCTATTGGGGATACCACCTTTATGATTGACATTATGGATATAATAACTATCTTTTTTGAAGGCGATATTACCACTGGTAGTGACACTGCCGTCAAATGAGGTTTTTAAAATGCCGTACACGGTCATATCATCGCCCTGACCATTGATAATTGTAAGCGGCCCTTTATACACCTCTAAGAAACCATTGCCTGTGATTACTGCGTTTTTGATGGCTACCGGTTGATATACCGTGATATAATGATTAATAGTGACGTCATAATCAATGTCAGATGGAGCGCTGCCGGCCTCCACCCAGTTTAAATTATCCGTGCTAACTTCCCAGGTGTAGGGATCTTCCCAAAGGCCGTCTTTTACAGAGCGGTAGTGATGGGGTATTATAGCACCTGTACCTTTAAGATGTAGGCCTATAGAACTCTCCCAATTACCAAAATAGACCACTAAATCATCAATTTTGTCCCCTAAAGATACAGGCTTGAACCGGATTGTAATCGGAATACGCTCCTGCTCAGGAAGGATGATCGGTAAAGATGGTACTGAGACAAGTTGGAAATGGTTTGATTCATATATCATTATATTACCAATAACAAGAGTACCTTTTTCTATGTTCTTGATATAAATAGTGGTATCTTTATAGGTGTTAAGGCCTGTGATTCCAAAATCCATATTTATTGATTGGTACGTTGTGCCATCCTCATTTTGAAATTCCGGATATCCGCCCTCAGTCGTACTAAACGCTGTGGCCTTGTTAAAATTATAACATAAGTCAGCTATATTATATGTGAATACTGCAAAATAGTAGGTAGTTTTCGGTTTTAATCCTATCGCATAAGCAGATCCATATTGTATATTAAACATAACATAGTTGCCATCTCCTATCTCTGGACCACTACCAAAGGACTCATGAGCTAGGTAAAGCGTCCCATTTACAGGATTGGCATCCACAGGGCTTCCTTCTTTGGCTATTACCAAAGAGTAATCACCACTGCCAGGAGTCCAATTCAAGTATATGGAAGTGGAGCCAGCAGCAAAGCTAATAAAATTAGAAGGTGGCGTGGATGGCGGTGTACATTGAGCCTGTATTTCAGTAAAGTTAAGCCCAATACCAAAAATTAAAAACAAAAGGTAGATAAATCTCTTCATGATTGATGTGTTAGTTGTTAAATAAAAATGCTTATTTACTCTATATCATTGCCTGATTTTTTTATAAATAAGCTTTCTCATATATAAGACACCTTAACTATCAGATTCGCTGCCTGAACCAGATAAAAGGCTAAATTACTAATAATAGTTTGAATGCTCGCTTTAATAGATATAGATTTCAGTTATTAATGGTGGTTTGAATGCTCACTTCGTTTGGAATGGTGCTCTATTATGGGATAGAGGCTGACCTTTTTGGGCGGCTTAAGCCTTTCAAGACATCGGGCGGTGCCCAATGTTAAGGTATTCAAGCCTTTCAGGCTTTGATAATGGCATTGCTTATAGACATCGGGCGATGCCCAAT
>CAZCTQ010000015.1:0-92558 GCA_964501555.1 uncultured Aureispira sp. | reverse complement strand
CATTAGAGAGCGGTGATTTCACAGCTACTAAGAAGATGATCATCGTTGAGTAATCAACAGCATGATATAACTCAGAACTGAGTTTAAAATAAATCGGTTTTTGGGATGGCCTCTCTTCGAGTAATCGGAGGGGGGCTTTTTTATTTATTCGATTATTTATTGTACTTTTGACGGATAATTAGAGGACAAATGAACAAGGAAGCATATATTATTGATGGGATAAGAACCGCTATCGGTTCTTTCCGTGGGGGATTATCTAATCTTAGAACGGATGATTTGGCTGCTTTGCCTATTCAATTTTTAATAAATAAATATCCTTTTTTAAAATCAGAAACTGATGATGTGATTCTTGGATGTGCAAATCAGGCTGGTGAGGACAATAGGAATGTAGCGAGGATGGCCCTCCTTCTTGCAGAAGTGGATTATACTGTACCTGGTGAGACAGTAAACCGGCTTTGCGCATCTGGTATGTCGGCAGTAGTGCAAGCTAACAGAGCTATTAAAGCTGGAGATGGGGATATATTTATAGCTGGAGGAGTGGAACATATGACTCGTGGACCTTATGTAGTTGCAAAGGCATCTCAGCCATTTGGGTCTGATGCTAAACTCTACGATTCTAGTTTCGGTTGGAGGTTTATCAACCCAAAAATGAAACAACTTTTTGGTGTAGATGCAATGGGTGAAACAGCTGAAAATTTAGCTGATTTATATAAAATTTCGCGTGAAGATCAGGATGCTTTTGCTTATCATTCTCAGATGAAGGCAAGTAAAGCTCAGGAAAGTGGTCGATTAGGTCAGGAAATAATGAAGGTTGACGTACCAGTTGGGAAATCGGGATTTATAACTATCGATCAAGACGAATTTTTAAAGCCTTCTACCACACCTGAGATTTTGGCTAAGTTGCGACCTGCTTTTAGGGTGGATGGTTCTGTAACTGCAGGCAATGCTTCTGGTCTAAATGATGGAGCAGCAGCTCTTTTTATTGCTTCAGATAATGCTATCCAAAAATATAATTGTAAGCCTTTGACAAAAATCGTTAGTTCTGTAGTAGCAGGAGTCGAGCCGCGGATAATGGGTATAGGCCCTGTGCATGCATCTAAAAAGGCTCTACAAAAAGCGGGGCTTTCTCTTGATCAAATGGATATTATTGAGATTAATGAAGCTTTTGCTGTTCAGGTTTTAGCTTGTTTACATGAATTGAATATAGCTTTTGATGATCATCGTGTCAACCCTAATGGTGGTGCTATTGCTTTGGGGCATCCGTTGGGGATGTCCGGTGCAAGAATTCTTCAATCAGCATCTATAGAACTGAACCTAAGTAAGAAAAAGTATGCCTTAGTAACTATGTGTATTGGTGTCGGACAAGGATATGCTGTTGTTCTTGAAAATTGTAATATTTAATAATGATAGTTACTTTTAGATTACTTTATCAATAGATAACAACTCAATGGAAAGTCGTTTAATTTTAAATGTCGGGGTTCTCTTTCTACTATGTTTCAATTTTTCTGGAATTTCTCAGAAGGTATTATTATTGGAGGTGAGGAATCAAGTGGATGCGATTCGGTTTATGCCAGGTGATAAATTGATATATAAAACGGCTGCCAATAGAGAATGGAATCAACAGACGATCGAACGATTACTGCCTGAATCAAATATTATTTTGTTTGATAATGGCATGATCAATGTAGATGAAATCAAAATGGTAAGGGTTTATAACCCAGTGGCCCGAGCAGCTGGCAAGTTGTTGACAGGTTTTGGCACCACATGGTTGTTATTTGGTAGTGTATTGACAGCAGCTGGGCGAGAGCCATTTTCCTGGACTAATCTGGCTATTGGTGGGGCAGCAGTTGGCTTAGGTCAGCTATTTATGAGAGTAGCGGGTAAACGCAATTATATTTTAGATAAATATACAAGATTGAGACTGGTAGATATTTCTTTTCCCGATCCACAAACTGAACAAACAAGGCCGTCTGGGCCATAGTGATTGAATTTGATATTAATGACATTGCCAAACCCACTCATCCAAGGGATAAGTCGCTTTGCGATAGCTAAAATGCCACCATTCAGTACGTATGCCACCAAATCCATATTTTTCGAGTGTACTTTTTAGTATCCAACGGTTACGTTTTATGTCATCAGAATGTGGATAGCTATAATGAGCTTCTTCTCCAAAAAAATCAAATGGTGTTCCCATATCTAATTCTTTGCCGTTTTTGTCTAACAGTGTAAGATCTACTGCAAGCCCTTTGCTGTGCATAGATCCCTTAGCTGGTGGAGTTACATAGTCAGCATCTGGTACGATATCCCAAAGTCTCTGTTGGTATGGTCTTGGACGAAAACAATCAAACAATTTAAATCGGTATCCGTACTTTTTCTGGAGTTCTTCTTGAGCTTTTATCAGATTTTCGGCAGCTTCAGGACGCAGGTAACATCTGGCGCAATCATATATTTTTTTGTTCGTAAAATTATTTTTAGTAGCGTATCGAAGATCAATTTCAACCCCATCTGCATCTGTTAATTCTTGAAATTGCGCTGCACTCTTATCTTCGGACTTCTTTTCTTCATTCACCGGTTGAGTTATTTCGGTATTTGTTAGATTTTCTTCCGATTTTTCTACTTCTTTTTTTGTCAAATCTTCCTTTTTCCCAATATCGACAAGCTGCTGTTCTACGGTCTTTAAAGGTTTTATATCTGACTTACAGTGCTGAAAGAGCAACATTATTATAGAAGCAGCTATAAATTGAATTAATCTAATTTTCATTTATGTAATTTTTTTAATTGGTCGTTAAAGTATTTAATCTGAGTGGCAATGTAGCCTGGTCTATTAAATATTTTTTTGAAGGCAGGGAAAATTATATTTTTTTTGTAGGGTAGTGAATCAGAAGCTATAGCTAAATCTTTTGTGACAAACAAAAACTGATCTTCATCTTTACCATTGATTATTAGATAGTAATCGTTGTAAGGGCATGTTAAAGAAGCATCCTGTATTTCATGATGATTGACAAACAACCCGGATGGATTGATTTTAAATGCTTTGAATGAGGAATCCGGCAAAAAGAAAAAAGGTTTTTCTGTAAAATTATTTTCAAATATTTTGTACAACAAGTCAAAATTATTACTGTTTTCTTTAATGGTTTGATTATATAGATCCTGGCTTTTCTTTTTGTCTTTATCTGAAAGCCCGGTATCTTTGATTTGGTTTTTAAGGATTGATAATTTGTTGGCATGTACGGGATAGCGGATGATTACACAAAAATCATTACTGTCTTTGACTATTGAAGTGAAACACCTATCAGACACCTGATGATAGGAATGATATTTAGAATCATTTGCTTTAATCTTAACGTGTAAGATATTGTTTGCTTGAGTCGTAATAGATTGGCCAAAAAGGCCAAATATAATTATCGTTAATTTTAATAATATTTTGATATTCAATTTGATTTGTATAGATTAAAAAATATATATTTGTATAATTACTGAAACGATCAGATTGTTCATTTCTATAACAAATTTAAATTAAGATGCGAAGTTAAGATTAAGTTAAACATATTGGTGTATTATTTCTAATTTTTGAAGTAGGATATATTTGCGTTTACTGTTAAAATTTAAGATATCATATTTTTATTAAATGCTAATGTGGTTTTATTTAACAGTTTGTTAGATTAATTCAGCATAGATATTATACAAGACAGTAATAGATACTTCGTTTATAGTATGTTTTTATTCATTTTTTAAATTAGATTAATGCAAACAGCAATAGATATCGAAGCACTCAATCAACAAATTTATATTGACAGTGCTTTTATGGACACATTGAATGCAGAAACCAAGAAGGTAATTGTAGGTCAAAAATATATGATCGACAGGCTCATGCTTGGATTGCTTGCGGAGGGACATGTATTACTTGAAGGTTTGCCGGGCTTAGCCAAAACGCTTGCTGTAAAAACACTGGCATCTGTGATACACGCTGATTTTAATAGGATACAGTTTACACCTGATTTGTTGCCATCAGATATTATTGGTACGATGATTTACAATCCAGCAAAAAATGATTTTTCGGTTAGGAAGGGTCCTATTTTTGCAAATTTTATCTTGGCTGATGAGATTAATCGGGCACCTGCTAAAGTTCAGGCTGCATTACTTGAAGCGATGCAGGAAAGACAAGTGACTATCGGTAAAGAAACCTATAAACTTGAAGAACCATTTTTGGTATTGGCGACACAAAACCCTATTGAACAAGAAGGTACTTATCCGTTGCCAGAGGCTCAAGTGGATAGATTTATGCTTAAAATTAATGTTGGCCATCCTGAGCGGGAAGAAGAGCGAGAAATCATCAGGAGAAGTCTATCAGGTGAAACGGCACAATCGTTAACTCCTGTAATCCAGCCGGGTGATATCCTGAAGGCGAGAAAGTCAGTCCAGAAAATCTATATGGATGAGAAAATCGAAAATTATATCTTAGATATTGTTTTTGCGACGCGTAATCCTGATAAATTTAACCTCAAAGAACTCAAGCCATTAATCGAATATGGTGCATCACCTAGAGCAAGTATCAACCTGGCAAAAGTATCAAAAGCATATGCTTTTATGCAGCGTCGCGGTTATGTGATACCAGATGATGTGCGCAATGTAGCAAAAGATATCATGCGACATCGTATTGGTCTTAGCTACGAAGCTGAGGCAGAAAATATTACGGCAGAGGAAATCATCACTAAGATTATAAATGCGATACCAGTACCTTAATTAAAGCCAGTTAATTTGAAAATACGTTTACAACAATTGATCTGCTTGCATTTAATGATATTATTATGGGTACCCAATATATTATCTGCACAGGCAAAGTATGGCAGAGAAGATGTCAGGTCCTTGTTTCCTAAGGATATTAAAAATTTATGGATCAATAGTTTAAATGGAACTTTGGATAATAAGCACAGAGTTGATATGATTATCGGGACAGATGGCCAAGTTTGTAAAGGATTTTACAGAATGCATACTTCGGGAGAGATTTTTTTCTTTGAAGGAGTAGATAAGCAAAATGAATTGAAACTGGTGGAATTGACATCGGAAAACAAGGCTTCGGGTTTTATTTTAGGTCATTATGACGGCGAACGTTTTTCGGGGCAATGGCAGAATATGGATAAAACGGTATCACTCACGATGGAACTGACTTTTATCCCTAAATCAAGCGTGCAGCATATAGAGTCGTGTATCCAGGATGGATGGTACAGGTTATACACAGGAAAATTGGACGATAAACCGGTTAAATTATTAATAGCTAAGGATAATAGTGCATACAAAATTGCCTATTATGTGGATAGCATGATGATGGTTGATATCGTTCCATCCAAAAATAAAAAAAGCGAAACGATTCAACCTAATTTTCAATTATCATCTTGGGGTGATAAATCTATTCTGATAGATACATCAGATTTAAATCAATCAAAAATCGTCATGGTTAATGGTAAGGATTTTGTTTTAAAAGCGATCCTAAAATCGTCCGATGGACTAAATTTTGATTGTTATGAATATGCAGATTATTACTCACGATTAGTAATCCAGAAGCCTGTAAGTAGCAATAAAAAATTCAATAAATGGATGGAATCCAAGATGATAGACTGGATGGATGACAATATTAGTGATTTAAAAAAAATAAAACACGACCAAATTGGTACGCGTGACCGATGGATACAATATGCAGAAGGATGGGTGGAAATCGATTTATTTACCGGAGACTACATAAGTGGTACTGTATATCTACAAACTTCACTAAAAGCAGGTACAAAGAAGATTTCTTTTATTTATGACTTGCGCATGGGCAAAGAATTGAAATTACAAGATTTTTTTAATAAAGACTTTGATAGTAAAGATTATTTCAAACATGTCCTTCCTGCCAAGAAAAAGGAAATGACGTGGAAGCCCGAACTTAAACAATGGGTAGATAGTCAGCCGTTTGATTATGTGACATTGACAGATAGAGGTATCAGTTTTAAGACAGAATTGAGCAGTATTTATGGCGAAAAAGAGATTCTAATCCCTTACCGCGAAATGTATGTAAACCTAAAAATGAATAGTTTAATAAAGGAATTAATAAAATATTGATGGATACTTCTGATATTATCAAAAAAGTAAGGAAGGTAGAAATTAAAACAAAAGGCCTTACTAAACACGTATTTGCGGGTGAGTATCATTCTGCTTTCAAGGGGCGAGGCATGGCATTTAGCGAAGTACGTAGTTACGAATATGGGGATGATGTCCGCAATATTGACTGGAATGTAACAGCACGGACTGGTGATCCGTATGTAAAAGTCTTTGAAGAGGAACGCGAACTGACAGTGATGCTCCTGGTAGATATTTCCGCTTCATCATATTTTGGAACGAAGTCCGTCTTTAAAAGTGAGTTGATTACGGAGTTATCAGCCATCTTGGCGTTTTCTGCTATTACTAATAATGATAAGGTCGGTGCTATTTTATTTTCGGACACAATAGAAAAATATCTACCCCCTAAAAAGGGTAAGCAAAATATACTGCGAATTATCCGCGAACTCGTCAATGTGACACCTAAAAATAATGGAACTAATCTAAGCGAAGCTCTTATATTTTTAAAAAATATCGAAAAAAAGCGTAGTATCGTCTTTATCCTGTCCGATTTTATGACATATAATTATGAACAGGCGCTTTCGATAGCCGGTAAAAAGCATGATATCATCGGTATCAAAGTGGTCGATGAGACCGAGTACAATCTTCCAGATGTCGGACTGATTGCTGTGAAGGATGCCGAAACTGGTCAAAAGCGACTTCTGGATACTTCAGATGCTATTTTGCGAAAGCAGTGGAAGGAGAATTATGACAAAAATGATCTTGCATTTAAAAATACCTTTGCTAAGTCAAAAGCTGAAACCTTAACGATTGGGACTCAGGATGATTATATCAAAGCATTACAATTATTCTTTAAAAACCGAAGTACACGATAGATCTATGGTGAGCAATGTGAGATATTATGTCGTTTTTATTTGCACTCTGATGCTGAGTAGTCTTGTCCAAAGTCAGCAAATTTCTGTGTTTGTACATCCTTCTAAAGATTCGGTATTAATAGGTGACAAAATCGATTTGACGATACAGATTAAATATCCTAAGGATCTAAAGATTGACGGTCTTGATTTTTCCAATTATGATAAAATAGAAAATCAACTATACACTATTGATACGGTGCATCAGGGTAAGTATGCTGATCTCTCGATCTTAGATGTTGGTAATTGGAAGGCACTTTCCAGTGAAAAGATAGTCAATGGTAGCAGATTAAATCCGGTACTATCTGGTGATTATAATGTAATCGAAAACAAGGTCGTTATTGCTATCTATAATGATGGCGTGTACAAAATTCCTACGCCAGAGCTGTTAGGGATTGACTCAAAAGAGGAAGTTATTTCATCAGCAGGCCAAGTAGTCAAGGTATATCTACCTGCTAAAATGCAGGCTGACTCTATCGCTTTGAATCCTATCAAAGATATCATGGTCGAAAAGGCTAATTGGAGCGATTATCTGTGGATTTTGTATCTGATATGTGGGTTTGTCGTTTTAGCGATTTTGATTATTTATCTTAAAAGACGAAAGACAGTTCCAAAGGTCGAAGCGCCAATAACGGAGCGCGTCATTCCTGCACACGAGAAAGCATTGACTTCTTTAAAGGCATTGGCGGCAGCACAATTGTGGCAGCATGGTCAAATAAAGGAATATCAATCAAGATTGACGGATATAATAAGGATATATCTTGAAGATCGCTATCATGTCAAGGCCATGGAAATGACCACAGATGAGATTAGCGCCGTTATGGAAAGGTCTGGTTTTGATCAAAAAAATATTGCTGAGCTACGTGAAATATTGGAAGTTGCAGACTTGGTAAAATTTGCGAAAGTGATACCGGCGGAGGAAATCCACGAAGTATTTATGAAAAAGGCAATTGATTTTGTCGAAAATACTAAAGAAGCAGTTTCATTGTATAATGATCTAAATGGTAGTACTCATGCTTGATTTTTGGAACCAATATCATTTTGATTCGCCGTGGTGGCTGCTGGGCTTGCTACTTATCCCAGTGATGGTATGGTGGCAGTACTATGCACACAAACGTGAGCTACCTTATATAGTGATGTCAGATCTCAGTGGTGCGCCAGTGACTCAATCGATTAAGGAGCGACTGTTCCATTATCTGCCTGTGATTAAAATGGTAGCTTTCGGGTGTTTTATTATTGCGATGGCACGACCTCAACTCAATCTTAAAGAGGAAAAGGTTAAAGCAGAAGGAATCGATATCATGATGGCTCTCGACTTATCAAGTAGTATGTTGTCGAAGGATTTTAGTCCGGACAGACTTGAAGTAAGTAAGATGGTAGCTGAGGAATTTGTCGGAAAGAGGCAGTACGATAGGATAGGGCTTGTGGTGTTTGCAGGAGAAGCTTTTACGCAGTGCCCATTGACGGTAGATCACAATATCGTGAAGGACTTTTTATCAGCCTTAAAGGTAGGAATGGTACAAGATGGAACAGCTATCGGGATGGGACTTGCAACGGCAGTCAATAGGCTAAAGGATTCTGATGCTAAGTCTAAAATCATCATTTTGCTGACAGATGGAGTCAACAATACTGGCTATATCAATCCGATCACTGCAGCCGAAATCGCAAAACAATACGGAATCAGGGTTTATACCATCGGAGTTGGTACGATGGGTAGCGCCATGTCACCTGTCAATAGAGGGATCGATGGTGAATACTATTTTGCAATGTCTCGGGTAGAAATTGATACAGAATTACTCAAAAAGATATCAGAAATGACTTCAGGTCAGTATTTTAGAGCTATCGACCGGGCGAGCCTCGAAAATATTTATGCAGAAATCGACCGACTCGAAAAGACTGAAATAGAAGTGAATGTTTTCAAACGATATAAAGATGAATACCGTCCTTTTCTTATGATGGGGCTTGGGTTGATTTTATTGAGTTTTATTTTGCAGCATACCATTTTTAAAACAATAAATTAAAATAGGATATGTTCAGATGGGAAGTTAGTAATGGTTTTTATCTTTTGGTTTTGATACCAATGGTTGCTCTATTGTGGTGGTGGTCGCAAAGAGAAATATCTCGATTGAGGCATAAATTTGGTTCTATACCATTACTGGAAAGGTTGACAAAAAATAAAATTCGCAATGAGGTTAAACCCTTGCTTTTGGGATTGATACTATTATTTTCGATATTAGCTTATGTCAATCCTCAAGCAGGGACGAAGAGAGAGAAGCAAAAAATCGAAAAGAGTGATATTTTTATTGCTTTGGACATATCCAATAGTATGAATGCTCGTGATGTGAGTCCATCGAGGTTGGAAAGGGCTAAGCGATTTGTCAGTGACTTTATCCATACCCGTTATGGTGATCAAATTGGTTTAATATATTATGCTGGAAGTGCCTTTTTGCAGATTCCTTTGACGACGGATTTAGCTGCTGCAGAGATGTTTGTCAAATCTGCCAATACAAATATGTCAGGAACACAAGGAACCAATATAGGGGAAGCTATACAACTTGCATTGAGAAGTGTACAGGAGCCTCATCAGCGTGCTTTGATTGTAATATCGGATGGTGAGGATCATGATGATAAAGCTTTATCGATGGCTGCAAAGGCTAAGGATGCTGGTTGGAATGTTTTTACTATAGGTGTTGGGTCTGATGCCGGAGCAATGGTACCAGTCTATGAAAATGGGCAGGAATCTTACATTTACGATGAAAATGGTAATCCTGTCAAATCTGTACTCAATCAACAATTGCTCAAGGATATAGCCAGTAAGGGCGGAGGATCGTATTATCAGCTTACCGATGATACGAAAGCTATAATTAGTGATATGAATGTACGACTGGACAAATTGCAAAAATATGCCCAGGAAGTGCAGTCATTTACAGAATACAAGAGCTATTATCAGTATCTTTTATTTCCCGCGATAGCCTTGATGGTATTTGGTTTTTTTTATGACTTTAAAGAAAAATTGGTATGAAATTGCACTGGATTGTTTTGTGTGTGTGTTTATTTCCTTTAGGGAATATGATGGCGCAGTCTGCGCATCAAGATTTGAGAAAGGGGGACAACTTGTACAAAAAAGGAGAATATAACCAGGCAGAAATTGAATATCGTATGGCTGAAGAAAAAGTGCCGTCAACAAAATCTAAATTTAATTTAGGTAATACCGTCTATAAGCAAAACCGCTACGATGAAGCTATAAAAAACTATCACGATGCTGCCAATACTGCTTCTACAGATCGGGAAAAGGCCAATGCGTACTATAATTTGGGGAATGCATATTATCAAAATAAAAAATACGATGAGAGCATCAAAGCCTTTAAAAAGTCACTGGAATATCAACCTGAGGATATTGCAACTAAGGAAAATTTAGCAATGGCAAGGCGCGAACTACAAAAAATCCAGCAACAACAACAACAAAAGCAGAACCAGGACCAGAATCAGGACAAAGAGAAGAAGGAAGATCAGCAGCAAAATCAACAGAATCAGCAGCAGCAAAATGAAAAGCAGGATAATTCTGAAAAGCAGGATAAACAGGATCAACAACAACCCGATCAGAAAAATCAGGATAAAAATACTGAAATGAACAAAGATGAAGCTAAAAAGCTGTTAGAAATCATGGATGAGGAAGAAAAAAAAGTTCAGCAAAATATGCGACGCAATGGCGATAGAGTGCCTCCTAAGAAAAATTGGTAAACTCTTTAATTATCCTTTCTATGATAAATTAGTTCGTTACAGTTTTCCTCTGTAAACAGACTTTTAGCAGTTAACATGATGTCATCTGCAAGGATTTCTTGGTATCTTCCAGCTTCTTCATTGATTAGATTTGCATCACCCAAGGCTTCAAAATAGGCAAGGCTGATGGCTTTATTCATGATACTAATTTCGGAAAATGTAAGACTGCTTTCGACACTATTTTTGAGCTTTTCTATTTCGTTATCCGGAATGCGTTCAGTCTTCAATAGGTTGAGTTCGTCGATGATACTTTGACGAGCCTGCTCTAAGGTAATTCCGGGCATAAGTTTTCCTTCTATGATAAAAAGACCGGGTTCGACAGAGCCTGAAATGAAAGCATCTATCGTACTGAAATATTGTTTTTCCTTGTAAAGTCGTTTGTAAAATCTAGACGATCTTCCGTTAGCTAATAGATCAGATATCAGGTCACAGACATAGTATTCCTTGCTAAGCCTGTCATTCATGTTGTAGGCGAGAAAGATAGCTTCATGTGGTACTTCGCTAGTGACTACTTTTTTGCAATGTGTAATGTGTTTAGGTTCGGGTGTGATAGTTTTTTTAATTGTATTTCCTTTTGGAATATCGCCAAACCATTCTTTAACTAATTTTAAGCCATCTGCTGCATGGACATGGCCGGCTATAGATAGGACGGCATTACTAGGTTTATAGAAATTATTAAAAAAAGATTCGACCTGCTCGAGGCTGGCGTCTTCAATATGTTTGATTTCTTTACCTATTGTAGGCCATTGGTAAGGATGTTCTTTGTAGGCAAGTGCACTCAGGTGGTGCCACATATCGCCATAGGGTTCATTTAGACAAGTCTCTTTAAATTCTTCAATGACGACTTTTTTCTGTGTTTTTAATACTTTATTGCTAAAATTGAGTTTGAGCATTCTATCAGACTCTACCCAAAGTACAGTTTCTAAATTTTCTGCTGGAACGATGTCATAAAAACTCGTTAGATCGGCATTTGTAAATGCATTGTTTTCGCCACCGGCATCCTGCATGATAGTATCAAAATCTCGGATATTAGCCGATCCGCCAAACATCAAATGTTCAAATAAGTGTGCAAACCCCGTTTTGTCCGGGTCTTCGTCCTTAGAGCCAACTTTATAGGTGATATTGACAGCTACCATAGGTGTGGAATGGTCTTCGTGGATGAGGAGAGTAAGCCCATTGTCTAACACAAATTTTTCAAATTGAATCATTATACTTCCTGATTTGAGGTGGATTTAAGTAAACTTTCTATAACAATGACGATTTCACCTTTAGGTGTGTTTTTTTCGTAATGCTCTATAGCATCTATAACATTAGATACTCTAAATTCTTCATAAATTTTACTAATTTCTCTGGCTACGCATACATTGCGTTCGATACCGAGAAACTCTTTGATTTCTTGCAGACATTTTACCAGTCTGTAGGGTGATTCGTATAGAATTATGGTACAATTGAGGCTTGCCAGAAACTTGAGCCTCGTCTGCCTGCCTTTTTTATGCGGTAAAAATCCTTCAAAATAAAATTTGTCAGAGGCCATTCCCGAAGATACGAGTGCAGGGACAAAGGCTGTAGCTCCTGGCAGACAACTTACTTTTATACCTTCAGTAATACAGGCTCTGACCAGTAAAAACCCTGGATCCGAAATACCCGGTGTACCTGCATCTGATATTAATGCCAGTGTTTTACCTTGATGGAGTTGATCAATAATACCTTTTAATGCTTTATGTTCGTTAAAAGCATGGAAAGCCCAGAGTGGTTTGTCTATTTGAAAGTGTTTGAGGAGTTTTCCACTGGTACGAGTGTCTTCGGCGAGGATGACATCACAGTCTTTAAGTACCTGAACACCTCTGAACGTCATGTCATCCAGATTCCCGATTGGTGTCGGCACTAAGTATAGCATGGTAATCGTTTTTTTAAATATTTGTGCAAATATACATTTATCTTATGTTATCCGCAATTTTATTTGTAACTTCGTCTTTTTAATTTACGTGGCTGTAATACTCAAAACAAATATTAATATCTTTCGTTTATCTACCATGTCATTATCAATGTAGGAAAAAACGATGTACGGAATTAAGTATGAATATTAGGAATTAATTAAACCCATACCTTCAAAGAAAAATGTACGCTCAATGTTAAAATATCACTATATTTGTAGTTTATTTACATGAGGAATAATATTTTAAGATGGGGATAACCATACATTACAAGGGGCGACTCAGACAGGCAACAGACCTACCGCGTTTTATGGAAGAGGTTGAGGATATAGCCAACATATTAGGCTGGCCGTATGATGTTTTTGAGACAGAGTTTCCTAAAAACGAGTTCGTATCACCAGCTGACAATAAGGAATATGGACTTATTATTACACCTGAAGATTGTGAGCCGATTGTTCTAGTATTTGACAGCGAAGGTCGTATTTTTAACCCTATCCTTAAAGAGATGTTTAATCAAGGTGTAGCGGATGACATTAAAGTGATTACCATCCAGATAGATCTCAATGAAGACGAACTCGTTCCCGTCATTAAGGAAGATAGTCACGATGGGGATCATATGGATGTTATCTACTCGATCTCTGTCAAAACCCAGTTTGCTGGAGCTGATACTCACCTTAAATTAGTAGAATTACTTAGGTATCTGGGAGATAAATATTTTGAAAATTTTAAGCTTATAGACGAGAGTGATTATGCTAAAAACAAAGATAGTGGTGATTTAAGCGAAAAACTTTCTGGGATTAACCACTTGATTGAGGCTTTTCAAAAGAGTATAGAGGGTAGGGAAATAGAGTCGCCGGAAGATTTTCTTAAGTTTTTAAAGGCTTTCCGACTTCAAATTAAAAAAAATAGAATAGACGATTCAGAAGAGTAAATTATCCTACCATTCAAATAAATATAGCAATATGGCTTTAAAGATCAAATGGAATGCTCCAGTCATACTAGGATTTTCGGTATTGTGTAGCGGCGTTTTTTTTACTGATATATTTTTAGGAGGTAATCTGATGCCCTTTTTTACTGTACAACCCAATATTTCTTTAACTAATCCTTTTTCCTTTATCACCCTTTTTACGCATGTAGTGGGGCATGCCAGCCTAGAGCATCTTTTGGGTAATCTTACTTTTATCCTATTGCTCGGCCCTATAATTGAAGAAAAGTATGGCTCAGCGCGCACTTTACAAATGATTATTATTACTGCTCTAATAACTGGATTGGTTAGTGTATTCATCTTTAAGATCGGCCTTTTAGGGGCAAGTGGTATTGTATTTATGTTGATACTCTTAGTATCCTTTACGAATGTAAAATCTGGTGAGATTCCTATTACTTTTATTTTAGTAGCGATTCTTTTTCTCGGAAAGGAATTTATCAATGGTACTCAAGCTAATCAAATTGCTGAATCTGCACATATTATTGGAGGTATTTGTGGGAGTATCTTTGGGTTTCAAGGCAATGGCAATAGTAGATAGGCGCGGTTTTATCAGGTAAAATCACTATATTAGGTTTTTTTTGTATTCTCAATTTGATTATACTTTTATCTTACCATTTTTTTTATTTACCTTTGCCCTCTTTATTACTGCCCATATTCATATGAATCATTTTAAACGATACTTAGTAACTGCAGCGCTCCCCTATGCCAATGGTCCGTTACATATAGGTCATTTGGCTGGTGCCTACCTTTCTTCCGATATATATGTCCGTTTTCAAAGATTGATGAATAAAGACATCGTATTTATCTGTGGCTCTGACGAGCACGGCGCAGCTATCACGATAAAAGCCCTAAAAGAAGGCATGCATCCACAGCAGATAGTCGATAAATATCATGCTTTATTTAAGGACACATTTGCACGTATGGGTGTGTCGTTTGACATGTATCACAGGACTTCAGACCCGTTGCATCATAAGACTTCACAAGAGTTTTTTTCTACTTTGTATAAAAGTGGGGAGTTTGAAGAGAAGGAAAGTGAGCAGTACTACGACGAGGGAGCACAGCAGTTTTTGGCAGATCGATATATCACGGGTACATGCCCTAAATGCGGCCATCCGGATGCTTATGGTGATCAGTGCGAAAGTTGTGGCACCTCGCTTAGTCCTACCGAATTAATCAATCCTATATCCAAGTTATCTGGTAAAACTCCGGTATTGCGCAAAACGGTTCATTGGTATTTGCCGTTAGATAAATATGAGACATGGCTTAAAGAGTGGATAGAAACAGGAAATCTCGAAGGCGAACATCTTCACGATCCTGAAGAATGGAAAAATCATGTTTTGGGACAGTGCAAATCTTGGCTTGAAGGAGGGCTACAGCCACGTGCGATGACACGCGATTTAGACTGGGGTGTAGATGTGCCTCATTCTATACCTGGCCATGAGGGTAAAAAGCTCTATGTATGGATGGATGCTCCTATCGGCTATATATCAGCGACTAAACAATGGGCGGAAGACAATAAAAAGAACTGGAAAAAATACTGGCAAGATAAAGATACCGCCTTGATTCATTTTATAGGTAAAGACAATATCGTCTTCCACTGTCTGATATTTCCTGCTATTCTCAAGGCTCACGGCAGCTACATCCTTCCGGTAAATGTGCCGGCAAATCAGTTTATGAACCTCGAAGGAAATAAAATATCAACATCGCGCAATTGGGCAGTCTGGGTACATGAATATCTTGACGAGTTACCAGGTAAGCAAGATGAACTTCGCTACGTGATGATCAAAAATATGCCAGAACTCAAAGATAGCGAGTTTACCTGGAAAGGATATCAGGAAGCAGTTAATTCTGAGCTGGTAAATAATCTGGCTAACTTCATCAATCGCGTTCTTGTCCTGACTCATAAATATTACAATGGGAAAGTTCCGGATTTTGACGAATCTGCTGAAATTATTGGACCCGACGGGCCAATGGAATCCACCTATCACGACTCAGAATTAGTACGTCTTTTTGATGATATCGATGCTATGAACCAGTATCTCCGTACTTTTGATTTTAGAAGCGGCTTAAAAACCCTGATGGAAATATCCACTAAGGGAAATCAAATATTACAGTTTAATGAGCCATGGAAGATGATCAAGGAAGATCCTGAAACTGTCAAGACAGTTATGAATCTTTGTTTGCAATATGTAGCAGCTATGGCAGTCATAAGTCGGCCATTCATGCCATTTATGTCTGACAAACTCAGGGCTATGCTCAATCAAAAACCTATTCAGGAAAAAGGAGAATTGGTTAAAATGCTGGATGACCTCGCTGAAGGTAAGCTATTGCTTAAAAAGAATCATCATATTGGTGAGCCGGAACACTTGTTTACGCGTATCGATGATGAGGTTATAGAGCAACAAATTCAAAAACTTAGGGCTTCTGCACAGCAAAATGCACAAGAAGTACGCGAAACTAAAAACGAAACAGCTCCAGTCAAAGATCTGATTACATTTGAGGATTTTGCTAAAATAGATATTCGTACTGCTACCATCGTGCATGCTGAACGCATCGAAAAAGCCGATAAATTGCTTAAATTAACACTTGACCTCGGCTTCGAACAACGTACAGTTGTATCTGGTATCGCAGAACAATATACTCCTGAAAGCGTTATAGGTAAAAAGGTGAGCCTGATAGCCAATCTTGCACCGCGAAAAATGAGAGGTGTCGAATCTCAGGGTATGATACTGATGGCCGAAAACGAAGAAGGTAGGTTATCATTTGTAAGTCCTGAGACCGACTGGCAAAACGGACAGATAGTAAAATAATGACTTCATCAGTAGAAATATTAAAAAATCATAAACTTCGTATCACTCCTTTTAGAGTAGAGGTTTTAGATATTTTTGCAAAAGCCGAATATGCCCTCACCATGGGTGATATTGAAAATAAATTGGTCGGTTTTGATAAAGTAACCCTATACAGGACATTGAAGAGTTTTGAAGAAAAAGGTGTCATCCATAAGGCTCTTGATGGGACAAATCATCCTAAATTTGCCATTTGTGAAGCACATTGCCAAGAACATCATCACCATGATGAACATGTGCATTTTCATTGTTTGAAATGTGAAAATACCTTCTGTGTCGAATCTGTTTTTATTCCAGAAGTGACAATGCCGGACGGCTTTAAAGTCAAACAAACGGATATAATTGTCAGTGGTGTCTGTGAAAAATGTGTCTTAGGTGCTGATGGAACTCTAAAATCCTCTATTCATAAATGACCTTCTTTTTATAGTTATACCCATTATACATTCAAATTTGTCCAATCCTTATAAAAAAATAGCAAATCTCTGCGTTAGAAAGCCCCATTATAGCTAAGGCTATATTTGCGTTTTCTGCCTTGATATTTACTGTTTTTTCTACTAAATTTTTGGACCATTTAAAAATATAATGAGTATTAAAACTTAAATCCGGCTGTCAGCATGAGCCTAGACGGAGTATTGGAAAAAGCATAGTTTTGACCGTTGATACGGATGTGGTCACCAAACTGGCTTAAATTACCTTCAAACATCAGGTCGAGTCTCAATCGCCATAAGTCAATGCCCGTTCCGGCTTGCCAACCAAATGTACCTGTTTTAAATTTTTGGCTGTAGCCCTTGATATTAACAACATCACCGATATTATTGACGAAAAAATGTCCTACAATTCCTCCCTGAAATCTCAGGGCACCCACTTTAAAGCCTGCAATAACCGGCATGTCTAATCCATGATAGGTGTCTTTTTTCACTATATCTAAAATGCCATTTTCACTATAAGTTTTTAGATTGTAATTAACCGTAGTAGAATTAAAGAGCAGGGCTGGTTCGACATAAAGACCCAGCAGTGTCAATCGGCTGTATAGACCAAAATGGTGGCCATATCCGGCGTCAAGTATCTTCCATTGAAAAGACTGATTTTCGTCTTTGACGAGGAGACCTTTATTAGCTAAGTCGTAGGAACTAATACCAGCCTTAACTCCAATTTCTACTTGGCTGGATACCATTGATATTAGCCCAAAGCTGCAAACGATAGTTAACAAAAAATGTTTCATGAGGTCGAATTATAGTATATTACAAAATCATTTTTTAAACATTATCCTGACCAAATAACGAATAAATGGTTTGAAAAAGGTTATTTTTGCAAATTGTTTAACACAATTTTTTTATAATAGCAAAGATTTACATAATCGTGATTTGAATGTATAATTTGCTATTACACTGATTGATAGGTTTCAACCTATTATCATAGATTATAATATATCAAAAATAGTGCCGAAAAGATGATTAAAGATGTAGAGTTTGTTGCGAGTTTTCCCAAAGAAAGTGCCTGTCCTAAAGAAAAAGTACCGGAATTTGCATTTATCGGTAGATCCAACGTCGGGAAGTCGTCCTTAATCAATATGCTGACTAATAAAAAGGGGCTTGCTAAAGTATCGGTTACTCCTGGTAAAACACAACTTATCAACTATTTTAGCGTGAATCAGGCATCGTGGTACCTTGTGGATTTGCCTGGCTATGGCTATGCAAAAGTATCTAAAGATAAAAAAGCTGGATTTAGCAAGTTGATTACGACCTACTTAGTCAACCGTCAGCAACTTGTATTGACCTTTATCTTAATAGATTGCCGACACGAATTGCAAAAAATAGATAGAGAATTTATCAATTGGTGCGGCGAAAATCAAATCCCCTTTGCATTGGTATTTACAAAAGCTGACAAACTCGGCAAAAATCAATTGCAATCTCAGGTTAATGCTATTCTGAAGGAATTATTGAAAACATGGGAGCAATTACCACCACATTTCATTACTAGCTCAGAAAGTAAAACCGGACGAGAGGATGTATTGCAATATATAGATGATGTCCTCAAGGAAGTAAACCCATAACCAAAACGAACAGACTAATGACGCAGATATTTCCACATTTACAGCCTGATATTAATGAATGGCCGGTAGCAAAACAAAGTAGAAACAGGCATGAGTTTATCCAAAAACTCAATGCATTTGTTTATTCAAACCTTGAAAAGGAATTTAAGGGTAGTTATCATGATGTGATTTCTAAAGCCATTTATATGGAAAATCAACGCATCAAACTTAATCCGTGGAAGGTAGATCCTCAGGACGAAAAGGCCTATTGGCAGAGTATCAGTAAAGAGCTTGAAGGCTCACTTAAAATGGAGAACACCCCTGAATTACAAGAAACACTATTAAAAAGAATTATTAATAGATATAGTGAAGAGATTGTAGCTCATTTTAGTCCTGGCATCTTCAAGTTTTCACGCTGGTTTCTGACAGCCTTTTTTAAAAGATTGTTGAGTAGGTATTTTGCAAAAGGACAATGGCGATGGGGGACAAAAGCTGCACTCCAGCAACGTATCAAAATCGTGGGCGATGTAGAGAAGGTGCGCACCTTGTTTGATATAGGCAATGTCGTTATTCTGCCGACACATTATTCTAATTTGGATTCCGTCATGATTGGGTATGCCATCGATACTAATGTCGGCTTGCCTTTCTTCTCGTATGGTGCGGGATTGAATCTGTATAATGTCGAAATAGTTGGTTATTTTATCAATCGCTTAGGTGCATTTAGGGTAGATAGGCGTAAGAAAAACCCAATTTACTTAGAGTGCCTCAAGTCTATGACCAGCTATTCTATCATGAATGACATCAACTGTCTTTTTTTTCCCGGCGGTACACGATCTCGTAGCGGTAAGACTGAGGATAAATTAAAATTAGGACTGATCGGCTCAGTCATCGAAGCACAGCGCCTACTTATTGAACAAAACAGTGACAAAAAAATTTTTGTAGTTCCCTTAAATTTAGGTTACCATTTTGTGTTGGAAGCAGGTCAACTTATAGAGCAACATCTCCAGGCTATCGGCAAAGATAAGTATAAACGATCAAGGCCTGCCAGTCCATCCTTTAAGACTGTAATGAAATTTGTCAAAGGGATTTATAGTAAAGAGTCGGAAGTTTATTTGTCTTTTGGTGATCCTATTGATATTTTGGGTAATAAAGTTGATATCAAGGGTGATAGCTATGATAAATTTGGTAATAAAATTGATCTCCATGACTATTTCTCTTTTGGTGGCGAGCTTTCTTCTAATGCACAGCGTGAAAGCGTTTATTCCAAATATCTCGGTGAAGTCGTTGTGGATGCATACCGAAAACACAACGTCATCCTTTCTTCCAATGTCGTCACTTTTGTCGCGCTACACCTGATTTCTCAAGAATTTTCGGACATGGATTTAATCTCCTTAATGAACCTGTCCGGAAAAATATTTACGGTGGAAGGCAACATTTTTAAACAAAATGTCGATAAACTTGTCCATATTATATTGAGTAAAGCAGCAGAGCAGGAGGTAACCATCTCCGACGAATCATGGAATAGTACCGATGATTTAATAAGGGAAGGGATCGCCAAATTAGGTATATATCATAATCCATCCATACTTTCGGTAAATGAGCGTATGCAGATCGTATGTACTGATTTAAAATTATTGCTCTTTTATCATAATAGATTGGCTAATTATGGTTTTGAAGAACTATTGGGATGGAAAGTGATTAATTAATAAGCCATAATTAAAGAGGTAAAGTATTGAATTATATTATATTTGATCTGGAAGCTACATGCTGGTTGGGAAGACCACCCAAGGGCGCCAACGAAATTATCGAAATAGGCGCAGTCAAGATAAACGATTATGCTGAGATCGAATCTACTTTCATCCAGTTTGTAAAGCCATCTATTAATCCTATATTATCAAACTTTTGTAAAAACCTGACTTCTATCTCGCAGCAACAAGTCAATAGGGCTAAAACCTTTCCGGATGTGATAGAAGATTTTCAGGACTGGATTGATATCGATAAAGAAAATTATACACTTATTAGCTGGGGAAAATATGACAAAGACCAATTACGAAGTGATTGTGAAATCCACCATATAGATTCGGCATGGGTTGACCATCATATCAATCTAAAGCCGATTTATAGTAAAATGAAGGCTCTAAAACACGAACCCGGACTAAAAAAGGCTGTTAATCTGGAAGGATTCGAATTTACGGGTATTCACCACAGAGCTATATCTGACGCAGAAAATCTTGCCAAAATATTTATCAAGTACTTTAAAGAATGGCCACTGGGGTAATTCCCTGATCA
Organism: uncultured Aureispira sp.; assembly: GCA_964501555.1. Lineage (GTDB taxonomy): Bacteria > Bacteroidota > Bacteroidia > Chitinophagales > Saprospiraceae > OLB9. Next base: position 71,685 of record CAZCTQ010000015.1, on the reverse strand, counting down.
GTATTATTATTTTATAATTCTCTTGATTTCGCTGCTCCCGTCATCGTATTGAACTACTATGACATATACGCCTGACTTTAAAGTAGATACATCAATCGTTGCGCTTTCGCTATGTAAGGATTCTGATTGTAAAACAGCATTCATACTATCATAAACCCAGTAAGAGGTAATGATTTGATCAGTTTGTACATGAACAAAATCTGTGGCAGGATTGGGTGAAATTATTAATGAATTTGGTTTTTCTGTATTAGCAATGTTTTTACAAATCTGAATTTTACAATCGTATAATTTGCTTACTATTGTAAGGCATATGGTGCGAATGCGAGCTGTATTTGCCGTAAGGAAAGGAATTGAAACCGCATTTCCTTTAAGTGTGATATTCTGCCCTTCTATCGTCCAGATATATTCTGCATTCGGGTCATTACTGTCAGCAAACAAATCAATACTTTTATTAGAACGAATGTACTTGAAGTCACCTTTCAATTTACAATCTTCATCAGTTGATTTGAGCAATGATATTTTTTTACAAATAGTAGTTGTACATGATTTAGAAAGAGACGTAGATACGGTAGGTGTAGGTGTAATAATCAGACATACTTCATAATCGCCCTTTTCCTTAAATTCATGTTTAATGTCTTGTCCGCTATATTCAGAGCCATCACTAATCCTCCATCGGTAAATTGCATTACTTCCTGCTTCTGAAAAGCCGGAAGCTTTGAGCGTGTTGCCATTTAACTCAAAGCTAAAATCAGCTTTCAACTGACAATCCGAAACATTCGTAGTGGACAGCGATACTTTTTTACAAATTGTAGCAGTGCAGGATAAATTCGAGTTTGTCAAATCGCCTAAAATCACAGTTAGACACACTTCATATTCTCCTTTCTTCTTTAATTCGTGCTTGACTACCTGCCCACTATAGGTAGTCCCATCGCTAATACTCCACTTGTAAGAAGCATTACTTCCTGCGGTAGAACCGCCATATAGCACCAAGATATTGTTCTTTATTTCAAACTTAAAATCAGGATTGAGATTGCATGGATCAGAAGATTTTCCAATTTTGACAATTTTGCATACTGTTTCCTCACATATTACATTTGTATTAGTAATATCCGACACTATGGATGTTACACAGATCTTATATTCGCCTGGTGATTTAAATTCGTGTTTGACTAGCTGGCCTATGTCTATACTGCCATCGCCAAAATCCCATTTATACTGTGCTTTAGTGTCAGCATTAGATGTAGCGATGCCTTTAAAAATATTTTCCCATACCTCAAACTTAAAATCAGTACCTTGTTCACAACCTAAAGCATGGTGTTCTGACAAGGTTTTATTAAAATTTTTATTTTCATCATGGTTGAAAAGTGAATTAGTTTTAGCAAAACAAAAACCTCCACTAAGAACTAAAAACAACACTAATGTTGACAATTTTTTGAAAGGCATTATGAGTTTCATGATGAATAATTAAAAGTTTTAAAAATACAAAATATAAACCATTTTGAAAATAATGAATACCTGATCGAAATCTAATTGCAAATATATACAAAATAATTGAATACAAGTAAAATTAGTTTGACGTATGGTGTATTAATAACTAAAATCAGAGTTTACACTGGGAAATAATATAGGTAAGCAATTACAATTTTTAGGTTATCAACAAAGTGTTGTTATATTAGCTTTCGGCTTATAGCTTACTGATTAACTGCAAATTATTTTTAGTAATAACTACCTGCGAATTATTAGATTAGCTGGTCACTATACAAATCTTAATATACTCTTATACACTACATAGTATATTCAATTTAAAAAATTATACTATTTTTGTGAATAATATAAAATATTAAAACTTTAAGCCATGCGACATTATATATTAGTAGCATCTTTCTTAGCATTCGTAGTCAATGCAAATTTAGCTCAAAATCAAATTACCTTAGAAGACATCTATGTAAAGGGGAAGTTTAGTGCTAAATCTGTACCGGGTTTTAATTTTATGAATGATGGTAAGTATTATACTACTTTGCGCAATAACAGTGTCAATAAAAACGATATCACCACTGGCAATGTCACAGAATCACTATTTAATGGTGCTGATTTTAAAGGGAAAGCCAATTTTAATGGTCGTATAGGTGGTTATGCTTTTTCTGATGATGAATCTAAAATCCTTATTGAATCTGAATGGGAGCAGGTGTACAGACATTCGTCACAGGTAAAATGTCACGTTTATGATACTAAATCCAAAACATTGACTGAAGTCTATACCTATGGCAAAGTCATCAACCCGCAGTTATCACCGGACGGTACTAAAGTCGCTTTTGTATCAAAAAACAACCTCTACGTTCAGAATTTAAGTAACAATAATGTTACCCAATTGACTATGGATGGTGCAAAAAATAGCATTATCAACGGAATGTCTGACTGGGTTTATGAAGAGGAATTTAGCTTTACACGTGCTTTTTACTGGTCACCAGACAGCAAAAAGATTGCTTATATACGATTTGACGAAACTAAAGTACCAGAATTTACAATGCAGATGTATAATGGTGATATGTATCCCGAAAACGAAACGTTTAAGTATCCTAAAGTGGGCGAAAGGAACTCAGATGTGAGTGTTTGGGTTTACGAATTTGCTCGTGGTAAAGCTGTAAAAGCGGATATAGGAGATCTGACAGAGATGTATGTCCCAAGATTAAAATGGACGCAAGATGCCAGTCAGCTATGTATTTATAAACTCAATAGGCATCAAAATGAATTAAAGCTATATTTGCTGGAAACTAAAAATTATAAATCATCCATTCTCTATGAAGAGAAAAACCAATACTATATTTCTATAGATGATAACCTAACTTTCCTAAAGGACAAAAAGCATTTTATATGGCTTTCAGAGAAAGAAGGCTACAATCAGGTTTACCTCATGGGCATGGATGGCAAACAAAAAGTAAAGCTAACGGATGGTCAGTATGAAGTTACTAATTTTTATGGTGTAGATGAGAAAAATAAAAAGGTATATTTTCAGGCCGTCGATGGTGGACCACTTAGGAAAAGTGTATTTTCTGTAAATCTTGACGGTAAGAAGTTAACTAACCTTACACCTGCCAAGGATGGTACCAGCTCGGCGCAGTTTAGTAGTACTTTTGATTACTACAGTGTCAATTATAGCAATGTCAATACTGCACCGACTTATATCGTTTATGATCGTGATGGCAAAGTCGTCAGAGTCATTGAAGATAATAAGAGTTATACTGAGATTCAGAAATCTTATGATGTCAATCCAGTAGAGTTTTTTAGTTTTAGCACATCCGAAAATGTAAAGCTCTATGGCTGGATGCTTAAGCCTAAAGACTTTAAACCAGGCAAAAAGTATCCCGTTTTTATGACCCAATACAGTGGACCGGGCAGTCAGTCTGTTGTTGACAGATGGGGCGGAAGTAGCTATTGGTGGCATCAGATGCTTGCGCAAAATGGCTATATCGTGGCTTGTGTTGATGGTCGTGGTACAGGCGGTCAGGGTGAAGCCTTCAAAAAGATGACCTACTTAAAATTAGGACATTATGAAACCTTGGATCAGATTGAAGCAGCCAAATATCTGGGTACGCTACCTTATGTGGACAAAACCCGCATTGGTATATTTGGTTGGAGTTATGGTGGATATATGTCTTCACTTTGTATCCTCAAGGGCAACGACGTATTCAAAACAGCCATAGCTGTAGCACCCGTAACCAACTGGAAATGGTACGATAGCGTCTATACGGAAAGATATATGCGTACAACCGAGGAAAACCCGGATGGTTTTGCTGACAATTCGCCAATCAATTTTGTGGATAGACTCAAAGGAAATTATCTTTTGATTCACGGTATGGCAGATGATAATGTACATTTTCAAAATACTGCCGAAATGGCTAATGCCTTGATAAAAGCCAATAAGCAATTTGATACTGTTTTCTATCCAAATAGAAATCATGGTATCTATGGTGACAATGCGACCATACATTTATACACAAAGATGACTAACTTTATTTTTGAAAAATTATAAACCCAGATTGTGGGAAGTGGGTCTGTAAAACCATTTGGTCATAATCGTTGTTTTGTTTTGTTTTGAATCATAGTAGATTATTTTAAATGAATCGACAAAAGGCGAATCTCATTCATGCGGTAACACAGATTTTTATAAGCTTCTGGATATACTATGATGCTGTTCAGCAAGGTATCCATCAGTTGTTTCCATTGGCTATGGGTATCATCTTACTTGCGCTAAATAATGGTATCATATTTGAAAATAAAGGACAGATCAGAATGGCTACTTTGATTACGATCCTGTCAATACTGTTTTTAGCTAAAATGAGTTGGGAAACCTTATCAGAAGACAATTATAGAGAAGGTGTCTTTTATGCCATAATGCTGGCTACAGGAATGTTTTCTGCCATATTTATGCTTGCAAATCTGAAATTAAGGACAAAATAATGCATTATAAAATAATAAATATACTGGTTGTCAGCCTGATTTTGACAGGCTTTTCCTGTAAAGGGCAACCTAAGCTACAAGAATTGGCAGTAGTAAATCCTGTAGAGAAAAGTAAACCTATTGTCAGTCCTGATGAAGCTCAAAAATGGGATTTGGATTATATCATGGGTAAATTTGATCCGACAAAGCATCTTGATTTTATGGAAATACCTGCTCAATACCGAGATGAAGAGGTCAGATATCTGCGCAAAGATGTCTTTGAAGCCTATAAAGTTATGTATGAAGCTGCCAAAAAAGATGGAATCAACCTAAAAATTATTTCCGCTACCCGAAATTTTGATAATCAAAAGCGTATATGGGAAAATAAATGGACAGGTGCAACCATTTTATCTGATGGAGTCAACGCTGCTATAGATATATCAGATCCCATAAAGAGAGCACGTAAGATTTTGCAATACAGTTCTATGCCCGGTACATCACGTCACCATTGGGGTACAGATATCGATCTCAATAATCTAAATAGCAAATATTTTATTTCCGGAGAAGGCCTTAAAATTTATATATGGTTAGTAATCAATGCACCAGCTTATGGTTTTTGCCAGCCTTACTCAGCTATAGGCAGTGATCGTAGTACGGGATACCACGAAGAGCAATGGCACTGGTCTTACATACCAATAGCATCACAGCTTACGCAAGCAGCAAAAGAGCATTTGAATAATAATATGATTACAGGGTTTAAAGGTGCAGAAACCGCTGAGGAGATTGATATGCTCAATAATTATATACTCGGTATAAGCACTGCTTGTCAGAATAGGTAATATGTCACAGTCTGGTACATCTCTAAAAATAGATACTTCCTTGCGAAATATCATATTGCTGACCTTACCTATCAGTATGGCGAAGCTCATTCCGGAACTCAACTATCTATTTAATGCTGCATTTTTAGGGCACTTAGGTAGTAAGGAATTAGCTTTAGCAGGAATTACGGGAGTTTACTATCTTATATTTGCCTCTATAGGGTACGGCCTTAATAATGCGCTCCTTTCTATGATGTCGCGAAAGGCTGGCTCCGAAAGCCGCAATGCTATCTTTGTTTTTCTTTGGCATGGTATAATACTAGGGCTAGTTCTGGCGACGGTATTTAGTGTAATTACTTGGATCGCTATCAAACCGGTGATGGTCTGGGCAGGTATCGAAGGTAACAGTGTACAAATGGCAGGTGACTATCTTAATATCAGGATAGTTGGTCTTTTCTTTTTGTATGCATTGCAAATGCAAAACTCTTTCCTGATTACCATACAAAAAACACGCTATCTTATTATCATTGCCATCATTCAATCTCTCGTCAATGTAGTACTGGATTATGGAATGATATTTGGCAAACTGGGTATGCCAGAAATGGGTTTTAATGGGGCTGCTTATGCTTCTGTGATCTCCGAGTTGATAGGTATGATTACCGTATTTATGGTGATTAGATCGCTAAATATCCAAAAAGTATATCAGATTATCCCTGATTTTCGTGTCTATTGGCAGAAGCTAATCTTAGTGTTTAAAGTTGGAATTCCGTTGATGCTGCAATTTGCTCTTGGTACTTGGTCGTGGTGGGTTTTTTTTATACTTGTCAGTAAAAATTTTCCAGATGAGCAGCAAGCTATATCTCAGACGATGCGTAATTTGTTTGGACTTGGTGGGGTTTTTTCGTGGGCTTTTGGGTCATCTACTAATACGATTATAAGCAATCTTATTGGTCAAAAGAGACATGATGAAGTGATCACTACCATCAAGAGAATGCTCAAAATCAGCATTACCGGAATGGTAGGTCTCGTTATAGTACTGAATATTTTTCCACAATTATTTTTCAGTCTCTTTGGTCAGCCAGCACATTTTGTCGAAGCTGGTATAAATGCACTTAGAGTAGTAAGTATCGCTATGGTTTTGACCAGTATAGGTGTTATCTGGCTCAATGGTATCATCGCTACTGGTCAGACCAAAGTTGTATTGGCTACTGAAATTGTCGGTATCACCGTTTATCTGATTTTTACATGGGTAACAATCGAAGTAATGAAATATCCTTTTGAGATCGGCTGGATGAGTGAATGGGCATATTGGATCGCGATGATCCTTCCGGGTTATTTTTATATGAAATATGGCTCATGGCGCGAAAAGCTTAGCTATTAAAAGATATAACTATAACCTAAGTAAAGCCCGTAAAACTGATAAGTCTGTCTGTTATTAGCAGGTTGCACATTGATTTCACCAGGTAGCCAGCGCATTCGTGCACTTAGCTGGAGTCGTCCCCATGATTTGAAATCTCGGCCAAAATAAAGCCCACCTGTATAGGATAGCCCAATCCTCGGTTTAAAAATCTCAACAGGTGATTCTACATTTATAAAAGAGGTGTCAGTAAACAGCATGTGGCCTGTTGCACGCTGGGACAGATTGATGATCACGCCAGCTTCTATCCCGCCAAACCACTCATTCCATCGCTTTTCATAGCCTAATATTACAGGTATATCCCACATTTTAAGGGTGTAGTGTCTTATTTTGGTTCCTGATAATTTTCGTTCCGTAATAATGTCGCCTATGATCGTTGTAATCGTATCTCCTGTCTGTGAATATGTAATGGAAATGATGCCCTTTGTCGTGTCGCGTGTATTGTAAGCATAATCTATGCGTGTACGTTCGGTAAGTTTAGACCATGTGACTCCTGCTTTAAGATATACAGGAAACTTAAGATGTTTTACTTTGCCGTATATACCAGCTGATAGTCCTTCTAAAGATTTTTCTTTTTCTATGCGTTGAGGTAAGATACCGGTTTCAGTAGAGACATTTTCCAATGATTTAATAGGCTTAAACACACCTACTTCTGGGATGATCTCTATTAGTAATTTTGATTTTATTGAAAAATCAGGGCATATAATTTTATCATTATTTAAGGATATATTATTTTGATTATCAATCATATGAAAGATAGTCGGTAATGGACTAAAAAATGACCAATGGTGTATTTGATTATTTTTGTCAATGAGGCTGATGGGCGTATTTTCTTGATTTATGGGTAATGTATTTTCTGTAAATGGCAGATTAGTATCTGTTAAAAAGTACTGTTTTTTTGTGTTGGTTGTAGGATGACTTTGCTTTTGGTTCTGTTTTTTTGTAATGATAGTACTTTGCATGGTATTTATTGCTGATGATACCTTCGCTGAGGCTTCACCATTTGTTCCCATAGGCAAACTTTCGTCAGCAATGTGCCAAAGATTTTCTTTCACTTCCGTTGCCGGCAAAGTTATTAAATGAGTTGATTTGGATTCATTTTTTATCTTTGAATTAACTGGTTTATCACTACTTTTGAAAGCTCCATAGGCTATAGTTCCACCTAATATCGGTAGTAAAAACCACAACCACAATCCTTTACGTCGTTTTTTGTGAGCGTGTAACTGTCTTATAAGCGCATCCGCATCTAATGGTATTTCATCTGTGCGGAGCTGGTCGGATATATGTTTTTCAAATGCTTTATAATCCATATCTTATCAAATTGAAGATGGTTGAATATTGGTTGTTAGAGTTATTTGTTCATCAAGTTTCAATAGCTGGATCAATCGGTTTCTGGCTTTACATAAGGCAGAGCGAGAAGTACTCTCAGCGATACCTAATATATTGGCAATTTCATTATGCTGATAGCCTTCCACGACATACAGGTTAAAAACTAAGTAGAGCGTTTCGGGTAGTTGACGTAGCAGTGATATGATATCTTCTGTATTCAGATTGCTATAGATATCAGGGATATCGGCATATTGCGATTCATCTTGTTCTACGATTAAATCAAAATGGAGCATTCTAAATTTCTTTTTTACGGATAATGCTGCATGTATAGCGATCCTGCGCATCCATCCTTCAAATGCGCCTTTGCCTTCGTATTGGTGGATGTTTTTAAAAATTTTTATAAAACTATCTTGCAGTGCATCGCGACCAAGGTCATAATCCGAGGTGTACCTAACGCAAAGCGAAAGGAGCCCTGGTGCGAACTTTTGCACCAGAGCGTCCTGACTTGCTCGGTTTCCCTCCTTACATCCTTGTATTATGTCTTCGATGCTCACGATACGTTTTCCGTAAATTTTAATTAATCTTTACCTTTTCAAATGCAATATAGCATCCAGTAGTTTTGTCTGTGACTACAACATAGTAATTACCGGTTGCTAACTTTCCGTCATTGTTTTGTGCTGATAAATCAGTATTCAAATTGTCCGTTTTAAATACTTTTGTACTACCGACAACGCAGCTTTCGCAGACGGCACTAGATTTAATTTCAATTTCTATTTTTCCGTCACTACAACTTCCGCAACTTGTATGGATTGCCTTCGTTGTGAGACCATTTATAAGTTGTGGCAGATTAATACTATCCTGATATGAACAATTATCATTACTAATAAAAAAACTAAATTTAAATCCAGTGTCAAAAATATTTGCAACAAATGGATATGTAATTCTTCCAGGTTGTCCACTGATAGGGAAGAAGTTTCCCGTACTAAATGGAGAGGAATCAAAACTATATGTATTTTTACTGCAAGAAATAGGTGTTGGATTTAAGGTGAGAGGACTGAAATCAATACATTTTATGACAGGACAGCCCAAGCCATCTGTCATTGTAACACAGTATTTTCCTGCTTTAAGGACTACAAGGTCTTTTTCTGTACTACCGTCAGACCAGATAATGGAATATGGTTCCTTTCCACCATGTGGGTAAGCATGTATGATGCCACCCTGACAATCCGACTCTATTCCTAGATCTGGTTTTGAAAACAAATTGCAAAATGTCATACTGCACTTATTAACTACATCTGTCACGGTTACACAATAGGTTTTAGGATTAAACAGACTGTATTGCGGTACATGAATGAATGCAGAAGTGGCTTTATTTTCCCACAGGTAGGTATATTGTCCGGAGCCACTTGTGATTTGCACACTTAAAGTTGTATCACAATCAAAAACAATCTTCCCGTTTAACGGACAACCTGTCTGACACATCTCAAGTATTAAATTGTCTTTATTGATTTTGTCAATCAAAATCTCGTTGCTCGACTTATTGCTGGTATTGTCAAACCCAAAAATTTTCACTTCGTCATTTGGATTGCATACGAAGGCAGAGATATTGAGACTAAAATGACCATCTTTGTTTGTAGGAAAAGGGTAGAGTGTACCTTTGGTTTTGACAACAACAATGCCGGCATCTGGTGCTGTTCCTTGGCAGGTGAGCGTACCTGTAATGGTATATTCATTTAGTTTTTCTACTATGATTTTGTTCATTTGCGTATCATCATGAAGTGGATTTATGGTTACCTCAGCTAATACCTTGTTACAGATATTGGAATGAATAGAAATTTTGAGCGTTTTACCTTTAGGTACTTTACCACAAAACTGGCCACTTTCGTTGATATATCCATAGCGGCATCCTAAGCCATCAACCTCGATTTTGAGATTGACATTTTGGGCAGGATTACCATTTTCATACAGTACTTCGCCGCATAGCTGTACTAAAGGATACGGAACATCCAAATTCCAAAAACTAAAATGGTTAACCGTCGCAACATATTTATCTCCTTGTAGTGTGGCTACGCCTTCTTCCTGCCATCTGCCCTTGTGCTCGTCAAAATACCAGAATGGCACTGTACTTGCTTTGTATCCCGTGACAGCCGGCATCTCTATAGTAGCTTGTTTGCCTTTGAAAATATTGAGTGTTTTGCCATTTTCATCGTGTAATTCTATGGCCAGCATTCCCAGTGTACCTAAAATGTAGGTATTGCCATTGGCACCATCCGCCATCAGACCACCAGGCATCATATCACCCATATCTGCGTGATTGGGATTTAAAAAACGTGCAGAAATGAGTACTTTCCCATTATAAAGCGTACCATCAGCATTAGCCACGCTACCAGCAGGGAAAGATACTTGCACGCTATCAGATAGGGTGATTTTACCTCCATTTTTAGCAATAAAACTCTGGGAGTTATCTAATTTTAGTAGCTTAATACGCGTATTGGTAGCACCTTTTTCAAGAGGATATACTATGTCAGAGCCTAAAAAGAATCCCTCCTTGATTACTTTAATATAAGTGCCCTGTCGATCCATTTTTACATTTTTAAAATAGAATATGCCGTAGGCATTGGTTTGAGTCGCTGTACTATAGATAGCAACCTGAGCACCCGAAACCGGATGGCCTTGTTCGTCATAAACAAACCCTATGATACTGCCCGTAATCTCCTGATACACCTTGGGTTGGAAGGTTGTGGTAATATCTTGATTATAATCTTCATTCGAATCCTTATGGCAGCCTGCAATTGATACTAATGCTAACAAAGCTATCCAAAATACATGTTTGATTTTCATTATTTAATCCTTTAATCCTTTAATATATTACGAAGAAACTACTTTAATCGGTGTGTTTCTATACATAAGATTATCAAAATCCATAAAACGCTCCTGTTTTTTTATGTTTTTTTTTTTAAAATTGACAATCATATATCAAAAGTACATTAAAACTGATACAATTAATAATGAAATACGCTTTTGAAGATTAAGTAAGGTTCTTTAATCCGGATTTTTTTATACTCTAAAGAATGAAGTGAATAATTATCCTAAAGATATATCAATAGTTTATCTAAAATTAATCATTTATATTATAGTTGGTTGAAGGAGTTCACTGATATTTATATGACTAAAGGAGACGTTGCGTTTGATCAATGGTAGAATGGAGTGTTAGCTCAGTATAATTTTAAAAAAGTGATAGACAGATTTCTGTTTTTTATCAACTATTTTTTGCTAAATGTGGGTATTGTATCGAAATTAGGCCTTGCTTACTCAATTTTTTCTTATTTATTTTTCATTCTAACGGATTTAATCATAAAGTATATTATCGGAATAAAAATCAATGCAAGGGTCAAAGGTAAAAACCAGACACCAAGTCCGTTTACTTCGCCTTTTACATTTCTAATTGTCTGTAAAATAATTAACGCAAAAATTACTACGATAACTAATTTCAAAATCCTAATCATTTTTGTGGCATTTGTGTATAGTTTTAAAGCGTTATTTGCGGTCACATCGGTCGGATAATTAAAAGTGTGTGGAAATTTGCTTAGGATAGTCATCCCTATAAAAAGTATTGTTGCAATTATCGGTAAGGCCAAAATGCTACCTTTTCCTCCAAAACCGTCTGCTATTCCTGCACCATTGTAATGTGTTGGAATGATGGCAGGAAAGGTTGAGTAGCTTGTGATTATCAAAACCCAAATTGCCAGCATTGAAGTCCAGCCAATCATTTCAAGTACCTTGTCAGATGTCGTAAGTTGTATTTTTAATTTTGGTCTTTCGTCCATTTCTTTTAATATTTATATGGTTGTCTGTAGCATGAGGCATAATTTGCAAATGTAGGCTCTTTTTCCTTTAGTCAGCTTATTTTGTGTATAAAATCATATTTAATGTGTCATTTAGGTACGAGTCTTAACTTTTTATATAAATGGTTGATTGTATAAAGAATTTATTTTCTTAAAAAAATGTTATATCTTTTGTTGTATAAATCCATGCTGTGTAAAAATGAAATCCTTGATTTATATCAGAGATATTTTTTTTGATGTGGCTCAGGTTTTATTTCCTGACCTTTGCCTGGGGTGTAATCGAAAACATCGAGTACATCATTCCTATTTTTGTACGGGATGTTTGAGTAATCTACCATTTACCGATCACTTTGAAATCGCACCAAACGAAGTGACAATGCACCTTAGGGGCCGCGTCACGATCCATCATGGTGCTGCACTACTCACTTTTAAAAAGGAAAATATCGTGCAGCATCTACTACATCAGCTAAAATATAAAAGGCGTCATGAAGTAGGAGAGATCTTAGGTAAAATGGCAGCTATTAAATTTGAACAATCGCCCTTATTTGAAATGCCTGATCTCATCATTCCGGTACCTATTCATCCTAAAAAAGAAAAAAAACGAGGATATAATCAAAGTACCGTATTTGGTAAAAGCATCGGCAATTATCTGAATGTTATATGCAGGGATGATCTGTTGATCAAAGTTAAAGAAACAGATTCTCAAACCGGTAAGTCCCGTACCGAAAGGGTCGAAAATGTGGCGGATGGATTTAAGGTGGTTTCGCCTGAATTATTGAAGAGTAAACATATTTTATTGGTGGATGATGTCATTACCACTGGTGCTACAACAGAGGCATGCTCCCAGCGATTGCATGAGGTCGGTATTTCGTCACTATCAGTATTGTGTATCGCAGCAGCACAGTCGTAGATTATTTTACAAATTTATTTAAAATCAATAATAAATATATATCAAATATAAATAATATATTGTAATTTTGCGCTAAAGTAATGAATCAATAGATAGGTATGGCAGAAGATATTAATCCTTATGTACGAGAATATAAGACTCAAAGGCTACAGGAAATTGTTGCCATGTTTGAGCAGGAGCCTAATGCTGAAAAACCAGAATTGTCCTTAGCTGACAGTAAGCGTGTAGAGCTCATGCGTAAAATGAAAGAAGACACAGATAAAAAGGAATATATGGTCATGTTGAATGCTTTGGTTATCATTGCTGCCATAGTTATGTTGACCCATTATATTTTTTTTATGAATTTCATTGTGATTATAGGGATAATTGTCATCCTGGCCTTTTTTGTATTTGTACGCAGGAGACTTACAAGGGTGACTCTTGACCTTTCTTCCTTTAAAAATGATTTTGATCGTTACTTGTGGGAAGGGTTTCATCTAAAAGAAATGAGATTTTCTGCTATTAAACTAGCATTTCTTTTGTTTTTTCCACTAATAGTTGTGTTTTTAGGAGATATCGTAATGGGACATAATAGCCTCGATGGTATATGGTTAAATTTTTTGATAGCCCTTGCTATTTCTACAATGGGATGGTTGGTCTTTTTTTATGATGACAAAAGCATACTGGAAAATATCGAAGTTGATCTTAAGGCGTTAGCTTATATGTAGAGTTGTTTTTATTCGCTAAAGTAAGCCTGATGCGTGTACTGGCTAATAAACCTGCTCCATGGTGTTGTCTTATTGCTATTTGTGCCAAAATAAGCTATAATCATTTCGAAATTATCCGATTCCTGAAAACCAGGGATTGCTTGGATTAAATTGAGATCTTCGTCTAAAAACACAACTGTAGGATAACTTAAACGCCCCTGCATCAGATAGGCTGCCAATTCGTGATAGCCTCTACGACCATTATTGACAAATTTGTATTCTGTACCTTTTAAATTGACAGATTCTTTCATTTCAGCATTAAATTTAACAGGATAATAATTTTCATTGATGTACTTGGCAATGTAATTCTCGGCAAAAGTAGTATTGTCTAATTTTTTACACCACCCACACCAATCGGTATAGATATCCACAAAAATCTTCTTTTTGACCTTTTTTGATTTTTCTATGGCCTCATCCCATGTATTCCACTTGATTTTATTTTGAGCCTGAAGGCTAACTGTTGCCAGAAAAAAAACAATTCCCGATAAATAAAAATACTTTGACATTTGACAATCCTTTCTCTTAATTGAATCTTATGTATGAATAACTCCTGACATAGGACAAAAGGTTAACAATTTTTTGTTTTTAAATCAGAATTAACATTTTGGTCAGCTCTTGTTTGATATCTCGTGGTTTTCCCTTTTTTGCTCAAATACATTTAAGGAATGTAGCTTAGGATGGCTTTAGAGTTAGCTTTTTTACAGTTTTTTAAGTTGAGAATCATATTTTTACTTTTTATATCAATCAGATTTCCTAAGCTATTTTCCATATTTTGACTACTTTTGCATCCTCAAATGATAAATCGGATCACCATAGAAGAATATATCAGTAATCGGACTTCTGCTCCTTTAGTAGATGTGCGTACGCCTTCTGAATATGCAAAAGGACATATCCCTGGCGCACTTAGTATTCCGTTATTTTCGGATGAAGAAAGGATATCTGTAGGTACAACGTACAAGCAGCAAGGCAGGGAAAATGCTATATTACTCGGGTTTGATTTAGTAGGCAGTAAATGGAGCGACTTTATCCGTAAAGCCATAGAAATGGCACCTGATAAAAAAATCTTTGTACACTGCTGGCGTGGTGGTATGCGTAGTGGAGCTATGGCTTGGGCCTTTGACTTTTATGGTTTTGAAGTTGCTGTGATCGAAGGTGGTTATAAGGCATGGCGCAATTGGGCGCTACAGCAGTTTGAAAAGGAATATGATCTGTGGATCTTAGGAGGTATGACAGGTTCACATAAAACGGCGATTCTCAAGGAAATAGCTAAAACTAAAGAACAAGTAATTGATTTAGAAGGTATGGCACATCATCAGGGTTCGGCCTTTGGAAGTATGGGAAAATGGACGCAGCCTACCCAAGAACATTTTGAAAACGAACTGGCCTTGATCCTATATGATATGGATATCAACCGTAAAATTTGGGTCGAAGATGAAAGCCGAACTATTGGTAAAGTGGCTGTGCCTCATTTATTTTGGAGACAAATGCAATCCAAAACGCTTATTGAAGTCCGCATAGAAAGAGAAAAAAGGCTTGATTTTTTGACAGAGGAATACGGAGTTTTAGACAAGGACTTTCTGATTGAGAAAACCGAACAAATCAAAAAGAGATTGGGCTATGATCGTGCAAAAATAGCAATTGATGCTATCCATGCCGGTGAAATGCGCACTTTTGTAGGCCTCGTTTTAGATTACTATGACAAGGCTTATCAGGGATGTATAGATAGGCGACAAGAAGATACTATTTTCCCTATTCAGATAGATTATCAAAATCCATCTAAAAGCGCTGAAGCAATCCTTCAGTTTATTACAAAAATTTAAAATAAAAACATGATTACAGAAGATATAAAATTAACTCAATATTCTCATGGTGCTGGTTGTGGCTGTAAAATCAGTCCGGCGGTTTTGGATACGATCTTGCATAGTAGTGTCACCTATGAACCTGATCTCCGTTTATTGGTAGGAAACGCAGAGCGAGACGACGCAGCTGTCTGGGATCTCGGCAATGGTACAGCGCTCATATCTACTACAGACTTTTTTATGCCTATAGTGGATAATCCTTATGATTTTGGTCGTATTGCTGCTGCCAATGCTATCAGTGATGTATATGCTATGGGTGGTAATCCCGTATTGGCTATAGCTATATTAGGCTGGCCTATTAATAAGTTATCGGCAGAAGTAGCACAACGTGTCTTGGAAGGAGGTAGAAGTATATGTGCTGAGGCTGGCATTACTATCTCCGGCGGGCATAGCATTGATAGCCCCGAACCCATTTTTGGGCTGGCTGTTAATGGTATCGTCCAGCTTGACCATCTTAAACAAAATTCTAAAGCTAAAGCTGGTAGTCATCTGTATTTGACAAAGCCACTCGGTATCGGAGCCTTGTCAACAGCTCAAAAAAAAGGCATTTTGACCGATAAAGATGCGCAGATAGCCCTCAAAAGCATGACCACACTCAATAAAATCGGATCTATTTTAAGTCCTTTGGACTATATATCAGCCATGACAGATGTCACTGGATTTGGTTTACTCGGTCACCTGAGCGAAATGTGTGAAGGAAGTGGTCTAATGGCAGAGATACATTATGATAAAGTACCAGTTATCGAATCTTTATTGTATTATATCCGGCAAGATTGTATCCCAGGCGGCACCAATAGAAACTGGGCAAGCTATGGACACAAAATCAGTGATATAACTTTAGAGCAAAGAAATGTGCTTGCTGATCCGCAAACCAGTGGCGGACTTTTAATCGCTGTAGAGGAAGGCTCAGTGTCACAATTTGAATCCCTAATGAAAGATATGGATTATCATGTTACTTCATTTGGTATTTTAAAGCCACAGGATGACGATATTTTGATTAAAGTAATGTAAAATACTTATTGATTAAAGTAAGGTAAGACTTAATTGAAAAAGGACACTGAGTCAAAATTGTGATTCAGTGCCCTTTTGTTTTATATAAATTTCCTATTTATTGAACGATCAATTTTTGACTAATTTTTTTATTTCCGTTGTCAAATTCTATAATATAAAATCCTGCATTAAGACCCATAGCAATACAATTAGTATAACTGTCGATGTGCTTACTTAATATCTTTCTTCCATCTAAGTTGTAGATAATTATTTCTTTTATATCATGTAGTGCCGGCAGATAAAGTCTATCTATAGCCGGATTAGGATAGAATGTAAAAGTTTCTTTTAAATCTACAGTATTGACGATTTCACCACAAAGGATAGGATCATAAAGAACCTCACCTAATTTATCATCATCCGCTTTGTCAAAGATAACCTTTCCTGCATCTACCAGAGTGCTTTCCTTGCCCTCTATCCAGCAATTACTTTTTGCAGAAATGGTATTTGGAGTATTATTATATAAAGCATAAGTGATACCACCGTTTTCGTTATCCGCAAATATATTGTTACCGGGATTATCGTCATCACCGAGATTGGCGGATGCCTGTCCTATAATAGTAATACCCCATAGATTTCTTCTGATTTCATTTCCAGTAATGACTATATTTTGTGTTAGATTGGTTGCATTCAGCGAGATACCGCTACCACCAAGATTGGGCTTGTTTTCAGAATTATTATCTTCGATAACATTATTTTTTATCAATGCATAAGCATTGGAACCTACTACTGTCATTCCATATCTGTTGTCCACGATATAGTTATCCTCGATAATAGTATTAATACCGTCAACACTGCCAGTAAGGTTGGATACGCCGATACCGCCAACCTTGTCTTTAAGCCTATCACCCACGATTGTATTTCCCTTGATTACTAAGGTGTCTTTTCCCGTAGTACCCATATTGATTTGAGGACGGTTTTCATTGAGCTGATTATTACCTTCTAAGTAATTGTCCAGGATTTTTGCTGATACGGTACGGTTAGCAGGCGATGATACAGCCGGCTTAGCATTGCGTATAAATCTATTGTACTGAATCAGTGGTGATCCGTATGACAAATCAATAACTGCACCTGTAGCTATACCTTTAGTATTGTAAAGGAATTCACTGTTAGTTATAGTGACATTGGGTGTAATAAATTTTAATCCACCACCATTTTTTATAATGTTGTAGACAAAAATTGCTTTAGAGACATCCTCGAATCTAAATCCATTATACGGTTTGATACTGTCCACAGCTGTAATTAACACGGGATTGTCTAATAGACCCTGACTTAGAAATGTACCGGAAACTGTAATCGTTACAGCACTATCAATTTTAATAACTTCACCTGGTCTAAGCGTTAGTGTATCTTTGGCTGATAATGTCAAGTCGCTACCTATAAAATAAGTATCATCAATAAATGAAAAGGTAGCCGGATTGGCCTGCACTAGACTATCCATCGTCCAATTGACTCCGGTATTAGGTGTTGTAAATGTCTGAGCATGTGCAGAAAGCGTGATTAAAAACAAAATAAAGGGTAAAATCTTACGAATCATAAATAAATTTTTTGTTTAGTAATACATTTTACAACGTAAGAAGCATAGGTTTGTTGGTAAAACGGAATCAATTTTTAATTATATTTACTTTTGATATGTAAAATGTCCTTTATCCCTGATTCGGATTGATGATAGCCGATACAATGCGTTTTGTACCATACGTCCTTTACTTCAATCATGATGGCTGAGAATAATTAGTAGAATAGACAACCGTTTATTCATGTAGATTCATGCTATTAAACAATTTGAATCCGCCTTCTAAAAATCGGCTAAAAATATTTTATACCCATTATACAATCAAATTAGCCCAATCCTAATAAAATAATAGCAAATCTCTGCGTTAGAAAGCCTCACTATAGCTAAGGCTATGTTTACGTTTTCTGCCTTGATATTTACTATTTTTTCTACTAAATCTTTGGACCATTTAAAAATATAATGAGTATTACCTCATAATTACCAATTTACCAAAACCTTCCTTAAAGTATTTGTCAATAGATTTATTGCTAAAATTATCATATTTTTTGCCGTCTTTATGTAAGACATTAACCTTATAGAGATATACGCCATTAGCTAATTTTTCGCCATATTCGTCGGTGCCATCCCATCGATATGTTGTCCTATTGACGCCTATATGTAGCGCGCCTAACTCTTCTCTTCTGATTTCTCTAACGACTTTTCCTGTTACGGTATAGATACTGATAGAAATATTTTCAGGCACTTCATCACCAGTAAGTGTAAATATAAACTGTGTAGAATTAGAAAATGGATTTGGGTAATTTAAAAAATTACTGACAGTTTTGGCTGTGATTACATTAAAGGTTACACTCCGAGGATGGATGCCTGATTTATTTCCTGAAACATCCTTGCCTTGAACTAACATCTTGTATTCACCGTCTTTAAAGGTAGGTTTAAAATATAGTTTTGCGGTCTTTGATTCTGTTGTTGCCGGTTCAAACCGTACATTAGGCTGGTTTACATCCACCGTAAAAAATTCATTATGACCTGTGTCGATTTTGATTTCAAATGATTGTGGATCTGTGATCGGTAAAAATTTATTTTCATCAAACAATGTCACACCTATTTCAGGTGACGAAGATACGATGTCGCCATCCATAATCTGTATCCCATCAAAGGCCACCTGTAGGATAGGGTTGTCATTGTCGCCTTTAATACTAAATTGTTGAGTAAGCGTATTGTTAAAATGATAAAGCTCCGGTTGTTGCCCATCCGGATTAATCTCGATAGTCAGCTTTATATCCGTCGTCCTGCCACTACCTATTTCAAAATTTACAAAATCATCAATAACCTTTCCGGATTTAAGTGGAGGTAACATTTTATATCGAGACAAGGATTTGTTTTCGCTGTCGGTATAAGTATATCTTACGCGAATGCTGTCCATATCTACAAAATTGACATTAACTACGCGATACTGGATCTGAATTTGCTCACCCTGTACGAGAGTGTGTACATTGGGATCCGGGATGTTTTTTACAAATTGGATAGCCGCATCCGGTATCGGCTCATAGCCTATACGCCAATAAGATAGTTGTGGTGCTATTTTAGTAGAATCATTGCGATTAGTGAGTTTTAATTGTAAGTAATCACTTGCATCTACAGGCTGAGTATAAAACCCACTAATAGATGCGGAGTCACGTTTTGTAGCTATGTTATCTTTAATAGAAAAAGTAGTCAAACTGGATTTTTGCAAGTCATCTAAAGGTATATCTAATTTTAAATCTCCCCATTTGTTAGCTTTTCCTATTGGTACGGAAGTAACATTGCCGCTAGGAAGATATTTACTTACCGTAATTTTACTTTGGATGATATCTGTTTTAGAGGTTCCTATTAATTCTGCCAATACTTGGCGTCCATTTTCTACTTGGAAGATATATGGCACCGTATCTTTAAGCAGATTTCTTATTTGTTTGGCACCTAAAGCCTCTAACACATTAAAAATATTTTTACCGTTAGTAAGCGAGTCCTGTTCCCATCCATCAAAATGGTAGGCTGATTTTCCATTTTTAAGTATTGAAAATACATGGAGGTAGTAATTAGGTTTTAATTCAGATTCGATAAAATTTATAATTTTTTCGCGATCAGCTTTAGTGTCTGTTTTAAAGAAAAAGCCTTTAATTGCTTTTCCGACAGGATTAATACTTCCATATTTTCCACCTATGGGATTAAAAATTCCATCTACAAAATTGTTTCTGTCACCTATGACAAATCCAAGTCCAGAGTCCATATAATCCCAAGGGGTTATAGATCCGTATCTTACATTATTGAAGGTGTATCCTGGTCTATCAACTGGATCCCAGAGTCTATTTTTTAATTGTACAGTATTAAATAATTTTCCAAATTCAAATTGACGGTGAGACATCTCACTAATTTCCAAATTATTAAACATATTAGCAGCAAACTGAAAGAAATGGCTTTGATTCCAGCCTTCTGATTCTTTTGGCAAGTATGCAAATGAAGCCTGAGACCATCTGTAACCTTCATTGCTGGTGCTGTCAGGGCTTATCCTCCAGAAATAAACTCTATCAGCTACAAGATCGATTTTAGGCTGATATTCGATTGTGCCACCTGAAGATTTTACGATTCCGGATTCCAGAATGGGGCTATTAAAATATGCCGTAGTATCTATTTGAAATATATAATTGGTAGCAACAAATGGTACAGTATTGGTCGAAGCCTTTAGTACAAAATGTTCTTTTGTATTAATCATTGCAAAATCGGGTGGATATACTACATTTGCAAAATTACCAATCACATAGTATTCAAAACCGCGTCCATCATTGAGAGAATTGTTGGATTTAGCTGCGGGCAATGGAAGTTCTTTGTACTTATTCGCTGGATCAATTGTAACAAAAATATTATTTTTTCCCAGTGATTTGGTGTTGTAATTTTTGAGAGGAATGGATATGGTACGACGATTAGCAATTTGATCAGCTTTGACAATGATTGTATCAATAATAGAACCATCGGGCAATTGATGATAACAGACAATATCTACGGTATCACCTGTATAAATCCCGAGATTAACCAGATCGACCTGGACTTCATAATTTTTTAGGTCTCCCTGCACGATTGTCGGTACGGTTTTGACACTTTTAGCATCAAAAGTATAATCTGGTGCATCAAATACGTGAAAATGAATAGCTGGATCTCCATGATAGGTAATCTGTGAATAGAGTATCTGATCAGTGCCCGTAGCATTTCTTTTGTCATATGCTAGATTGCGAGCGATAGCACCGTATGAGAGGCTTCTGGATTTGGAAAAAAGATTATGCATAAAATTTTGACCATACGTGCTCAATGATGGGATATAGGCGGATCCTGTTGATGCTAAAAATGCAATACTGCCACGCCCTTTTTCTAATACAAATGCTTCGCTTAATCCTACACCATCTGAGTGCAAATTACCTGCGTAGCAGCCTAAAGCATTAAGGAATGGGTATCTTCCAAAATTTGTAAAGTTTTTTGGATTGTCTATTGGGAATTCCCATGATCCGGCGGATGAATGGCCAAAAAAATTGACTAAACTTACACCTCGGTTAAAAAACTGATTAATTTGTTCATTGGTTTCATAAAGGATAGGGTCGGAAGATTCTTTAAAGTAATTGTGAACCTCACCACCAAAGATAGTATCTTGGATAATGGTTGTCATACGGTTCAGTCCGTTTTGGATGAGACTTTGCTCGCCGGTTGTTATGCCGCCACCGAGCTGTAAGACGCGCTTGAGCCAGTATTTATCTTCAATAGTTTGACTAATATCATTGACTGCTTCATATTGTTGCAATTTGTCTAGATAATTTTTAATATCTTCCGGTGTCTTTACAGCAAGCCTTCCGATGGCAAAATAGGGATCAGGATAATTATCCTCGGAAAATAGCATATTGTCGGAGCCTAAAAATCCATAAGTAGGTACAAAAAATGTTTTGTGCAGTCTGTTTTTGATATCATTGGAAGTACGGATGATGTTATATTCAAGACCTTTGCCGAGGATAAAGACATAATCAAGAGCTTTCCAGTTTTCATGCAAAAATTTGCTCATCTGCTTAATACTATAAAAGTGGCGGTCAATACCATAGCCAAAATGATCATAGATACTCTGTATATCGACTATTTTAGTTTTATAGCTACCACCGACCTTGCTACTTCTGTAATCTGCATAAGCCTGGACGTAATCAGAACCATTATTTCTAAAAAAACTGTTTGTAATAATCAGGAATTGAGTTCCTTCATCTTCAAATGAAAGTGGTGTAAATAGGCTTATGGTTGCAGCATGTTTTTTTGCTGATTCGGTTGTGATAAAATATCGTGTATTTTGCTCAGCAGGGTATAGTAACACTAAAACCTGATTGTTGACTATGGCTGTTGTGTATTTGATGTCATGCTCAAAATCAAATACTTCGGTTATCTGATTATCAGATTTAAAGTTGTCAATTTTTAGAAATCTTTTGCCTGGATTTGTCGGCATATTAAAAAAGAATGTACTGTTGTTGAGGAAGTCAAATTGTCTTGCATATGTCAGGGAAGCATATGCTACCCGATGTCTGTCAGTAGCACTCGCTATGTTTTTTATACCAAAATTATTAGTACCATTTTTTAGGAGATCGTTGTCAATTTCATAAGTTAATTGCATGGTAGCTCGGGCGCCGTTATTTCTAGTATCTAAAAGTTGGTTATTAAAACTCATTTCTAATTTGGATACCTGATTATTGCTGCCTATTCTGCATTGTATAATCGGCTTAGGACCATTTGCATAAATTTTAGATACATTGAAGGGATGATTTGAACTGCCAACGATGGTAGTACCAAACCCTTCAGATGGCTCAAAATATGAAGACCTGACTTCTAAATCTACATTTTTATAATGTACATTACTATATACGATTTTTTCTTCGTGGATATAATAGGGCGTAGGATCGATATGTACATTGCTGTAATCAGGTGTAATACTGACATATCTTTTATTAAGCTGATTGGGCTCTAAGGTTAAAAAATATACATTTGTATCCGATACTAAGCTGTATTCAGGATTGAATAGGTCTTTTTGCCAGTTTTTATATAACAATGAATCCATTCCAATCCTATTTTTTTTACCATAAAACTCTATGTATCCACCTGTGTTAAAATCATTGTTACTGACATGGATAGCTTGCTCCTGACCGTAATTAATCAGTCGTAGATCCTTGCCAGCGATTTTACCTTGTATAAAACCGGCGGCCATCATTTCTTCAAATGTAACCTTATATACACCATCTTCACTTACCTTGAGTTTTAGATATGTATTGCCAGGTACTAGCCACTCATTGCCATATTTTTTTTGAGCAACAACATTTGTAAGCAGCCCAAACGAGCATAAAACTATAAAAGCACTTTGAAATATATTTTTCATATTATTACTTATTATTAAGTGTTTTTACTTTATTATCTTTAAATTAGCGGCAAAAGTAACAATTATTGTCTATATGTCATGCACGATCTATCGATTAAGACTGATTTTAATGGTTTTTGAATAAATACAAGTAGTAAAACTAGGATTCTATTATTAATTTAAAGCCTACGCCATGGATATTGTCTAGTTTGATTTTAGGATCATCCGCTAGATATTTTCTTAGCCGTGATATGAATACGTCCATACTTCTACCTAAAAAGTAATCGTCTTCGCCCCATAATTTTTCTAATATGACACTTCTTTTAACGACATTATTTTTATGGTCAAGCAACATTTTAAGTAGGTCCGCTTCTTTTTGGGTCAAATTACGAGTATGGTCACCATGACCAAGTGTGAGATTGCGATAATCGAAATTAAAAGTACCTATCTTATACATGTCGTTGATAGATACAGTTACATATTTCCTTCGCAGGAAAACCTCAATTTTTAGGATGAGCTCTTCGATAGAAAATGGTTTTGTGATATAATCGTCAGCACCCAGTTTTAGTCCTTGTATCCTGTCTTCCTTCATGGATTTTGCGGTTAAAAACAGGATGGGGATATTAGGATCGGCATCTCTGATTTTGCCAGCTACGGCAAATCCATCCATCTTAGGCAACATTACATCGAGGATGCATAGATCAAAAGGCTCTTTATAAAAAGCAGCTACAGCGCTTTCACCTTCCATACAATGTACTACTTGATATCCATGTAATTCGAGATTGTCTTTGGTCACGAAACTCAATGTCTCGTCATCTTCTACGTATAATATTTTTGCTTTTTCG
The DNA here is from genome assembly GCA_964501555.1 of uncultured Aureispira sp. Taxonomy (GTDB): domain Bacteria; phylum Bacteroidota; class Bacteroidia; order Chitinophagales; family Saprospiraceae; genus OLB9. Next base: position 47,515 of record CAZCTQ010000015.1, on the reverse strand, counting down.
TTCATGCTTCTAAATATTTAGGAATTGTTATAATAAATTCTGTACCTTTATTGAGTTCGGATTCTACACGGATTTTCCAACCATGGGATATGCAAATATTATTTACATAAAATAGGCCGAGTCCAAAGCCTTTTACATTGTGAATATCACCGGTTGATACCCTAAAAAATTTTTCGAATAATTTTTTTTGATTTTCTTTATCTATCCCGATACCGTTGTCTTTTATGGAAAGCGCCACATAAAGAGGATTCTCTTTAAGTGATAGATTGACTATGGGCTCATCCCCACTATATTTTACTGCATTGTCAATTAGATTTGCTACCACGTTTATAAAATGTAATTTGTCTGCTAATATCATCACCGGTTGTTCAGTCGCCTCATAGGAAATGTTGCCGTGATTTAATTTTAATGACTCATTGTTGATAACACTGGAAATAGTCTCGTTGATTTCAAATATTTCCTTTTTTAATTCGATTCTGTCATTTTCAATATGGGCTACATTAAGCACTTTTTCGACCTGATTGTTTAATCTGAGATTTTGGTCTTTGATAATTTGTATATACCTCTGTAGTCGATTATCGTTTTTGATGTATTGATCATTAGCTAAAAAATCAGCAGCTATCTTGATAGAAGAAAGGGGCGTTTTAAACTCGTGCGTCATATTATTGATAAAATCTTTTTGTAATTCGGATAGACGCTTTTGTTCCATTATAATCCACATGCTGTACAAAAAAAATATAATAGCTAATACAGATAAAACGGTTAAAGTTAGCGTCATGTTCCGATTAGCGAGTAAAAAACTTTCTCTTTTGGGAAATCTTACTACAAAATAATAAATGAGATCTTTAAATTTTCGCAAACCAGCTTTGGGCTTATTATCCTTATCAGATATTAATTCATTGCTACAGTAATTTCCATAGACAAGTTCGTCCGTCGAACAATTATAAACGGCGTATTCAAAGTCAATATTCAGCGATTGTTTTTGCATCTCCTGTAGCAGATATTGCTCAAGTAGTCCGGCATCAATCTCTGAGTTGATATTGACAGCATAGTAATTAGACGATTTTCTTTGGATAAGGTTTTCTTTTGGTAATATTGTTTTATTAAATTTAGCCATGCGCTCAGCGACATTGCGCAAAACGATATTAACAGTCTGGTCAAACTCTTTATCTTTAATATCCCAAGTTTTGAGCAACCAATATGATTGAACAAAAATAATTCCAATGATGGATAGTCCACCTAAAACAATCAACCGCCTTATCATATTGTTTGCCATCTGATACTGCTTATATAGGTCAAAGGTAACAACATAATAATTAAAAATAGAAAATTCTTAAATTAATTCATATTTTTGACCCTTCAATGAACGGGAATATAACATATTATCTTAGAGTTTTATTATCTATAGTACTGATTACATCGGTAGATACCGTTATTTTTTGTCAACATAGGTCAAATCCTTTTGAGATAAAGCCCAGGTTAGGAACAGGTATTCAGGAATCCGAGTCTGCCCGCGATATGGATACGATCCACATTGATAATGTCACAGCGGATACCTTGTCATCTGTATTGGTAAAAGACATAGAGGATAAGGACAATTTACTTCTTAACCCTTTTGATGTAGATCATGTACCTGTCCGGAAATCTGCAATCATCAAAAGAGCAGAGAAATTACAAAATCAGACAAACAACACAAAACATTCAAACACTTTTTTGATCTGGTTTCTGTTGTTTTCATGTGTCATTATAGCAATAACGATTAATCTGAGATCTAAGACTATCAGCTTTGTGTCTAGGTCGATTTTTAATGAAAATATTCTTAAGCTATTTCAGCGAGAAGAGCAGCGCGGTGTCAACGTATATCTGATACTCTTGTATCTGTCTTTTTTGATCAACATCTCGGTTCTAATTTATTTGATAAGTGTGAAGTATGGAGGTCAAAGAGGTATTATTACTATGCTTATTATTTTGTGTGGTACTACTTTAGTTTATATACTTAAACATTTGGGACTTTACATTATAGGTCGTATATTCATGATTCAAAAATCTACAGATTTATACAGATTTACCATAATGATATTTAATCATGCATTGGGAATGATTTTGATTCCTATTAATTTTCTAATTGCATTTGGACCACCAGAAATTTCAAAAATTTCTCTCTGGATTGCCATTGGCGTCATAGGTGTTTTGTTGATTTTGCGGACATTAAGAGGCATATTTATTGTATTTGAGTATCTAAATGATAGGATATTTCAAATATTTGTGTACCTTTGTGCCTTCGAAATTGCACCAATGATGATTTTAATCAAAACGATTATGAATTTTTCTTAACTGGTGTCAAATTTGAAAGTGGTAATTTACATTATAAAGGTGAATAGGCTAAAGAATGTATATTCCAAGTAAAATTGTAGTTTTTTTTGAAAAATGTGCATTGACTTATTTCAAATTGTTTGGACAATATGACAAGTAAAGGTAAGGCTTCATCGGAAACACCAGAATATGTAGAAAAATATTTGCCGGTTAAGTCCATTCTAATTTCGCAGCAAAAACCAGAAGACAAGTCACCATATAATGATTTGGAACAGAAGTGGGGACTGAAAATTGACTGGAGATCCTTCATTCAGGTAGAACCCGTAACAGAAAAGGAATTTAGGAAAAACAGAATACTACTAAGTGACTTTCCTTGTGTAATCTTCCCAAGCAGAGGTGCTGTAGATAATTTTTTTAGACTTGCAGCAGAGACGAGAGTTAAAATCTCACCTGATACTTTGTATTTTTGTTTGACTGAAGCCATTGCTAATTATCTTCAAAAGTTTATACTTTATAGGAAGAGAAAGGTATTTGTAGGCACTCGTCAGGCTGAAGATCTGGCAAACTACTTTAATAAGCATAAAGATAAGAAATTTCTTTTGCTGACATCTAATATTGGATCTCCGGAGATATCTAAATATCTTACTAAAATAGGAATTAATTTTACACAAATTGCAGTTCAAACGACAGTTTCTGCCGATTTATCAGATTTGAGCGATGTGTTTTATGATATTTTGATATTCTTTAGTCCTCAGGGTATTGAATCATTATTTGAAAATTTTCCTGACTTTAAACAGAATAATACAAGAATTGCTGTCTTTGGTACTGCCACAGAAAAGGCAGCAGAAGAACGTGGTTTGTATGTTAATATAAAAGCCGAATCCAATGTGGGTGGATCTTCAATGTCTCTGGCATTGGAAAGTTATATTATGAAGGCAAATACCCCCAAATAAATAGCCGAAATAAAATTATATATCGCAACAAAAAATGAATATTGAATTTATTCATGACCTTGAGCACAGGCTTAAAGATGGCTTGCCTGGAGAAGAGGCTCAGAATCGCATGGCTCCCTATTTAGTGATCAAAGAGAGGCAGCCAGTACCAGAAGATCACAAAATAGGATGTGTAATGGCTCTATTGTATCCAAAGGACAGAAAGAGTTATATTGCATTGATAGAAAGAGCAAGTCATCATCCTGAAGATAAACATGCAGGGCAAATATCTTTTCCAGGAGGTAAACTTGAAGACAGCGACTACTCATATGAAGACTGTGCACTGCGTGAAACCTATGAAGAAATTGGGGTAGCACCTGAAAGTATCGGTATTCTGGGTGGTTTGACATCGTTGTATGTACCCGTATCCGGATTTTTGATACATCCATTTATAGGCTTTACAGCCGAATATCCGAAGTTTAATATCCATGAGTCAGAAGTAAAATCAATAATAGAATTACCGGTTGAACATTTGTTGAAATCTAAATATAAAGGAAGTACGGATATGGAAGCCCGGGGCATGATTATAAAGGATGTGCCTTATTATGATGCCAATGGTAAAAAAATTTGGGGCGCTACCGCTATGATTATGAGCGAATTAGAATGTATTATCAATGAATTAGCATAAAAAAAGCGTCTGATTTTTATACCAGACGCTCATTTTGCTATTATATAAATACAATATTAACCTATAAACTTCCTTACTAAATCAGCAGCTTCCTGTAGTTCTACCGCACCATGAACCTGCAGACCACTATTATTGATGATTTCTTTTCCGAGATCTGCATTTGTACCCTGAAGCCTTACTATAATCGGAACCGGAATGTTGCCTATGTTTTTATACGCATCTACGACGCCTTGTGCTACACGATCACATCTCACGATACCACCAAATATATTAATCAATATAGCTTTAACATTGCTATCTCTAAGTATCAGCCTGAATGCTTGCTCTACTCTGGCAGCGTCTGCAGTACCTCCTACGTCGAGGAAATTAGCGGGTGATCCACCCGAAAGCTTAATGATGTCCATAGTTGCCATAGCAAGTCCGGCACCATTTACCATACAACCTACGTTGCCATCTAATTTTACGTAGTTAAGCCCATAGCTCTTAGCTTCTACTTCTGTAGGGTCTTCCTCATCTATGTCACGCATCACTTCTAGGTCAGGATGTCTAAAGAGCGCATTGTCATCTAGTGTTACTTTAGCATCTACAGCGACGATTCGGTCATCACCTGTCTTTAGACAAGGGTTGATTTCAAATAAAGAAGCATCAGAGCCAATAAAAGCTTTGTATAGATTGCCAATAAAAGCAATAAAATTTTTATATGCGGTGCCAGAAAGCCCAAGGTTGAATGCAATATTCCTTTTTTGAAAGTCTCTTAAACCTACGTGTGGGTCGATATACTCTTTATGAACTAAATGTGGTGTTTGTTCAGCGACATCTTCGATATTCATTCCACCTTCTGTAGAGTAAATGATAACGTTGCGCTTTTGACCTCTGTCCATAAGGATAGATACATAATATTCTTTACAAGCATCAAAATCCGGGGCGTAACTATCCTCAGCTATAAATATTTTTCTGACTAATTTGCCCTCGCCATCCATACCGCCGGGTGTCTGTGGTGTTTTTAGCATCATCCCAAGGATATTGCCGGCATGCTGCTTAAGGTCATCTAGATTTTTTGCTAGCTTAACACCGCCACCTTTTCCACGGCCACCTGCATGAATCTGCGCTTTTATAACGCAAAAGTCAGTGTTAGTTTCCGCTTTAAGTTGTTCATATCCTGCTACAGCTTCCTCGACTGTACTGGCTATTTTACCTCTTTGGACAGCAACACCATATTGAGTTAATAATTCTTTACCCTGATATTCGTGTAAGTTCATAATGATCAAATTTTCGTTTGCGCAAAAGTAGAGTTAAAATTAGCTTTTTGCAAATATTCCGAATAGAAAGCGATTTATTTTATTAATTTTTATGAAGTATCAAAGTAGATAATCTAATTATTGAAATGCTATCGGATTATAACGGACTACATTACGCATTAAATTAAACAGAAGCCTTGTGATTGCAAGCCTGTCATAAATCATAAATTTATTATCAGAAAGTAGATTGTTTATCAGTTTTATTGGATTTGTTAAACAACTATTAAAAAAATATTTTTCAGATACATTTCCATTCATAATTATAGTCTTATAAATAGTAGTATTTTTGCTCAAAATCATAAAAACGATGGCCATGAGAAGATTTTTTTACATGCTTGTGATGATGGTAGGCTTGACAGCTTGTAGCTCTGTCTCTAAAATGATTGAAAAGGGCGAGTATGATAGAGCATTTAATTATTCTATCAGGAAGCTGGCAGGTGAAAAAAAGAAAAAGACTGAATATGTCAAAGCACTCGAAAAGGCTTATGCTAAGCTCAACGTGGCTTCACTCAATGAAATAGCACGACTAAATACGTCTGGAAGACCAGAAAACTGGTCTAAAGTAATGGATCTTTATACTGCTATGGACAGACGCCAGAGCCAGTTAGATCCATTGTTACCTTTGGTAAGCTCAGATGGCTATGTTGCCTCTTTTGATATGAAAAGCTACAGAAATGAGATCTTTGAAGCAGAAGATAAGACTTGTGAGTATTATTATAATAATGCACTGACACTATTAGAGCGATCAGAAAAGACAGGTGATAAGAGTGCAGCCAAACAAGCTTTGACAGAACTGCAAAAGATTGATAGAATACGCAAAAACTATCGTGATAGCCAGCGACTAAAGGATAAGGCGTATGCGCTGGGAATTACGAGAGTAGGTATTCAGATATATAATGGATTGCGTGACTTTCACAGTGATAATATAGAACGTAGTCTTAATGATATGTCTTTAGCTGCTTTGGATAAAACCTGGATAGACTTCAGGTATGACACACGCGGCTATCAGGCAGATTACATTGTAGAAGTAGAGCTTAGTAGTATTTTCTTTACGCCTGAGCGCGAACGCCTGCATACCTACAGCGAGTCTAAGGAAGTACTCGTCAGTAAGAGTACAACAAAAAGCGCCAAAGATAGTACAACTATCGAAAAGCAGGTATATGAAAAAGTTAAGGCTGATATTGCTGAGATATTTAGAGAGAAGCAATCCGAGTTACACGGTAGTATCAGGATTGTCAATGCCCGTACTAATAAAGTTCTAAAGACAACGCCAGTTAATGTATTTCATGATTTTAAGGGGTATAGCTGTACATACCTCGGTGATAAGAGAGCACTTACTGATGAGACCACTAAAAAAATAGATAATGTACTCGAGCCATTCCCAACTGACTTTCTGATGGCTGATAATCTTGCAGCAGCTTTTAAAGATGCTGTAATCCGTGAACTTAAACAATTCCAATTTTAGTAACGCTATATAATAAATAATAAATTTTGCTTGCTGGATGTTATGTGTAGAAAGCACATCATGATGCAGTCATGTTTATGAAGGTGTCAATTTAGATTATTACTAAAAAAAATCGTCAAGTAGAATTTAGTGTAGTCCACTGGCACGCATGACAGCATCAGCACCAAAACGCCGTCGGATGCTGTCCATTTGTTCCATAAGGCGGATGTGCTCTATGGTATCGTCAAAGAGATTAATCTGATAATTGCCCTGGACGAGCCCGCTGTATTTGACACCGATGAGCCGGATAAGCTGGCGACGCTCATAGAGTTTATCAAACAGATCAAGGATATGTTGTCCGAGGATGCGGTCGTTAGTGGTGTAAGGTATGCTTTTCTGCTTTGTATAGGTATTAAAGTCAGCATAACGGATTTTGACAGTAATTGTAGAGGTGAGTTTACCGGCAGTCCGTAACTCAAAAGATAATTTATCTGCCATATCTAGGAAGATATTTTTGATCATCCGCAGGTCTAAGGTATCCTCTGTAAAGGTGTGTTCTTTGGATATGGACTTTTGCTCGTGAAAGGGTACGATTGGTGTATCGTCGATAGCATTGGCGCGCTCCCACAGGGTGCGTCCGGGCTTACCAAATTCCCGTTCTAAAAGGCGTGTTGGAATTTGGCTGAGCACTTCGATCGTGCGTACACCCATAAAACTCAGTTTTTTGTGGGTATATTCGCCGATTCCGGGTATCTTTTTGACAGGTAGCGGTGCGAGGAATCCTTTTTCTGTGCCATTGGGAATATGCTTGGTCCCATTGGGCTTAGCTTCGCCAGTGCCTACTTTAGAGACGGTCTTATTGACAGAAAGGCCAAAGGATATCGGCAGACCTGACTCACGTATGATAGTTTGGCGCAGCTCAGTGGACCATTTAAAACAGCCAAAATGTTTGTCCATGCCTGTCAGGTCTAGATAAAACTCATCAATAGAAGCCTTCTCATAGATCGGTGCCTGCTCAGTGATGATATCTGTGACGATGCGGCTGTGCTTGGAATAGCTGTCCATGTCACCGCGTAGAACGATAGCCTGAGGGCAGAGGCGCAGCGCCATCTTCATGGGCATAGCCGAGTGTACGCCAAACCGTCGCGCCTCATAGCTACATGATGCAACCACACCGCGACTGCTGGTGCCGCCGATAAGCAGTGGTTTGCCTCTCAGGCTGCTGTTTTTGAGACATTCGACTGATACAAAGAAGGAGTCGAGATCAAGATGTAAAATGGCTCTGTCGTACATAATATGCAGATATTTTTAACCTAATAAACAGTAAATTAATATTATGTTGTATAAAATGGCGTAAATACGTCGCAAAATACGACAATATTTTTAATGTAACATAACTTCTTATGTGTTATTAGTGCCATTTTTTTGTTAAACTTTAATGATTGATCTAAGTTAAATGTATAACCATATTGTAAACAATGGTTTATGTATATGTGTGATTTTTTGGAGCAATAATTTATATATTGTATTGAATTAAGAGATTTGTAACAGTTCAGATACCATTAATATCAATTAAAAAATGCTAATTTTTTGATTTAAAAACTAAAATCTGAGTTGTTTCGGAGATTTTAATAAATATTTTTTAAAGCTATGGGAGATACATATACAATAAATGCTGTATCTTTGGTTTTCTATTCAAAATTATCAGATGCGCGTGAAATATATTTGTAAAGGATTAATTATCATCATCGGGATCTTTTCGATGACGGCGACAGTAAGTTCGTGTAAGGTCAAAGAAGGATGTGGACTAGAAGAAAAGTACAATAATCCGGATATGGAAAGCTCAAAAAGAGGTAAATCTAATCTCTTTTCAAAGGCTCAGCAAAAAAAGATGAAATCAAAAAAGTAGCGTTATAATTTTGGTGTAATTGGGTTTTTATTTACACATTTAAAAACATATCCAGGAGGAATATTAATAGGTACGTATTTGGTTTCTACTTCGCCAAATACCTGTTGATACAGATGAAAGAGACTTTTGCTATAGTGCAATTGGATAAAAAGCCCTTGATTTTTGAGTATCTGGTGGCTGACATTCAGGATGCTTTTTCTTATGTTTTCCGGCAGGATCAAAAATGGAATTGCAGAGATTATATGATCAGCATGGCTGTATCCATACTGCTGAAGGTATGTATTCATTGTTCTGGCATCATCGTTGATGAGTTTCATGCGATTGTCCTTAATGCTGGAGATCGTCTCACATAATTCGGGGTTGATTTCAAATACAAATAAAATAGCATCAGGTGCCATCTTAGATAGAATATGGCGGGTTATCACACCGTCACCTGCGCCTAATTCTATGATGACTTTGTCATGTCCTGGATCGATAAATCCGGTCATTTGGTTACACATAGCCCTACTGCTTGGAATGACAGTGCCCATCTCTCTAAAATGAAGGAGGGTTTGCCATAAGTATTTGAATTTATTCAATCAGGACGTTTGTTTTAAAAAAAATTAAAGAATTGAATTTGGGTGCAATATTACTATAATTATTAAAATATATCTACATCTAATTTTATTATCGTAAAGTATTGTTTTTTTGATAATATATAAAAATATATTTTATCCAAAAATTAAATGATATCTTTGCATTATTGAAATGATTTGGAATGTTGAGAGCTTTGATTTTTGTAGTATCGGTTTTATATAGCTATTTAATATTTGGTCAGTCACCATCTATACTTAGAGGTGACCCGGCATATCATACCTATGACAGAGCAGAGATATTGAGATGGGCTGATACCACGATGATGAATAGCGTCAATAACTATGAGAGGAAACATACAGTAGCATATTTTAAAGAAGCCTGGAAAAATAAGGAACTTACTGCTAATGATCGGTATGATCTCTTGCACGTATTTTCTGATAATTATGAATTTTTGGATGAGGGTAGTAAAGTTAAAAACACTATAAGTAAGATTTTGGATGTTTTTCGAGGTAGTGATGATGAAGATAAAGCTCCTAAAAAAGTAGATAAATTGTATTTTAACCAAGAACCTATTTTAAAGTATTTTTATAAAACACCAGCAAATTTTCTACAGATTGAAGTACCATCATTTAAAGTATATATCAACCCTGTCGTTGAAGTGAACTATTTTAAACAGATAAATAATGACCGGCCTGTATTTCAAAATTCAAGAGGTTTTGAGCTTAGAGGATACATTGACGACAAGGTATATTTTTTTACTAAGATTTTGGATAATCAACGCAATTATCTATCCTATACTGAAGATAGAATACGAAAATACGCTGCCCTTCCTGGTCAGGGATACTGGAAATCCTATCATTCCTCTGTCATACCGAGCTTGGAAGGATATGATTTCTTTTATGCTCAGGGTTATGTCGGGTTTAATCCAGTCAAGAGTATCAATGTAGAGCTGGGACATGGCAGCAACTTTATAGGAAATGGTATCCGGTCATTGTTGCTTTCGGATTATAGTCATAATTATTTTTATTTAAAGTTAAATACGCGTATTTGGAAATTTCAATATCAAAATATTTTTGCTGAGCTGGCACCAATCAGCACCTTAGTAAATCCTGATGATAAACTATTACCCAAAAAATATAGTGCCACCCATTATCTGGCATACAAGCCTTCAAAAAATCTGGAATTGGGGCTGTTTGAAACTGTTATCTTTTCGAGAGCAAATCATTTTGAGTTTCAATATTTGAATCCTATTATTCTGTATCGGGCAGTTGAGCATTTTCTGGATAGCCCTGATAATGTCATGCTGGGACTGAATGGCAAATGGAATCCAATTAAAGGTATTTCATTATATGGGCAGTTGGTTTTGGATGAATTTAAGTTGTCTGAGGTAAAAAAACAATCTGGATGGTGGGCAAATAAATTTGGTGCTCAGGCTGGTATCAAGTATATCAATGCTTTGGGAATTGACCATTTGGATTTTCAGTTAGAGTACAATGCCGTCCGCCCATATACGTACGCTCACAGGGATAGCTTGCCTGGGTTTCCTCAATATTCAGTAGCCAATTACAGTCATTTTAATCAGCCTCTTGCACATCCACTTGGCGCAAATTTTAGAGAATGGATACTATTGGTACGGTTTAAGCCGATCAACCGATTATACCTTCAGGCTAAGGGACTGATGACTTTATATGGTGATGATAAACGCGGTGAAAACTGGGGTGGTAATATTCTCTTACCTACTCAAACCCATCCAATGGAGGAAGGAAATCATATAGGACAGGGCGTTAAAACTAAGGTAGCTTCTGTCGGGATTGATGCCAGCTATGAAGTATTCCATAATTATTTTATTGATTTTCATGCTATGTGGCGACAAACGACTGCTGAAGTCAAGCATAATCAGCAGTATCTCGGTGCCGGGATTCGGATTAACATGGCGTATCTCGGATATGATTATTAGAGAAAGGTTCATTTTATTAGCTAAATTGGAATATTTTAAGCATGTAATTCATGACATAAACGCTTTTTACAGATATTATTTTTAATTCATGTGTTGTTTTTTTACCTTTGTGATGTTAATTTGGAGACATGTAACGAAATAAGTAGTTATACGTCTAAAACTTATTGAAGGTTTGACTTTTAGTAAGTCACAAATTAGCAATAGATTTTAATTACAATTTTGAAGTATAATAAAAAGTGATAAAAGTATTGAATAAAGGATAATAGTAAAGGATATGTTAGACTTACTATTTTAGAAATTATAAAATGCGATCATGAAAAGAGCGTATAGAATTTTACAAAGAGATACACCATATCAGGTGATTCTTGCGTTTTAATAGTTTAACATGATGTTTCACTTTAGATCAATGTTTAAAGATAACAAGACCATATGGAGTATATAAATTTACAGATAAATGAAATAATAAAATTCAGGTATATACTTCTTTTGCTGGTTTGTCTGGTTTCAGGTGTGGTATATAGCCAAAATATAAATGAGACCATGGTCAAATCCGAAATCGAAAAAAGAGGCTATGACCCTGAGCGATTTAGACAAGAGATGATTAAGAAGGGTGTCAACCCAGGATCCGTCAACCCTGACAATCCTCAAGATGTAGCAAGAGCTCAAAAGGCGGCAGAAGAAGTAATGGCCATCCTCGATGCCGAAAAGAAGGCAAAAAGTACTACAGGTGTAGGTAGTACGACATTGCCATCTGTAGAAGTACAACCTCAGTCTCGCATTGACGACACCCGTAGTGTAGATAAACCTGAAAAAATCGCTACTCAAAGTCAGGATATCCAAAAGGCAGTAAAGGATGGTGCAACAATAGAGGAAGCTGTGGCCGAAAAACTACAGGAGAATACTAAAGATCGTTTGCCTACTGCCACAACGTATGGACAACAAATATTTAGGGATAAATCTCTTAGACTTTTCCGTACTACAGAAGATGCAAAGCCGACGAAGTCTTATGTATTAGGTGCTGGTGATAAAGTTGCTGTTTCTATTTGGGGACCAACCCAGGAAAATTTTTCTATGGAGATTCAAAAAGATGGCTATGTCCAACCAACAAATCTGCCTAGGTATTATCTTGCAGGATTGACTGTGAAGCAAGCAGAAGATATGATGTATAGTACACTTAGGAAATACTACTATTTTAATAGAGAAAATTATGAACTGACCGTTTCTACAGCCCGCACCTTAAATGTCAACATTGTAGGCGAGGTTTTTAATAGTGGAACATTCAACATTTCAGCAGTCAATACAGCTTTTAATGCTTTAGTAGCTGCTGGAGGACCTAATAATATCGGTAGCGTCAGAAAAATACAGTTACTCCGTAAAAGTAAGAAACCGGTGACTTTGGATGTGTATAAATATCTTCAAGATCCAAGCGTTATCCAAGATTACTATCTGGCCGAAAATGATTACATTTATGTGCCAGTGGCAGAGAAAGTAGTGGAAATAAAAGGAGCCGTCAATCGCCCTTTTAAATACGAACTTTTGGAGCAGGAGACGCTTACAGATTTGATACGTTATGCCGGTGGGCTCAAGGCTGATGCTTTAAAAAATAATATCCAGATTAAGAGGATTGATTATGACTCTATACGAGTGATAGATGTCAACTGGTTAGAGCTGGAAAGAAAAAAACAAAGCTTTTCACTCTTAAATGGGGATGAGATCATCATTAATCAGATTAATACACAGATCAAAAATGAAGTTAAAATATCAGGGGCTGTAGAAAATCCGGGTACTTATGCACTCGCAGATAAAACTAGATTGTCAGATTTGATTAAAAAAGCAAAACTAGCTGATAATGCTATTACTGATATAGCGTATCTTAAAAGGTATAATGATGACTATAAAACAATACGGTATGAGCTTGTTAATATTAGTGAGGCTCTCAAAAATAAAGAAAGTGGATCTGATATTGAATTGAAAAAGGGCGACGAACTGATTGTTTCATCTAAGGCTACTTTTTCTGACACTAGTAGTGTTTCTGTAAGCGGATCAGTACGATTGCCGGGCACCTTTCCTCTGGACGTAAATAAGAATCTTAAAGTATCGGATTTAATATTTTTTGCCGGTGGGCTCAAGGAGGATGCAATTGATGAGTTTGCTTATATATTTAGAAGTAAAAATGATGGCGACCAAAGTATAGAATATATAGGATTTAATCTAAAAAATGCATTAGCTAATCGCAATTCGCCTGATAATATAAGTTTGATGCCAAATGACAAATTGGTTATTTATAGTAGAGATTATTATACAGAAAAGACCTTTGTACAATTGTCAGGTGCCGTTAAAAAGCCAGGAGAATACGTCTATGATTCAAGCCTTGCATTAAAGGACGTGTTATTATTGGCCGGTGGACTAAAACGAGAGGCAGCTATGGATAGGATAGATATTTATCGCCTTGATTTTCAACAAAACAAGCCTTCCAGAGTACTTAGGGCTACGCTTCAAGTGGACACAGATTTGAATTTAGTCAATGGCGGCAATGAATTTTCTTTACAACCTTTTGATCAAATAGTAGTAAGGACGATTCCAGAGTTTGAATTGCAGCGAAATGTAACTCTTACAGGGGAAGTAAAATATCCCGGGGTTTATGCATTACTCGGGAAGAATACAAGATTAGAAACGGTTATAAATAATGCAGGTGGTGTTACTGCAGAAGCTTTTTTAGCCGGTGCTACACTAAACAGAGCCAAGGATGGTGAAGGTTTTATAATTATCAATTTGGATAGAGCGCTTAAAAAACCAGGCAATTCGCATGAAAATGTTATTTTGCAGGATGGTGATGAAATTGTCATCCCTAAAATTAGTAATATCGTGTCTATCGAAGGAGCCACAAATGCGTATGAAGTTTATCCTGATAAAATTACGGCTCAGGGTAAGATTTTAGTTCCTTATCAAAATGGGAAATCCGCAAAATTCTATATTGATGAATATGCCGGTGGACTTTCTGAAAATGCTTCTAAAAATAAAATTACTGTCCTCGATGCTTCAGGAAAACTTGCAAAAACAAAGTATTTTTTATTTTTTAAAATTTATCCAAAAGTAGGACCGGGAGCAAAGATAAATGTAGGCTTTAAGCCTGTCAAAACAGAAAGAGAAAAGGAGAAAGAAAAAGATGATGTCAAATGGGGTGATATATTAGCTAATTCGATTGCTCAGGCGACGGCAATCCTTTCTTTGATTTTATTGATACAAAATGTAAACTGATACGTTTAATTTTTGTAACTTTGACCGTTTTTATACGGATTTTGACGGATGAAATGATGATATTAAACACGTACAATAAGGTTTTTGAAGAGCTATCCAAGGTTCAATTAACACAAAATATTGGTGTTAACAGCTTGTGTGTTAGTCGGAAATCATTGAATACAGATACGATAAACAGATATATAGAAAATAGAATTGAGTTATACTGTTATCACAAACTTCTAAAAATATCTGAGAGATAAAAATTGCAGTCGATGATAATGGCCAGAATACACAAAGACGAAGAAATCAATCATTTAGACAGCCAGCATAAAAAATGGTTTGCCATTCATACGAAGTATAAATGTGAGAAATTTGTATCTGACTTACTGGGCAAAAAGCAAATTGATGCCTATGTACCACTGCAGACCGTCATCAAAAGGTATAACAGAAAGGTAAAAAAATACGAGACGCCACTGATTAACAATTATGTATTTGTCAATATCACAACAAAAGATTACATCCGCACAATAGAGACAGAGTATGTGTTTAAATTTATTAGACAAGGTAAAAGTCTAATATCAATTCCAGAGGATGAAATTACCATTTTAAAAAAGATTGTTGGGGATGTCGAAGACACTAGGTTTGTTGACTCAGGAATGTTGTCAGTAGGCGAAGAAGTCGAAGTAATAGCTGGAAGACTAGTAGGCTTGACTGGTAAAATTGTAACCAAGTTAGGCAAGAAGAGCTTTGTTATAGAGCTAAAAAATATAGGATATCAGTTTCAGGTGCAGATCGATATGTCCTTGCTGAGACCACTAAAGACAGAAAAAGCAGCCGTATAGTTGCTTTTAAATTTTCATGTAAATAACATAAAATGATAATTCAAGTGCGACTTATCAACGGCGAAGCCATTTTTAAAAAACAATATGTGTTCATATTGTTTATGGATTAAGTGTTGATTATCAGTGGTCTACATTTTTTATACGACAAAAAATAAAATATTTAGGGTAATGCAATTGCAAATGGTAGATGTCAGGTCTCAGTATCTGAAAATCAAGGAAGAAGTAGATCGCGGAATTCAGGAGGTTCTGGATACAACAGCTTTTATCAATGGACCACAGGTAAAAAATTTTGGAGCGGATTTATCGCACTATCAGCATGTAAAACATGTTATCCCTTGTGCTAATGGAACAGATGCTTTACAAATTGCGATGATGTCAGTGGGTTTAAAACCAGGCGACGAAGTAATTGTACCTGCATTTACCTATGTAGCTACAGCAGAGGTTATAGCGTTATTAGGTCTGATACCGGTCATGGTGGATGTAGATATGGATACTTTTAATATCCATATTGACAGTATCAAAGCATCAATCTCACCGAAGACAAAGGCAATAGTTCCTGTACATTTGTACGGTCAGTCGGCCAATATGGAAGCCATCATATCTATAGCTCATGAACACAATCTATGGGTGATTGAAGATAATGCGCAGGCCATGGGTGCTGACTTTATCTTTAGTGATGGCAGGATTGCTAAGACAGGAACTATAGGCCATGTAGGCTGCACCTCATTCTATCCATCTAAAAACCTCGGTTGTTATGGTGATGGTGGTGCTCTTTTTACCAATGACGATGCATTGGCAACCTTAATTCATAAAATCGCCAATCACGGACAGGCCATCCGATATTATCATGATGTAGTTGGCTGCAATAGTAGATTGGATACTATACAGGCAATCGTACTTTTAGCCAAATTACCTCATTTGGACGAATATTCGAATGCTCGAAGATGGGCCGCTGATTACTACGATCAAGCATTTGCCGATGTTGACGATATAGTAACACCATACAGAGCAGGATATTCTACACACGTATTCCATCAGTACACACTTCAAATTAAAAATGGGAAAAGAGATGCACTCAAACAATGGTTAGATGATAATAAAATACCTAATATGATCTACTATCCAGTGCCATTATATAAGCAAAAAGCATTTAGCGAGTATGTTCCTGATAATTTTAGGCTCGATAATACAGAATTACTTTGTGATTCTGTCATTTCCTTACCTATACATACAGAGATGATAGCTGAGCAATTGAGCTATATCTCAGAAAAAGTTAAAGCATTTTTCAAATAACTAATCGTTTAAAAGATAACAAACTGATAAAAATGAAAATAGCAGTTGTTGGTACTGGCTATGTAGGTCTTGTTACGGGAACTTGTTTTGCAGATTCCGGTAATGTAGTCACCTGTGTAGATATAAATACTGCAAAGATAGAGCAGCTAAAAAATGGTCATGTGCCAATTTATGAGCCAGGTTTAGAAGCCTTATTTGATAGGAATATCAAGCAGGGCAGATTGTCATTTACTACGGATTTAGCCGAGGGAATCAAGGAAGCTCAGATAATATTTTTGGCGCTTCCTACGCCATCGGGTGCTGATGGCGCTGCTGATCTGACCGCAGTGATGAAGGTTGCTGCGGATTTATCTAGACTAATAACCAGCTATACTGTAATCGTAGATAAAAGTACTGTGCCGGTAGGGACAGCTGACAAAATCAGAGATATCATGGCTGTTAATTTAAGTACTGACTTATTTGATATAGTGTCTAACCCGGAGTTTTTGCGGGAAGGAGTCGCCGTGGATGATTTTATGAAGCCTGATAGAGTCGTCATAGGTACCTCTTCCGAAAGGGCTGAAAATATCATGCGACAATTGTACAATCCCTTTGTCAGACAGGGCAATCCGATTATCGTAATGGACGAACGAAGCGCTGAGATGACTAAGTACGCTGCTAATTCATACCTAGCTATGCGGATTAGTTTTATGAACGAAATTGCGAATCTATGCGAGCTATTGGAAGCCGATGTAGATCAGGTTAGAAAAGGTATGGGTAGCGATTCACGCATAGGAAAGCGTTTCTTGTTTCCAGGTGTAGGATATGGCGGATCTTGTTTTCCGAAAGATGTTCGTGCATTAGCAACTACAGCAAAGGACAATCAGTACGACTTTAAATTGCTTAATGCAGTCATGCACGTCAATAGCATGCAAAAAGAAGTCCTGGCTTCTAAAATAGTCAAATACTTTGATGGAGATTTAACAGGCAAAACGATTGCCGTTTGGGGACTGGCTTTTAAGCCAAATACGGATGACATCAGAGAGGCGCCGGCTCAGACGATTGTGGCCAGATTAATCAATAAAGGCGCAAGCGTTAAAGTCTATGATCCGGAAGCCATGGATAATTTCAAACAAGAGTTTGGGGATAAAATCGAGTATGGCGAAAACGAATACGATGTTTTAAAAGGTGCAGATGCACTGGCGATTATTACCGAATGGAATGAATTTCGCACACCTGATTTCGAACGGATGAAGACGCTAATGAAGGCTCCAGCTATTTTTGATGGCCGCAATATTTATGATGTAATGACGGTCAGAGATATGGGATTTTATTATGATAGTATAGGTAGAGTGTGATAGGTGATAGATAGACTGTAATGAGAAAAAGGAGTGTTAGATTTAACTGCCATCTGCTTATAGTCAGTAACTTACAGTTTATAGAAAACAAAAAAACATAAATGAATATATTAGTAACAGGAGGTGCGGGATTTATAGGATCTCATGTGGTCAGAAGATTAGTCAATCAATATCCTGGATATACAATTGTCAATCTGGATGCGCTGACCTATGCCGGAAATTTGGAAAATCTTAAAGATTTAGAAAATAAGGCAAATTATGTCTTTGTGCGTGGCGATATCGGCGACAGAGCGTTAGTAAGCAAAATTTTTGATGAATATGCGATTGACAAAGTTATCCACCTTGCTGCTGAATCCCATGTGGATAGGTCAATACAAGATCCGCTGATATTTTTAAAAACAAATATTTTAGGTACTGCAAATCTACTACAGGTAGCTAAAGAAAAATGGCAAAAAAACTATGATGACAAACTGTTTTATCATATTAGTACAGATGAGGTTTATGGATCTTTAGACTTAGATGGTGGGTTTTTTACTGAAGAGACTCCTTATGATCCACGATCACCTTATTCTGCCTCTAAAGCTTCGTCTGATCATTTAGTCAGGGCTTTTTATCATACTTATCATATACCTATAGTTGTTTCTAATTGTAGTAATAACTACGGACCTAATCATTTTCCTGAAAAGCTGATACCACTGATTTTAAATAATATCATGCATCAGCGCCCATTGCCGGTATATGGCACAGGTGAAAATGTCAGAGACTGGCTTTATGTGGAAGACCATGCCAATGCTATTGACACTATTTTGCATAAAGGTGTGGCAGGTGAAACTTACAATATAGGCGGCCATAATGAATGGAAAAATATAGATATTGTCAGGTATCTTTGCGATGCGATGGATCGAAAATTGGGAAGACCACAAGGTAGTAGCCAGTCTTTGATTGCCTTCGTGACAGACAGAGCTGGACATGATCTGAGATACGCTATTGATGCATCAAAGATAGAACGAGAGCTTGGCTGGAGGCCTACAGAAACATTTGAAACCGGTATCGAAAAGACGATTGATTGGTATATAAATAATCAGGAATGGCTTAACCACGTCACTTCTGGCGACTATATGAATTATTATCAAAAAATGTATGGCAATTCAACAATATAGGGAAAGGTTTAATCCCTTAATAATGTAATTTTATCAATTATGACAGACCCAACATCCAAGCAATTGCAACCATCTGTAAATCAATCAAATGATGAACTCACGCTTAAGGAAGTACTGGAAATGCTTGTGGAATACTGGCGTGAATTGTGGAGTAAAAAATGGTGGATCATTCTCATTGCACTGCTGATAGCCAGTTTTTTTGGAAATAAAGCGTATAAAACTGTACCCGTTTTCAATGCAAAACTGACTTATCTAATGAATGATAACAGTAGTAGTAGTCCATTGTCGGGACTCTTAGGTTCGTTTGGTATAGGTGGTGAGGACAAGGCAAACCTAAACCGAGTGATTGAATTATCAAAATCTATGAATATCATCCAAAAAGTGATGTTTACAAAAATAGCTCTGGATAGCACGGGAAGTAATGAAGACTATATTGCAAATCACTTGATTGCTCTAAACCACTATGACGAATTGTGGTCAAATGAAACTACTGATTATCGTGGATTTAGGTTTACTTCTGACGTTACGGATAACTTTAACAGAAAAGAATTGAATGTCATGAAAATGTTGTACGGAAAAATTGTGGGATCACCAAGTATCAAAGAGCCTATTTTTGCCAATTCTTTTGAAAAAAGTACTGGCATCATGACTGTGTCTGCTAAAACGATAGATGAAACACTATCTATAGAAATGGCCAAACTTATCTTTGAAGAATTAAGAACTTTTTACTTGTCAAATGTGACAAAGGGAGGACAGAATACCTTAGTTTTTACAAAAGAGAAGACGGATTCTATTTATAATAAAATGCAATCAAAAGAGTACCAGTTGTCGAGGTTTAATGATTCACATCGCAATGTAACAGATCCTGATTTATTGACAAAAAGAAGATTGATAGAGACAGAGTTGCTCAAATTGAAGACCATGTATGCAGAACTCACTAAAAATCAGGAATTGGCTGACTTTAAACTCAATGCTGGTATGCCGGAAATTATGATTATAGATGCGCCAATACCACCATTAAATCTGGAAGCACCTAGTTTAATATTTGAATTAATCAAAGGTACAATACTAGGAGGATTTTTGGCATTTACATTTTTTGTAGGTCGTAAAATCGTATTGGATGCCTTAAAAAGTGACTAAGGTATAGTTATGAAATCTCTTTATATGTCAGCATTTGAACCGCCGATTGTGTTAGCTGATGAAATTCGTATTTTACAGCAGACATTCGCTAATTTATATGGATCAGGAGCTGCACTCAAACCACCGGTACATATCACTTTTAGCCCACCTATACATTTAGATGATGACCAGTTACTTATTTATAAAACGAACCTGAGATCTGTCGCAGCCAAAACCATACCTTTTGAGGTTGAATTAGATAGTTTTGATTTTTTTAAAAAAAACAGAGTAGTCTTCATTCGCGTATTGGCAAATCAGGCATTGCAGGAAATGTACAAAGCCTTTCAGATTTTAATGGGAAGCAACTTGAATCAACGATATATTCCGCATTTTACGATAGGATACCGCAAAATTGAGGAAGACATCTTTGAAGAAATTATAGAAGATTATACAGGCCAGACATTCAAAGCACATTTTAAGATCAGTAAATTGAATCTGTGGAAGCATGAAAATGGATCTTGGAAAACCATAGAAAGTATGCCTTTTCATATTGAACAGTGATCGTATTAAACCATAAATACTATTAGTAACGAAATGAATAATATGCACTTTTTTGCACATGAATCCGCTTATATTGATGAGGGTTGTACTATAGGAGAGGGAACTAAGATCTGGCATTTTAGCCACATAATGACAGGAAGCATTATTGGTAAAAATTGTAATTTAGGTCAAAATGTCGTTATATCACCAAGTGTTATAATAGGAAACAATGTCAAGATTCAAAATAATGTGTCCGTTTATACAGGAGTTACCTGTGAGGATGATGTGTTTTTAGGCCCGTCTTGCGTATTTACTAATGTAATTAATCCTAGAAGTGCTGTCAGCAGGAAAGCTGAATATCAGCAAACGCATGTAGGAAAGGGTGCCTCTATTGGTGCTAATGCCACTATCGTAAGCGGGCTTGATATCGGAAAATATGCCTTTATAGGAGCAGGTACAGTAGTGACTAAGTCAGTCCCTGATTATGCATTAGTAGTAGGAAATCCCGCAAGGCAAACAGGCTGGATGAGCGAATATGGTCATAAACTTATTTTTAATAACGATGGGCTGGCTATTTGCCCAGAGAGTCAGACACGATACATCCTCAAAGAGGGAAAGGTACAAAAGTTAAATGCAATATAAAGTCCTATGAAACAATTTGCCTTAATAGGCGCAGCTGGTTATATCGCGCCACGACACATGAAGGCTATAAAAGAGACTAACAATGATCTGGTGGCTGCCATGGACATCAACGACTCGGTCGGTATAATAGACAGCTACTTCCCAAAGGCAGCATTTTTTACAGAATTCGAAAGATTTGATCGTCATTTAGAAAAATTAAAAAGGGCAGATCATAAGGTTGATTATATTAGCATTTGTAGTCCTAATTACTTGCATGATGCACATATACGGTTTGGGCTCAGATATGGATCAGATGTCATTTGCGAAAAGCCCGTCGTTTTGAATCCATGGAATATTGATGCTCTTGAAGAATTGGAACAGGAATCCGGTAAGCATATTTACAATATACTTCAGCTTCGTTTACATCCTAGTATTATAGCACTTAAAGATAAAGTAGCTAGGGCATCCGACGATAAGATTTTTGAACTAGACCTGACGTACATAACATCCCGAGGCAATTGGTACTACACTTCCTGGAAGGGAAATAAGGAAAAATCAGGTGGTATCGCTACAAATATTGGGGTGCACTTTTTTGATATGTTACACTGGGTTTTTGGTGAGGTTAAAAAAAATATAGTACATATACATACACATGATCGAGCAGCTGGTTACTTAGAGTTTGATAAAGCAAGAGTTAGATGGTTTTTAAGTATTAATGCGGACATGATTCCGACAGCATTGCTTAATCTCGGAAAGCGCACTTATCGGTCTATCAATATTGAAGGCAACGAATTAGAGTTTTCGGATGGATTTACCGATTTACATACAGAGAGTTACGATCATATCCTGAATGGGAAAGGCTTGCGTATCAGTGAGTCCCGTACAGCCATAGAGATAGTCCATCAGATAAGAACATCAACATCAGTAGGACTTACAGGAGATTACCATCCATTTTGCAAATTGCCCTTGAGTAAACATCCATTTGAAAAATAATCAAAAAAAATAATAAGTGAAAGGAATCATTCTTGCCGGTGGATCCGGTACTCGACTTTATCCTATAACCAAAGCGATCAGTAAGCAATTAATGCCGATTTATGATAAGCCTATGATCTATTATCCGCTATCGGTCTTGATGCTGGCGGGAATAAGGGAAATCCTAATTATAACCACACCCGAGGATCAGGCCGGATTTGTTCGATTATTAGGTGATGGCAATGAATTGGGTTGTCAGTTTGAATATGCAGTACAAGAGGTGCCTAATGGGTTGGCTCAAGCTTTTGTGATAGGAGCAGATTTTATAGGTCGTGACACTTCGAGCCTTGTTCTTGGTGATAATATTTTTTATGGATCAGGTTTTTCAAAATTAGTGCAGGAAAGTGCCTCATTGACCAAAGGCGCTAAAGTTTTTGCGTATAAAGTGCATGATCCATCCAGATATGGAGTCGTTGCATTTGATGAAAATAATAAAGCCTTGTCTATAGAAGAAAAACCTCAACATCCTAAGTCTGATTTTGCAGTTCCCGGCTTATATTTTTATGATAATCAGGTAGTAGAAATCGCTAAAAATATCCAGCCATCAGCACGTGGTGAGTATGAAATTACCACCGTCAATCAACATTATCTTGATAATGGACAACTTTCGGTAGGTATCATGGATAGAGGTACGGCATGGTTAGATACAGGTACTTTTGATTCGCTGCATGATGCTTCAGAGTTTGTCAGGGTGATAGAAAAAAGACAAGGATATAAGGTCGGTTGTATCGAAGAGGTTGCTTGGCGTATGGGATTTATCGATGCGGAGCGGTTAGAGAAGCTGGCAGCACCCTTGCAAAAAAGTGGGTACGGAGATTATTTGTTGTCTTTGGTGAGGAATAGGTGATTGAAAACCTCTGATTTAGTATGTTTTACTAATGTCAGGGATTTTTCATTATTGGTAAGGAAAGGATTTATAAGCAGGTTAAGTTTTATACCATTTTTTATTATCTTTAGAACTAAATTACAAAAAGAAGAAATGAGCAAAGAAAACGTTATAAAATTATTTGAACAAAAGCAAGTTCGTACGTATTGGGACGAAAAACAGGAAAAATGGTTCTTTTCTGTAATAGATGTTATTGAAATACTTACAGGAAGTAGTATTCCTAAAAGATATTGGAGCGACTTAAAAAAGAAGCTAACCAGAGAAGGAAGTCAGTTGTACGAAAAAATCGTACAACTGAAATTTGAAGCTGCGGACGGAAAAAAATATGCTACGGACTGCTTGGACACACAAGATTTGCTACGTCTTATCCAATCTATTCCATCCCCCAAAGCGGAACCGTTTAAACAATGGTTAGCAAAAGTGGGCTACGAACGTATGCAGGAAATTGTCGACCCCGAAAAAAGTTTGGACAGGGCAAGAGAAAATTGGCAAAAACTTGGAAGAAGTGAAAAGTGGATACACCCCGTTAGATATGGATATTATCTCACGGGCTAAAACAGCGAATGTCGGGACAAGAAACCCGAAACAAACTTACCGACTATTGGAAAGAAAGTGGTGTTGAGAAATCGGACGATTTTGCTTTTCTGACAAATATCATTCATCAAGAGTGGACAGGTTTAACAGTTAAGAAACACAAGGATTTAAAAGGGCTAAAAACCCAAAATCTGCGTGACCATATGAGCGAAGCCGAACTTATCTTTACAGCATTAGCCGAACTTTCAACCCGACAAATTGCAGAAGCAGAGAAATCAAAAGGTGTTCAACAGAATGCCATTGCTGGTAAAAAAGGCGGTGCAGTTGCTAAAAATGCAAGAAAAGAGCTGGAAAGTAAAACAGGACATAAAGTTGTTACGTCAGATAACTTTTTACCATCTGGAACAGAAAAAAAAGGATTGAACAAAGATAATAAAATCGAATAACGCATACCTGTTAACACAAAACATGCATAGATGATCGAAGAATTATTAAATAAGAACAAACTAATTTCAGTTACAGGACTTGGCTATGTCGGGCTCCCACTGGCTTTGGAATTTGCTCGGCACTTTAAGGTGATAGGATTGGATATTAATCAGGAACGCATCGAAATGATGCAACAGAATATTGATCCCAGCAAGGAATTGGATAGTTCGGCTTTTGAAGGGTGCGATATCGAGTTTACCAGTAATCCTGAAGCACTTAAAAGAGCGCATTTTCATGTGGTCGCTGTGCCTACGGACATAGATAATCATCAGGTACCCAATCTCAAGCCTATATTAGGTGCTTCTGCCAGTGTGGGTAGAGGGCTCAAAAATGGAGATATTGTAGTCTATGAATCAACGGTATATCCGGGATGCACGGAAGAGGATTGTGTGCCCGTTTTAGAAAAGGCGAGCGGGCTTCAGGCAGGAAAAGACTTCAAGTATGGTTATAGTCCCGAGCGTATTGTGCCCGGTGATAAAGTTAAGACATTGACCAATATCTTGAAAATAGTTTCTGGTTGTGATGATGATGCGTTGGATACTATAGAAGCTGTGTATAATACGATAATTAAAGCGGGGACATACAGGGCTTCTTCGGTTAAAGTAGCAGAAGCGGCAAAAGTCATCGAAAATACGCAGCGAGACATCAATATATCGCTGATGAATGAGCTGGCAGTTATCTTTGACAGGATCGGTATAGACACCAACGAAGTCATCGAAGCTGCCGGTACTAAATGGAATTTCCATAAGTACAAACCAGGACTTGTAGGTGGCCATTGTATCGGTGTAGATCCGTTTTATCTGATGCACAAGGCCAAGCAAATAGGTCATGATCCTCAGGTCATCGCTGCCGGTAGGAGAGTCAATGACTATATCCCGCATTTTATAGCTAAGAAGGTAGTCCAAGCTATACTCGAACGTGGTAAAAATCCGAGAGAAAGCAAAGTTTTAGTTATGGGTATCACCTTTAAAGAAGATGTAGCGGACATTCGGAACACTAAAGTGGTAGATATGATCAAGGAACTGATGGATTATTCTATTAATGTCCACGTAGTAGATCCTTGGGCTTCTGCCAATGAAGTGGCTCATGAATATGGCATTTCTATGATAGATGAGCCAGTAGGTAAATATGACGCTATCATTATCGCTGTAGGACATAAAGATTATCGTGAAATGAATAGCAATGACATTCGTAGTCTGGCTAATGGCCAATTGTTACTATTTGATATTAAGGGAGTAGTGGACTCTGTGGATGCAGATTATTATTGGAAGCTATAGATTTTAGGTGTGAGGATTGAGGAGTGAAGGATGAGGTGTGATGGGTGAATTTCTCACTTTTAATCACTAATTATCCAAAGCCACAACGTGGCGATAGTTTGTTAGCACCGTCGGTGTAATGTTTTGGTGATAAGATGTGTGATCCATACTCAAGAACTGGGAGAGAATACGGGACACCAGCTGCGTTGGGAACATGTGGATGATGATAAAATATCTATCGTAACCGAAAAATTATATAAAATATTTCTGTTACGATCAAAAAATTTCTATATTTTATAAATCACTACTGATACATTTTATAGATAGAAACGAAGAATTAGAAAACAATAAATGAACAAAAAACATAAAATACTTATCACAGGTGGAGCAGGATTTATAGGGTCTAATCTAGTAGAGTATTTTCTAACTAAAGGCCATCAGGTTGTCTGTTTAGATAATTTTTCTACAGGATTCAAGCATAATATTGATCCCTATTTAGACAACCCTGACTTTACAATGATAGAAGGTGATATCCGAGATATGGACACTTGTCAAGAAGCAGTCAAAGGCTGTGACTATGTACTGCATGAAGCGGCTCTGGGCTCTGTGCCAAGATCTATACACGATCCGATTAGTACTAATGAGGTCAACATCGGCGGCTTCCTCAATATGCTGGTAGCCGCACGTGACGAAAAGGTCAAACGCTTTGTTTTTGCTGCAAGCTCCTCTACTTATGGTGACTCACAGGGATTTCCCAAGGTGGAGGATGTCATAGGCAGGCCACTCTCACCTTATGCAGTGACTAAATATGTCAATGAACTCTATGCCGATGTGTTTGCTAAAACCTACGGAATAGATTATATCGGTTTGAGATATTTTAATGTTTTTGGTAGAAGACAAGATCCTAATGGTGCCTATGCGGCTGTAATTCCACTGTTTGTCAAGCAACTGATGAGTCTCCAACCTCCGACGATCAACGGAACAGGAGACTATTCGCGGGATTTTACCTATATTGACAATGTAATACAAATGAATGAACTGGCACTGTTTACAGAAAATCCGGAAGCTATCAACCAAATTTATAATACTGCCGTGGGCGATAGAACTACCCTAAATGACTTAGTATATTACCTCAAGGAAAACCTAAGTAAGTACAACCCTGCGCTCAGTAAAGTAAAACCTATCCATGGCCCTAACCGTGTAGGCGATATTCCACATTCTCTTGCTTCAATAGAAAAAGCTCATCGTTTATTAGGTTATGAGCCAAAATATAAAATTAGCGATGGACTGAGGGAAGCGGTGGAGTGGTATTGGAGGAATTTGCGGTGAATGGGATAGATATAGAGCGTTGCTTCATAGCGCGTTGCGCTATTGTTATATCTTTCACCCTTTCAGGGTGATGCCATCAAGCCCTGAAGGGGCTGAATATGTGAACATTGGGTCTCGCCCAATGCTCTAAAGAAAGCATACCAATAAGCCCTGAAAGGGCAACATATATTAACATTGGGCCAAGCCCAATGCACTAAAAGAAACACGCCATCAAGCCCTGAAAGGGCGGAATATGCTTGGACAGGCTTCAACTAAAGATATTTCAGAAGTGAAAAATCCTGAATCTTATAAAGAAAGTGCAACAATTGTTCAACAAGGTGGAAAAATTGTAAGAGACGCAAGAAAAGCGTTAGAAGCAAAAACAGGTAAAAAAGTAATTACTCCTTTAAACGCTAAGACAGCACTAAAAGAAAAAAACACCAAATAAATCGGAAACAAGAAACCGAAAAATTTTATATGGATATAACTGATTTATTGGCTTATTTTAGGTTAAATTCAGATCAGGAGATATCTTTTCCATTTAGAATCTATACACTTTTATTCAACTATAAATATTCAAAGCGTAATGAAATATGTACTTACCTTGATAATTGGGATGATGGTTATAGCCTGCTCTAAAAAGAGTGTCGCTCCGTCGGTTTCTCAGGATATTAAAGCTTTGTTTTCTGAGAAGAGTGTGGTGATAAATGAACAGGTGAATCTGATAGGGCAGCAGGTAGAAATAAAAAACAAAAGTCTGACGATACAGAAAGGAGGTCGGCTGATCAATGGAACGATCAAGTGTACAAATTGTACCATTACAGCACCGCCTGAGCAGATATTTGACAGAGTCACTCTGACCGGCAACTGGACAGGTAACAAAGGTAATCTTGAATGGTGGACTGGCAATGATTTCACTAATGCCATGCGTAATTTAGATGTCCTCAATACACTTATTCAGGCTGGATTTCGTGTCGAAGTCCGTCGGATGATACCTATCCAAGCCAAAGATGATAAATCTGTCCTTAATCCACATCGACTCATTGATATCGTAGGAATAAATAGGGAGAAATCAGGGTTGATATTGGTGACGAAGCACGCCAATCAGTTTAATAATTATTTTCAGTCAGCTAAGGGCTTTAATATGCATCTTGAAAACCTGACATTGATGAGTGAGGATTTTAAAAATGGAATATACACAGATAAGGAAACGGATTATCTTTTTTCTGGGTCTTATTATCAGAGCACATATAATCCTGATGCAAAGCCATCAATAGATAGTATCATTGTTAGAAATATTGATGTGAGAGGTAACATCCACTTAGCTAATTATGGTGCTCATTCAAATAATCAATCATTGGAAGAGTTTGCTATAAATAACATTGTAAAAAAAGTCGAAGTTACAGGATGTATTTTTCAAAATGCTAACAGCGTATTTTCATTCTCAAATATGGGTTATGGAGACATTATAGTAAAAAATAATCAGGTATTTGATTTCTCAGGGAGTTTTTTAAGTGTACCGGAAAGTGGTATGGATGACCGTTATTATGAGTCAAATCGGTCTAATAAAAAATACGTATTATTCGAAAACAATACATTTAAGAACAGCAGAGTAGTTAAGGTGGCAAAAGATCGAGCCATGACACCATGCGTGATAAAAGGCGGAAAGGGTTCGATGGATTTTATTAATAATACATTGGAAAACTTGCTTTCTGATAGTCCAGACGCTGACGTCCATACCTTTTATTATTCTTGTAGTCAACCCGGAAAATTTACAGCTAAAAATAATATTATAAAAAATGTTTGCGGTCGAGGTTCTTTGGAATATCCAGCCTCTTTAATAAAGGATAGGTGGACGGATGCATTTATTTTTGAAAATAATACTGTTACTTTAGATAGAGAATCACTAGTTAAAATAGGTGTTTTGAAAAACAAAAATGAGGATCTATCTAAAATAAAGGGTGACAGATTTAATTTTGTATTTATACAGGCTGGTGGTCAACAGGAATTTGATAAAGTGGTTCGGATTAAGAATAACACATTTTCGATGCCTTATGTCAATAGAAGTACTGAGATGTATGATGCCAAAGAGTTTATCTTTGAAAATAATAAAGTGAACATAGAATATTTTGGTCCATCAGACAGAGAAATTTCTATATCAAGAGATAATTCTTTTTTTCTAGGCAGACAGAGATTAGATAGGCCTGAAAAACAGCCCGCGATGGATATGATTTTGAGTAATAATGTCATTCATATTAATAAAACAGGTGACAAATTATTTAACTATGTAAACTTTTCTGACGGTGTCCAAAATGGTTACGGTACTAGTATAGACAAAAATTACAACTATAAAAATGTTATCCTTGAAGACAAGTTTGAAGTAGAAAATACAGAAGTAGGTATGTCCGTGCCGGATGGTGAAAATCAAATTTTCAAACCAATAATTATTGGACAAAATAACTCGTTTTTTTTGAATGATGCTGCTAACGGCAATCATCTACGTCCTAACGCAAAAAAGTTGATTTCTAACATTTCACTTTCTTCTGCTCAGTGGAATATAGATATGTCACCTTTTGTCTTTATGCCCAATAGCACCCAAAAAATGGAAGTAAAAAATCACAATGGTAAAGAAATCAGGCTCTTTAATTATATCTATTTTACCAGTCTGTATAATTTAATAAATGAAGAAAATCAACTCATACGTATTAAATTAACAGGAAAGAATAAATCAGGAACTACATTTCAGCAGGAATATGACTTAGCGCTTGATCAAAAGTCAAGAATTTTTTTTGGGGAAGATATCTCGGGTAATTTTCTTGAGTTTGGACCATCTAATGCTAATCAAATACCTCTTGAATTAAAAAATGGAGTGGCTTCTAAAGGTGTACCATCAAACGTTCCTAAACTTGTTATGTTTGCAGGAGATAGACATTTGAAAGTAGCTGAGATTAAATTTATCAATTGTGACAATCTAGTATCTTACACTATTGAATGCCAGATATACAATATAGGGCGCAGTAAGCCAACGCAGGCACAGTTTAGAAAGGAAGTGGAGCGAGTTATTAGTTATTAGTTATTAGTTATGAGTTATGAGTTATTTGTTGTTAGTTTTTAGGTAGTTTGTGAAACGTGTGACTGTGTAATCTGTGATGGGAGATGAGTGACGAATAATGTTTGGGGATAAAAAATGTTAGTATTATCACTTACGCCCCTTCAGGGCTAGGCGTTTCTTGTATTGATGGACATAGCGCGTTGCGCTATGGTTATATCTTTCACCCTTTCAGGGTGATGACATACAAGCCCTGAAAGGGCGAAATATATTAACATTGGGCATCGCCCAATGCTCTAAAGAAAGCATGCCATCAAGCCCTGAATGGGCGACATATATTAACATTGGGCATCGCCCAATGCACTAAAGAAAGCATGCCATCAAGCCCTGAAGGGGCGAAATGAATTAACATTGGGCCACTCCCTATGCTTTAAAAAAAGCATCTGATTCAGCCCTGATAGGGCGAAATATATTAACATTGGGCATCGCCCAATGCTCTAAAAGCAACATGCCATTCAGCCCTGAAAGGGCGAAATACTCTTGCATTGGGCATCGCCCTATATAGAAAGAAGCAATATGATAACAATCGTCCATGCCCGATGCACTAAAGAAAGTATGCTATCCAGCCCTGAAAGGGCGACATATATTAACATTGGGCAACGCCCAATGCTCTAAAAGCAACATGCCATTCAGCCCTGAAAGGGCGACATATATTAACATTGGGCTACGCCCGATGTCCTACAAGAAAGCATGCGATCCAGCCCTGAAGGGGCGAAATATATTAACATTGGGCCACGCCCAATGCAGAAAGAAGTAATATGATAGCAATGGGCGACGCCCAATGCACTAAAAAGTAATAAACAATGCAGAAAGTAGAACTGATACAACTTCCCAAAATAATCGATAAAAGGGGTAATCTTTCTTTCTTTGAATATCCAAAGCAACTCCCTTTTGAAATAGCCCGTACCTACTGGATTTATGATGTGCCTGGCGGAGAAACCCGAGGTGGACACGCTTTTAAAGAGCAACAAGAATTTATTGTAGCATTATCGGGTAGTTTTGATGTGGTGTTACATGATGGTAAAGAAGAGCAACGATTCCACCTCAATCGGTCTTATTATGGTTTGTATGTGCCTAAAATGTATTGGCGATACATGGATAATTTTTCAACCAATTCACTTGCTTTAATCGTTTCGGATAAAGCATACAATGCAGACGATTATATCCGAGATTTTGAAGCATTTAAAGCTCTTTGCCATGAATAAGAAAGTGAATGTGTATGATTGTGAAACAGTTGAAATCCCTATTGTTCATAATGATGTCGGCAACATCTCTGTATTAGAAAATAATAATTTGCCATTTAACATTAAAAGAGTGTATTATTTGTATGATATTCCAATGGATTCAGAACGTGGTGGTCATGCTCATTATGAATTAGAACAATATGTTATTGCAGCAAGCGGCTCTTTCACTTTTGTTTTAGAAGATGGACAACAAAAGCGAGAAGTATTTTTAAATCACCCCAATAGAGCATTACATATCAAACAAGGAATATGGAGAGAAATGAAAAACTTCTCCAGCGGCAGTATATGTTTGGTATTGGCATCGCATGAATATGACGAAGCAGACTATATCAGAGATTATCAAGAATTTTTAAAGTATAGAAATGACTAAAATACATCCCTTGGCAGATGTTCAATCTTTAAATATTGGGGAAAATACAACTATTTGGCAGTTTTGTGTAGTCTTGCCTAAAGCAGTCATTGGTAAAAACTGCAATATCAATTGTCAGGTTTTTATAGAGAATGATGTTGTTATTGGTAACAATGTAACTATCAAACCGGGCGTTCAAGTTTGGGATGGGTTAACAATTGAAGATAATGTTTTTATTGGACCGAATGTGACCTTTACCAATGATTTATTTCCTAGGTCTAAACAATATCCAGAAAAATTTGAAAAAACCTTGATTAAAAATGGTGCTTCAATAGGTGCCAATGCTACTATTCTCGCGGGCATTACGATAGGAACTAATGCTATGATTGGTGCAGGCAGCGTAGTGACAAAAAATATTCCTGATAATGAAGTGTGGATGGGAAATCCGGCCAAGTTTTATAAGAAAATATCAAATGATTAAATTCTTAGATTTACCTAAATGAACCTCCGAGAATCCGAATCCGTAGAATTAAAAACTTCATTCAGTGATGAAGTGATTATTTCGTTGGCGGCTTTTGCCAATACCAATGGTGGATCGGTATATATAGGTGTGAAAGACAATGGCGAGATTCAAGGCGTTGAATTAGGAAAGGAGACGATACAAAATTGGTTGAATGAGATTAAAGTCAAAACTCAACCGTTTATTATTCCTTTGATTGATATTATTGAAGAAAAAGGTAAGCAAATAGTTTGTATTCGGGTAAATGAATTTCCGGTAAAACCTTTGTCATTTAAGGGAAGATTTTACAATCGGGTAAATAATTCCAATCATCAGTTGAGCGTTTCAGAGATTTCAGATGTATATCTTCAATCCATGCAGTATTCTTGGGATTCGTACGCTTATGCTGATGCAACTTTTGATGATATCAATCTAAAAAAGGTTGAAGAGTTTATTCAAAAAGTAAACTTTACAGGTAGATTTAATTCGCCAAAAGTACCGAAAGATGCATTGATGAAATTAAGAATGTTGAAAGGAAATGTCCCAACCAATGCCGCTATGATTTTGTTTTCCAAAGAAAATTTGATGTATAATGTACATATCGGTAGATTTAAAACATCATCATGGATTATTGCAGATAAAATGATAAGCGGTAATTTGTTTGATGTGGTAGAAGAGTCAATGCAGACTATTATCGGACATTTAAAGTTTGCTTTTGAAATTACGGGTAAAACTACGCAAAGAACAGAAATACCTGAATATCCGTTGGAAGCTATTAGAGAAGCATTGTTGAATACACTTATTCATCGGGATTATCAGAGTCCAACCGATGTGCAGATTAAAATTTTTGATCAGAAGATTACTTTTTTTAACCCTGGAGGGTTATTTGGTAAAATTACAGAAGAAGAATTAAAAACAAATGTCTATCAGGCAAGTACAAGAAATAAACAAATTGCGGAAGCATTCTACTTAACAGGTGACATTGAAAAATACGGTAGTGGTTTTATTAGAATGAGAGATGCAGTAAAGGTTTACCCAACCATGCAGTTTAATTTCAGAAGCACAGGGCAAGGTTTTGTTACTGAATTTAGTTATGAAGAACAAAAAACAGAAAAAAATGTCACCGAAAAAGTCGGAGAAAAAGTCGGAGAAAAAGTCGGAGAAAAAGTCGGAGAAAAGGTCGGAGAAAAATTAACCGACAACCAACAATCCATTTTAAACTGTATCAATCAAGATAATAAGATTTCAGCTGTTCGTATAGCTGAAATTGTAGGTATATCTTCTCGAAAAATTGAAGAAAACATTGCAAAACTAAAAGAAAAAGGATTATTAGAACGCATCGGTCCAGCAAAAGGCGGTTATTGGAAAATATTGAAATAAAAAATTGATTAATTTCGCAAAATGAACCTCCAAGAATCCGAATCCGTAGAATTAAAAACTTCATTCAGTGATGAGGTGATTATTTCGTTGGTGGCTTTTGCCAATACCAATGGTGGATCGGTATATATAGGTGTGAAAGACAATGGCGAGATTCAAGGCGTTGAATTAGGAAAGGAGACGATACAAAATTGGTTGAATGAGATTAAAGTCAAAACTCAACCGTTTATTATTCCTTTGATTGATATTATTGAAGAAAAAGGTAAGCAAATAGTTTGTATTCGGGTAAATGAATTTCCGGTAAAACCTTTGTCATTTAAGGGAAGATTTTACAATCGGGTAAATAATTCCAATCATCAGTTGAGCGTTTCAGAGATTTCAGATGTATATCTTCAATCCATGCAGTATTCTTGGGATTCGTATATTTCAAATCAATATGATTATACCGATTTAGACGAGCAGAAAATCCTGAATTTCATTAACAAGGTAAATGAAAGAGGGCGGTTTTCGCTGGTTGGCAATCCGAAAGAATGCCTTGATAAACTTAGGATTGTAGATGGAAATAAAGTAACCAATGCGGCTATTTTACTTTTTGCAAAAGATGAGATTATTCATCATGTGCATATCGGTCGATTGAAAACGCCTACTTTGATTATTGACGACAGAATAATTAAAAAAACGCTGTTTGAAACGGTTGATGAAATTATGAAATACATAGTTTCTCAAATGAAATTTGCTTTTGAAATTAAGGGTTATCCTACACAAAGAACAGAAATTCCAGAATATCCCATAGAAGCTATTCGTGAAACGGTGCTTAATGCCATAATTCACAGAGATTATTTGTTGCCGTATGATATTCAAATTAAAATTTTCGATAAAGAGATGACGGTTTATAATCCGGGGAAATTGTCGGGTAATTTGACTTTCGAAGATTTGCTGACAGACAATTATCAGGCGTATGCACGCAACAAGCTGATTGCCGAAATGTTTTATCTGACTGGTGATATTGAAAAATATGGCAGTGGTTTTCGAAGGGTTAGAGCGTATATTGAAGAGTACCCTACAATGAAAACTGAATTTAAGGAAGTTCCTAACGGTTTACTTTTTTCATACTCGTACACGATACAAAAAAACAGTATGACACCGCCTTATTACACATCGGAAATGCTAAATGACAAGTTGGTTGAACAAAGTGGTCAGAAAAGTAGTCAGAAAAGTGGTCAGAAAAGTGGTCAGAAAAGAGATTTATCAGATAATCAGCTGCGAATATTGAATGAAATTAAAAATAATAATTATATTTCAAGAAAAGAACTATCTGAAATGATAGGAATAGCTCAATCTGCTATTCAGAGACATATTAATACATTAAAAGAAAAAGAAATAATACAACGCATTGGCCCAGCAAAAGGCGGTTATTGGAAAATATTAAAACAAAACAATGATTAATTTTAAAAAAATGAATCTTCAAGAATCCCAAACCGTAGAACTAAAAACTTCAAAGACAAGTAAATAAAGAATGGAAACCAACCGTATAGAATACAAACAAAAATTGACCGACCAGCTCGAAAAAGAGGTGGTGGCGTTTTTGAATTATATGGGAGGTGGAATTATCTTTATAGGAATAGATAATGATGGAAAACCGATTGGTATCGAAGATGCCGATAAAGTGCAATTGCAAATTAAAGACCGATTGAAAAACAATATAACACCATCTTGTATGGGTTTGTTTGATGTCGTTGTCGAGAAGAAAGACGAGAAAGATATTATCAAACTTATCGTGGCAAGCGGACAGGAACGACCTTATTACATCAAAAAATATGGCTTGTCCGAAAAAGGTACATTTATACGTGTGGGAAGTGCATCTGAACCAATGCCGGTAAAAATGATAGAAGACCTGTTTGCCAAACGCACGAGAAATTCTATCGGCAGGATTAAGTCATCCCGACAGGAATTGACTTTTGAACAACTTCGCATTTATTATGATTCGGCAGGAAAAACGCTGAATGACCAGTTTGGTAAAAATTTAGAATTGCTCAACGAAGACGGAGATTATAATTTGGTAGCGTATTTGTTGGCAGACAACAATACTATATCCGTGAAAACAGCAAAATATTCGGGGCTTAACCGAGTAGATTTGATTGAAAATAATGAACACGGATTTTGTTCCATCATAAAAGCAACCAAGGCGATACTTGATAAAGTGGAGTTGGAAAACAAAACCCTAACTCGCATAACTTCAAGAGAGCGGCAAGACCGCAGGCTTTGGAATGCTGTTGCTTTACGCGAAGCAATAATTAATGCAATGGTACATAATGACTATACGCGTGAACTTGCTCCTAAAATTGAGTTTTTTGATGATAGAATTGAAATAACCTCGTATGGAAATTTACCCGAAGGATTAAGCAATGAAGACTTTTTACAGGAGTATCCATTCCTCGCAACAAAGAATTGATGCGTGTTTATCGCGATTTGGAAATGGTAGAGCAATTAGGTTCTGGTTTACCCCGTATCTTGCAAATATATGGTCAGGAGTGTTTTTATTTCTCTGAGAGTTATACACGAATGATTTTTCCTGCAGAAGAAAAGATGAATCGGGCAATAGATGGCGGATTAAGTGGCGGATTAAGTGGCGGATTAAATGTCGGTGCAAATGTCGGTGTAAATGTCGGTGTAAATGAAGTTTTGGAAATTGTAAAAAATAGACCAGGAATAAATACAAAAGAAATTCATCAACAATTTGATGTCACACTTCGAACGATTGAACGTTGGATTAAAGAGCTAAGGGGAAATAATAAAATAGAATTTAGAGGAGCCTCAAAAACAGGCGGGTATTACTTAAAAAACAGCGATGATTAATTTTCCGAAAACTTTACGAGAATGATTTTTCCTGCAGAAGAAAAGATGAATCGGGCAATAGATGGCGGATTAAGTGGCGGATTAAATGAACTGGAAGAACTTATAGCTATTATAGAAAATACACAGGGAATTCAATTAAAAGAAATTTTAATTTTGAAAGAAGGAACTTCTCAAAGAACCATCGAAAGACAAATAGCGCAGCTAATAGAAAAGGGATTGGTAGAGAGGAGGGGAAGTCGAAAGACAGGTGGTTATTTTATTGTAAACGACAAAGAGAAGTGATTGATGCGTGTTTACAATGATATGGATTTGGTAGCGCAATTAGGTTCGGGAATACCAAGGATATTACAGTTTTATGGAAAGGAATGTTTTAAATTTTCTGACAATTATACTCGTATAGCTTTCCCTGCTGAACAAGAAAAGACTGTGGGAAAGACTACACAAGATAAAATAGAAGAATTGCTTGAAGACAATCCGTTGATTACACGAGAAATTTTAGCTAAAAGGTTACAGTTATCCGTAAGAGGAGTAGCGTATCAACTAAAAAAATTAAAAGATATGGATATTATTGAAAGGCAAGGCGGACAAAAAGAAGGATATTGGAATATAAAAAACCAAAACAATGATTAAATTTTTAGATTTACAAAAAATAAACTTGCTTCATCAGCAAGAAATAGAAGAAAGGCTTTTAAATACCTTTCGTTCGGGTTGGTATTTATTAGGAAGCGAAGTGAAAACCTTTGAAGAAAACTTGGCCCATTACATCGGTGCAAAACACGCTATCGGTGTGGCAAATGGTTTAGATGCCTTGCGACTCATCTTTAGAGCATACATAGAATTGGGTGTCATGCAAAAAGGAGACGAAGTCATCGTTCCGGCAAATACATATATCGCTTCAATCTTAGCATTATCCGATAATGGTTTAGTGCCTGTTTTGGTAGAGCCTGATATTCATACCTATAATATTGATATTTCTAAAATAGAAGAAAAACTATCTCCAAAAACCAAAGGGATTTTAATTGTTCACTTATATGGACAAGTGGTTTTTTCTGAGGAATTAAAAGCTTTGGCACAAAAACACAATCTAAAAATCGTTGAGGACAATGCCCAAGCAATCGGTGCAGAGTGGAACGGGATTAAAACAGGAAATTTGGGTGATGCGTCAGGCTTTTCGTTTTATCCCGGAAAAAACCTGGGTGCGCTAGGCGATGCCGGTGCAGTAACTACCAATGATGATGCACTAAACAAAGCCATAAGAGCTTTAGCAAATTACGGTTCGAACCAAAAATATGTAAATATTTACCAAGGTTTAAACTCTCGTTTAGACGAAATTCAAGCCGCTGTTTTAGATGTAAAGTTAAAATACGTTGATCAAGAAAACCAACGAAGAAGAGACATCGCAACAAAATACTTAGAAGAGATTAAAAATGATAAAATAACATTACCTGCTCTCACCTCTCACCTCTCGCCTCTCACCTCTCAAAACCACGTTTGGCATTTGTTTGTCATAAGGACAAAACATAGAGATCCATTACAGCAATATCTGACAGACCAAGGCATACAGACTTTAATACACTATCCTATACCTCCTCATAAGCAGCAGGCATACTCAGAGTGGAATCATCTGTCATATCCGATATCAGAACAAATCCATCAAGAAGTGCTTAGCCTGCCGATGAGCCCCGTGATGACAGCGGATGAAGTGGCAGTAGTGATCAATGCAATCAATCAATTTTGAAAGAAGTCGAAAGCAATATTTTAAAATCTGATCAGACTTCATACAGACAGATTATGAAGACGACCACTATCTTTGGTGGAGTTCAGGTTTTTCAGATTTTGATTACCATCATCCGGTCTAAGTTTGTAGCGATACTCCTGGGACCTATGGGTATGGGTATCGCTGGTTTACTATCCTCGACGACCGGCTTTATAGCGGCATTAACTAATTTTGGTCTATCCACGAGCGCTGTCAAGGATGTCGCAGAAGCACACAGTACGGGTGATCAGGACAAGCTTAGGACCATCATTACCGTATTTAGACGGGCAGTATGGTTTACCGGCTTACTGGGAGCAGTTGTTGTTTTAGTTTTAGCACCATGGTTGAGTGAAATTTCTTTTGGCAATAGAGACTATACTTACGCCTTTTTATTGATTTCCATTTCTTTATTGATAGATCAGATTAGCACTGGTCAATCGGTACAACTACGCGGCATGCGTCAGATAAAGTATCTAGCTAAGGCCGGACTGATAGGAAGTGTACTGGGTTTGTTTACGACAGTCCCGCTATATTATTTTCTGGGCATAGATGGTATAGTACCTGGGATTATAGTGACTTCTCTATCTTCGTTAGTGCTGTCTTGGTATTTTGCTAGGAAAGTACCTGTCCAAAGCATAGAGGTGTCCCCATCACAGACCATAGCAGAGGCTAGAGGTATGATGCATTTGGGGTTTATGATCAGCCTCAGTGGGATGATTACTATGGGTGCTTCCTATCTTGTCCGTATATATATCAGCAATACCGGTGGCCTGGATCAGGTAGGGCTATATAATGCCGGTTTTGCCATTGTCAATAATTATGTAGGCTTAGTCTTTGCAGCGATGAGTACGGATTATCTGCCTAGATTATCCGCTGTGGCTAAGGATAACGACCAGAGTAAAACGATCATCAATCATCAGGCAGAAATTGCCTTGCTCATCCTAGCCCCGATTATTGTGGCATTTTTAATATTTATCAATTGGGTAGTAATACTTTTGTATTCGTCTAAGTTTATTCCGGTCAATGATATGATATTATATGCTGCATTAGGGATGTTTTTTAGAGCGGCTTCTTGGTCGATCGCTTTTATTTTTTTGGCTAAAGGCGCGAGTAAGCTCTACTTTTGGAATGAGTTGATTACTAATGTTTATCTTCTTGGTCTAAATCTTTTAGGCTATAAATATTTTGGACTTACCGGATTAGGGATTTCATTTTTGGTAACTTATGTTTTATATCTGACACAGGTATATATTATAGCTTATTACAAATATCAGTTTTCATTTTCTAAAGAATTTTATAGGATATTTATACCACAGTTACTTTTAGCTGTGAGCTGTCTCGTGGTGGTCAAATCGATGGCATCGCCATATTCTTATCTTATAGGTAGTATATTTATAGCTGTCTCCGGATGGATGGCGTATAGAGGATTGGACAAAAGATTAGAGATAAAAGCTTTATGGGCGCGTTTTAAATCATAGAAGTTTTGGATATAGTAAAAAATAGTCCTTTGGTTTCCATCATCGTCATAACTTATAACTCGGCTAGGTACGTACTTGATACCTTAGAGAGTGCAAAAGCTCAGACGTATCAAAATATAGAACTTATCATATCTGATGATGGATCTAAAGATGACACGGTACGAGTTTGTAGCGATTGGATCGAACAGCATAAAGCAAGATTTGTAAAAACACAGATCATCACTACGGTTAAAAATACGGGTATTCCTAGTAATTGTAATCGTGGAGTCAAAGCGGCTACTGGCGAATGGATAAAATTGATAGCCGGCGATGATATCTTATTTAATCATTGTGTAGAAGATAATCTATTAGCCATATTGCCGGATGATGTAATGGTCTTATCCGAATTAGAAGACTTTGAGGGAAACGATACGATTGATGTATCCTCAAGGAAGGTAGGTGTGACTGTTAATCCGATATTTAAAGCATTAAAAGATGCAAGGAGTCAGTTTTTATATTTTTTAAAAGGTTACTATATTCCTGGTTCGGCTATCTTTGTCCAACGTCAATTTATGAATGAAATAGGTGGCTACGATGAGCGATATAATTTAGTCGAGGACAGACCACTTTTTTTAAAAATGACCTACCATCATTATCTAATAAAATATATAGACAGTATCACAGTCGGACACCGGCGACATGATGAAGGCATCACGGCTACGATGCAGGATAGGATAGTACATCCGTACGTCGGCCAGGTGTACGCGGCTATCTATGAATATGCCAAAATGAGCAAGGCCTACTTTTATAAATGCAATGTAAAATGGCACTTAGTCATCTTAAAGATAATCTTTAGATCTGGCAATAAAGGGCGATTGTTGTACATCTTGAATAAGATTCGAATGCTAGGTGAGCCATTGAGATTACTGAATGCAGTCAATAAGCTGAAACGATTTTTTCATAAACGATAATTCAATCATGTTTAGAATCTTTTATAAAATATATTTTATTAAATTTAAAAACACTAAAATTGATAATTTTTATCAAAGGGTTGTAGTCAGAATGGCCAATCTTGTGTTACCCTTGTACTTCGGAATTACAAACCTATTGTTTCCAAAAAAATCAGGTATAAAACAAACAGAAATAGGTGAAGAATTTATTTTTTCTTTAACGTCTTTTCCCGATCGTATCCATTATGTATGGCTCACGATAGAATCTCTACTTAGACAAACTGAAAAACCTGATAAGATTTTATTGTGGTTGTATAAAGGAGAATTTGAAAGTAAAGAGAAACTACCAAAAAATTTGTTAAAACAAGAATTGAGAGGTTTGGAGATTAGATTTTGTGATGTCAATCTTAGACCTCATAAAAAATACTTTTACACAGTACAGGAATATCCGGAAGCAAATGTTATAACAGTCGATGATGATATGTTTTACCCGCCCAACCTCCTAGAGAGGCTTAAAAAGACACATCAACAATATCCGAATTCGATTTTATCGCCAATGAGTACAAAAATCATAATGCTAAATGGTGAAATCCAGCCATATGTTGAATGGCCCTATAACAAACTAAATACTAAACCACAAAATAGTAATCTCATTTTAAGTGGTTCTGGTACATTGTTTCCCAAAAATTCATTACATAATGATACTTTTGATATTGAGAAAATAAACAAATTATCTTTAACTACGGATGATCTCTGGTTAACGATAATGAGTCTTAGGCAAGGTGTTCGTGTAGTTGGCATGAATGGTGAATTTCCAAGATTTTATATTATAATAATTATCAAAGACAATCAAAGACTAATGGATAACAATATTTCTGGTGGAATAAATGACAGCAATTTAAAAGGACTAATGAATTATTATAATTTACTACCAAGTGTTTTTGAAGATTGATAACGAATTAAGAAAATTATAAATCTATCTCATGTGCGGCATAGCCGGAATTATAAATAGAAAGAGTATAGTGTCGCCATCTGAGATCGTGAGGATGTGCGATATCATCAGCCACCGTGGGCCTGATGACGAGGGATATATTGCTATCCTCGACCAAGGAAATCCGCTTTGGGGTGAGGATACGCCGATTGCAGTAAGAGATAGTGTTTTTCCTTACAGTCCTAAAGCCCACATTAAAAGTATTGATGGCTTAGATTCAAAAGTAGTCTTAGGACACAGGAGGCTAGCTATAATAGATGTGTCGCCATCAGGCCATCAACCTATGTCATACGATACGGGCAATTATTGGATTGTATTAAATGGCGAAATATATAATTATAAGGAATTGCGAGAGACATTAGAAGCTAAAGGGTATTCTTTTTATTCTAATACGGATACTGAAGTGGTTTTGGCATCCTATATGGAATGGGGTGTAGATTGCCAGCATAAGCTCAAAGGTATGTGGGCGTTTGTGATTTATGACAAACAGCGTGATGCTATCTTTATGTCGCGAGATCGATTTGGAATTAAGCCGTTGTATTACTATTTAGCTGACGATGGCAACTTTTATTTTGCTAGTGAAATCAAACAATTTACGGTATTAAAAGGATGGAACGCTCGGCTCAATCATAATAGAGCTACTGATTATTTGTTTTTTTCTGTGACGGATCACACAGAGGAAACCATGTTTAAAAGTATCTTTCAAATCAGGCCGGGTAGTTACCTGTATTTAAAGATCAATGACATCGATGGTGATAAAAATAAAGTGATCAGGCAGGATAAGTGGTATCAACCAGTAGTAAAAACTTCAAACCTTTCATTTGTAGAAGCATCTACAGCATTTAGAGCCTTGTTTAAAAAATCAGTTGAGCAACACTTGCAGGCTGACGTGGAAGTAGGAGCCGCCCTTTCGGGTGGGCTAGATTCTTCCTCTATCGTATGTCAGATAGATGAGATTTTGAGAGATAGTCAAAGCAATCATAGGCAAAGGACCTTCTCTTCATGTGCAGAAGACGAAAGATACAGCGAGAAAAAATGGATGGATATAGTAGTAAACCATACTGATGTAGAGCCATACTTTATTTATCCGGAAGGTAAGGATGTATTTAATCTTACCAATACAATTCTATGGCATCTGGATGAGCCTTATGCCAGTCAAAGTGCATTTTTGGGATACCACGTTTTTAAAAAAGCATCGCAAGAAGGTATCAAGGTACTACTCAATGGTCAAGGTGCTGATGAGTACCTCAGTGGCTATACAGCATATAATAGTTTAAGAAAATTTCAACTATTGAAGCATGGGAGAGTTAATCAGTTAAAACAGGAATATAATGTATCGAGTTTTAAAGCATTACTACCTCATCTAAGCGGTCTAAGTTACTTTTTTGTACCGGTACCTTTCAAAAAAATATTTTTTAGACACGGCAGGAGCATTAATAGGTTGAAGTCTTATGTAGATTCAGGATTTATAGGAAATGCCATCACGCATCCTTATGAGCATATCCATATAGGACGATCGAGCGTATTTAATTTTGCTAATTTCCAACTAAATTATCATCCGCTACAGGCGTACCTAAGATGGGAAGACCGTAATTCTATGGCTCATTCAGTAGAGGCGCGAGTACCCTTTTTAGACCACGAGATGGTAGAGATGGCTACCTCGCTGCCGATAGATTATCTGGATGGTAAGGACCAATCCAAAAAACTCCTACGGCATGCGATGGAGGGTCTGCTACCTTACGAAATACAGTGTCGTATTGATAAAAAAGGGTTTATGACCCCTGAAGAGCGATGGGTCAAGACGGACTATACTAAAGATTTTCGTGAAGAACTTATAAAGGCTATTAATCAGACAGAAGGTATATTGAAACCTGAATTACTGGATTATTTTGATAAGATGGTAAAAGATGAAGTGCCATTTGACCTTTTCTTTTGGCGGGCTATTTTATTTTCAAAGTGGATGGATGTATTTGAAGTAAAGGTATAAAAAGCTTATATTATCAGATTATTATTATTAATCGTCATTTTGACTGCTTACTAGAAGCGGTTTAATATAGGTTTAAAAAATAAACAAACTCGAGTGATAGAAGATATGGATATTTTAGTTTCCATTATTATCATTACCTACAATTCGTCAAAGTATGTATTGGAAACTTTAGAAAGTGCCAAAAATCAGACTTATAATAATATTGAACTTATTGTGTCTGATGATGCTTCTACTGATGACACAGTACGAGTATGTAGAGATTGGATTGAAAGCAATAAAGAAAGATTTGTAAAAACACAGCTCCTTGTTGCAGATAAAACTACTGGAATCCCAGGGAATTGTAATCGTGGTGTCAAAGCGGCTACTGGCGAATGGATAAAATGGATAGCAGGAGATGATGCGTTGATGGAAGGGTGTATTCAGAGCTATGTTGATTTTCATAAAATGGAACCCGATGCTTTAATAATGTTTTCAAATGTAGATAGGTATGTTAGTTCTTTTGAGCCGGAAAATAAACTTGCACCATATCCAACGAAAAATTTAAAAATTAGCCAGCCTAATGTTACTTATCAAAAACAGTTTCAAATATTATTGCGAGTATATAAAGTTTGGACAAGTAGTTTATTTATTTCAAAATCAGTTTTTGATAAATATGGACTTTATGATGAATCTCTCAGGTATTGGGAGGATAGACCTTTTTTATTAAAGGTTACGAAGCAGGGTGTCAAATTGTATTATGTAGATATAATAAGTTGTAAATATAGAAAACATGGAGACTCAATTCAAATATCAAAAAAGGAAGGACTTTTGTTTTCTCCATTTTTAATTGAAAAAGAGGCATATTATTTACAACATTATGTTAAATTTCTTCCTTTAGTTGAAAGGGCTTGTATGAGAATATTGATTTCGAGGGTTCTTATTATGGATCGATTAAATCTTAATAGGAATAATTCATTTACTCGCTTTATATTAAAATTGACAGCTTTTCCTTGGAAATTTATTATACAAAAATATAATAAAAAGTACATTTAATGAAATCAGATATCCATCTACATTAAAAAACCAAATCAGATATAGCCGTAAAATTTATTTTGTTCGGGCTATCTCTTTTTGTTACTATATAATCTTTTTGAACGT
Organism: uncultured Aureispira sp.; assembly: GCA_964501555.1. Classification (GTDB taxonomy): domain Bacteria; phylum Bacteroidota; class Bacteroidia; order Chitinophagales; family Saprospiraceae; genus OLB9. The sequence goes on along the minus strand of CAZCTQ010000015.1, from coordinate 3,032 downwards.
TGAATAGGCTGTCTTTCTGTGTGGTTCTTTTTTTATTTGCGGTTTTCTTTGGAATGGATTTTTCTGTACCGAGTGGAAAATATAGACCAATGAAGCTCGATGGTGCTTTTTACAGACAAAATTTTGAGCGATACAATAGAAAGTAACAAGAGGAATTTGATGTTCAATTAGAAAGGTATTTGACTTTGAAATTATGTTTTTACAAATATTCCAAATATCAATATTCACCGGAGGTCAAAGGACAATTGTTGATTTATTCAAACAAAATCAATCGTATAAAATCATTTTTAAATGGAGTCCATTTTCCAGAGATTCTTAGAAAATACCTAATGAAGTATTATAGGAATCAGGAATTAAGATTCTTTCCTATAAATACAGTGACTGCGATAGAGCAAATAAAAAAATATTCAAATCATTGATAGTCATACTATCAGAATTGTATATACGAGATCTCTTTTGTTTTTAAAATAGACATGATTTCCCAATCTAAAAAGAATACCTTCTACGCCTACTTGACCTTCTGGGTATGGCCTTTCTTTGGGTTGATGTATGCTATACGCAATGTGCGTGCATCGTATGTAAAGAATATCGTGTGGTTATTTGTGGCTTTTTTTGGATATACCTTTAATATTTCTAATGATGATGCCGATGTCAATAGATACAAGCAGTCTTTAAACAGGCTAAATAAGCAAAATGATCAGCCTTATATGGATCTATTGGTCGAGCCCTATAAGAATAAAGGTATCTATTCGGGAACTGATATTTATGCACATATAGTGACCTTGACTTTTTCTCGTTTTACCAATGATTTTAGGCTGTTTTATGGATTTATAGGATTTGTATTTGGCTATTTTTATTCGAGATGCTTATTTTATTTACTCGACTACGTACAAAACCAAAAACTAAAATGGTTGACTGTGTTACTGTTGATGACGTTGGGATTAGTGATTCCTTTTTGGAATATCAATGGATATAGGTATTTTACAGCAGCTATGATTTTTTTATTAGCTTCTTTAAAGATTATTTTTGAGAGAAAGTATAGATTTATATTTTTGGCACTTACTTCTGTATTGGTGCATTTTTCGTTTGTTTTTGCTTTTGCTATTTTACTTATATATTTGCTTTTGGGCAATAGGGTCTGGTTATATGCTGGTTTTCTGTTTATTTCTATGTTTTTTGCGAATATTAATCCCCAAACCATCAATGAAAATGCATCGATAGCACCTAAGTTTATGAAAAATAAAGTAACAGCTTATACTAATGAAGAATATACGCTCAAGGTACAAGAAAATGAAATTGGAAATAACTGGTATGTAAACGGTTCGGGCTACGCCTTTCAGTTTGTAATCTATGCACTGATCATATGGATATTGATCCATAGAAGAAGATACTTCTGTAGTGGGCTTGAAAAACCACTCATGAGCTTTGGTATGCTACTACTGGCATCGGCTAATGTAGTGTCTAAAGTCCCGTCCATGGGCAGGTTTTACGTATTGGCCAATTTCATTTTAGTAACGGCTTTTATTTTAATTATTCAACAATACTGGCAGCCTAGATTGGTAAATCGAATGGGAGCCTTGGTAATACTACCATTATCATTGTTTATTATTGTGTCTATAAGAATAGGTTTTGATTTTATAGGGCTCAATACATTGTTTTTAAATCCCATGATAGCGTGGGCCTTTCCGGATTCCCCGGCATTAATAGAATTTATTAAATAAGATGGGATCAAAAGACATTCTCATTATAAGCCAGACCTTTTATCCTGAAAACTCGCCTAGATCATTTAGGACGACGGAGTTGGCTAAGGAATTGGCTAGGCAGGGACATTACGTGACAGTTCTTTTGCCGTTTGGCATGAATATACCGGCAATTCATGAATGGGCAGAGGAGCATGGTGTGCAATTTCAATTTTATGGACCACTTACATGGAAGTACTTTGGTAAAACACGATTGTTTGGTGATTGGAGTCGTAAGTTTGGAAGGCTGCTATTTCTTTTATTTGAATACCCCAATATAGAGATTTATTTTAAACTACCTAAGTATTTAAGGAAGATAGAAAAGACGTATGATTTATTAATCAGTATCGCTGTACCACACGAAAATCACTGGTCAGTAGCTCGAGTTCATTCTAAAAGAAAACTGGCTCGTACATGGGTGGCTGACTGTGGTGACCCATTTGCAGGAAATATTTTGGAAGTTATGCGTCCACCGTTCTATTTGAGGTGGTTGGAAAATAATTTTTTAAAGGAAGTGGATTTTGTTTCCGTTCCGGTTGAAGGAGCGATTGATGCCTATCAAAATAGTTACCACAGTAAATTTAGAGTAATACCACAAGGATTTGACTTTTCAGAAGTTAAATTAAGTTCAAAAACGTCGGATAATAGTATAATTCGCTTTGGCTACTCAGGTGGTATTTCGACTATAGGAATACGGAACCCATATAAATTGATAGAATACTTGTTGTCTATTCAAGACATCTCCTTTGAATATCATATATATTCTACGTCAGTAAATATGCTTTTAGACGTTGCCAAGATGTCAAGAGGCAGGTTAGTCCTACATGAAGCCATACCTCGTCGTGAATTACTCGAGGAACTCAGCAAATTAGATTTTCTGGTTAATTTTGACAATGGTGCTAAGACGGCACTACCAAGTAAATTAATAGATTATGCGCTTACGAAGAGACCCATCCTTAATATTAATGCTAATGAGCCGGATACTCAATTAATCGATGCTTTTTTATCCGGCGACTATTCAGGCCAGTACGTAGTGGAGGATGTAGATCAATATAATATTAAGAATGTAACAGCAAAATTTTTAGCATTAGATGAATAAAGGTATTTAAAATGCTAAAAACATAGAGTAGATAATAAATTAAAAAACTTAAACCGGTTATTATAGCCCTGAAAGGGCGATATACCATAGCGTTGGGTATCGCCCGACGCCCTGAAGGGGCGTAATACCATAGCGTTGGGCCACGCCCGACGCACATATGCCACGCCCGACGCACATATGCCACGCCCGACGCA
>CAZCTQ010000014.1:0-98163 GCA_964501555.1 uncultured Aureispira sp. | reverse complement strand
AAGGTAATACTCTTCCTCATTCCTAACCAAACTTTTTTTTATATTTTTTTAAATAAAAATACAGTTTTAAAAAATTTAGTTTTGTAATAGCCTGATTAATAAGGATAGATACAAAATATTATTATGAAAAATTTTTATTTTCAAACAAAAATTCAGTAGATAAAGTATATTTAAATGATCCTAACCCATATTACTATTTAATTTTTAATCCTCACCTATATATATTATGGTGTCTATATTAGTATTAATCTATTAGTCTCCTTTTCCTACTGTAAATATAATTTAGTATAGTGATATTAATATTTTGTCGAATATCTAATCGTTATTTATATGAAAGATTGTATCTTTGAACATAAATCAATAATTATGTATTCACTTTCACTATTTAATGTAGTCAAAGCTTATGCTAATCATCTAGCAGTAGATAATGTTAGTTTTGATGTAAAGCCTGGTACTATCTTTGGGCTATTAGGACCTAATGGTGCCGGCAAAACGTCTTTAATACGGATTATTACTACAATTACAGCGGCTGACAGCGGTATAGTGTTAATCAATAGCGAGCCTCTCAATAATCTCCATCCTAACAAAATAGGTTATATGCCGGAAGAACGCGGCTTATATAAAAAGATGAAAGTAGGTGATCAGTTAATGTATCTAGCACAGCTCAAAGGGCTTAGCCGTAATGATGCTAAAACTAAATTAGTAAGCTGGATGAAGAAATTTGAAATCCAGGATTGGTGGAACAAACAAATCGGCGACTTATCCAAGGGGATGGGGCAAAAGGTGCAGTTTATTGCGACAGTAGTGCACGAGCCTTCGCTAATCATCTTAGATGAACCCTTCACTGGGCTGGATCCCGTCAATGCTAATCTAATCAAGGATGAAATTTACCAACTTAAAGAAAAAGGAGCTACCATATTATTCTCTACGCATCGGATGGAGCAAGTAGAACAAATATGCGAAGACATCGTACTTATTAATAAAGGTAAGGTAATCCTAAATGGAAACGTTTCACAAATTAAAAATGATTTTAAAGAATTTAAATTTAGCCTCCAATTTGCGGGGCAACTACCTGATAATATTCCTGGACTAAATTCAGATCAGCTTATTCATAAGTCGGAAAATGAAATCGTCTTTAAAGTTACAGACTATCATAATTCTAATCATATATTACAATCATTAATTAGTAATGGTGTTTCTGTAAAAGGATTCAACGAAATTTTGCCCTCGCTCAATGAAATATTTATTCAAAAAGTAACACAATAACCATGAACAAGATTTGGCTAATTATTCAAAGAGAATATCTGACAAGAGTAAAAAATAAAACTTTTATTCTAACGACTTTACTGGCACCATTAGGTATTATTATATTTATTGCTATTGTTGGGCTAGTTATGGCTACTGGTTCGGACAAGATAAAAAACATTGCGGTGTCTGACCCTTCACATCTCTTAGGACATGAGCTCTCAGCAAGAGATAATCTAAAATTTACGTTTAGTGATCTTCCTTTAGATAGTTTGATTAAGCAATATATTGACGGAAAAATCAGTGGTGTTCTTGAAATACCTCCTTTGCAGGATTCATTAGCAGTAAAGTATAGTTATAAATATCATGCTGATGATCAACTGGCAATGGATGAAAACATGGCTTTAGATAAAGCAATTGGTAAAAAAATAAGAGATTTTAAATTAAAAAAACTCAACGTAGATGGCACATTATTAACAAAACTTGATACGGATATTACTGGTATCCCTGTCACCATACTTAAGGATAAGAAAGTGACGTCGATGACTACTATGGTTTCATCTGCTTTGGGATTTGTTATCGGGTATGCCATGTTTTTTATTATCTTATTATATGGTATGCAGGTAATGCGTTCGGTTATGGAAGAGAAAATAAACCGTATTGTCGAAGTACTCATTTCTTCAGTAAAGCCTTTCCAGTTAATGCTTGGTAAGGTAATAGGAGTGGGCTTGGTAGGTTTGACACAGGTAGGTATATGGTTATTGTTAATCCCTGTAATTTACTATATAAGTGCTGCAATATTTGGGCTAGACCCGTCTTCCGTAAATACTATAAACACAGGTCATATGCCCTCTGATATGTCAGCTTTGTCAGGCAATGAAGAAATTACCCAAGTATTTTCAGAGTTAAAGAACATCAATTGGATTATTATCCTGCCTCTATCATTGTTTTATTTCTTTATGGGGTATTTTGCATATTCAGCCCTATTTGCTGCAGTTGGATCGGCAGTCGGCGAAGATATCAACGAGGCTAACTCTCTTACACTACCCGTGATGATGCCTTTGATGATTGCTATGTATATAGGATTCAGTGCATTTAATGCTCCGGATAGCAATCTGGCTGTGTGGTCCAGTATGATACCGCTATTGTCATCTGTAGTAATGCCGGTACGCTTACCTTTTGATCCACCATGGTGGCAGATAGCTATATCTATGGGTTCATTGATCTTATTTACTATCTTTTTTGTATGGTTGGCTGGTCGTATCTATAGAGTAGGCATCCTGATGTATGGCAAAAAAGCCAGCTTTAAGGAAATAGCTAAATGGATAATGTACAAAGATTAACTCTTTACGATAGAATGGTATATTTACATTGTTTGAGTAGGCTTTAATAAACTGTATTACGCAAAATATTGTAAAATTGGCAGCATATTTGCTATAAAACAGTTATATAATAGTGACAGTCATATTATTATAAGGTCTTTATGGAATGTAAATCTATACGATGAAAATTTTAATGGTTTGCTTAGGCAATATTTGCAGATCGCCTTTAGCACATGGTATTTTAGAGAAAAAAATTAAAGCATACAAGTTGACCGACTGGTATGTGGACTCAGCGGGTACATCCGGATGGCATGATGGCGAATCTCCAGATATACGGGCTATTCAGATTGCAAAAAAGCATAATTTTGATATTTCAAGACAAGTATCTAGAAAGATATCAGGGCAAGACTTAGAAACATTTGATTTAATCTTGGCTATGGATAGCTCCAATTATCAGGATATACTAGCTTTGTGTAGTAATGAAGAACAAAAGGCTAAGGTCAAGCTCATTATGAATTATGCAGACCCCGGTAGAAATATATCTGTTCCGGATCCATACTATAACAATCGTTTTGAAGAGGTCGTCATCATGCTTGATGATGCCATCGAAGAATTAATCGCGTCCTACTTAGAAACCTATCCTGTATCCGAAACCCTTAAATGAGTATTTGTTAAAATATATTTTTAAATGGTCCGAAGATTTAGTAGAAAAAATAGTAATACTCATTATATTTTTAAATGGTCCGAAGATTTAGTAGAAAAAATAGTAAATATCAAGGCAGAAAACGCAAACATAGCCTTAGCTATAGTGAGGCTTTCTAACACAGAGATTTACTATTTTTTTATAAGGATTGGACTAATTTGAATGTATAATGAGTATAATTATCAAGGCAGAAAACGCAAACATAGCCTTAGCTATAGTGAGGCTTTCTAACACAGAGATTTACTATTTTTTTATAAGGATTGGACTGATTTTAATGTATGATGGGTATTAAATACTATTTTGAGGTATCAATAAGCGATTGAATCCCATTTAAGCATCGAATATTGTTTAGTATTTGCTTCTTAAACATTAACTCCATATTGTTTTGAACCGTTTCATCAGAGTACCCTTTAGGATGATACAAATGATAGACTATTGCATTGTTTTTCATAGATTTTGATTTTACTCCAATAGCTTTTAGACGCCATTCTATGTCTGTATCTTCTCCTACTCCGGCATGAATATAATCCATATCAAATCCATTGACTTTAAGTAGCGTGGACTTACAAATTCCCCAGTTTCTTCCTACCAAACCTCTGCCTTTTTGATTAAAACTCAATGAAAAATAGGGAAAATAAATGCCGTCCTTGAGATACGTAGAGTCGGTAAAAACCAAGTTCAACAATTTTAATTTACTAAATGACTGGCTTGATTTTAAAAATTGAGTAGTTTTTTCATCCAATAATACTGCTCTCCCATCATAGATACAATCCGGATTAAGGCTTTTTATATAGTTTTTTACAAAATGCTTATGGGGAATGCAGTCGCCATCAATAAAAGCCAATTTTTCTGTCGTTGCTTTTAAAACCGCTCTGTTGAGCATTTCATTTTTTCTAAAACCATCATCTACTAGTTGATATATATGGATAATCGGAAAAGAATATTCCTGTTTTGTATTCTCCAAAAACACTTTAGTTTCTTCGTTATAATCATCCTCTGACAAAATAACTTCAAAATCCTTTTTACTTTGTTGATTTAAAGCTTTTAAAATGAGTTTTAAATTGTCAATTGCTTTATAATAGGAAATTACAACGGTTAATTCGGCCATAAAAATAAATATACATATTTGATCGTACAAAGGTAAATATTTAAACCTACCATTGGATCGAGCTATAGTATCAATTTTAAAAATTTTGTAATTTAATCGAGGAATAGCTGGTCAATAATTGCATGATACTGGGACTCGATGGTTTTTCGTTTGAGTTTTAACGTAGGTGTCAATTGTCCTCCATCAATTGTCCACTCTTTATCCAAAATCCGGATCTTCTTTATCTGTTCCCATTTTCCTAAGCTTTGATTGTATTTATCGATATCTTTTTGCACCAAAGTGATGATTTCCTGATTATTAACTAAGCTAGCATGATCCGTAAATTCAATACCATGGTCCTTAGCCCAGCCTTCCAACTGTGGAAAAGATGGAACAATTAATGCGGCAATATATTTTCTGTTATCTCCACCGACTACGATGATTTGTTCGATAAACCGACTTTCTTTCATTTTATTTTCTATAGCCTGAGGAGCGATGTATTTTCCTCCTGCCGTTTTGAATAATTCTTTTTTGCGATCAGTGATTTTTAGAAATGTATGACCATTTCTTTCTATCCAAGTACCGATATCACCTGTATAAAACCAATTATCTTTGTCGATCACCTGATCTGTGAGGTCTTGGCGGTTATAATAACCTTTCATGATATTTGGCCCACGAGCCACTATTTCACCATCTTCTGCAAGGCGTATTTCTACACCTGGAATCGGCCTACCTATTGTGCCAGCACATCGATCCACCTCGTCGATTCCATTTATCGTGAGGACTGGCGAGGTCTCAGTCAATCCGTATCCTTCTATCACTTGAATACCAGCCGCTGTAAATAGCGTTATCAAACGTGGCTGCATGGCTGCAGCTCCTGTAACAATAAATTGTACCCGATTGCCAAGCGCTTCATGCCATTTTGAAAATACAAGCTTTCTTGCAATCCCCAATTTAATTTTATACCAAATCGGCTTGGGTTCACCAAGTTTATATTCACTTCCAATTTTTATACTCCAAAAAAACAACAAGCGCTTAATACCTGTAAGCTCGCTACCTTTTGCCATGATTTTTTCAAAAACTTTCTCTAGAACTCGTGGTACTGTAGTAAAACAATATGGCTGAACTTCTCTGAGGTTTTCACCAATGGTGTCTAAACTTTCTGCATAGTATATGTGAATGCCAAACATAAGGTAAGCATAAAAGACTGTCCGCTCAAAACTATGACATAATGGTAGAAAACTGAGGGCTTTTTCATTTTTCATAAATGGCAAAACCGAACCCACACTTGTCAGATTACTAACAACATTACTATGAGTCAGCATGACCCCTTTTGGTATGCCAGTCGTGCCAGAAGTGTAGATAATTGTAAATATATCATGACTATCAACGGCTTCTTTACGCTTTTCGATTTCAGCAATATCAATCGAGTTAACAGCATTAACCTCGTCCCAAAACCAGGCTGCACCACTTATTTTATCAAAAGTTATAATCTTTTTTAAAGAAGTAATACGGTCTTCAAGTGGTTTTACTTTTTCAAATATTGAAGCATCACCTACAAAAGCGTACTGAATACCTGCATCCTCAAAAATAAAAGCATAATCATCCTCAGATATAGTAGGATACATAGGCACATCCACGACTCCTATCTGCTGTGCACCAAGATCAACAAAATTCCATTCCGGGCGGTTATTACTGATGATAGCAATCTTATCTTCTTTATTAAAACCCGCATCTATCAGCAATTGACTTACCTGATTAGCTATGTGTTGTGTCTCACTATAAGTATAATCCTTCCACACTCGATTACTCATAGCTGTGCTAACTTTATTAGATAAAAAGGCAGCATCCGGATTATTCTTTACCTGAGTAGTAAGATAGTCAAAAAGGCGACTTATTTCCATGTCGATTATTTTATAAGTTTACTTATTGCTTTAAATGTGTCCGTACCAGCGCGTTCCATTAGCATAAACAGAATCATTTCCATAGAAACTATATAGCCATTGCTCTGTCTTATCCTATCCAGACCCAATTGTTTGTTTTGAGGTGTACGCGAAGAAACCGCATCAGCAACTATATGCACTTTGAAACCCTGATCCAACGCATCAAGGGCTGTTTTTAAAACACAGATATGGGCTTCTACTCCGCAAAGTATCAAATCAATCTTTTGATCTTTTCTTATTTTTTGTAGTAATTCCGGCTGCAAAAGACAGCTAAACGTATCTTTTTCATAAATCTCAGTACTGTCAGTATATAACAATTCAGAGACCGTACAGCCGAGTCCTTTTGGATACTGTTCGGTAACTACCATATCCAATCCAAGAATTTCTGCTGCTTTAATCAGTGTATTAATATTTTTTAATACATCATCTCCATCATGAATGACAGGAAGAAGTCGTTCCTGTACATCGATAATTAAGAGCAGACTATTTTTTATATTAATCATATATTATATATGTATTTATCGATTCTAAACTGTCATTACACACTGATCGACCCTTTACGAAAATCGGATTTACTAAGGATAGCATTGATAATATAAGGAACATTTTGCGTAATACTTTTCTGCGCATTTGCGATGGATTGTTCGAAGGCTTCCATCGTTTCCACCCTTTGTCCATCACCACTAAAAGCGTTAGCTATCTTTTGATATTCGCTATGTTCAAGGATTAAGGCACATTCGCTACCAAGCAAATCTAATTGATCTCTGGCTATCTGACCCCAGCAGGCATCATTGCCTATCAACGAAATAATAGGTAGGCCTAACCTGTGAAACGTATCATATTCAACCAAGCTGTAACCAGCACTACCATCACCGTAAATAATCCAAACGTCCTTATCGGGATATACCAATTTAGCACCTAAAGCAAAACCAGCACCAACACCCAGCGTACCATAAACGCCAGGATCCAGCCAAGATAATGGTTTGCGTGCACGCAACGTGTAGGAAGCAGTAGCTACAAAATCTCCTCCATCGGCTATCAGTATGGCATCATCACTTAAATGCTGATCGAGTTTTTTGAATAAGGACAGCGGATTAAGACCTAAACCATCCTGTGTTTTGCTTTTTTCGTTGATTTCGCTTTCTCTCATCTCGTCTCGCTGTGCAAGATGCCGTATCCATTCCGAATGATTTCTCTTATATTTTTGAGCTATCTCTATTAAGAAATCCATAGGATCGCTCCAAACAGAGATGGTTGGTTTTTTATTTCTAAACAGATCTTCTTTACTTCTATTGACCGAACAAAATGATCGCTTGCCTATATGACTACCATAATCCATGCGGAAATCATTGGGTACTCCAGCCAGAAAAATGAAATCTGCATCTTTAATCGCTTCCTTACGCTTATGTCGCATATGTAAAGGATGATTTTTGCCGAGAAGGCCTCTTGCCATACCGCTTAGATAAACCGGAATACCCATGCTTTCGATAGCCTCAACCATCTGATTTACTTTATTAGGTTGCATCATGGCACCACTTCCAATGATAAGTAAAGGCTTTTGAGCCGTTTCAAGCATACGGATGGTTTTACTTACATCTGTAGAAGTATGCCTAATATAACCCGGTGCTTTTATAGGTCGGTTAAAATCTATAAATTCCTTTCCTGAAAATAGCTGCTCAACGTGTCTATTGACATACCAATTGAGGAATTTTTCTTTCAGGCTTTGTGCTTTACCATCTTTACTTTTAGCACCATACCAACTTCTGACCAAGGGCTCATCATATAGAATATCGATAGGACACTCGACAAACACCGGTCCCGGCACACCTTCCTGTGATCGACACAGAGCCTCTTCTAGTAAAGGTACAATATCACGTACACGCGTTATCCTCACGCTCCACTTACAGACAGATTTCATGATAGACATCTGGTCAATATCTTGAAGGCTACCACGACCTTTGAGAATCGTAGCCGCTGCACCACCTAATAAGACAAGCGGCGACTGGGCAAGAGATGCATTTTTTAAAGCTGTAACTGCATTAGTCACACCAGGACCGGCTGTTACTGTAACTATACCTGGGGATCCTGTTAGTCTTGAAACAGCATCCGCTGCAAAAACAGCTGTTGCTTCATGTCTGGTATCGACAACCCTGATACCAATCTTATCAGCAGCGACAAATATCGGAGAAATATGTCCACCGCACAAAGTGAAGAGATACTTTACACCATGTTTTTGAAGGATCTTTGCAATGATATCGCCACCATTCATAAGCTATTAGAGATTGTAAAGATGATTTATTGTTTTGATTTGCAATAATACGAATAATTTTATGAAGTTATCTTTGAAAATGAAAATTATAAAATTAATTGTTAAAATTTTATAGGCTAATCCAATAAATCTTTATACTTTTCCTACTCAATTTACATACTAACCACTAATGAAACCACTTTTTTTTATTATTAACGGAAGATCTCAAAAGTATAGACACATAGTTACTGAAATAGAAAACACATTTAATGACCTTCCCCATGAAATTAAAGTTACTCAAAAGATAGGTCATGCTATTGAATTAGCGAATGAGGCAATATCTGATGGGTATTACAGAATTATTTGTGCAGGCGGCGATGGCACCCTCAACGAAACGCTAAACGGCATCATGCTATCACTTCAAAATCATCCAGAAATCAACAGAGATAGTATTCGGCTTGGCGTTATCCCTGCCGGCACTGGCAATGATTTTGTAAAAACAGTCCATGCACCACTTAAAATCAGGGATCTGAAAAAAAGCATCGTTGAAGACAAGCACTTGCTGGTAGATGCCGGATTTCTCGAATATCATAATCATAGAGATGAAGTAGAAAAAAGATGGTTTATCAATGTCGTGGATGTAGGTTTAGGCGGTGTAGTAGCCGAGCGGATCAGTCATTCATCACGACGACTCAGTCCATTCCTGACTTATCAAAAAGCAATCGTACAAACCTTGCTTTCTTACCGAAAATTACCGATTTTTGTACAAGGCGACAGCTTTACTTATGAAGGCAATACCATGCTATGTGTCATCGCTAATGCTAAATATTTTGGCAGTGGCATAGGTATTGCACCGGATGCTGACCCGACAAATGGTACATTTTCTGTAGTGATAGCAGGAGATATTTCCATGATTGACTACCTCAAAAACATCGGTGATGCCCGTAAATGTCAACACCTCAAGCACTTGGAAATCTACTACAAATCCTCAATTAACATCGAAGTAAAGGGATTAAAACAAAAAATGCCCGTCGATATGGATGGAGAATTTATTGGCTACAGCCCGGTAAAAGCCAGCATCGTACATCAAGCAATACGATTTTATGTGTGATAATTCTAATACTCATTATATTTTTAAATGGTCCGAAGATTTAGTAGAAAAAATAGTAAATATCAAGACAGAAAATGCAAACATAGCCTTAGCTATAGTGAGACTTTCTAACGCAGAGATTTACTATTTTTTTATAAGGATTGGACTAATTTGAATGTATAATGAGTATAAATATCAAGGCAGAAAATGCAAACATAGCCTTAGCTATAGTGAGGCTTTCTAACGCAGAGATTTACTATTTTTTTATAAGGATTGGACTAATTTGAATGTATAATGGGTATAATATAGTTTAATGTGAATTATGGATATATCCCTACGATCTATAAAATCAATCGCGTCACTTTCTAAATTATAAATATTAGAAAATCAACATGCTAAAATGAGTAAATAATATAGGCATCAGGAAACTGCCATTAGCCGAATAAGGTCCGAATATAAAAAAGTCAAAAGCCGAAGGACGTACGTTATCTGAATACTCATTGCTAAGCCTACCCATGCCGACACCCACACCAAAACTATTAGTTTTAAAATATTTTTGACCCTCTATATTAAACTTGTAATCCATTCCTACCCCAAAGCCTTGAAATGTGGTTTCTCTAATACCTTTAACTTTTTCTGTATAGGCACCATTAGCACGTCTAAATTCATTAAACCGATCTGCCTTGTAGTATTTATAATTATAAAATAAATACAAAATTGCATGCTCATTGCCATCTTTTTGGATATGAAATTTAAAAGCTGGTCGTAATCTTATCCCTTTGACATTTAGGTCATTGTTGTTAGTGTTGGCAAAGATATAGCCTGTCTCTAAACCAAAGGAAAATCTATCATTTATCCGCAAATCATGCCCCAACTGCAAAGCTGGCGTAATATTTACAATGGCTGATGGTGTAACACTGAGATGGTATCGTACTTTAATTGTATCGGCGGATTGGCTGATACCATACTGGTGAAATATAACTATAGCCACTAAAATTATAAAAAAACGCGCCGCTTTATCATAAATCCATCCCATCTCTTAAAGATAAATTATACCTAAAGGCTTTATATCTTCTTCATCGCTGATATCATACTGTAACAATTTTTTATCTGCAACGACTATCAACAGATTGTTATTTACAATCAAGTCATAAGCTTTAAATCCGCCAATGGTCTTGACCAAAACAGGTTTTTTAGGATCATCAATATTAAATACCTTTAATCCTGTATTTTGATCACAGACAAAAAGATGGCTTTTGCCTAGTCCCAGCCCTTTAGGTGCACTCATACTTACTACATCGAGTAATCTAGGTCTTGTAAAATCGGCTATATCATAAACTCTTAATTCATTTATCCTTTGCCAAAACGCACATATATTATTAGTTGCGGAAAGTGTAACGTATGCATAATTATTGCGTATGACGATAGGATCAGATGTACAGACTTCTCTATCAAAAACATTACTATACGGAGTGGCACTTTGTCTTTCTGGGATACCATCAACCGTCAAACTATAAATATACATATTATTGACAGAGCCGATAAGTAAAAGGTTATTATAATAATACAAAGATTCTATATCGACACCTGCATCTTTTCGGTCTATTTCTTTAGGATCTGCGGGATTACTTACGTCAAATGTGGTAATAGCCGTTTTATTGACAACGTATAATTTATTGCCGACCGTTAGCATTGTAGCGTATGACCCTGATTTAGTCTCTGATGATACATCCTGCCCACCAATATCTGCTTTATCACATGAGTAAAGAACACTTAGTATCAACAGTCCTGAAAAAAACCAATACTTCATATTTTCTAATTTTTCTAATTTGTTTTACAATAAGGATTAATTAAATTTTTATCCATTTCCCAACCGTTTAAAAGACCTTTGTTACTATCAAAACATTCAAAATAACCTTTATAATTTGGTGGAAAGGCTTCGATACGTTCCGGTGTATATTGATTTTTAATAATAGTTAAAACCAAAAGCATTTCCGGATTACTGACATCTATAACTATGAGATGTTTCCCATTATCGGCATAAAGTGTGTTTTGGATGAGTGTAAACTCAGTATTACCGGGAATATACCAGAAATATTTCTGAATCGCATTTTCCGGATTGGTATTATCTATCACATGGATACCTTTATTTTTTTCATTAATTAATAATAAAGAACCTTTTGAAATAATCTTACCAAGATTACTAAATGGTATGGGCTGACCACTTTTTATTCCTGAAAAATCATCATAACTATAATATATGGGCTTCATACCCTCGTGTATCTCATCCTTAGTACAAGAGGATATCAATATTAAAACTGCCAATAACCAAAATGCTAAACTATTAACTTTCACGAATAACCTTTGATATACTATTATTAATAACTAAAACCAAGGCGATAGTGCTGCTTTTATCGGGTAGTTTATTCATCAATGCTATTGATAATCACATTGCCTGTCATCTCCGGTGATGGCTTAATGTGCATCAAAGCCAATATACTGGGTGCCAGATCGCCAAGTTTACCATCCTTAACCATATAGTTGACCTTTGTCACGTGGTTGCCTACCAAGATTACAGGTACGGGATTAGTAGTATGTGCTGTATTAGGGCTTCCATCAGGATTAACCATAATGTCTGAATTACCGTGATCAGCGATGATGATAGCTTTATAATCATGAATTAATAAGGTGTCTAATAATCTACCCAGACAGGTATCTACTGTTTCTGCTGCTTTCATTGCTGCTGAAAACACGCCGGTATGTCCTACCATGTCAGCATTAGCATAATTTAGACAGATAAAATCAGGTACATTTTTATTGACAAATTCTATAAGTTTATCTGTGATTTCAATGGCACTCATCTCTGGTTGCATATCGTAAGTAGGTACTTTTGGAGAGGGTACTAATATCCTTGATTCGCCTGGAAATTCCTGTTCTATGCCGCCATTAAAAAAGAAGGTCACATGAGGATATTTTTCTGTTTCGGCTATTCTGACTTGAGTGCCGCCAGCCTCACTGATGACCTGACCGAGTGTATTTGTCAAATTTTCTTTTTCGAATACTATGTGGATGCCTGTAAATTCTTGATCATATTTAGTAAAAGTGACGTAATATAGTGGCAGTTTGTGCATGTCATACTCATGGTAATCTTTTTGAGTAAGTACCTCGGTCAACTGACGTGGTCTGTCCGTCCTGAAGTTAAAAAATATAACTACATCGTCTGCCTTGATCTCACGATCATCTGCCGGAATATCTGCGTTAAACATTGGTTTTAAAAACTCATCTGTAACATTATCATTGTAAGATTTTTGCATATCAGCGATAAAGTCATTCGATGCCTGACCCTTGCCATTGACCAGTACGTCATAGGCTAACTTTACTCTTTCCCATCGCTTATCCCTATCCATAGCATAGTACCTTCCTGTCACCGTGGCTACACGGATATTAGTATTATCGATAACTTTATTTACAATGCTTAGGTACTTAATGCCTGATTTGGGATCAGTATCGCGTCCATCCATAAAAGCATGAATATATACATTGAGATCACTATATTCTTTAAGCATATCACATAGGCCGATCAGATGATTTATATGAGCATGCACACCACCATCAGAAACAAGACCCATGAGGTGAATCTTTTTATTGTGTGTCTGAGCATAATGAATAGCATCAAGTAATACTTTGTTGGATTCGAGATTTTTTTCTCTGACAGCTTTATTGATTCTAGCTAATTCCTGATAGACGACACGACCTGCGCCTATATTCATATGACCGACTTCTGAATTTCCCATCTGACCTTCTGGAAGACCTACATCTTCGCCAAAAGTTGTTAGAGTAGCAGATGGACAGTCCCGCATCAATCGATCCATAATCGGTGTATTGGCGGCTTCTATAGCACTTACTTTTTGATTGTGATTGATGCCCCAGCCGTCTAAAATGATTAATGCTATACGATCCATGATTCTAATGTTTTTAATGGTTTGAAGGTATAAATATAGGGCAATCTTCAAAAATTATAGTATGTTTAATAAAATATTATACATTTTAACATACTTTAGCATCAAAATTGAAACTTTACATCTATCTATCAACGTCTCAATTACAAAACGGAATAATAATACAGATTTAAAGCCGTTATAGTTATTGTTCTTAAAATATTAAAACGAAAAGAAATGTTTCAAAAATATTTAATTGCTGTCTTTATGTTTTTTGCTGTCCACATGATGGGGCAGGGCGATGTTGCATTTTTCAATGCTATCAAAAATAATGACATGAACACAGTGGCTACTTATCTTCAAAATCAAGTTGACTTTTGTATTTTTGACAATCAGGAAATACTCACAAAAACCGAAGCAACTGCCAAGTTAAATCAATTTTTAACCAATCATAAAATACAATCTGTTGAAATTCTGCATCAAGGTGCTTCTAAAGGAAAGAATTCACAATATAAAGTAGCCAAGCTGTCAACGACAAAAGATGCATATCGAGTTTTTGTTTATTCTTCAGGTGATTTAACTAGTCAATCTGTAAAAGAAATAAGAATAGATAAGTTTTAATTTTTCCTGTTAGTAAAGAAGTAAACTAATTTATCGAGACTGTCTCTTGCTTCACTCTGAGGAAAATGTTTTAATATTTCGAGTGCTTCATCCTGATATTTTATCATAGCCTTTTCAGCATATTCCATACCACCAGTCTGTTTAACAAAAGCTATGACTTCCCTTACTTTATTTTCGTTTTCGCTATCATTTTTGATGTAATTGATAATCTTGTTTTTAGTTTTTTTATCGGTGTGATTGAGCGCATAAATCAGGGGTAGAGTCATCTTTTTTTCTTTGATATCTATACCCCGTGGTTTGCCAATGGCATCATCACCATAGTCAAAAAGGTCATCCTTAATTTGGAAGGCAATACCTAATTTTTCTCCAAACAACCGCATATTTTCGATCATCAATTCATCGTCCGTTGTAGAAGAAGCTCCTGCACTACAAGCTGCAGCGATCAAAGAAGCTGTCTTTTGACGGATAATTTCATAATATATGCTTTCGTCGATATCTAAGCGACGTGCCTTTTCCATTTGCAATAATTCACCTTCTGCCATTTGTTGCACCGCCATAGATACCGTATGCAGATGTCGATAATTATTGGTTTCGAGAGCGACTTGAAGGCCTTTAGTCAAAAGGAAGTCTCCTACTAATACTGCTATTTTATTTTTCCATAGTGCATTAAGTGAAAAGAATCCTCGGCGTTCGTAAGCATTATCCACAACATCATCATGTACAAGGGATGCAGTATGAGATAATTCTATTAAAGATGCCGCAACATCAGTAGATGCATTCAGTTTACCACATACTTTAGCACATAAAAACACCAGAATAGGACGCACTTGCTTGCCTTTCTGCTGTACCATATAATAGGTAATTTTGTCCAGTAAAGGAACTGAACTTTTCATCAATACCTTGAAATGCGCTTCAAAATCTTTTAATTCTTTAGCTACTGGTGACTTAATAATATCTAAATCTGATGCCATTGTCTTAAAATAAACAATCCAAATTCTGCACAAGATAAGGCATTCTCTAAATTCAACGACATTTAAAGCATAATATTTTAATATCAATAATTTACTGTTTTACCATAAATGTTGATCTGCTAAAAAAATATAATTTTATTAATGATAATCAAAACAAATAAAATCATACATTTGCCAACATATTGTGAGTTTCCATAGATGTTTAATCAATTTGCACAAAAGTAATTACCATATATTTTGTTAGAGATCTTTAGAAAAAATGTTTTAATAAACAGCCTGCTACTCCTGCCATATGTATTTTTAGTCAGGATAGGAACGTTTTTATTACCACAAAAATATACATTAGATCAGAGCAATGCCACTTTCATAAATTCTTTTGTTTATAATCATATTGATAATCTGTTTATTCAAAATATAATAGCTTCGATACTCGTTTTTCTTCAAGCATTATTAGTTAATTATATTTTTATAAATCAGAAGATATCGCGGGATTCAACACAGTTTGCAGGCGTTTTCTACGTGCTTTTTGTTAGTCTTATTGCAAACACTTCCGGGCTTACAGCGATACTTATGGCTAATACTTTTTTATTATTGGCTTTGCATAATTTACTCAATACTTATAAAAACATAAATCCTACAGCACAAATATTCAATAGCGGGTTTATGATAGCAACTGCCTCACTCTTTTATGTACCCTATTTTGCGTATTTTTTATTTGGAATTATTGCTATTTTGCAACTAAGATCATTTAATATTCTAGAAAAATTACAATATTTTATAGGATTTATTACACCGTACTTCTTAATATTTAGTATAAAATATTGGTTCAATATCCCATTCATTGAAATACAGTTTTTTGATAAAATATTTTTTAGATGGCCAGACATCACTACAGGACAACAGATTATTGGATATACGGCTATAGGTGTTATTTTACTTGTAATGGTAATATCGATTTTGGTATATGGCACTATAGTAGCCAAAAAGGCCGTACAGATAAAAAAGAAAATTGAAATATTGTATTGGTTGATCTTATTTAGTATTGTAGCATATTCTATTTTCAATACACAAATTCAAGAGCATATACTATCTCTCGCCGTTCCACTATCTTTTTTAGTTGGAATTCTATCTAGCGAATCAAAAAACAAAATAGTATTTGAGCTTTTCCATCTGATATTAATTATAATCGTGGTGATAGGAAGCATCTAATTTAGTAATAAGATAATAGAATAACTTTGTCAAGACATGCCGTAGGTTAAATAAATCCTATAAATGAGGGTAAAATAAGAAGGCATTTGTAAAACTAATGCATTATTCGTCGTTAAAATAGTGATATATTTCTATTTTCCCATGTGTCTTTATAGAATAACCCATATCTTTATGTGGCAGATGAAGCAAACCTTTTATACTTTTGTTGTATGAATTATTTCGAAAGCATGTTGCTGGCATTGGAATCTATCCGTGCAAACCTATTGAGGTCGTTACTTACGTTGATGATTATAGCTGTAGGAATCACTTGTCTGGTAGGAATCCTGACAGCAATAGATAGTATTTTGTTTTCTATGAGTGACAACTTTAATAAATTAGGTGCCAATTCATTTAATATCATGCCTCTATCCGAATCTATAGCTGTAACCGATAATGGAAAGAAACAAAAAGCGGCCGATATTATCAGTTTTAATCAAGCTATAGATTTTAAAAATGTTTTTAATTATAGTACAGCGAAAGTCTCTGTCGATGCTCGTGGTATCAATAATGCTACGATAAAATTTGGCAATAAAAAGACAAACCCTAATGTGCGTATCGTAGGTATCGACGAAAATTATCTAAACACAACTTCCTATGAAGTCGAAGCAGGAAGAAATTTTACAGCAGGTGAGGTGATGTCAACAGGTAATAGAGCTATTATTGGTTCGGATATAGTAAACCTACTCTTTGACAAAAAACCGGATAAAGCATTAGGTCAGATTATTTATATCAATAACAATCGCTTTTTAGTCATTGGCACACTTAAATCCAAAGGTTCTTCAACTGGGGGTTCTAATGATCGGAGGGTTTTCATCAGCCTGTACAATGTTAAAGCGCTGTATGGCTACAATGATAAACCATACAACATAACCGTTTCTGTATCTAATTCTACTGATATTGACAATGCTATCAGCCAGACAATCGGCGTCATGCGCAATGTGAGAAAACTCAAGGTAACAGATCCTAATGATTTTGAAATACAAAAAAGTGACGGCATCCTTAATAAGCTAAAATCAATGACATCCTCACTACGTTGGGGCACTATCATCATAGCTATGCTGACGCTTTTAGGTGCGTCCATTGGCTTAATGAATATCATGCTGGTTTCTGTCACAGAGCGTACACGCGAGATAGGCATACGTAAAGCATTGGGTGCCACTAAATCCAATATACGTTTTCAGTTTTTGATCGAGGCCGTCGTCATCTGTCTGATTGGAGGAGTCGCAGGTATTATACTCGGCATTTTAATGGGATTTGGTGTTTCATTGTTGGTAGGAGGGCACTTTTTCATACCGTGGAATTGGATAGTGCTTGGGTTTACGGTTTGCATTATTGTAGGCCTCGGTTCTGGGCTTTATCCCGCCATTAAAGCCTCAAAGTTAGATCCGATTGAGGCACTTAGGTATGAATAATTTAGTTGTAAATTCATGAATATAAATATACTTTCCGGAAATCACTCGGGAAAATACCCAGAAGCTGGATGCGATGAAGCCGGACGCGGTTGCCTGGCCGGTCCCGTTTTTGCTGCTGCCGTCATCCTGCCTATAGATTTTTATCACGAAGATCTCAATGACTCAAAACAACTCAACGAAAGTCAAAGAAACCGAATGCGCACCGTTATAGAACAAGAAGCTTTAGCATTTAAAGTAGCACAAATGGATCCCTTAGAAATAGATACTTATAATATACTATGGGCTTCTATTAGAACGATGCATAAAGCATTGGATGATTTGCCCATAAGACCGGCTCATATCATCGTCGATGGCAACAAATTTATGCCATATCAGGACATACCCTTTGACTGTATCATTAAAGGCGATGGCAGGTATTTGAGCATTGCAGCAGCTTCTATCCTTGCTAAAACTTATCGCGATGAATATATGAATGATATCAGCAAGGATTTTCCTGCTTTTATGTGGCATAAAAACAAAGGTTATCCTACCGTAGCTCATCGCAAGGCTATAGCAACACACGGTGCTACGATTCACCACAGGAAGAGTTTTAAATTATTACCGGAGGATAGTCAGTTAAAGTTATTTAAATAACGTGAGTTCGATTTAAAAAAAGGAATAAATACAAAATATTTTCATTTCTTTGATAAGGTAAAAGCGTAGTTAATACTCATCATATTTTGAAATGGTCTAAATATTTAATAGAAAAAAATAGTAAATATCAAGATAGAAAACGCAAACATAGCCTTAGCTATAATGAGGCTTTCTAACGCAGAGATTTATTGTTTTTTTATAAAGATTGGACTGAGTTGAATGTATAATGGGTATAAACCCTTTGTAACATAGTTTTCTCCTTTCAGTCAAACAGACAATGGCTAAAAGAGGAAAGGGAGAGAGATGACTGTTTATTAATAGTACTTTTAGGGTTTGCTATCTGTGATCTGGACAAACACCCTTATCATGTTTATACCTCAATGTAAGAATAGTAAATTATTTTCTTACTAATAAAAGAGGAATATGTCATACATTCCAATACAAGTTTTTATAAATAGTCCATATTTTTTATTAATTTTGCCGCAACTATTACATTTATTAAAATAAACAGTCAGAAGATATGATATTCGAACTTACCGAAGAACAAATAGCAGTACAGCAGGCTGCCAGAGAATTTACACAGCAGGAATTATTGCCTGGCGTCATCGAAAGAGACAAAAATATGATTCACCCATCTGAACAAGTTAAAAAAATGGGTGAGATGGGTTTTCTCGGGATGATGGTATCACCCACTTACAACGGTGGTGGCATGGATTCATTATCCTATGTGCTGGCAATGGAAGAAATCAGTAAGGTGGACAGCTCGTGTTCGGTTATTATGTCTGTCAATAACTCTTTAGTATGTTGGGGATTAGAAGCCTACGGTACTGAAGAACAAAAACGAAAATATCTGACAAGATTAGCTGCTGGTGAGATTATCGGCTCCTTTTGTCTTTCTGAGCCAGAAGCCGGAAGTGATGCCACAAGCCAGCGGACTACGGCCATAGATAAAGGTGATCACTATGTACTCAATGGTACTAAAAACTGGATAACTAATGGAGGTAAATCATCTATTCATTTAGTTATAGCGCAGACCTATCCTGAAAAAGGACACCATGGTATCAATGTCTTAATTGTTGAAACGGGCTGGGATGGCGTTGTCATCGGTGCTAAAGAAGATAAACTAGGTATCCGTGCATCTGATACACATACCATTATGTATAATGACGTCATTGTACCAAAAGAAAATAGAATAGGTGAAGATGGCTTTGGCTTTAAATTTGCCATGAAGGTTTTATCTGGCGGTCGTATCGGTATAGCAGCTCAGGCTTTGGGGATCGCTGCCGGTGCTTACGAACTCGCCGTCAAGTACTCTAAGGAAAGAGAGGCATTTGGCAAACCGATATCCCAGCATCAGGCTATTGCTTTTAAATTAGCGGACATGGCAACCGAGATAGAGGCAGCAAGACTATTGGTTTATCGTGCTGCATGGATGAAAGATCAGGGCATGGACTATACGTCGGCTGCAGCGATGGCTAAGCTATATGCTTCAGAAGTAGCCATGCGACAGACAGTAGAGGCTGTGCAGATACATGGTGGATACGGCTATGTAAAAGAATATCATGTAGAGCGTTTATTGAGAGATGCTAAGATCACTCAAATATACGAGGGAACTTCCGAGATGCAGCGCGTTGTTATCAGTAGAAATATACTTAAAGGTCAATTATACGAACCACTTTGGAAAACAGACAACGCGTAAGCGATAAAACCATAGAGACATTTGGCAAATCTTGGAATATCGGCACCTATTTTGGTATTCCGGTAAAAATACATTGGAGTTTTGGACTGCTCCTGCTCTTCTTATTTTATAATATAGTGACTTCCGGACTAAAACTTTGGGAAGGTGTCGCTTATACTGTACTTATGCTGACTGTATTTGCCTGTGTAGTATTGCACGAATATGGGCACGCTTTGACAGCTAAAAAATTTGGGGTGGATACAGTAGATATTATCGTATCTCCCATAGGAGGTATAGCGCGTATGAAGTACATTCCAGACAAACCCATGCAGGAGTTTTTCATTACGTTAAATGGTCCTTTGGTCAACCTCATATTAGGTTCCTTACTTGCTGTGTTATTGTTCCTAATTACAGGAAAGTTTTCACTCAATTTAGATACCTATAATCTTGAAGACCCGATGGAATTTGTTAGACTACTTTCCTTGATCAACTTTACACTATTCTTTTTTAACCTTATTCCGGCTTTCCCTATGGATGGAGGCAGGATTTTAAGATCTTTATTAGCAGTAAAATTAGGTAAAGTAAAGGCCACAAGAATTGCCTCTTTAGTAGGTCGATTCTTTGCCATTGGTTTTGTTATTTTCGGTATTTTTGATCAGCAACTGATTCTATCCTTGATAGGGCTTTTCATCTTTATGATGGCTGGCAGGGAATATTCTCAGACTAAGTTACAATCTGTTATAAACGGAGTAGGTGTTCGAGATTTAATGAGGACATCATTTACAAAATTACATCTCGGCGATCCTTATTCTAAAGTAATACATCAATACAAATTGGGAAATGAACGCAATTTTTTGGTTTTTGATTCTATGGGTAACCTTTCCGGTAATATTCCCGAACTATTTATCAACGATGTAATCACTTCCAAGGATGAGAATAAAAGAGTTAGTGAATTAATGTCAGATAAACACATATTTATCTCCCCGGGAGATTCGCTACAGAAAGCTATTAATATCATGAGGGATCAGGGATTGGCTATTCTGGCAATAGAACAGGACAATTATTTAATAGGTGTCATCGACAGAAATGATATTGAAACATATATCCGAGAGCGCATAGACTGACTAGCATCCTTCCTATAGCTCCAATAGACTGGCTGGAGTATTAGCATTAAATAAAAAACTACAGTCATCACATGAAATAGCATTTACGGAGATAGATTTTAAAAATTTTTGGAAGGATCGGCCACCTTCATCATAATACTTGGTCAGTTCTTTAAGCCTAGCCGGTTCCCATATAGATAGCATAGGCTCAAAATATCCACTTTTATTGTTGAAATACATGCTGCATCCAGTAATAATATCGTGGTTATCTACTAGGGTTTGGATATGTTGGTGCTGCACTTTGACCATATCAACGCCTATTACAATGTAAGATACTGGATTGGCATTAAAAGCCGTCACAAGGCCACTTAACGGACCTTGATCCTCAAAAGCATCCACTATCACCGGATATTCAAATAAATGTGTAGTCGCTTGTGATTTATTTATAGAAATAATGATTTCCTTACAAAATGGCTCTATGTTTTCAGTGGCAATCTGATAAAAGTACCGATCATGTAGCGCAATAAACGCTTTATCAGTACCCATTCTACTACTTTTACCACCTGCTAAAACAATACCAGTAAAAGATTTCATACAATTCTGTCAGGTCTTGAGTAAATATTAAATCCAGTCTTTTTAAGGAAGCCGGCTAAGGTGATTTGATTATCTATAGCAAGCGAAACAGCCAATGACGATGGTGCACCTATCGCGGCTACAATCTGAATACCAGCCATAGACGCTTTTTGTATCAGCTCAAAACTTGCTCTTCCACTCAATAACAAAACAAATTTATCCAGTGGTAAAAGCTGGTTTTGCACAGCATAACCTATCAACTTGTCTAAAGCATTATGCCTTCCTACATCTTCGCGATGTACGATATAGTCACCTTCAGGATTAAATAAAGCACAACCATGTAAACCACCAGTCCTATCAAATGTTTCTTGTACGGCTCTAAGTTTATCGGGTAAGGTAAGCAAAGTGTCGCTATTAATAGATATACGATTTTTAAAATTTAAATACTGAGATACTGCAGCTATCTGATCTATGGATGGCTTACCGCAAACGCCACAACTCGATGTACTGTAAAAATTGCGCTCGATAACCTGAGTCATTATATCAGGTTTTGTAGTCAAGATATTAACAGAATCTTCATCTACCTTTATCGAATCTCTGATATCCTCTATGGACTCGATAAGACCTTCTGTAAATAAAAACCCTATAGCCAACTCAACATCTTCACCTGGTGTACGCATAGTGATCGTACTGGGTTTGCCATTCAGATTTATCTGTAGTGGCTCTTCACTCGCTACATATTCGTCTGCTTCTAAACGTTGTTGATCTTTAAATCTAATTATTTTTATTTTGTTTGTCGTCATCTAAAAATATTAATCTTTATAAGTGCTCCGATCCCTTATCATCAGGATTAGGATATAAGTCGGATTCATCTTCATCTCTGTGACTACTCAAACATTGAAAATCTTTTTCTACGAGGATATACAAACCATTGGTATCATACCCGTCAAAACCTACTCTGTCGTCAGTATCCCATTCTTCAAAAAAATGCTTCGGCGCATATACAGTAATGGTATTATGGACAAAACGAGCATACATTACCGATTCCCTATGACTAATAAGCCGATAAGTCAATGTAGTACCAAAAATTAAACATTGATCACTAACTTCTCCATCTTTTACTACCTTGGCTACTTCACTTTTAGATAAGCGAAGCCTGAGCCTGTTACCATTAATTCTGATTTTCATGAGGTGCTATTTTATGCAAATATAGAGCCTAATACATTATTTTTCCTCCTTTTTTGTCAAAATATGCAATTAATTGATATTACCTAAACATTAAAAATATAAATCTACCCGATCTATACCTACAAATTATCAAAAATTAACTAATAGGATATCATACAAAGATACTACCTAAATCTTTATTATCGCTAATTATACCATTATACAATTAAATTACATTTTTACCTTTGTATCAATCAATTTCAACTGTATAATCCTATGGTATAACCTTAATTTTTAAAATGCGTACTTAGTAAAATAAAGGGATTCAGATAATTAATACTTTTGATAACAACGATATTAATACTAATTTACACATAGTATATTTCTATATATGATTGTAAATGACTTAAAAAAAGTTAAATATAATAAATGATTGTTTTAAAGATATGTGTATATTTGTGAGTTGTGCGTCATATAACCAAAACAGAAAAAACGAATGTTCGTAGTTAATAAAGATAAAAATAGAATAACCCAGATTAAGTCTTGTAGTTTTTCAGAATTAGGCTTCAAGGAGAGAGAACACCTTCAAGAATGGTTAGAACATAATCCTGATGCTTTTGGCGAAGAACTACTTTTTATTCAAAAAGAATTTGACGGTTTTGACGATACAAGAGAACGATTGGATTTACTTGCCATTGACAAACAAGGAAATCTTGTAATTATAGAAAATAAATTAGATGATAGCGGACGAAATGTAACTTGGCAAGTTCTAAAATATGCTTCATACTGTTCGAGCTTGTCAAAACAACAAATAAAAGATATTTATCAAGCGTACTTAGTACGAAATGGTTCAAATGAAAACAGTGAGCAAAATATTTCTGAATTTTTGAATGCAGAAGATTTTGGAGAAATTCAATTAAACCAAAATCAAAGAATTATCCTTGTTTCAGGAAACTATCGAAAAGAAGTAACTTCAACAGTAATGTGGCTACTTACAAAATACAATTTAAAAATCCAGTGTTTTAAAGCGACACCGTACTCTTTTGACGACCAAATATTTTTAGACATTAAGCAGATTATTCCTGTCAAGGAAGCCGAAGAATATACAATAAGGATGGCTGAAAAAGCACAAGAAGAACAAAGTACGCAAGATGAGCTTAAAGGACGTTATCAAGTACGAATGGACTTTTGGAAACAACATTTGCAAAAATTCAATACAAAATCAAACTTATTTAGTAATATCAGTCCATCGAAAGACAACTGGCTTTCTGCAGGTTCAGGTTTGAGTGGAGTGGGATTTAATTTTACAATTTCAAAAAACTATGCACGAACTGAAGTTTATATGTCTAGAAGTGTAGCCGAAGAAAACAAGTTTATTTTTGACAAACTATTTGAATATAAGGAAACGATTGAACAAGAAACGGGAAAACTTGAATGGGAAAGATTAGACGATAAAAAGGCTTGCAGAATTAAACAAGAACTTTCAAATGTAAATCTTTACGAAAGAGATGATTGGGAGAAAATGTCAAAATATATGACAGAAAGTATGTTGAAACTTGAACCAGCATTTAAAAAACCACTTGCCAAAATCAATATCGAATTAAAGAAAGAGTTTAAAGAATGAAATACGAACGCACAACAAAAAAATTGGCAATAGGCGGGCTGAACGGTTTCGTATCAACGGAAGTGCAAAATTTAACTTTCGTTCTTCGTATTAGCTTTAGTGCTAAAAATCCCGCCCATCGCCAATTTTCCAAACGTTATGTGTCACCCTAAAAAGACGAATACAAGAGAATAAAAGATTTTAGACAATGGAAAATTTTGACCGCAAAAAACATTGGGAAAATGTTTATCAAACGAAACAGCCAAAAGAAGTTAGTTGGTATCAGCCAACACCTAAAACTTCGCTTGGCTTCATAAAACAATTTAAGGTGCCGACAACTGCAAAAATCATTGACATTGGCGGTGGCGACAATTTTTTAATTGACAACTTACTTGACAAAGGTTTCCAAGACATTACAGTTCTTGACATTTCACAAGTGGCTATTGACAGAGCAAAGCAACGGCTTGGCGACAAAGCAAAAAACGTAAAATGGATTGTTGCAGACGCAGCGACTTTTAAGCCGACAGAAAAATATGACTTTTGGCATGACAGGGCAACTTTTCATTTTTTGACAGACGAACAAGAAATAAAAAATTACATAGACACAGCAAGACAAAATATAAATCAGGCAGGCATTTTGGTTATTGGAACTTTTTCGGAACAAGGGCCGAAAAAATGTAGTGGAATTGAAATTAAACAATATTCCGAAACGACAATGGTTGACCGTTTAAAAATGTTTTTTGAAAAAATCAAGTGTATAACAGTTGACCACAAGACACCGTTTGACACGATACAAAATTTTGTTTTTTGCAGTTTTAGAAAATTACAGACGGCTTGACAAAAGGGCGAACACATAACGGCCGGTTTTGCGTCATTCTATTGACAACCGAACAATCATAAATTGAAAGAATATAACAAAAAGATAAAGAATATAAAATGAAATACTGGGCAGTAGGAGCAGCACATGAAAACACAGACGTATCAAAGGACTTTTTTGACCAAGGAATTTGGTATGACGGTTATGCAGAGGACGGGGACGACAGAAACAGAGATACACTAAACGAAGTTGCAATAGGCGACTTAATTTTAATGAAATCAAGCTCAACAAAAGGAGCAAATCACTCAATAACATTTACAAAACTTAAAGGTGTTGGTAGAGTAATCAACAAGGATGACTATTATTCCTTTAAGGTTAAATGGTTTAATCTTGATGAATTACCAATGGATTTTGACGGTATTTCTTATAGAAAAATAATTGAACCTTTAAGAGATGATGAAATGTTAGAATTTACTTTACATATAATTCAAAAGAAAATAGAGAAATGATAATTGACCTACTCAAATACAAAAACCAAATCATTTTACAAGGACCTCCAGGGACAGGTAAAACAAGACAAGCTAAACTAATAGCCGAAGAATTAATAAAACCTAGAACGGTTGGAAATCCTGAAAATATCATTGACGATTTGGTTAAATCCTTCAATCCAAATGATGAAACTATAAGAACATCAAGAGAAAGTAAAGGCAAGTTGCTTTCAACTTTTTATGAGTTATTCCCAAAGGAAAACCTGAACAAGTTGACACTTCAAAGCTATTGTGCAGGTAAAGGTGACAGAGATAATTTTTGTTGGTGGATTGAAAGCGGATTGAAACCTTTAGGTTCTTACTCTCCCGGTAGTGCAAGATCATACCTTATTTACTGGAAAAAAGATGTTGAAGAATATAGCAAACACGGTTTTGTAAAAAATATTCAAAATGATGAAGAAGCAATGCAGAAAGTTGCTGATGTAATTTCTGAAGTTGTAAATGAAAAGAAAACTGACAATGCAGTTCAATATTTTGGAAACAGTTTTTGGTTGAAACTTTTATATACATACTACCCTAACGAGTATTTCCCAATCAATAGTGAGAAAATGATAGACAATGCTTTAAAAATATTCCAAGTGAATTATCAGAATCTAAACGTATTTGAGAAAAACAAAAAACTTTATCAAATCTATCTTGAAAAGAAAGCTAAATTTCAAAGTCAAATTACAGCTTACGAATTTGGTAGATTACTTTGGGATAATTTCAATTTGAAAACAGGGGAGGATATTAATCAAACAGACGAATTAATTGCACAAGGAGAATTTCAGATTATTCAATTTCACCCAGCATACTCTTATGAAGATTTTGTAAGGGGTATTATTGCTGAAACAACTGAAAGCGGAAATGTATCATACCGAGTTGAGAACAAAATATTAGCTGATTTTGCCCAAAAAGCAACAGACAATCCAAATGGAAATTATGTTTTGATAATTGACGAAATAAACAGAGCCAATTTACCTTCAGTTTTAGGTGAACTCATTTACGCCTTGGAATATAGAAATGAACCCGTTACATCAATGTATGAATATGAGGGTGAAAGAGAAGTAACATTACCCAAAAACCTCTATATCATTGGCACAATGAACACAGCAGACCGTTCGGTTGGGCATATTGATTATGCTATAAGGCGAAGGTTTGCTTTTGTGGACATTATGCCGGATGAAAATGTTATTCAAAATGAAACTGCAAAAACTTTGTTTTATAAAATAAAAGCACTTTTCAGCGACGAATTTCTTTCACCTGACTTCAAAGCAAAAGATGTAATGATAGGACATAGTTATTTCCTTGTCAAAGACGAAAACGAATTGAGAATAAAATTAGAGTTTGAGATAAAACCAATTCTTCGAGAGTACTTGAAAGACGGAATATTTTTAGACATCGCTAACGAAAAAATTGAACTTTTGAATGTCTAAGATACTTTTCAATAAAGCATTGTCAGAACATTCTATTGAAGATATTTCTTCATTAGATTTGCTTACACTATCCTCAATCTTTTTTAAGCAACAGGAGAATTGTAAGTGCATTGAAATTACGCAAGATAATACAGGCAAAAAGCTAAATTCCAATTATTATATCGGAACAGACTGGTTGAGCAAAAATGAGATAGCCGTTTATGTAGCACCTAAACTCAATGACGAAGCACAGCAGACTGATTACTTGAAAATGTTTTTTTCCTGCTTGCGGCATTCGGATGTTGCCACTTACACTAAAAATTTATATGAAATAAAATTTGAAGAGCCATATATTGAGATTGAGCAAAAACAAGATTTACTAACTCCTATTTTAGTAGTTCAATTCCTACAAATAGTAAAGACCATTGTTAGAAAGGGCTTAAAAAAATCCTACTACAAAGTTGAAAACAACTTAAATGCAAAAATAAAGGGAAAGGTTTTAGTACCTCAAACACTAAAGCATAACATTATTAAAAACAAGCCAACAAAAACATTTTGCCAGTATGATGAATTTGGGTTTAACTCCATTGAAAACAGAATACTGAAGAGAACTTTAGTTTTCATTCAAAAATACCTTGCTCTATTTCCTGATTATTCAAAACTGGCTTTACCAGTTTTAAATTATTGCCTACCAGCTTTTCACGAAGTTGACGAAAATATTGACTTGAAAACTTTGAAAGGAATTACTCACAACTCATTTTACATAGAATACAAAGAGGCACTTCATATTTCATCACTTATATTGAAACGGTTTGGTTACAACATCAAAGTGATTGACACCTTGAATAACAAGACAGTAAAAGTTCCACCGTTTTGGATTGATATGCCAAAACTTTTTGAATTGTATATTTTGGGTAAACTCAAAGACAAGTATTTCAATAGTGTAAAATTTCAAATTCAAGGCTCATATGGGCAGCCTGACTTTATTTTTACAAGCGATAATGTAAAAATGATAATTGACACGAAATACAAACGGAAATATCAACAAGAAAAATATAATGCTGAAGATATCAGGCAATTAAGCGGATATGCAAGAGATACGAAAGTCTTATCAAAATTAGGTTACACAACAGCAGATGATCAGGGCAAAGTAATTGACTGTCTAATTATCTATCCCGACCAAACTGCACCCGAGGAATTAGCTGACGACTTAAAAGGGAACAAGATTAGTGGTTTTACAAGATTTTATAAAATGGCTATTAAATTACCGGTAATTAGTGACTAAAATGGATAAACAATCATACAACAGAGAAAAAGAACGAACCCACAACAAGCAGTTTGGCAAAATGGCGGGTTTAGTATTAAATTCAATCCCGATAGTCATTGGGATCCTTCAATTAAACTTTAGTAACAAATTAAATAGTCCTACTTCGATTTCCTTCCATCTCCACTTTTCCAACCATTAGCCTTAATGACAATAAACATCTACCAAACAATAATGACAGTTATCACAGACATATCCCAGATTTATACCCATTATACATTCAAACTAATCCAATCTTTATAAAAAAATAGCAAATCTCTGTGTTAGAAAGCCTCACTATAGCTAAGGCTATGTTTGCGTTTTCTGCCTTGATATTTACTATTTTTTCTACTAAATCTTTGGACCATTTAAAAATATAATGGGTATTCTTTTTCACTTCTCAATTCCACAAAATTCGAGGAGGAAAATCTTGGCTACTCAAAAGTGGTAAAACATATTCAGTCATCAACACTAATCTTACAAATCAGAATTCAAGCCTCAGTATTTTTAACCTAAACCGGAAGAAGCATATTTCTTATTCCTATAATTTTGTAGAACTTCATAGCTATACTTTAGATGACCTCAAAGGTGGAATAGGATAAAGATACTGATGATATCCTTGTAAGCAAAATTACAGCCTCTGTTTCGTGACAATTTGTTGCACACGTCCTAATTTTTGTATTTTCATTGAAATAAAATATTCTTTGTATCTTTGTAGCTTAGAGTCAACCTTATAAATAATACCTAGCATGAGACTTGTCAAAAACAGCTTTGAACTTATTGGGTTGTTGGTTTTCGGATACTGCACAGTTTTATCGGCAGCCTCAGATTATACATCTACAATAACAACAAAATATTTGTTTTCCGGTATTGAGCCGCATTATGATGTAAAGTATTATCGACTTGATTTAGAAGCAGATCCGGCAGTACTATATATTAAAGGAGCTGTTACAACCTATTTTACAGCCGAGCAATCCAATTTTAACTATATCCAGTTTAACCTGCGCAGCAACTTGACGGTAGATTCGATTATTTATCATAATAGCAAAATAACCGGATATAGTTTTTTGGATAATATTACTCTTAATATTCCACTACCGACCATTATCCCGATTCATCAGTTAGATTCCATTAAGGTTTACTATCAGGGGATGCCCATTCAGGATGGATATGGTACTTTTTCATCAGGATCAACAGGTTGTTCAGGCTCAAACAATAAAGTGCTCTGGACCTTATCCGAGCCTCTTGGGTCTAAAAACTGGTGGCCATGCAAGGAATCCCTATATGACAAAGCAGACTCGATAGAAATAAAGATAACTTGTCCTGTGCCATATAGAGTTGGCGCCAATGGCCTTTTGATAGATTCTACTACTACAAATAATAAAACAACCTACACTTGGAAGCACCGATATCCGGTACCGCCCTATTTAGTTGGCTTTGCTATTGCCGACTATAGTAGTTATATTGATAAAGTTCCAGTATCTCCAGGAGATACAATACACGTACTCAACTATGTGTATCCCTGTAATACTTCTGCAAAAAATCAAACGCCTTATATAATCCCCATTTTCCAGTATTTTATTTCTACTTTTGGTGACTATCCCTATAAAAAGGAAAAATATGGTCATGCCCAATGTGGTTTTGGTGGTGGTATGGAACACAGTACGATGAGTTTTATGGGTAGTTTTGGAAAGTCTCTCATGGCGCATGAGTTGGGTCATCAATGGTTTGGAGATAAAGTTACTTGCGGCTCATGGCACGAAATCTGGCTTAATGAAGGTTTTGCCGGTTATACCGAAGGCCTCATTTGTGAACAAGGACTGGGCGACCAGTCGTGGCTTAGCTGGAAAACCGGAAGGATAAATAATGTAACAAGTAATAACTATGGCTCGACCTATGTATATGACACCACATCTGTAGCCAATATATTTAACAGTCGCCTCGTCTATAATAAAGGCTCACTGATCCTACATATGCTCAGATGGCAACTCGGAGACGATATGTTTTTTCAAAGTCTTCAAAACTACCTTAATGACCCTAAATTAGCATATAGTTACGCTACAACAACAGATCTCATCAATACAATTCTCTCAACTACCGGTAAGGATATGACGGCATTTTTTGAGGACTGGTATTATGGTGAAGGATGGCCTAATTACAATGTCCAGTGGGCAAAAGACCCTTTATGCAACAAAGTCTATGTCACGATCAATCAAAGTCATTCTGCCAATCAGGGTACTTTTTTTGAGATGCCGGTACCCATAGCTTTTAGTGATGGCGTACATACAGATACCATCGTCTTTAATCAAAGTGATCCTACAAAACTCAATTTTGTCCAAGAACTAAGTTTTAGTCCTACATCAGCAGTCTTTGATCCTGAAAAATGGCTTTGCGCTAAATCGACTATTAGCAATGTGCCTTTCAATAACCGTCCAAGGATAATCATATGGAATGGCTCAGTAAATAATAACTGGCATAATGCCGGAAACTGGGATTGTGGCGTTCCTACTATCAATGATAAAGTATGGATTCCCGCTGGAAAACCTCAGTGCAAGGTGTTAAATAATATGACCGCTAATTGCAAATCTATACAATTAGAACAGAATGCCGAATTAATTTTAGAAGGTACTGCTATCCTAAATGTGGTAGAATAACCAGATTACATATAAATAATTTAAAATCGGTATCCATTTTGACGGGTCTGGCTATTAATGCTATAAGTAAGTTTTCCACATTGTATCAAGGTGCCTTTGACGATGCTTCAAACCGATACTTTTGCAGGCTTTCAAACCATATTTTTCTTTGTGTGGATGTTGTTTTATCAGATTCATCCATTTCCGCTTTTATAAAATTGACAACACCAGCATTGTCTATACAGACTGTTGCGGTGTAAATTCCGGATTTAAGCGCATTGGTAGCATCGACAGCTAATTTTATATCTCTGCCGATAACCCTTCTATTTAAATCAGGTAACTCATCAACTTTATTCTTAGTCAATTTTTGTAAATAAATGCTATCTGGAGTGGATGCCGTGTCCCGATTCCAAATTAAATATGCCTTGTCATTCTCTATATTTTTCGAGGTCGGACAAGAAGGATAGCCTGCAATGATCAAGTACAGTACAAGTGAGTGTTTCATAAAACCAAAGGTTATATTATCCACAAATATAAATACAAAAAAACAAAGCAGTATGGGCAAAGTTTAATAATAATGTAAATTGTAGAGCTTAATACATTGACAAACAGATAGACAAACAATATTTTTCTTACTTTTGCCACAAATTTAGGAAATCGCATGATAGATAAGCTCGAAGCTATTGAAGATAGATATCATTATTTAGAAGAAAAATTGTCAGATCCACAAGTATTATCAGACATGAAACTCTTCGCTAAAATCAATAAAGAATATAAAGACCTTACGGAAATAGTTGAAGCTTTCAGGCAATATAAACTTGTATCCGCCAATATCCAGAATGCTCGAGAAATGCTTAAAGATACCGATCCAGAAATGAAGGAAATGGCAGCATTAGAATTAGATGAGCTCAATCCCCAGTTAGATATCTTGAAAGAAAAAATTGACGAGTTGCTGATACCTAAAGATCCTGAAGACACTAAAGACGTCATTCTTGAAATACGGTCGGGCACAGGTGGTGATGAAGCCAGTATTTTTGCAGGTGATTTGTTTAGAATGTACACCAAATATTTTGAAACGCAAGGCTGGAAAGTAGAAATCCTTGATGAAAACCCGGGGACTGTCGGTGGATACAACAAAGTCGTCATGGAAGTCTATGGTGAAGATGTCTATGGCAAACTCAAATTTGAATCCGGCGCCCATCGTGTCCAACGTGTACCTAAAACCGAATCTCAGGGTCGTGTACATACATCAGCAGCTACGGTAGCCGTCATGCCTAAGTTTGAAGAGGAGGAAATCGATATTAGAAAAGATGATTTGAAAACGGATACTTTCCGAGCACAGGGTGCCGGTGGTCAGCACGTCAATAAAACAGAATCCGGCGTGAGATTTACACACCTTCCGACTGGTATCGTTGCAGAAAGTACGGACTCGCGTTCGCAGCATAAAAACAGAGAGATTGCCTTGCAACGACTTTTTGTCAAAATCCAAGAAGCAGCTCGTGAAAAATCATATCAGGAACAAAAAAGTCAGCGTAAATCTCTCGTAGGCACAGGCGACCGATCTGACAAAATTAGAACTTATAATTATCCTCAAAACAGAGTAACAGACCACCGTATCAACCTAACGTTATATAACCTGGATGTCATTATGGAAGGTGTGCTCGATGAGGTTATCCTCTCACTGCAACGTGCTGAAAATGCTGAAAAAATGAAGGGCGAAGTTGTATAATGCCTAAGTGCCTTTAAAAATACTTTTTGGCCAATATATTATTTTTTATTGTGTTGCCAGCAAAATCCTGATTTGTTATCGGTGTATCTTTGACATCGTTTTCCACTACTTGTCGTACCTTTACATTGTACCATGTTAGATGCTTTTATACATTTTTCGGCAGGACCCTCCATCTGCACCATATAGATATAGCCAGCTTGTGATACAGCTGTAAATTTCCCATCAACAGGAATATCTACAGGCTTAATTCCAGAGGTGTCATAATGTCCCTCTGGAAAACTGATATCAACAAGCTGATTGTTTTTTACCTCAACAATTATAGTAAAAGTACCATTCTTCTTACTGTCCTCTTTTTGATATATTACCTTAGCACAGTAATTACCATCTTTGGGAGTACGCTTACATCCCGACAGTGTCGCTGAGCCAATCAACAAACTAATAAGCAACGATAAAAATAGAAACCGATATGAGAAAAACTGCTTCATGCTTAGATCTCCTAACCAATTTAACAAACCTTAATAGCTATTAATCCACCAGTTATTTAAGCATCTGTAAAACTTGATGTACTACGTTGTCAGCTGTAAAGCCAAATTTCTCATCCAATACAGGATATGGAGCTGAATAGCCAAAATGGTTTAAACCAAAAACCCAGCCTTTGCTACCTACCAGACCTTCAAGGGTCACAGATAGGCCTGCTGTAAGACCAAATACCTTTGCATCATGTGGAAGAATGGCTTTTTGTACATTTTCTGGCTGAGACCTGAATATTCCTTCTGATGGAGCCGAGACCACTCTTGCTTTTATCTGGTGTTGGTGTTCCAATATTTGTGCCGCATCTATCAACGTAGCAACTTCCGAGCCATTAGCGACAAGCGTAATATCTGGATTATCTCCCGCTTGTTTTACTACATATGCACCTTGAGTAACTAAACTACTCTCTTCATATCTGGAATTAACAGACGCAGGAATATCTTTAATATTCTGACGAGATAAAATAAGACCGCCCGGACGATCTTTTGTATTAAGCAACAACTCCCAAGCGTGTACGGTCTCTGCACTATCAGCAGGTCGCAAGGCAACAAATGAAGGTTTACCCGAATGATTATGCAATTTTTCCAATAATCTAAGCTGGGCTTCTTGCTCTACCGGTTGGTGTGTCGGCCCATCTTCACCTACGCGAAATGCATCGTGAGTCCATATAAATTTCACAGGTTGTTCCATCAATGCAGCAACACGAAGTACCGGTTTCATATAGTCAGAAAAGGCAAAAAATGTCGCACATACAGGAATCACACCACCGTGCAAGGCCATACCCGTACAAAGTGCAGCCATAGTCAACTCCGATACACCGGCTTGTAGAAATGCACCAGTAAAGTCTCCCTTAGTAAATGCTTTTGTCTTCTTTAGGAAGCCGTCTGTCATATCGCTATTAGACAGATCGGCAGAGGACACCACCATATTTCCTACATGTTCTGCCAGATAACCCAGTACTCTTGATGAAGCATTGCGCGTGGCATCATTAGGAGCAAGTTCTATGGATGCAAAATCCAACTTTGGCAATTGTCCCGATAAATATTGGTTTAACAAAGCTGCTTGCTCAGGATTATCCTGCTGCCAATAGGCATAAGCATCTTTTTTTGTTTTGGCATGGGCTCGCTTTCCGTCAAGCAACTGTGAGTAATAGGCTTCTACTTCTGGAAATACAACAAAAGGATCGTCAGGATTACCACCAAGATGTTCGATAGTTTTTGGATAGGATGCTTTGGATTTACCTAATGGCTTACCGTGAGTTTCTACCATACCTTCGTAAGAAGATCCATCTTCCTTAACGGCGCCCTTACCCATCGTCGTATGCCCTATAATAAGAGATGGTTTATCCTTTATATTTTGTGCTTCCTGAATTGCTCTTCTAATTTCGTTCTCGTCATTACCATTGATTTCAACGACATGCCAGTTCCAACTTTGATATTTTTTAGCTGTATCTTCATCCGTAACGTCGTTGACTTTAGTGGATAATTGTACATTATTAGAATCGTAAAACATAATCAAATTTCCCAAACCAAGATGCCCGGCAATACGCCCTACACCTTGAGAAATCTCTTCTTGAATACCACCGTCTGAAATAAATATGTAGGTATAATGAGACATCCACTCGCCAAATCTCGCTACTAAAAAACGCTCTGCAATAGCTGCACCCGCTCCAAAAGCGTGTCCTTGTCCAAGCGGTCCAGAGGTGTTTTCTATACCTCTTTTATGATCTACTTCGGGATGTCCAGGGGTGATACTCTTCCATTGTCTGAATTGTTTAACGTCATCCATGCTCATGGCACCGATTAAGACCAACTGTGAGTACAACATGGCTGACATATGTCCCGGATCAAGAAAAAAACGGTCTCTAAATGCCCACGTAAGATCATCAGGATCAAAATTTAAAAACTCAGAAAATAAAATCTGGATATAATCCGCACCACCCATAGCGCCACCAGGGTGTCCTGATGCTGCTTTTTCAACCATGGATGCTGCTAAAATTCTGATATTATCTGCTGATTGGAGAGCAATTGACTTATTCACTAGAAGAAAATTTGACTTTTTGATTAATACCACAAAAGTAACAATAAAATCAGCATTTTCCCGAATTAAATGTCATCAATTTTTAAAAATTTCAATGCTTACAATTAATTAAAGATTTAATCAGTATTAATGATAATTTTCCGAGATAAGCGCCACTAAAAAACCTTTTATCAAACATATAAAATCAAAACCACAATGGACTGTCATCACCGGCCTCGCCATGGTAGTTAATTGTAATTTCTGATCCGGCAGAGATAAAGTCAATGGCGACAATATCAATGGTGTGTTGATCCATATCTAAAATAAAATCTGCATTAGGATGGACAGCGTGGTTATAAAGGCTGCCAAAACCAAGCGCTATAGCACAATCTTCCATATCTTCACCCCATAAAAAATAATAGTCATGCAAACATGTCTTATGGATAATGGGTAATTCGGCCCTAGGAATGACAATGACAGGACATATTTCTATCAGGTCACCGGCATGGATATCATTAGCAGTAAAAACAGCTCTACCTTTATATTGAGTATCTGTAATATATAAACCCGGTATTTGATGCATAGTTATTCAGATTTTGTAAAATAGACACCACTTAAAATCAACAATAGTCCAAAAAAGTGAATGACACCTATATGTTCGCCATCTATGTATCCCCACAACAAAGCAAATACAGGCATCAAATAGGTTACCGTACTGCCAAAAACAGCGTTAGTCCTTAGTATCAATCTATAAAACAATACCGTAGAAAGTACCGTTCCGAATAGCGCCAGAATACTCGCAGCACCTAATGAAAACCATGCATCCGGATGCGTAGCTATAACACCTGTAATATCCGTGGCTAATAAAAATACAAGTGCCGGCAAACCTATAGTAAAAAATGACACACTACCGATAATAATCGGCTTTACATCGTGCATATATGCCTGAACGAGATTAGCACTTAAACCATAGCAAAAAGTAGCAAGTACGATAAATAAACCGTAAATCATATTATTGCCCAAACCACCAGAATCACCAAAAAGGATTAATAGTGCAGCACCTAAGAATCCTATTAATATTCCGGCAATCTTAGCCGCTTTAAAGCGCAACCTGAATAAAATAATACCGATAATCAGCGTCCAGATAGGCGATAGACTGTTAAGAAGCCCTGCCATAGCACTACTGATTTGCGTTTCTGCAAATGGAAATAAAAAGGCTGGAATACCATTGCCGGCAAGGCCTATAGCTAAAAACTTCTTCCACCTTGACCAGTCAATCGACTTGCGGTGAATCCATACAAATGGTAAAAATGCAACCGCAGATATAAAAACCCTGAGCCCAGCTACTTGTACAGGAGCAAAAGCAACAAGGGCTTTTTTAATTAAAATAAATGAAAATCCCCATATAATACTGAGGAATAACATGATGACCCAAGAAGTCGCATCAATTTTTGTTTTTGACTCCATATTTTATAAATGCGACGCAAAGGTAAAGTCTCTAATAAAATTATTATTAATTATTTTCGATACAATTTGAAGCTCGATTATAAACATCTCTTTTATTAAACAAAATAATATAATGTGTAATTGGACATTAGAACCATCTAATATTAAATCTATTCTTAACCTATTATTCACTATTTTATCAATGATTAATCCACACAAGGTCCTTATTTATAATTTCATAATTAAACCATAACTAACACATTACATCAAATAATATACGTAAATTACCTAAAAAAAATTATATCTTTATGCTGAAAGCCCAAATATAAAATTGTATTTTTGCTTTTACAATTTAGTACTCAAAACTGATTTTGACCATGAAGTTAATCCAAACATTACTTTTTGTTATGCTT
Organism: uncultured Aureispira sp.; assembly: GCA_964501555.1. Lineage (GTDB taxonomy): Bacteria > Bacteroidota > Bacteroidia > Chitinophagales > Saprospiraceae > OLB9. Next base: position 60,745 of record CAZCTQ010000014.1, on the reverse strand, counting down.
TTTGTTATAAAAAGCATGGCTATTCCTTTACCGCCTACCACATGTAAAGATAACTCTGACATCTTCGCAGGATCGGATATTAGTGGAATTATCTGGTATGACCTTAATATGGATGGCATGAAGGATGATGATGAATCTCCTATGCAAAATATTCCTGTTCTATTATATACTTGCAATGGGACTTTCGTTTCTTCTATCCTTAGCCAGGCAAATGGAAGTTATTCGTTTATAAATATCCCTGATGGTAATTATAAAATATTTGTTTCTTTAGCAACATTAGGAAGTGACTATAATTATACTTTACTATCTTCATCTACAGATAACAAGCTTAATTTTTATGGCTTTACAGAATGTTTTTCTATGACCTCATCCAGTTACACCTTTGATGGCGGTATTACTGCTTTTCCGTATTTAGGAGATAAAGTCTGGGAAGATATTAATGGCAATGGAATTCAAGATGCTGGTGAACCTGGTATAGCTAATGTAGATGTTGAAATATATAATGCGTCAGGTTTAGTAGCTATTACGACCACTAATAATTACGGTCTTTATACTTTCAACACCATCTTTCCAGGACAGTATTATATCAAATTCAATACACCAGATGAATACCTTCCTACTAAACACGTACAGGGTGTCACAGGAAATAGCGCCATAACTAATGGCAATGGTCAGCGAACCACTGACTATTTTGAAGTAGCACCTCAAGTTAGTAACTTTAGCTTAGATGGTGGATTTTATCGCTGTGCAAAGATTTGCGGTATAGTCTATAATGATATCAATTACAGCGATTCACTCAATACCAATGAAAATGGTATCAACGGAATTAAAATCAATCTATATCAAATTAGCGGAACAGACACAATCCTTTGGTCATCAACATATACTGGTCATAAACCAGGATCTCCAAGCGATGACGGTTATTACGAATTTTGTGTAATACCAGGCCAATATTACGTAGAAATAGAAAATGTGTCTTTGCCAAATTACTTCTCTGGGCTTGCATTCAAAACAAACAATCCATTTACATATAATCATTTTACGGAAGTAGATGGTAAAATGGTATCCTATACTATAACTTTATATAGTGATGATTCTTATTGTTATATCAATCAAGGCTATTATTGCTTAAGTAAAGTACAGTCCAAAGTATGGTTTGATACCAATAATAATGGTATAAGAGATATTGGTGAGCCTTTACTATCCAATATTCCGGCTCGCCTATTCAATAAGACAAACGACCTTATTGCTACAGGAGTAAGTAATGAAAATGGATTAATTATATTCAATAAACTTAAAAAAGGAACCTATTATATCGTCTTTGAAATAGATGAATCACATTCGTACACCATTCCATTTAATGGGGCTTCTGATAAGGATTCTAACGTAGATGGCACTTATGGGACAGGTTCCACACCTTGGTTTAATGTGGGAGATTGTGCTGTAGTTACTGGTATTGATGCAGGTATTATCTTAAAACCTCTACCTGTAAAATGGGTTGAAATCTATGCAGAAAAATATCTTAAATACAATAAAATATATTGGAAAATAGCCCAAGAGGAAAATGTAAGTCATTATTTAGTGATGAAGTCACCAGATGGCAGATCATGGCATGTGTGTGACAAGACTACCGCCGTAGCCGATGCACAAAAATACACTTATGAAAGTACAGATTTTGACATAGAGTCAATAAAAACTTATTACAAAATTCAGTCAGTGGATTTTGATGGCAAAGTCTCCAATAGTAACCTAATTTATGTGTCTAGGAATGAAGATGGTATATTTACAGCCCATCCAAACCCCGCTGACAAGCAAATAGTGATTTTCTCACCTGCTCAGACTGTAGATTTTAAAGAATTACAATTTGATGTTTTAAATAGCATGGGGCAGATAATTTATTCAGGCTTACTTAATATAAATAGTAGTGCTACTTTAGAAGTCGGCAATTGGCCAGAAGGAATATACCAGGTTATCCTTAGAAATCAGCAGGAAATCATCAATGTTAAAAAAATAAGTATTATACATTAATCTCCAGTGTTTTTCTTGATGTTAATCTCTGTGAGCATATCATATAAAGCCAAATCTATTTCAGGTTTGGCTTTTCTTATTACCCTTCAGATATAATCAATTTTAATAAAAATAATAATTTTTAAAGATTGAAAAACACACCTTAATTACTTATTCCTGGATACTAAATCCTAGTAAAGTTAAGTCTTTCCAAAAATTTGGATAACTTTTTTCTACGACTTCTTTGTGATGTATAACAATCGGGTGTATAACAGATAACGTCGCAAAACTCATTGCCATTCTATGATCGTCATAAGTGTCAAAACAGACAACATCTTCAGGAAATGTGGCTTTTCCTTCTTGCAAATAATATTCTATTTGTGAGCTTTTACTAAATTTAGCAGGCATTTTGACTAAAGCAACCTGTACCTTATCTAGTTCATTTTTAAGAGCTTCTATACGGTCCGTCTCCTTTATATGGAGCGTTTGCAAACCAGAAAACAAAACTTGTGTACCCACGCCCGCACAAAGTACTGCTAAGGTCTGCACCAGATCAGGCGTATTAATACAGTTGACTTCCAGATAATCGGGATTAGTTGCCTTAGCTTGTTTGACGATTCGTATTTCTTTATCACCATAGATCGTTTCAATACCAAATTTAATACCCAAATCAGCAATGGCTTTGTCTCCCTGCATACTATGCTCATCCAATCCTTTAATCGTAATATCGGCTGCCCGGCTTAATCCTGCAATACTATAATAGTAAGAAGCGGATGACCAGTCGGACTCTACATAATAATCACGTGCTTTATATTTTTGATTTGGCACAGATATGGTGGCATTGGATTTTGAAATACTTATACCAAAATCCTGCATCATTGCAATCGTCATATCAATATAGGATTCTGATACGATTTCATCACTTAGATGGATATGCAGCCCATTCTTTAGTATTGGGGCAATCAGTAATAATGCCGATATATACTGACTACTTATATTGGAAGGAAGGCTTACTGAATTTTTCCATAAAGGTTTGGGTTCCTTAATCCGCAATGGCGGAAACCCATCCTTTTCAAGATATTCGATATCTGCCCCGAGTTCAATTAAAGCATCAACTAAGGGCTTTATAGGTCGCTGCTTCATACGATCAGACCCTGTCAGGATTTGTATCCCAGGTTTTATGGCCAGATACGCCGTCAAAAACCTAAAAGTTGTTCCTGCATGGTGTGCGTTATAAATTTCCTTTTCTTCACTAAGTAGCCGTTGTAAAATTTGAGTATCTTGGCTGTCTGATAGATTGTCTATAACAAATGGCGCATCAGCCAATGCCTGTATGATTAATGCTCTGTTGGAGATACTCTTAGATCCTCCGAGCTGGATAGTGCCCTTGACAATATCGTCAGGATGGGAAATACTTAAATCTGATTTCAATCTCTGACTATTCAAAATTTACATTCTCAGACTCCTTTGAATCGGACTCGGGCCAGTTAAACGTAATGTTTTGCTTAACATCTGGATGTAAACTCAACGCCACAGGACAGGAACGACCCGCCTGTTCAAGAATTTTCTTTTCCTTTTTTGTATATGGTAAATTTGGAAATAAAATATTGATATCCACCGCGGCGATACGACGTGGATCAGAAGCCATATGTTTAGTGATTTCAAGTTTGGTATTATCTATATTGATATTATGATTTTGTGCTGCGATACCCATGATGGTCACCATACACGCCCCTAAAGATGTAGCTGCCAGATCTGTAGGCGAAAAAGCATCACCTTTCCCATTATTATCTATAGGTGCGTCAGTAATGAAGGTTTGACCAGATCGGATATGTGTACATTCTGTCCGAAGGTTGCCGTGGTAGATGATTGTTGAAGTCATGATAATATAAGTGATAATAAGTTAATTAATCGATGGTTTTTCCTGCATTTCTTCTAATTTTGCTTTAGCGAGTTCTGCTTCTTTTTGCTCTCGGATACGCACTTTTTCTGCCTGTTCCTCTTCCTCAGCCAGATCGTAGGATTTGATAATTTCCTTGACAAGTCTATGTCTGACTACATCCTCAGAGCTAAGGTATAGCTGCCCAATACCGTCTATAGGTTTTAGTATTTCAAGGGCCTTGCGCAAGCCGCTTTTTTGATGTCCCGGGAGATCAATTTGCGATAAATCGCCGGTAATTACCGCCTTTGCACTTGGTCCTATTCGGGTCAAAAACATTTTTAACTGCGTTGTAGTACAGTTTTGTGCCTCATCTAAGATGATAAATGCATGATCCAAGGTCCTACCACGCATAAATGCCAATGGTGCAACTTCTATTACGCGATTTGTAATGAAAAAATTAAGTTTTTCTGCAGGTAGCATATCATCTAAAGCATCATATAAGGGTCTCAGATATGGATCTACCTTTTCTTTCATATCACCAGGCAAAAATCCCAGATGCTCGCCTGCTTCAATAGCGGGACGAGTCAAGATGATTTTTTTAACTAACTTTGATTTTAAAGCTCTTATAGCCAAAGCTACAGCCGTATAGGTTTTACCTGTACCTGCCGGACCTATAGCAAAAACTATATCATTTTGTTCGGCACATTCAACCAATAATTTTTGATTTTTAGTTTTGGCTTTAATAGGTGCTCCATTTTTACCATAAACTATGACCTCTCCAGAAGCGTGATACTGCACTTTATCTTCAACAGTATTACCTTCCATCATCAATTCCTCTACATCATGAGTGGTAAATCCAGGTTTGTCTTTGGCCATTTTGACCATTACTTCAAGGATGCCTTTTACTGTCTCTACATCCTTTTTGTGCCCCTTTAGCTTGATTAAGCTGCCTCTGGAAGTGATGTGTACGTCCTGGTAGGTCTTTTTCAAAATGTTTAACTTGGCATTATTTTCTCCATATAAGTCCAACGGATTTATACCTTCAATATTTAATATTATTTCGCTCAATATGATTATATTTTTTTAATGAATATCAATATTTCAACAATTTCTGATTTCCCAAGGCAAATAATTTTGATTAAAATTAACTATATATATAATTAAATTATAATATGTTTGTAATAATCCTTTACTTTGTGCACAAATATTGGAATTTAATTTGAATTTCCATTTATTTGATTAAATAATTTTTAGAATTTTAACGGAATAGGAATGCAAATAGTTTCTTTAATGACGGATTATGGTACTAAAGACTATTATGTAGCTGAGTTAAAAGCATCTTTATTGTCACGCAAAGATGATTTTAATATTATTGATATTAGTCACGATATAGACCGTTTTGATATCGAACAAGCCGCATTTTTTCTTGCCAATTCGCTTCCTGCATTTCAGGCATCATCAATACATGTCGTCGCTGTAAACTGCAATTATAAACGCAAAAGCGAATACATCTGTTTTGAAAAACATGGACATTTCTTTATCGGACCTAACAACGGTGTTTTTAGCTTGGTTTTTGATGATATTGATGAAACAAAAGTATATCTGATCGACAAACCCAATGGTTCGAATAAAGGTGTCAACATACTCTTTTCCCATGCAGCAGCTTATATAGGTCATGGACTACCACTAGAAGAAATAGGCCCAGTAGTGAGTGAATTTACCAAAAGGCTTATCATCAGACCTGTCGTCACTTCCAATCAAATTCGTGCTTCTATCATCCACATTGATCATTTTGAAAATGTCATTACTAATATTAAAAAAGATGTCTTTGAAAAGGCACGCAATAACCGACGCTTTGAATTGCATTATAATCCACATGATCCAATTACATTTATAAGCGATGATTACAGCGATGTCCCAATAGGGGATCCTGTAGCCTTTTTTAATACTTCAGGCTATTTAGAGATTGCACTAAATCTCGATAAAGCTAGTTCGATGTTAAATCTTCTTAAAACTGAAACCATACAAATAAACTTTTTTGAATGACACACTTACTCAGAATTGTACGATTGAGCTTTATGCCCGAATTGACGGATAAATTTGAACAAATATTTAAGGAGTCGCAACCATTAATTGCTGCTTTTGATGGCTGCCTCGGTGTAGAAGCTAAAAGGGATGCAACTTCTCCTAATGTTTATTATACAGTAAGCCACTGGAAATCACAGGAAGATCTCGAAAATTACCGCCATTCAGAGTTATTTAAAACCACATGGGCAAAAACTAAAATACTTTTTAATGATAAGCCCATGGCTTTCTCGCTGGTAGATATTACATAAAATATAAGCGGCAAATTAAAAATTTAAAACATACGTATATTCCCTTGTTGTTAACTCAATAATGAATTGCTTTATAAAAGATGTATTAGCTTTTAAGACATAGGTTTAACAAAAAATTGTTACCTACAAAATAAGACCTAAGATAGGTCGCGCAAGGATAAAAATCGGTTTTGACTGAGTAGAGGTGATTAGGTGCATCCTAAAAAAAATATCATGAAAGAACCTTCTTCAAAAATCATATACCAATCTATACGCTATAAAGTATCCTCAAAAAGTCACAAAAGCTACCTACTTTACGCTGACAAAAAAGCTTTAATAGCATTCTTTGCAAAATCACTGAGCACGAGTTTGCCGCTCATGGCTGCCCTTTCTTCCAGTAATTGATCCCAATGACCTGTTCCCTCCCAAAATATTTTCTTTAATAAAGATAGTGCTTCCGGGTTTTTAGTAATGAGTTCGTCTGTAAAATGAATGATATAGGCATCTAGTTGTTCGATAGTTTCAAATACTTCGGTAAACAAGCCTTTTTGCTTTGCCCATTCAGCAGTTTGCCATTCTGTAGCATTAATAGCCATTTGGCTAAAAGCCGAAACACCAACCTTCCTTTCTACAGCCGGGCCTATCACAAAAGGACCTATACCTACCGCTAATTCGGATAATCGTACAGAAGCATATTTAGTCGCCATACTGTAATCGCATGCTGCTGCAAGTCCTACGCCACCTCCAACTGCTTTACCGTGGACACGTCCTATGACGATTTTAGGACATTTTCTAATAGCATTGACGACATTGGCAAAACCCATAAAAAAAGTCTTTCCCGTATTGAAATCATCTATTTGTGACAACTCGGTAAAACTCGCTCCTGCACAAAACGAACGATCGCCTCCACTTTTCAAAACTATCAGCAAAGTACCAGGGTCTTGTCCAGCCTTATTAATATGGGTAACTAAGTTTGCAAGTAGATTGCCCGGTAGAGAATTATGTGACGGATGAAAAAATTCAATCGTCGTGACTTTATTTTGATTTACTGATTTTACATAACCATTTGACATAAGGAGATTATTTTTTAATTTTAAAAACTATCATACTCTTCACTCATTATCCCTCTATTGATAAATTCAACAAGAGGTTGCAATGTTTTGAAAATTTCAATTACTTCCGGAATGAGCTTATCAGAGGTCATAATTTTATCTGGAATAGCTTTAGAAACAATCAAACTTTTGAATTTTAGGTATTCAATAGCTGGATTTTCAGCTTCATAACCTTTGGGTGGTCTGGATAGTTTTTGCCCTTCTACCTCTTCAAATCCACTAAATGTCTTTTTAAACCCTTGAGATTGGATAATATTTTTAAATTCATCAAAAAAATAATAAATCTCCTTTCTAGCTTTATTCAATATATGGCTCTCGGGCATCCAAAGTCCTCCTCCAGCGTGGCTTTTGCCGGGCTCGATATGCAGATAATACGCACATAAAGGGCTTTTTCGACCGCCCGCCTGAAGTACAATACCTATCTGCGTTTTATAGGGTGCCTTATTTTTTGAAAAACGTACATCTCGATAAATCCTGAAGGTAGTATCTCTGATTGTCAATCCTTTTAGGGTCGGATCATATTTGACCATTTCCTGAGCCAGATGATCCGCAAGAGTTAGGTAGTCATTGCGATATGCATCATAAGCCGCCCTATTTTCATCAAACCAGAGTTTAGTATTATTATCTTTTAAATCTCTAAAAAATTGTAATGTTGCTTCTTGTAACATCAGATAGATTATTTAAAACCTGAATCCAAACGAAACTTCAAAACCGACATTTCTATCAAAATGATTAGACGGAATGTCTAGATTGTTTTCCTCGTCATACTGCTTCTTAAGAAAATCCATTTTATTATTAGTTGCATCACGCAGACCAAAATTATATCGTGCACCTATAAAGAAGCCCTTATTGATAAAGTAATTGATGCCGCCCGTTATTCCAAAGTCAAAAACCCTATATAGATCTCCTACCTTTTCGCTTGCCTGATAATTATAATATGCACCAGCATCTCTTGCTAGAGTGACTACGATTCCATCTACCCATACAGAAGGTCCTATATTAGAAGTAGCTATTCCTCCAGCAGCATCTTTATAATAATTGTGTATCAGTGACTGTCGGAAATATAAGCTATCACGGTTATGTACAAACTCTAGGGTACCATTGCCTCTTGGTCCTACAAGAAAAGAAAAGTACCCACCTCCAAATAATTCAATCTTTTTTGACGCCTGCCATTGAAATGTTATAGGTATAGCAATATATGCATTGGAAATTTTCATGTCGATTTTACTAACTCCCTTTTTAAATATAAATGCATTTTTGATAGGAAATTTATAATAGGACTCTCCATCATAACTATATGCTGTACCTACTTGGGTATAAAGAAGTTCTGCTTTGACTGCAGCCTTATTAGTAAACTTATATGCATAGTTGGCACCAAAGTGAAAACCATTAGAAAGTGCATATTTTTCATTGACACCAGACTCAAGCGGTCCGGAAAATTTAGTGTAATTTAAACCAGCTCGAATACCAAAACTCTGAGTTGAGGCAGTATTCAAACATGCTAAAGCCAATATTGTAATCAATAAATATTTATGCATATAGATGCGTTTGTTTTATAAATTTGGCAAAGATACGTCGTTTTATGCTTTAATATGTTAAAAATATAGCAAAGGATTCACCAATCAGCACAATTATACACTTTAAAGATTAGAGTTATGTAGGTAACTATTACTTTAAATCTTAGTTTTGCACCTTAATTTTTTTAAAACGCATCATGGGTAAAAAAAATAAACTTAAAAAATTTGCTGAAGTCCTGTCCTTCCCTAACGTATATGAAAATTATGAACCCAAATATCCGAGGCTAATGTCAGGAAAGGATACAGAAGTTGATTTAAAAGGGAAATGGAATGAGATTCACTTTAAAAACCCTAATCCGATTACACTTGAATTAGCATGTGGTCGTGGTGAATACACGGTTGCACTAGCTGATGCTTATCCGGCACGCAACTTTATAGGTGTCGATGTAAAAGGCGCCAGAATATGGCAGGGAGCAGGACAAGCTCTAGAACAAAATTTACATAATGCAGCTTTTTTAAGAACACGCATAGAGCAAATCCATCTATTTATAGGTCAGGATGAAGTAGATGAAATTTGGATCACCTTCCCGGATCCATTCCTTCGTGAAAGCAAAGATAAAAAACGTCTTACATCATCAAGATTTTTAGATTTATACAAAAAAATAATTAAACAAAATGGTATTTTGCATCTTAAAACCGATAGCCCGGTGCTTTATGATTTTACGATAGAGACACTGGAAAATTATGACGGCGCACATATTTTATATCAAAATGACAATATTTATGCATCGTCATTAGCATACAAAGAGTTAGCATTTAAAACTCACTACGAGCGAGAACACCTTGAAGCTGGAAAGACCATCAAGTATGTACGATTTACAATACATTAATCTGGTTAATTTTTGGAGTGATATTAAATATTCCTTTTTCTCAATGCTATTAATCATAGTATTTTGCACTCATTTTGGTACAAACTTTTGGTTATGTCCAAAATAAACAATAGTTTTGACCAATATTAAAATATAAAGATTTTATGAAGTTTATTTTACACCGTTTTTTATGGTTAGTTCTTATTTTAACTACTTTAAATGCTAGTGCTCAAATAAAAAATAATAATACCCGACCAAAATTAGTAGTGGGTATTGTTGTAGATCAAATGCGATGGGACTATCTCTACAAGTACTATCACAGATATGGCAATGATGGATTCAGACGCTTACTGAGTGAAGGATTTTCTGTTGAGAATACGATGATACCTTATGTCCCTACCTATACGGCTGTAGGGCACTCATCCATATATACGGGTAGTGTGCCGGCTATCCATGGTATTGCCGGAAATAATTTTTATATCCGTGCTACACAAAAGGATATGTATTGCGCCCAGGATGACAGCGTTAAAGGGGTAGGTTTAGATCCTGATAAATATGATGGTAAAATGTCTCCGCGGAACTTACTGACAACTACGATCACTGATGAGTTAAAGATGGCGACAGATTTTAAATCCAAAGTAATCGGAATCTCACTTAAAGACCGAGGAGCAATCATGCCGACTGGGCACTTTGCGGATGCTGCATATTGGATGGTAGATGGCAACTGGGTAAGCAGTACTTTTTATATGGATAATTTGCCAAAGTATGTCCAGGATTTTAATAAAGCTGATTTTACTAAAAAATACATAGATGAAGGATGGAATACTTTATATCCTCTCAATACATATTTTAATCATATCAAAGACAATAACCCATATGAAGGTGCTTATGTTAAAGGAGAAAGTATTTTATTCCCAATTAATCTTAGCAATGCCGCTTTAAAAAAAGGAAGAGACATAATCAAATCTACACCTTTTGGAAATACAGCAAGTTTAAAACTGGCTCAAACAGTCATTGCCTTTGAAAATATGGGTAAAAACATTGCTAATGTTCCGGATTTTTTAGCAATAAGCCTATCCTCTACAGATTATATCGGACATCAGTTTGCTATCAACTCAGCTAAAATCGAAGATACTTATCTACGTCTTGACAAGGATCTAGGCGAGTTTTTAACCTACCTAGATAAAAATATTGGCAAAGGTAATTATACCGTATTTTTATCATCCGATCATGGCGCTGCCCACAACCCACAGTTTATCAAAGACGAAAAAGGCAATGCAGGCTTTTTATACAAAAAGGAACTCGGTCAAGAACTCGAAGGTATTTTAAAATCTACCTTTGGACACGAAAAACTTGTATATGCCATGACAAACAATCAGGTCTTTTTGGATTACAAGAAGATTGATTCATTGCAATTGGATGATCAAAAAATAAAGAGCGTAATAATTCGATTTCTCAAAAAACAAGAAGGATTTTCCTTTGTAGCCGATATGGAAGCGTTAAGTCAATCCAGCATACCGGAACCCATTAAAACCATGGCTATCAACGGTTATAATTATAAAAGAAGTGGCGATATTCAGGTAATCTTAGAACCACAGTGGTATGGCGCATATAAAGACAATACAGGTACAACACATGGTGCTTGGAATCCTTACGATAGTCATATTCCGCTCGTATTTATGGGCTGGGGTATTAAAAAAGGCAATACGCACGCCCCAGCTTCTATGACGGATATCGCACCAACGCTGGCAGCTCTTTTACATATACAAATGCCTAATGGTTGTATTGGAACACCTATTTCAGATTTATTTAAATAAAGCAACATTAAAAAATAGTCCTAATAGTAATTCAAGCATATTTAATTCATAATATTTTTATAACATATTGATATATAGTCATTTAATAAAATAACAACCATACACAACAGCATAAAAATGTCAAGATCTATACCGAGTTTTAATAACAGTATATTAGTTGTTGTGTTAATATAAGATTAAAACACAAATTTAGATTTAACCTTATAAATAAATCATAGTCAAATTAGCGTTATCAATATTATTTAACAACAAAATTTTATTTTAATGAAAAAGGTATTTTATTTGTTTTTGGCTGGTGCATTATCATTTACATTTAGTAATTCATTAACTGCCCAAAACCATCCTGCTGCGAAGAGCGACGCACCTCAGGCAAAACCAGCAACTGAAACTAAAGCTGCTGCAGAAAAACAAGCTAAAGAAGTTAAGAAAATGGAAGTGCAAAAGCCTGCTGCTCCAGCAAAAGCAGAACACACTGCAACTCCAGAAAAACACGAAGCTAAAGCTGAAAAAGCCGCTGCTACTGCTACAGCTACACCAAATGCTGAGCAACCTAAACCTCATAAAGCTAAAAGAGCTAAAAAACACAGAGCAAAGGTTGAAGCTGCTGCAGCTGAAAAAGCTGGTGCTGCTAAATAATTAAAAAAATTTAGATTCATTTCAAATAAAAAAGTCTTGAGTATGTTTCATATTCAAGGCTTTTTTTTATTTATCGTCAATGCTATGGAACTAAATAATACCCATTATACATTCAAATTAGTCCAATCCTTATAAAAAAATAGCAAATCTCTGCGTTAGAAAGCCTCATTATAGCTAAGGCTATATTTGCGTTTTCTGCCTTGATATTTACTATTTTTTCTACTAAATCTTTGGACCATTTAAAAATATAATGGGTATAATATCAACAAATTTTAACCCCGAGATTCATCCAAAATAGCACAATATAAAATTAATTCGTTAATTATTTTCATATTGTGCTTTAAACTACGCATCTTTGTACTCCTATGCAAGAATTGTCACCAAAATACTTAGACGAACTCAATCCGATTCAAAAACAGGCGGCTTCATGTATTGAAGGGCCTTCAATGGTTATAGCTGGTCCAGGATCCGGAAAAACCAGGGTGCTTACCTATCGCATCGCTCATATGATTCACTCGGGCATCGAACCAGGACAAATCATGGCTCTAACCTTTACAAATAAGGCCGCCAGAGAGATGAAAGACAGGATTGAAGTACTGGTCGGAACAAAAGCTCAGCGTGTCTGGGCCGGTACTTTTCACTCGATTTTTGCGCGTATATTGCGAGTGGAAGCACACAAAATTGGATTTCCAAACGATTTTACCATTTACGACACAGATGACACTAAAAGCGTTATCTCAGAAATACTGACACAGCTCAATCTAGATAAAAAGGTTTATGTACCGAATGTCATCAAATCTCGTATTTCCAGTGCAAAAAGCAATCTGATAACACCTAAAGCCTATGCTGCCAATGAAGAATTAATGGCCTATGATCGCATGAACCGTAGGCCTATGACCCACTTAATATACGAAAAATACGTAGCTAAATGTCAACGTGCAGGTGCCATGGATTTTGATGATTTGCTACTACAAATGTTTAGGCTATTATACCAAAACCCCGATAATGTCCGTCAAAAGTACCAGAGACAATTTAGGTATCTGCTTGTAGATGAATTTCAGGATACAAATTCACTTCAGTACGAGATTATCAAGCTTTTAGTCATGTATCACGGCAGCGCTAATAATATATGCGTAGTGGGCGATGATGCACAGAGTATTTATTCCTTCCGCGGCGCTACCATAGAAAATATATTGCAGTTTGAAAGTGATTTTCCTGACTTACAGACTTTCAAATTAGAACAGAATTATCGCTCTACTCAATATATAGTAGAAGCTGCCAATGAAGTTATCAATCACAATAAAAGACAAATACAAAAGAAAATCTGGACGCACAAAACAGAAGGAAGCAAGATAAAAATCAATAAGTCAATGACCGAAACCGAAGAAGGTAAACGCGTCGCTGATATGATAATCGAACAAAAAAATAGGTATAACCTTTCTAATAAAGATTTTGTCATCCTTTACCGTACCAATGGCCAGTCCCGTGTTTTTGAGGAGCAACTAAGGCGATTCAATATCCCATATAAAATTTATGGTGGATTTTCATTCTATTCCCGTAAGGAAATCAAAGATCTTATGGCATATATGCGGCTGACAATCAATGATAAAGATGATGAAGCCTTAAAACGTATTATCAACTATCCACGTAGAGCTATAGGCGAGACGACTATCCAGCAATTGTCAAAAATCGCTGATGATAACAATATGAGCATGTGGGAAGTGCTAACCAAATTAGAACTGAATTCCAGAGCCAAAAAGAGTCTCGTCGATTTTGTAGAGCTGATTAAAGTATTTAAAGCAAAAGCCACTAAAGTCAATGCTTACGAAATAGCCTCATATATCTACAGAAATAGCGGCATTGAGAAACTGCTAAAGGAAGATCAAACTATTGAAGGCAAAGAAAGGATAGAAAATGTCGTTTCCCTATTGGATGGTATTCAGGAATTTGTACAGGATGATGAATTATCAGAGGATGAAAATATCAATACAGACAGAGGGCTTGCTGCCTACATCCACACCATTTCCTTAATGACTGATACTGATGAAAAGGACCAAAATCCCGATCACGTTTCACTGATGTCCATCCACGCAGCTAAAGGTCTTGAGTTTCGATCTGTCTTTGTCGTAGGTCTGGAAGAAAATATCTTCCCAAGTTATCTCGCTATGATGGATAATAGCGAAATTGATGAAGAAAGACGTTTGTTTTACGTCGCTATCACACGCGCAGAAGAATTTTTATGCCTTAGCTATGCCAGTAGCCGATATCAGTATGGACAGGTCAGGTATAATGATCCAAGCAGATTTATAGAAGAGATATCCGACCATAATATCGACTCTATAATTTCGATCACTAAAAAACCTACATTTGCAGAGCCTAAAATCTTGGGCAACTTTAAAAAACTAGGTACGTCAACACCTAAACTCAATATAGACCCAAGTCAGTTTGTCGCAGCTGATCCAAAAACGATTAAGGCCGGAATGGAAGTGCTCCATCTTAAATTTGGGCAAGGAACCGTTATCAATGTAGATGAGCGACTTGTCGCGACGATCAGATTTGATGGTGTCACCGATACACCCGAAAAGCGCATCATGTTACAATTTGCTAAATTACAAATAGTAGGATAAATAATCGATTGAGTATATAGTGATACATAAAAATCATCGATTAAACCGAAAATATATTTAATTCATGATAATCCGATTTTGAAAATATCCATGAAGCTAAGTAAAATCCTTATCATCCGATTTTCTTCAATAGGAGATATCGTGCTTACAACACCAGTGATACGTTGTCTAAAGCAACAGACAGGTGCGGAAATTCACTTTTTAGTTAAGCCTGCTTTCGCCAATGTCATTAGGACCAACCCATATATTGACAGATGCTTTACCTTAAATGATTCATTAAGTGAGACCATATCCGAGCTAAAAAAGGAAAATTATGACCTCATAGTAGATCTACACAAAAATCTACGTTCATTTCGCATTAGCCTAAGTTTGGGTATTAAAACAATTCGGTATGATAAGCTCAATTTTAAAAAATGGCTTTTTGTACACTTTAAAAAGGATTTATTACCTAAAAACAAACATCTAGTAGATCGCTATTTTGACGCTTTACAGCAAATAGGTGTCACTAATGATGGATACGGCCTTGACTATACCATTTCAAAAGAAGATGAAGACAAAGCCTTGCAGATGATACAAGACCAATCTTATCAGATTTTAGTATTAGGAGCAACTTACTATACCAAGCGCATTCCTCAAGAAAAATGTCAGGAAATCATAACTAAATACACGGGAATAACCTATCTCGTAGGAGGAAACGATGTCAAAGAATTATCAGAAATCCTTACTTCTCTATATCCGGATAAGGTCGTCAATACATGTGGAAATATAAGTCTGGGCGTCAGTGCAGCTCTCATTAAATACAGCCAGCTTGTCTTTACTGGTGATACCGGAATGATGCACATAGCTGCTGCACTACAAAAAGAGATGATCGTCATTTGGGGTAATACAGTACCACAATTTGGCATGTATCCTTACTATGGACATAAAAATAAAGCAAAACATATCAATAAGGAAGTATTAGGCTTATCTTGCCGTCCATGTTCAAAGTTGGGCTTTGACCATTGCCCAAAAGGACATTTTAAATGTATGCGCGATCTTGAAATATAGGTTTTTACAATTAGAACCACCGATTTTAGAAACGAAGTCACTATCAAAAAAAATATATTTACCAATTATTTCCTTAATTCCAAACTTGTACAATATCTTGCACGATATTTGTATAGTTAATTTGAATTAATTGTAATATCATGGGAGAACAGAAGGTTTCATTAGTTGATGATCAAAAGCAAATGCAAAAATTTGTAAGGTCTTTATTGAATGATGTAGAGGCTTTAGAATATATGCTAAAAAATGATTTATTTGAAAGCGATATACATAGGATAGGCGCCGAGCAAGAGATGGTCATGGTGGACAAGAGCAATTTTAAACCTGCCTTGGTCGCTATGGAAGCTTTGTCAAAAATGGAACATTATCCATGGGTAGAAACCGAGCTTGCTAAATTTAATTTAGAAACCAATCTCGATCCACGCAAATTTGAGAAAGATTGTTTTAGTGCCTTAGAGCATGAAAATTCAGAAAAACTCAATAAAATCCAGGAAGTATTGGATGGGATGGATACTTCCATTGTCCTCACCGGTATCCTGCCCACGCTGAGAAAATACCACCTTGACATGGAAAACCTCACACCAAAAAAGAGGTATTTTGCGCTTATGGAGGCGCTTAATAAGCAACGTATCGGAGAGTCTTACGAATTGCGGATCATGGGTATAGACGAACTTTTAGTCAAGCATAGTTCGCCTTTGCTCGAGGCATCTAACACCAGCTTCCAAGTACACTTACAAGTATCACCTAAAGATTTTGTCAAAATGTATAATATAGCTCAGGCACTCACAGGTCCGATGATGGCTATAGCTGCTAATAGCTCTGTAGTATTTGGTAAAAGACTGTGGCATGAGACGCGGATAGCTTTATTTCAGCAGTCCCTCGATACACGTACTAGTCATGATCACATGCGTGAAAGAAGTCCACGGGTTATTTTTGGCCGCGACTGGCTTAATGACTCTATATTGGAGATTTACAAGGAAGATATCGCCCGATTTAGAGTCCTACTGAGTAGTGATGTGGAAGAAGACAGCCTCGCAATGCTCAAAAACAACCAAATCCCTAAACTAAGAGCCCTACAGGTACATAATAGTACAGTATATCGCTGGAATAGACCATGCTATGGTATAAGTGATAATGGCAAGCCACACCTTAGAATAGAAAACCGTATCCTTCCTTCCGGTCCTACGGTAATAGACGAGGTAGCTAATGCCTGCTTCTGGTTGGGTTGTATGATAGGTATGAGCATGGAAGTAGATGACATCCGCGAAAAAATGTCATTTGCTGATGCCCGTGATAACTTTGGCAAAGCAGCCAAATTTGGTATCGACAGTAAATTTACTTGGTTCTATGATCGAAAAATTTCAGCTGAGGATTTAATATTCGAACTCCTACCAATCGCCCGAAAAGGTCTAGAATCCAAAAATATCAACCCTGAAGATATTGACAAATATTTAAGTATCATCCGCTCAAGAGCAGAAAAAAATATGACCGGCGCAAGATGGTTGCTTCGGTCATATACAAAACTGTCAGAAAAGGTAAATACTGACGAGGCTTTGAGTGTACTCACAGCAACCATGATCCAGAATCAGCAAACCAATAAACCCGTACATGAATGGGAACTCCCTAATTTTAATGATCTTAAAATGTACCGACCATCACACTTAAAAGTTTCTGATTTTATGCTGACTGACCTCACTACCGTCCAAAAAGATGATATTGTGGACTTAGTAGCCGAATTGATGGATTGGCACACAATACGATACACACCGGTAGAAGATTCTAAAGGAAAATTGGTTGGACTTATTACAGCACGTTTGCTTTTAAGACACTATATGCGATGCAAAAACAACAATAGTAAGAAAGCAACTTTGGTATCTGATATCATGATCACTAACCCAATTACTGTCACACAAGAGACCAATATCATGGATGCCATGAAGATTATGACTGAAAATAAAATAGGTTGTCTGCCGGTTGTTCAGGGAGATGAATTAGTAGGTCTTATATCCGAAAAAGAGTTTTTAAATATCTCGGCCAGTCTATGGGAACGAATATAAAGATATTTGTCAGCTTTATATTTTTGATTGAAAATACAAATCTGATATAATAATGTTATACCTATGGTTATTTTTGAGTAATTTCCTGATGCTGCAGCAGCCAGCAAAGGAAAAACTCAATTTTATCAGTAATGTCAAAGTAGAAACAGACTCAGTATATATGGGTGTCATTGGAATGTATATTTCCTATGAACTGAGTCTCAAAGAGTTAAAATTGAAACAAAAAAATGATTCAATAGTCAAAACAAGCCAAATCATCGTTAAAGCAGTATTGACTCATAGTGAAAACAAAATCAAATCTAACCCTGGATATGGAGAAATAAGTGATCACGACGGGTTTTTAACTCCCCAAGTACTTCAATCTGGTATGAATTTTTTCCATTCAGATACTGAACGGAAATATATATTTATCCCATATGCAGCTATGAGCATAAATACCCCTAATCCGATCTTAAACATCGCCTTGGAGGTCTCATGCAAAGGAAAATATTCCAATGAATATGAACAAATCATAGGTCTGAAATCAGTTACTATCCGAAAACCACCAGTTTATAAAGCTACTCTGGATATTGATTATATAAAGGTCAGCGAGCGAACGCCAAAAAATACCCTTTGGGATACAGATTTACCTAATAATAGTGCGCCTGATGTGTCAGTAAAAGTATATCTGGCCACTACCCTTATTTGGAGTGATCTCATTGATGACACTTATTACTATTCTCGTGGTACAGAATCTAAAAGTATAACCTTTTATATTAGTCAGTACGATCAAATTAGATTTTTAGTAGAAGATATAGATTTAACAAATCATGATTTTATAGGAGAACAAATCTTATACTTTAATTTTAAGAGATTAGGCAAGCCCCTTCGACTAAATCGAAGATATAACTCTGTTACAGACTGTGCAGCGACCTATAAGATTGAACGGATCTGACTATCGTTCAAATGAAAGAGGTGTCAAAACTATAGAATTATAATAATTTTTCCGGTCCTTTACCCGTGTGATCGTAAATAATTTGCCCATTTTGACAATATCGTACTAATTCATTAGTAATAAATGAATTAACCTCAGAGGCATGGCTATGTGGATATAGTACATGTACATTTGGCCCTGCATCCAATGTAAAATAAACCGGAACACCAGTCCTTTGTCGATAGGATCTAATTTGATTAATCACTTCTAATGTAGCCGGAGCCATCAGAATAAAAGACGGATCAGAGCACATCATAAGTGCATGTAAGGTCAGTGCTTCGTCTTCCGCAATTTTGCCAAAGGTGGGAATATCACCCATTTTTAATGCTTCCAGCAACTTCGAAAGATTATTTTTAGCTTGATCATATCTGACTTGTGCATAGGGATTATTATCCATAAGTTGATGACCAGTCGTCGAAGATACACTCTTTTTAACATCGCTGATGATAAGTATATCGTCGTGAAAATTTTTAAAAACAGGATGCACTTGCTCCGCTATTGAAATGCCAAATTGATCCGAACTTCCTTCAGCAGCATCATGTTGGCCCCAGACTGAAACATAGGGATAAACCGACCGCGCCGCACTACCGCTACCCAGCCGTGCAATCAGCGAAGCCTTTTGATAAAAATGATCATCATACTCTGAATTACCATTAATTTGTAATTCTAAATCACACAGACATAAAGCAAGCGCTGACATAGCTGACGCTGAGGATGCAATACCACTGCTATGCGGAAAAGTATTTTCACTCACTATTTTGAGGTGCATATTATCTAAAAAAGGAAAATAATCGTTAGTGATCGATTTTATAAAATTAGAAATACGCTCAGCAAATCCAGAATTTGGCTTCCCCTCAAATAGAAATTCAATCCTTGATTCACTATTTTTTGGCAAATCACACATTGTCACCCTAGTAATAGATTTAGCATTATCGAGTGTAAAACTTACAGAAGCATTACATGGAAGTTGACGACCGTGTTTTCCCCAGTATTTTACAAGGGCGATATTGGATGGACTTGACCAACTTACAGTAATTTTATTTTGTGGCACGGTTGATTTTGACATATTTGAAATTAGTTTCATTTTCTATCTGATATGACAAATCAAAGTCCTGCAACACTGCATCTAATAATGGATATTGACCGGGTATATATCCTTCCTTAAGGTCATAACTGTATAATTTGGAGAATGTATTCCAGTAAAATGCTTTAAATGTTCCTTTGAGGTCTTTGATTAAATTATAAATAGGTTGGCCTGTTTCCTTTTCGATCATTTTTACCATGATCTTACCTTGTAATTTGGAAAGATTAGTCAAAGGTTCTTCAAACTCCTTAGTTAGTTCTTTTTCTAACTCAGCTATTTTATTCTTTTTATCTTTTTTAGACATATATTTAGAAGCATATTCTAATTCTCTAAAGATCCTAATAGCCTCTTTTGCATATGGATATACTTTAGCTGCATAAGCTCGCATACGTAGATATTTTTTATACTCTTCATCATTATTAAACGAACGTGAAGAAAAGATATTGACCTCGTGCAAATTCATCAACATCAGTGTATCACCATCAGGCGTCACAATAGCATTGTATTTTTTTCCGTCAAATGTCACCTCAACATCCTTATAGTTATCCGGTTTAGGAACATTAGATTGTTGACCGTAAACAAAGACTGCCAACAGTAAAAAGAAAACGGTCTGAAGGTGTTTGAACATATTATTTAGTATTATAACCTATCAAACGAGTGGGTTTTACTATATGTTGCTACATTGACAGATTTTTAACAAAACACCAAATTAATATTTTGACAATAGCATTGATGATAAAATAATGGCAAGATATTGTGTAATTTCTGGTTAAATTATAGCTTTACGCATTAATCGAATGGTGTATGCATGTTTATGAACTCATTTCTATAGGATTTTATATGCTACTGATGGTAGCTATTGGTGTTTATTCCTTTAAAAAATCCACATCTAACTCAGAAGAATTTTTAATCAGCGGGCGTAAGTTAGGCCCTGTAGTAACGGCATTATCCGCTGGTGCTGCCGACATGAGCGGATGGCTTTTAATGGGTGTTCCCGGTGCTATGTATTTTACAGGATTATCCTCGGCTTGGATAGCTATCGGGCTTACAATAGGCGCTTATTTTAATTATGTGCTGGTAGCCCCAAGGCTAAGGGTTTATACCGAATTAGCACAAAATTCAATAACGCTACCTGTCTTTTTTGAAAACAGATACAAGGACAATAAACACATCCTTAAGATTACCGCTTCAATTATAATCTTAGTATTTTTTACCTTATATACTTCTGCCGGCTTAGTCTCTGGTGGTAAATTGTTTGAATCAGCTTTTGGTATGGACTATCTTACTGGTGTCTGGACAACAGGTCTCGTAGTTGTAATTTATACCTTTTTAGGTGGTTTTCTGGCAGTCAGCCTTACAGATTTTGTACAGGGAACGATTATGGTGATAGCCTTATTAGTAGTTCCGACAGTAGTTATTTATCAGGTTGGTGGGATAGAGGCAACATTATCGCTGGTAGAGTCTAAAGGTACAAGTTATTTAGATATGTTTAAAGGAACTACTACAGTCGGAATTTTATCCTTGATGGCTTGGGGTTTGGGTTATTTTGGTCAGCCTCATATCCTCGTCCGATTTATGGCTATCGACAAACCTAAAGACTTAGTAAAAGCTAAAAAAATCGGTATTACATGGATGGTATTAACTATAGGAGGTGCGCTCATCGTAGGGCTGGCAGGAATAGCATATCTTCTTAAATTTGATCACGAAACGATGCATATCTATGACCAGTCTAATAGGGAAGCAGAAACCATATTTATTTATCTTTCCAGACATCTTTTCCATCCATTGATCGGGGGATTTTTACTATC
Organism: uncultured Aureispira sp.; assembly: GCA_964501555.1. Classification (GTDB taxonomy): domain Bacteria; phylum Bacteroidota; class Bacteroidia; order Chitinophagales; family Saprospiraceae; genus OLB9. The sequence goes on along the minus strand of CAZCTQ010000014.1, from coordinate 38,997 downwards.
AGCTATATTGGCAGCAGTTATGAGTACTATCTCTTCTCAGCTACTCGTTACCTCCAGTTCATTAGTAGAAGACATTTACAAATCCTTTATTAGTCCTAAAGCATCCGCAAAAACGCTACTGTTGATGAGCCGCTTATCTGTATTAATCGTAGCAGCCATTGCTATGATGCTCTCACTAACACCTAGAGACAGCATCCTCAATCTCGTCGGTAATGCTTGGGCCGGGTTTGGTGCTGCTTTTGGACCATTGGTTTTACTTTCCTTATTATACCGCAAATCGACAGCCCAAGGTGCGCTGGCAGGTATGATTGCTGGTGGTATGACCGTCCTTATTTGGATATATTTTGACCATCCTTTTAAAGCTTGGTACGAGCTTATTCCAGGATTCTCACTATCGTTTATCACTCACATTTTGGTTTCAAATCTTACCTATAAACACAATCCAGAGATAGAAAGAGAATTTGCTACAATGGAAGAAGAGATGAGATCATAAACGGCTTTGATCTATGTTTGTTTTAATAATCTGCATTTTCATAAAATGAGGTACTTACTTGTTATTTTAATTTTGTCGCCCTTACAAAATTTGATATATAACTATAATCTGCCAATCGTAAAGCCAGAAAATAATCAATGTGATTCTTTAAGAAATCTTGCAGGAAATTTATATAATAGTGATAATGCTCTTTCGGTAAAGGTATTTAGAATAGCTAGTGATTGTTACTTAGAAAATGGATATACTGCTGATGCATCATTTTGCTTCCTGAATATCTCAACATTGTATGATGAGATGGGCAAGCAATTAGATAGTGCTATTCTATTTGCTAATTTGTCAATGGCTGTAAATCTGGATTCCATACATCAGGCAAATATCAATAAATACTTAGGTCTTTTACACGGTAAAGATAGCGCCAACTACCAAAGCTCCATGTATTTTAATAACGCAATCCGATTATATAAGGTATTAAAATTTGAACCAGGACTTCATGTTACTTATTTTGATATCGCTCAGGTAAGATACTTACAAATAGACTATGTCACCTGTCAAGATTATTTAACTAAAAGTACAAATTTTTGGAGGACTAAAAATGTTCAGCAAAGAGTTTTTGTGAATAATATCTTAGGTATAAGGTTAGGAATAGCAACCGATAATGTTAAATCAGCAAGACAATGTATATCCGAAAATGAACAAATGATAAATCAACATACGACGCTTCCTCAAGCAAATCTAGATACCTTTTATAGATATAAATATTTATTTGATAAAAAATTTCAAGGAGTAAGATTGGATTAAGGTAGGCATACATTTTTGAAATACACCAATAATATTGCGATTAAACTTTGTTCAAAATCGTCCCTTCACACGTTCTAAACCTAACTTTGCTTTCTGATGGAGGCTGTTGCCATAACCTTCAGGATTGAGCATAAGACATTTATTAAAAGAAGTATTAGCTTCTTTATATTGTTTATTTTTTTCATATATAAAACCGGAGTTTAATGCAGCACTACATCCATAATACTTATCCGACTTGCTCTTGTTAATAGCAAGATTATAGTATCTGATGGCATCTACATCGTCATGTAATGCATCTTTAATACGCGCTAATCTATAGTAATATTCACCCTCATCGGGATGATTTGTATATAACTTTACTTTGGAGGTTAGAAGCTCATCTGCTCTTTTAAAATAGCCACCATCAAAGAGTAACCGCGATTTGAGAAGTACCGGATCAGGGGTTTCTTTACTTTTAGCCTCATTATAAGCTTGCTTATCCTCATCTATCAGCGTATTTCCGATTTTCAGACATTGGTTCATATAGATATTATAGTTATTTTTGTCATTGCTAATAATAAGGCTATACCAGGCTAATTTTTGATAAGCTTCTTTTAGATAATGTTTTCCCTTAAAGTTGTTAACAAATTTAAGCAGATATACATCCGCATCTTGATCCAAGCGGTATAGCTTAAATTTTCCGTATAAAAATTGTAAATAGTCAAATCTTAGATAAGCATCTGTCTGTGGTCGTTCCTCCAGAATTTTGATGGCCAAATCATTCCTACCAGTCTTTTGCGCCATCGTTGCTTTCAGAAAAGCAATCAGTGGATTGGTACGATGATCCAGATGGTAATTATCGTACAAGGCATAGGCTGTTTCTCGCTCATTATTAGAAAAAAATAAAATATAGCTATAGATGGCTATCACCTCATTTTTATACATATGGTTTTGATCAGATACATACTTTGCTAGTGTCTTGATTTCTTGTGTTCCCATCTGGATAGAGCCTTGTATATCTAATAACTTGCGCACCCAAGAAGGAATATTTTCAGTTAGCGCATGGATGATACTCAGGCTTTTGTTATTGAGGATAAAGTTTGGATATTTTTTTTGGTTTTGTGTAAGCAGATTATATGCCTCGTAGATATCACGTCCGGCACTCATTTTTTCATTAAACTTGAGCTTAATAGTTGCCCATTGAAGGATGATCTCGGCCTGACAAAAAAGATAATAGGGCGTATTACTATCCGCTGATTTTATTATTTGTAGCCTGATATTCCTGTTGGGGAGTAGTTTTTTATAAAGGGTTTGATCTTCTTGGATAAATAGTGTAAAAAAATCTATGTAGTTTTCGATGTAATAGCCCATCATATTTTGCTGTCCTACAAAATTAGATTGTTGTAATTTGTTACGTCCTTCCTGAATCCTGAGTGAGGAAATATCTCGATAAGCCTCTTCAAGCGCCTGAGTCATTACCAGTTTTCCTTGACCAGATAAATTAGCATGATATCCAAAAAAATAAATAAATAGTACTATCCACTTAACCTTCCTGATCAAATCAAAATAAAAAACCCCTAATGGATACCATCGGGGTCTATTATTTTTAATTGTACGAATAGATTTCAATACTATATATTATTCTTCTACGCCTTCTTCTACAAATGCTTTTTCGTCTATCAATACTCTACCACAATGCTCACAAGCAATGATTTTTTTCATTTGGCCTATCTCTATCTGCAACTGTGGAGGTATTCTGTTAAAGCATCCACCACAAGCTCCTCTAGAAATGGTCACTACCGATAATCCATTTCTGTAAGCCTTACGGATCTTATCATAGGATACTAACAATCTATCTTCTATACCTTTACGCGCCTTCTCTGATTCTTTTGCAAGTTTAACTTCTTCTTTTTCAGTCTTTTCTATTATTTTTTGAAGTTCAACTTTTTTAGCTTCCACATCTTTTTTTCTCTGATCGAGTTTGGCTGTAAGCTGACTAAGCGCTTCAGTTTTTGTATCCTTTGATGCAGTGGCTTCTTTTATTTTCTTTTGAGAAAGCTGAATTTCTAGCTTTTGGAGGCCAATCTCTTTAGTAAGGGCATCAAACTCACGATTATTCTTAACATTGTCAAGCTGCTTCTCGTATTTAGCAATAAGCGCTTCTGATTCTTTAATATTGGTATTATGTCGTGATATTTCAGTATCTACTTCGCTGATAGCATTTTTATTTTTTTCTACACGCGTCTGAATACCTGATATCTCATCTTCAAGGTCGCTGACTTCCATTGGCAATTCGCCTTTGAGTACAACTATACTATCTAATTTAGAGTCAATCTGCTGGAGATTGTATAAGGCTTTTAATCTTTCTGCAATACTTTTTTCTTTTACAGCTGCCATATTTATTTAATAATATTTGATTGGATTAGTGATTATCTTTGTATAATGGGTTGCAAAGGTACTAAAATTATTAATAATCAAGTCATAAAGTAAATCAATTGTATATTTTTCACTCTCAAAATGTCCAATATCGATGATAATAATCTCATCATTAGCATCAAAAAATTCATGGTATTTATAATCTGAGGTGATAAAAACATCAGCATTAGCTCTTTTACTTGCATTGAGCAAAAATCCACCGGACCCACCACAGACAGCAACTTTACTAATACTATTTTTACATACAGCCGTATGCTTAAAGGTCGTGAGTTCCATTTTGTCTTTGACAAACGCAAAAAAATCCTGTGGCTTCATGGCTGATGGCAGATATCCCGACATACCTGCACCTACCTGATGATCACCGTATATTAAATCTGGCTTGGGAGCCAAAATTTCAATATTTTGCAAAGTCAGTTTCTCGGCTATTTTTGTATTTACTCCTGAGACAAATACATTATCAAGGTTAGTATGGATGGCGTATATCGCAATGTCATTTTTAATAGCTTTGATGATCGTGCGCTCAACATAATTGCTGCCATTAAATCGCTTCATACCACTGAATACAATCGGATGGTGTGCCACTATCACATTGCAACCTAAATGGATTGCTTCATCTACAATAGCTTCAATACAATCCAAGGCTACTAAGACACCTTTAACCTCCATATCCGGATGCCCGGTAATCAAACCTGCATTATCATAGCTTTCCTGAAACTGTTCCGGAGCTATTTCGTTTAAAAACCTTATTAATTGCGATATCTGCATAAAGCTAACTTAGTAATGTATATTTTAATCGTTTCGCACATGCGAATGGATAATCTTTTGCTCTAAAGCGGTCGTCGAATAACCTTCAACAAACTGTAGGGACAATACCGCTCCGCCATTGGCTAATACAATATCTGATCCTACAATCTGGTCAGGTTTCCAGTCACCTCCTTTTACTATAACATCTGGGAGTATCATTTGGATTAATTCCAGTGGACTATTTTCATCAAAAATGAGTACCATATCGACACTTTCCAATGCTGCGAGTATATGTACACGGTTGATTTCATCTTTAATCGGCCGGTGACTACCTTTGAGTTTTTGTACGCTACTGTCACTATTGACACCTACGATGAGCTTATCACCTTTACTTTTGGCCTCTTCGAGATACACCACATGTCCTAAATGGATGAGATCAAAACAACCATTGGTAAACACAATCTTTTTACCTTCAGCCTTCCATCTGTTGATTACGAGCAAACCATCATTCCAATCGTTATAAATTTTATCTTTTATCATGCTTGAGTTTTATTATACATCGGCAAAACGATAAGTGATATCGTCCCAAAAATGATATTGGCAAATATCTGAATAGAAAAAAATACGATATTAGCATAGGTAAATGCATCAGCCCCCTGAATCCCATAAATAGCCAGAGCCTCAGCTGTCAAAAAGTGAAAACTCCCCATTCCACCGGGTGTAGGCACAACAATCCCGAGGCTTCCAAAGGCAAAAACCACAAGACCGGCAACCGGACCTAGGTTTTCTGTAGGTGCAAAACTAAAAAATGCCAGATACTGCATCAAATAGTATAAAAACCAGATAGCTATGGTATGAAAAATAAATAAAGGGATATTGGAAATACGTCTTACACTCATAATGCCATCATAAAATCCGTGAAGCTTTATCATGATTTTATTACCGACGGCAGTATTTCTAAGCTTTGATCTGTTTTTGTAGATAGCCCAAAATATGAAGAAAATAAATCCTGCCATAAATAGGATGATAAATGGATGGCTGAAAATCTTATGCAATCGTTCTTCAAAATTGATATTTTGATTGAGATAATCGACTACAACCCTTCCACCGAGAAAAAAGGTCATAATAAAAATAAATGCCATGGCGATGACATCAAAAATACGATCTGTAACCACAGTACCAAAGGATTTTTCAATAGGTATATTTTCATATTTAGTCAACATAGCTGCCCTAATGACCTCACCCGAACGAGGAATACCGAGATTAGCCAGGTAATTAACCATAACAGTACCTATAAGATTGACTATCTTAGGTTTGTATCCGATAGCTTCCAGCATCATCTTCCATCGGTATGCACGCAGGACATTCGATATCATAAAGGCGAGGATAGTAATCCAGATCCAGCTATACTTAACCCGGCTCAGATCATCCAATAACTTGGCTAAGAGACTACATTCCTTATCGGATATGCCTTTTAAGTCACATTCAGCTTGGAAAGCAGCATTTTGATGATAATAGACCAGCAACAACATTCCAACGCCAAGGCCAAAAAATAGCACTACTTTGATATAACTGGCTATCTTTACATTCATATATCCGGTGCTTTTTACCGGCAAAGATACAATTTAACTTGATTTTTAGCTCAATCTGTTATTTTCGTCTGGAAAGACAGCCGTCGGTTTAAACGTCTTTGCTTCCTCAGGTGTCATCAGAGCATAACTGATGATAATAACAATATCACCTACCTCTGCTTTTCTTGCAGCTGCACCATTCAGGCAGATCATACCCGAACCACGTGCACCTTTGATGACATAGGTCTCGATACGCTCGCCATTATTATTATTTACAATTTGGACTTTTTCGCCTTCGTAGAGATTGGCAGCATCCATAAGATCCTCATCAATAGTTATAGAGCCAACATAATTTAGGTTGGCCTCCGTAACTTTTACTCTATGAATCTTAGATTTATGTATGTGTAAAAACATCCTCTGGTGTTGTGTTTTTTTAAAAAATCGTGCAAAGATTATAAAATTTTGTAACTATTCTGACTTCTGTTAAGATAATATTGTAAAGAATGTCAGGTTTGCATCAAAGACGCTAATAAACTTGTATTTGTTACAGACTATACTTGACAAGAATTTTGTAAATTTACCAATTGTGAAGCTTCGTTATGTTCAATGGCTTTCAACAATAATACTACTGATTTAGTTCCCTAAAGTCTAATATCAGACCTTTTTGTCCAAGGTTTTAAAAAGAATATTTTATCTGACAATCTTTCCATTTAATATCACCTGATCGATATGCCTACTACCAAAAGAATAAATCATATAATCTAATGATGGGATCGATTTTGTAATGATGAGATTGGCCACTCTTCCGGCCTCTATCGCGCCATGGCTGTGGCCGAGTTCCATAGCGTGAGCACCATTGATAGTCACCGCATTGAATACTTCTGCAGGTAGCAAACGCATAGGATTACATGCCAAAGCCATAAGTAAAGGAATATTGCCTGATGGACTAGACCCTGGATTAAAATCAGTAGCCATAGCAATACCTAGACCCTGATCTATCATCTTCCTCGCAGGTGCGTACGGGATATTTAAAAAGAAGGAACAAGACGGCAAGACGGTAGGAATAGTATCCGTATGTTTGAGAGCATCGAGTTCTTCCTGGCCGACCGCTTCCAGATGATCTACCGAGACAGCGTGGTTTGCGATACCTACCTGTACTCCACCGGAAATATTGAGTTGATTGGCATGAATTTTAGGTTTAAGCCCATATTTAACACCGGCTTTGAGGATTTGATCCGTCTCTTCTACTGTAAAAAATCCCTTTTCACAAAATACATCGCAGTAGTCCGCCAGCTTTTCTTCACTAATTTGCGGCAGCATTTTATTAATAATCAAGTCTATATATCCTTTGCGATTGTCCTTATATTCAGGTGGAATGGCATGAGCACCTAGGAACGTAGCTTTGATGGTTGCCTCTGAGGATTCTTTGAGCCTTTGGATAACACGCAGCATTTTGAGCTCGCTATCTATTGTCAGGCCATAACCACTTTTTATCTCTATAGCTCCAGTTCCATTACTGATGACTTCATTAAGTCGTCCTAAGGCACGCTCATAAAGGATGTCTTCGGGCAATTCTTGGAGTTTTTTGGCCGAATTAAGGATGCCTCCGCCCTTAGCTGCTATTTCCTCATAGCTAATACCTTTAAGTTTATCTACATATTCACCTTCACGACCTTGAGCAAAAACGATATGCGTATGGCTATCACACCATGCGGGCAGGACACATTTGCCGTCAGCGTCAATTACTGTATCAGCCCTTTCCGGACATAGTGCCATCGATCCGTATGCTTGTATCGATTTTCCTTGCGTCAGTAAAAAGGCATTTTCTATGGTTTCTACTTCTGACATTGCTTTACCTTTTTTAAAAGGCAAGCCTGATTGAGCGATTCCGTAGAGCCTACGGATATTTTTTATAAGTAAAGTTTCACCCATTCCCATCTGTTAAATGATTAATCCTGTCATTTTATACTCATTCGAAATGGTCTTTTTAAATTGCTCAGCAGTCTCATAACTGCTAAATTCGCCAATTCTAACTTTATATAACAACTTACCATCTTTCATCTCATTAGTAATCGTTAGTGGCTCAACAAAAAGTTGTTTGAGTGATTTGACCATTTCATCTGCACTCTGATATCTTTCAAATACACCCAGCTGAACTCTAAATATTTTACCATTATTATGATTTTCATAAAATTGTTGATTTTGGGTTGCATTTTTTTTCACACTATCCAGACTTTTAAATTCCATATTATTTAATGGTTGATTAGGAGCTGAATTAAGATTGTATTTAATAATCTGTTTATTTTCAGACGAGTTATACTTTTTAAGTAAGGCACTCATCTGATGTGGCGAAAGCGTCTGCTCAATTCTGTCGAGTATCCTGCCTTCAGAATTGAAAACTATCATGGTAGGCAAGTACTTGATATCAAATAAATTTTTTAATTCATATCCGGAAGGAATATCAATATCAGCCTTGATAGAAATAAAATTATCATTTAATAATGAAACGACGTCTTCATTCATAAAAGTCGTTTGATCCATCCACTTGCAAGGCGTACACCAAGACGCATAGAAAGCTACAAATATTAATTTTCCTTCGCTGCCAGCTTTAACCCGCGCTTCCTTTAAATCATAATTGGCAAATTGAATTTTTGTTTCACTTGCATAAAGTATGCCCGACAAGCTCAGACATAGCATCAGGCATAAAGCAACATTTAATGTCTTCATTTTAAACTGATTTTGGGATAACTAAATATCTTATTCGATTTATTACTGTTTTAGATGGAATATATTAAATTATTTTAAAGATTATAACAAATTGTATTACATCTATTTGTAAAGTATCAATTTTAATACCAACTTCATTTCGTTCTTACAGTTTTATATAAATTTGATGATTTGATATATATTTATATTATTGCTAATCAGTATAATATCTGTTAAAAAAAAATAATATTTGATTTATACAAAAATGATTAAATTCCATTTTTGTTATTTGATGAATATAAAATGCCGTATCTTGCGCCACATTTTCGAAATGTTTTAAAAATCTTAATAAAACGGAGCCATGTCAAAGAAGTATGCAGCTATAACTGGAGTTGGAGGATATGTGCCAAAAGATATACTTTCCAATACAGATTTGGAAAAGATGGTTGACACAAATGATGAGTGGATAACGACCCGAACAGGTATTAAAGAACGGAGAATTTTAAGAGAGCCCGGCAAAGCCACTTCAGATTTAGGTGTCGAAGCGATAAAAGTTCTGCTGGAAAAAACAAAGACTCAACCAGAAGAAATAGAGCTTTTGATATGTGCTACTGTTACTGGCGATATGATTTTTCCAGATACTGCCAATACGATTCTCGATAAAATAGGTGCTAAAAATGCTTTTGGATATGATATCAATGCGGCTTGTTCGGGATTTTTATATGCTTTGACTACCGGTGCTAAATTTATTGAATCCGGCATGTACAAAAAGGTAGTTGTAGTAGGTGCTGATATGATGTCTTCTATTGTTGACTATACGGATAGGGCGACTTGTATTATCTTTGGTGACGGTGCAGGCGCTGTCATGTTAGAACCTATAGAAGAAAAAGCGGGACTCATTGACGCTATTTTAAAATCTGATGGAGCAGGAAGAGCGTTTTTACACATGAAAGCAGGTGGTTCACTAAATCCACCTTCTCAAGAAACCGTAGCTCGTCGAGAGCACTATGTATATCAAGAGGGTAAATCTGTATTTAAAGCAGCTGTTAATGGCATGGTCAATACAACACAGGAAGTGCTCTCAAAAAACAACCTAACCATTGAAGATGTTAGTTGGTTAGTACCCCATCAGGCTAATTTAAGAATTATTAATTCTGTAGGCGATATGTTAGGCATACCACCAGAAAGAGTGATGGTTAATATCCATAAATATGGCAATACGACGGCTGCAACGATACCATTGTGTCTTTATGAGTATGAGTCTCACATCAAAAAAGGCGACTATCTCATACTTACTGCTTTTGGTGGCGGTTTTACATGGGGCAGTATTCTTATAAAATGGGTGTATTAAAACAAAAAAAGCATCATTATTTATAAAAAGGCATTACTTTTGTAATATTATAAAAATTAGAATTAATAAATTAATATCATTTCATGGCAAACACTTCAGATATCAGAAACGGATTATGTATCGACATGAGTAACGACATATTTTCGGTTATAGAATTTCAACACGTAAAACCTGGCAAAGGAAATGCATTTGTCAGAACAAAATTAAAAAGCCTTACGACAGGTAAAGTAATTGAAAATACTTTCCCGGCGGGTCATAAAATTGATGTCGTAAGAGTAGAAAGAAGAAAATTTCAATACCTATATAATGATGAGTCCGGATACCACTTTATGGATAATGAAAATTATGATCAGGTAACCCTCGGAGTAGCAATGCTGGATAGTCCAGAGTTTTTAAAAGAAGGTATAGAGATAGAAATCTTATTTCATGCAGAAAAAGAACTTCCGCTTACTACAGAGATGCCTCAACACTTAGTCCTTGAAGTGACATATACTGAGCCAGGTGTGAGAGGAGATACGGCTACTAACGTCACAAAACCAGCTACCGTAGAAACTGGTGCAGAAGTTAAAGTTCCGATTTTTATTAATCAGGGCGACAAAATAAAAGTAGATACCCGTACCGGTGCGTATCTAGAAAGAGTAAAAGCTTAATTCATCCATTAAAATAAAATAGATATGAATTTTCATGAAGTACAAGAACTTATAAAACTGGTTGGCAAGTCTAATCTAAGTGAATTTAAGTTTAAAAATAAAGATGTCGAAATCCATTTAAAAACTGATAAATATCAAAAGGTGTCTGCTGTACAAACTGTAGTATCCGCACCTCAATCTGTACCCATGCCAATAATGCAGCAAAATGCACCTGCACAAGTTCAAACATCGGCAGCAGAAAATCAAGCAGCGTCAAATACGCCAAAGCCAGAAGCACCAAAAGGCAACAATCTGATGGAGATTAAATCACCGATTGTAGGTACTTTTTACAGATCTTCAGGACCAGACAAGCCACCATTTATCAAAGTAGGTGACACAGTCAAACAAGGCGATGTAGTTTGTATTATAGAAGCAATGAAACTTTTTAACGAAATAGAAAGTGAAGTGACGGGCACCGTTGTTAAGGTTTTAGTTGAGGATGCATCCCCTGTAGAATACGACCAAGTGTTATTCTTGGTAGAGGCCTAAAATATAGCAATTGTTAGGCACATATCGTTCAAATAATATTAAAATACTATTATGTTTAATAAAATATTAATAGCTAACCGTGGTGAAATAGCCTTGCGTATCATCCGTACCTGCAAAGAGATGGGTATAAAGACGGTAGCTATATACTCAAAAGCCGATACAGAAAGTTTACACGTAAAATTTGCTGATGAAGCAGTTTGTATTGGGCCTGCTCCATCGTCAGAGTCCTATCTCAATATCCCACGTATCATGGCCGCAGTCGAAATAACGAATGCGGATGCTATCCATCCCGGATATGGATTTCTAGCTGAGAATGCCGGATTTTCAGAAATCTGTGCTCAATCTGGTGTAAAATTTATCGGACCAACAGCGGACATGATCCGTAAAATGGGTGATAAAGTTACAGCAAAAGACACGATGATCAAGGCCGGAGTACCTGTAGTTCCTGGTTCTGACGGATTATTAAAAGATATTAAGCAAGGTATTAAGATAGCTAATCAAATAGGATATCCTGTCATACTCAAGGCAACCGCAGGTGGCGGTGGCAAGGGTATGAGAATCGTAAATGAAGATAGTCAGTTTGAGCATGCATGGGAGAGTGCAAAAAAAGAAGCTAAGGCTTCCTTTGCTAATGACGGCATCTATGTTGAAAAATATGTAGAAGAACCCCGACATATAGAATTTCAGATTGTAGGCGATCAACATGGGAACGTGTGCCATCTGTCTGAGAGAGATTGTTCTATCCAAAGACGACACCAAAAACTAGTAGAAGAAAGCCCTTCTCCGTTTATGACAGATGAATTGCGTGAAAAAATGGGTGAAGCTGCTATTAAAGCCGGTAAATCTATCAATTATGAAGGAGTCGGAACCGTAGAGTTTTTAGTGGACAAGCATAGAAACTTCTATTTTATGGAGATGAATACTAGAATACAAGTAGAGCATCCGGTAACTGAAGAGGTGATAGACCATGACCTCATCAAAGAACAAATTAAAGTAGCATGGGGCGATAAAATATCAGGCAAGAATTACTATCCTAAGCTACATGCTATGGAATGTAGAATCAATGCCGAAGACGTGTTTAATGACTTTAGACCTAATCCTGGTAAAATAACCTCATTTCACAGCCCTAAAGGTCATGGCGTACGTGTAGATACTCATGTTTATGCTGGCTATACGGTACCACCATATTATGATTCGATGATTGGAAAACTAATCTGTAAAGCACAGACCAGAGAGGAGTGTATTAAAAAAATGCAACGAGCTTTGGATGAGTTTATCATAGAAGGTATTAATACTACGGTTCCATTTCATCAAGCATTAATGAAGGATGAAAATTTCCGACAAGGTAATTTTGATACCGGATTTATGAATACTTTTGACTATAAAAAGTTAATAGAATAATAAAAATGGCCGCTTTATAACACCTAAGAAGATCAATTTTTATCTTCCTTATAAATACTGATAATAATTAAAATGGACGGATTTTGGCGATTATTGTCCCAGATTAAGTATTACAAAAAAAACTTTATATTAAGTATTATCTGTAATATTCTATATTCCGTATTCACTATTATTAGTATTCCGCTGCTTGTTCCATTTTTTAATATCCTTTTTGACAGGACAAATCCAGTACCTATACGACCAGAAGATAGTAATATTAATAGCTGGACAAAATATTATATATCAACCTATATAAACGAATTGGGTAAGGAAACTACGCTCATGTATGTCTGTATCATTTTGATTATTGTTTTCTTTTTAAAAAATTTATTCAGATATGGTGCTTTATATGTCATGACCCCGATGCGGTATGGCATAATCTATGATTTAAGAAAAAAGCTTTTTGGTAAATATCTGGACTTACCTCTCAGCTTTTATAGTAATGAACGCAAAGGAGCACTTCTATCCTCTATCACGATTGATGTACAGGAAATAGAATGGTCTATTTTGAGTGTTATTGAAGCCATATTTAAGTCTCCTATTATTATCATTGGCTGTATTGTGTATATGGTATATATAAGCTGGTCTCTGACTATGTTTGTATTTATCCTCGTTATATTTGCTGGATTGATCATTGGTCAAACCGTCAACAAACTTAAAAGGTCATCAGTCAATATTCAAGAGTCTATAGCTAATCTTTCGGCACATGTCGAAGAATCGCTGGGTGGACTACGCATCATCAAGGGGTTTAATGCTGAAAACTACCAAAAAAATAAATTTGATATAGAAAATCGGTTTTTCAGAGATACATTAATTAATGTAATCAATAGGAGAGATCTGGCATCACCACTGTCCGAGTTTTTAGGAATTGCAGTAGTTACAATTTTACTTTGGTATGGAGCGACGCTTGTATTTAAGCAAGAGATGGAGCCCGACATTTTTTTTGCATTTGTATTTGCTTTTTATCAAGTGATAGAGCCCGCTAAATCTTTTTCATCAGCCTATTTTAATATTCAAAAAGGTATGGCCGCCTTAGACAGAGTAGAAAGAGTACTCAATGAGGAAAATCGCATTGTATCAAAGGAAAAGGCTGTTCGTAAACTTTCTTTCGAAGAATCTATCGTTTTTGAAAATGTTAGTTTTGCTTATGATCAAAGTAATACAGCGGCACTCAAGGATATAAATATCGAATTAAAGAAAGGCGATATTGTAGCTCTTGTAGGTTCTTCAGGAGCAGGCAAATCAACTTTTGTAGATTTGTTGCCACGCTTTTATGACGTGAGCAGCGGTAGTATCCAAATAGACGGTGTTGATATCAGAGATATTGATTTGAAAAATCTAAGACGCATGTTTGGAATCGTATCTCAGGAGGCTATCCTGTTTCATGATACAATAAAAAATAATATTACTTTTGGTGAAGACAGCTTTTCTGACGAGGAAATCATCGAAGCAGCTAAAATTGCTAATGCACATGACTTTATCTCAGTGATGCCGGAAAACTATAATACATCTATCGGAGACAGAGGTATGAAACTGTCAGGTGGCCAACGCCAAAGACTGACGATTGCAAGGGCTGTATTGCGGAATCCCCCTATTTTAATTTTGGATGAAGCAACTTCTGCCTTAGATTCTGAGTCAGAAAAACTTGTACAAGAAGCCTTAGAAAAGGTAATGATGAATCGTACCTCCATCGTTGTAGCACACCGACTTTCCACTATTCAAAAAGCTAATAAAATCATAGTGCTCGAAAATGGTGAAATAGTACAAATCGGCACTCACTTTGAATTAATGGAGATGGATGGTCCGTACCGAAGATTTGTCGAAATTCAATCTATTACCTCTTTTACCGAATGATACAAGAACTTGAAAATCAATTTCTATCCGTTTTTGGATGTACACCAGAGTTTAGTACCTTTGCTCCAGGCAGAGTCAATATCATAGGTGAACATACCGACTATAATGAAGGCTATGTATTACCTTTTGCAATCCATCAGGGTATTTGGTTTCTCGCTGCGCCAAACAATAGCCATAGGATCCATATCATAGCAGCCAATCCACAAGAACAAATCGACATCGAACTACCACATATCGATATTGAAAATGCACCAGACTGGTATAAATTTATACATCAGGTATTAAAACTGTACTCAGATAAGAATATAATTGGATTTAATGCCATTTATGGTGGTAATCTACCTATAGGTGCTGGTATTTCCTCATCGTCAGCTTTAACTTGTGGATTTATAACATTGATAGATGAGATGAATGCTTTCAATACATCCGTTGACGACAAAATACAAAAAGCAGTAACAGCCGAAAGAGGTCATGGTGTACAAGGAGGTATTATGGATCAGTTTACCATCCTTAATGGACGTCGTGATAAGGCAATCCTACTGGATTGTAGGACGAATCATCCGGAATATATCTTATTAGACACAAGTGAATATACTTTCTACCTCATCAACACTCAGGTCAAACACAACCTAATCGATACAGACTATAACCAACGTCATCACGAATGTAACCTTGCTGTCGATTGGATAAACCTAAATCACAGACCTATATCCAGTTTGCGTGATATCTTTATTGAAGAATTGCCAATACTAAAAACTAAAATGGATAAAATACTCTACCTCCGTACCAGTTTTGTAGTAGAAGAGAATGATAGGGTCTTAAAGGCCATAGACGTGCTAACTTCCGGTGATTATCATACATTGGGCCATTTGTTATATCAATCCCATAGTGGTCTATCTTTAAAATATGAAGTAAGTTGCCCCGAATTGGATTGGCTGGTTGAATACACAAAATCCAAATCCAATATTATGGGTGCGCGCATGATGGGAGGAGGTTTTGGCGGATGCACGATTAATCTCATTAAAGGTAGATTAGATATCACTGATAAAGAAGATTTAATCATGCAATACCACAATAAATTTGGTATAGAGCCGGATATAATAAGCGTTGTACCCTCATCAGGCATCATAGAATCTTTAAACGAAAGCTAAAGTTTTAAGAATTTTTTAATGTTGTATGTAAGGATTATTTCGTTATGGATACTCAATAAATAACAACGATGAACATGGCCAGACAGCATTTTCATATTTCTCAAAAAACAATCAGACTACTGATTGTAGTTATAAGCATGGCTATTTTCAATTTGGGCTATAGCCAAAAAAATACGATGCCACTAACTGCCAAAGAACAAAAAATATTTGAAGAAGCAAAATCCCTGGCTCAAGTTCAGAAAACGGCTAAAAGTATAGATGTCTTTACAAAATTAATTAAATTAAGACCTGATTTTACAGAAGGATACCTACGACTAGCTTCACAATATTATGTAGTAAAATCTTATAAACTGGCTGAGGATGCATTTATCAAAGCGATCGATTTAGATCCTGATTACGATCCAGAAATGTATTATTCTCTGGCACAGACAGAAGTGCAATTGCACAAGTACATTCAGGCAGCAGAACACTTAGACACATACATCAAGACCTCTTCAAATACACAAAAGACAACTAAAGCCCTGGCGCAACGAAATAATCTTATATTTATAGATAATGCATTAAAACATCCTGTACCGTTTGATCCAATAAATGTAGGGCAAATAGTTAATACAAGTAATTCTGAGTATTCACCCATTATTTCGGTTGATGGTCAGTATTTGATATTTACACGCAATATTAAAAACCCAGGTGACTTTATCGGTCAGGAAGATATCTTTATAGCATCGCATGATAGTTTAGGATGGTTCAATGCCATTCCTATGAAAGGGGTAAACACACCTCAAAACGAAGGTGCTTTTGCCATTTCTGGTGACGGTACGTACATTGTATTTACAGCTTGTGATAGGCGTGAATCTTATGGGAGTTGTGATTTATATTATTCAATGTTATTAGATGGCAAGTGGACTAGACCAGTCAATATGGGTAAAGTAGTCAACTCTGTCACATGGGATTCTCATCCTACCCTTTCGGTAGATGGTCGTAAGATGATATTTTCCAGCAGACGAAAAGGCTCAATAGGTGGTTCTGATCTCTGGATGACAGAAAAAGATGACAAAGGAAGCTGGACAACACCTATTAATTTAGGATCGGTTATCAATACTGTCGGAGATGACGAAAGCCCTTTTTTACACCCAGATGGACAAACACTCTATTTTAGATCCAATGGTCGTCCAGGGATGGGACAATTTGACATTTACTATTCAAGATACGATATAGAAAATGATATATGGACCGAGCCGGTTAATCTTGGTTATCCTATCAATACCGAAGGTAACGAAGGTAATATGACAGTATCTCTAGATGGGAAAACTGCCTGGTTTGCCAGTGATTGGGATTACAAAAGTAATACATCGCTACATCATCTCGATATATATTCTTTTGAATTATATCCGACTGCACGACCTATATCGACGACTTACGTTAAAGGCACAGTAACAGACATTCAAACTAAATCAGGATTAAGCAGTAATGTCGAAATCGTAGAACTGAAATCTGGAAAGACCATTTTTAAAATATCAACAGGCAATGATGGCTATTTTATTGCAGCTCTACCTAGTGGTGGTCAGTATGCCTGCAAAGTTGAGGCTAAGGATTATATCTTTTATTCTCAACAATTTAATCTAAGTGACGGAAAATTTGAATATAAACCATATATATTGGATATTGAATTGACACCAGTCCCGATTATTCAAAATAACACTAAGCCATATACAATGGTACTTAATAATATCTTTTTTGATTTTGGATCATCCAATTTGTTAGAAAAATCCAATTATGAAATCAATAATATTGTACAAATGATGACTTCTAATCCATTGATGAAAATACTTATTGTCGGCCATACTGATAATATAGGAAACGAAAAAGATAATCTTAAATTATCACAAAACAGAGCAAAATCCGTTTATGATGCACTTATAAGCAACGGTATCCAGTCAGAAAGAATCACATACGAAGGCAGAGGCGCTACTCAACCTCGCGATGATAACTCTACAGAAGAAGGGCGTAGTAAAAATCGACGCACAGAACTTGTCATTTTAAATAACTAGTGATCTAATACTCATTATATTTTTAAATGAAATATTACCTTGAATGGTTCAAAGATTTAGTAGAAAAAACAGTAATACCCACTATATTTTTAAATGGCCCAAAGATTTAGTAGAAAAAATAGTAAATATCAAGGCAGAAAACGCAAATATAGCCTTAGCTATAATGAGGATTTCTAACGCAGAGATTTGCTATTTTTTTATAAAGATTGGACTAATTTGAATATATAATGGGTATAAATATCAAGGGAGAAAACGCAATCATAGCTTTAGCTATAATGAGGCTTTCTAACGCAGAGATTTATTATTTTTTTATAAGGATTGGACTAATTTGAATGTATAATGAGTATAAATGCTTTATTGAGCTATCTTAAACCCAGCCCAAATTAATATGATACCCAAAATGATGCTTAGGCAAATATACAACATCCCTGCTATAAATTCGCCTTTTTGGAAATACAGATATAATTCGTAGCTAAACGTGGAAAAAGTGCTAAATCCACCGCAAAAACCCGTTGCAAGTAATAATCCCACAGATGGATGAAGTTGATTGCTGAGTGCTTTTTGCATCAGCACACCTAAAAAGAAACAACTCAAAAGATTGGCAAGGAATGTTCCGACAGGCCAAATAAAATCATTGCGATTTACATTAAAAGTGCTTAACAAATACCTGAGTACACTACCCAGTCCACCACCAATGAATACATAGAATATCTGCATTATAAATCTATTATACTTGAGATCTTTTTCTTTGCGCTGCTTTAGAAAGAATAATGGATAATGCTGTCGCTAACGAAATAATGATAATCAAAAGGTTAAGATTTCCTACATTTTGGAGACCAAACGACATAATGATAAATACTATGCAAATACCTATCAGCATGGAGGTTGCTTGCATATGACTTAGTCCGGCATCAATAAGTAAATGATGGATATGTCTCCTATCCGGATTAAATGGAGGCTTCCCGTCCATCAGTCGTAGTATTACCACCCGCAAAGTGTCAAATAATGGTAATATGAGTATGCCAATAGCTACTGACGGTGCTGATTTAAAAGTAAAAGGTGAATTAGTCAAATGAGATTGTATTTCAATAAAATGAATAGCAAGTATAGAACATATCATCCCTATAAACAAGGATCCTGTATCCCCCATAAATATCCTTGCAGGCGTGATATTGAATTTTAGAAACGCCAGCAACGAACCAAAAAGTGCAAATGCCAGTATTGAAAACTCTATACTACCTATCAAATAAAACCAAACTCCAAATACACCCATTATTAATATCCCCAATGATGCACTTAATCCATTAATGCCATCTATCAAATTGAAACCATTGATAATCACTAATATGGTAAAGATAGATAAAAGAATACTCAAGTATTCCGGCATAACATAAACACCAAAAAAACCATATAAACTCGTCAGTCTGACATTAGCCTTTAATACCAAAATGGCGGCAGCAAATAATTCACCCAAAAATTTCTTTTTAGGCGAGATTGAAATAATGTCATCTTTAGCTCCTATTAAAAATATAATAATAAATGCTGCTAAAATATACTGTAGATTATCAAAAAACTGAAAAGGCAACCAAAAAACTACTGCAAACAATGTTCCTGCAAATATACCTATACCACCTAAAGAAGGTGTACGCAAAGAGTGTGAGCTCCTCTCATTAGGCGTATCTACCAGATTTTTCTTTAATGCGATATGTATAATAGACGGAATAGCAATATACGTCAGCGCAAAAGAGGTAAGAAATGTTAAAACAACATCATACATTAGGTAATTTTTTTTGCAGTGTAAAAGTATAAAGGTTTTATGACATATTATAATATTTTATAATAAACTATTTTCTAAGTAGTTAAATAACCATTTTCATGCCAAAAATAAAGACTATTTGGATAATACAATATATGCTTTATGGTTTTTAACAAAAATATTTTAATTTAATTTTTAGACTTCAAATATAAGTAGTCCAGATAGTAAAGAACACGTAAAGAAATATTATTTTCTTGATATCCTCGCGACAGGCTATTAAAATTGGATATCCAATTAGCATCAAAAGCTTTATCAGAATTAAATATCTGATTTTTCCAAACGACAATAACATCACTTCCTGGAGCAAACCGCCAGTTGTACTGCAGGTCAATATTAAAAATATTAAAGTTGCGGTCGAAAATAGGGTCACCCTGTTGGTTTAAACCATCAAAAACAATGGTCTGTATAGATCCGTCTGAAGCCAGTTTGCCAAAATCCTGATACAATACTTTGTCCCAATAATGTCTAATTCTGATATTTAAGCCCATTACAGCATTAAAAATGTACTTACCTGTAATCGCGTTTTCAACAGTTAGTCTATTTCTATTTCCAAAAAGGATGTCCGTATTGCCAAGGCATCTAATTGGGTGTCTAGTTGATTACGGTCTGCAAATCCGGGCTCATAGCCATAATAATCAATGGCTGTAGATGTAATCAGAGAAAATCTGTCATTAAAGCGAAGACGTGGTGAAAACCCTAAACTATATGATTTTTGATTAGGACGATGATAATATCCATAATCCATATTTATATCTAAAGCTATTTTTTTTCGATAGTCTGTAGAGATAAATCCCCCTGCCAAAACACTGGCAGGAAGAGAAAGATATTGACTTAAATTAAATTGTCGAGGTTCAAAGTAATCATGAGTTTCTTTAGGATTAATACTGACATTCCATCCTGCACCCAGCCTATTTTTAAATAATATAAATTCATTAATTTCTATCTCTAGGTTCGTATATACATTCGGCTTATACAATCTTTTATAATTGAGTACGCCGGATAATATTATATGTTGTAACTTGGGATTTTGCGGCTGAAACTGGCTGTACCCGCCTTTTATATAGAAGTTTTGATTATTAGGAAACAACAAAAAGCCCATATCATTGGGATTGTATTTGTCTGAATACAACTTTTGTCCAATACCATACGTCCAGATTCCACTTACTTTTGCCAAATCAATATTGTAGGAAAATCCACGATTAGTATTGTTTTCATAAAACTGCTGAGAAACTACCCCAAACCCAGCTACTTGAAATTCTTGATTCTTTGTCCTCAAACTAAAGTAGCTACCTGTAACATTGGCATCATAATCGGTTCCTGCACGCGTTACATTAGTATTCATCAAAGCGACAAAAGAATTATTTTTCAAGTTTTGATCTACGACTATAGCATTATAGTTAGTCAACGGATTCGTTTTAAATAAACGGGTTGTTCCATCTTCTTTTTCAATTACAGCATTTTCTTCCGCTGCTATAGCATTAAAAAAGCCTATTCCTGTCCCGGTAGAAGTACGACCAGAAAGCTTAGTCGCATTATACAATCTTGTATTCCCTGGATTTTTAAGGATGGTTTCGCCAGTCTGAAGCTGGCCATAAACCTCATTGTATTTTAATGGAATGCCACCTATTCTCCTTGAGTAAAAAATATTTTCCTTGTTAAAAAGCTCTGTTCCTTCAGTAAAAAACTGCCTATTTTCCTCATAAAATACTTCAAAGGGTGTAAGGTTAAGCACCTGATTGTCAGATATAACCTGACCAAAATCAGGTATCAATGTCATATCTAATGTAAAAGCATCATTCAATCCATATTTTAAGTCTAATCCCGCAGAATATGCCGTACTAATGTCAGTATTTGTTGGATTGGCCTGAGGATCATGACTTACATTGAGATAACCACTTACATAGGGAGTTAAAGACAGACGCACGGGAGAAACTATGTCGTTTATATGAGTGAGCCGCCCGGATTGTTGCACCCATCCTGAAATATTCGGATTAATTGGAGACCAAGACGAAATTTCTCTTATTCTTCTGATTTCTCTACTAAACTGCACATTCCATGCCTGCTCAGGATCAGATGGAAATCTAAGTGCGGAATAGGGTATTTTTAATTCGATATACCATCCCTTGTCATCTTGACTGATGGCGCTTTCCCATACAGCATTCCAGTTTTTGTCTTCCATATTATTATTAACAATAGCATCTGACTGCACTCCAGATGCCGTTACCGCAAATTGAAACCCATTAAGTCCACTTTTAAAAGGATCAAAAAATACAGTAAAATTATCAGCATTGCCTATTTCATCACGCAACGAATATTCTTTTAGAATTTTATTTGGATTAGGATCCCACAATTTTGCACCGATATAAATGGCGTGATTGTCATACAACAAGCGTATCTCTGACCTAAAAGTTGAAGCAAGTCCCGGGTTGGGTTCCTTTTGAGTAAAGTCGGTTGCCACTTCAGCCTTTGCCCATACCTCCTCATCTATGATACCATCTATATGTATAAAACCTGATAATCGCAAGGCTTTAAGGCTTTTTATAGGATCCGAAGTCTTACCTATAAATGGGAAAAGAAATATCAAAAAAATTATTGATGACTTATTCAACGTTAAAAAATTATTTGCCTACAAATGTAAAACAATTTTAATTTATGATTTCTCATTTTATAAAAACTAATTAATGAGTTTTGTCATAAAAATTACATTTATAGAATTAATATTCAGTCTTTTAATTATTTATAATACCTTTGTAGCAAATTTAGCAACATCTTGTGAAACATATATTTATACTTGTTTTAGTTCTTATTTTAGGGATGGATTTTAATCTACAAGGTCAAGGCTGTGGTTTTACCATTTCTACCCCTAATGACATTACTATTTGTGAGCCAGGAAATATTAGCCTTAATGGCAGTCTCAGTGGCAACTATCTGGGTTTTAACTGGACAGGACCAGGAGGATACTTTAATAATCAAAATTTGAATCCTTCAGTATTTATCAACCAAACTTCGACTTTTAAACTTAAAGCATTTGGTGACCCATTAAACAACCTAATAGTAAACGGAGATTTCTCTTCAGGTAATACCGGTTTTTCGACAGATTATTTATATCAACCTGACCTTCCGGGTATAACGACAGAATTATGGCCTGAAGGAACTTATAGTATTACTTCTAACCCTAATTTTGTACACACCTATTTTTCTAATTGTAGTGACCATGCCGGAGGTGGCAACATGATGGTAGTCAATGGAGCTGCTTCCTATTCCAGAGTATGGTGTCAGACAGTAGCAGTAACGCCAAACACAACCTACATTTTTCAAGCTTTTGCGGCTTCTGTTGAGCCTACCTCGCCAGCAATACTCCAGTTTTCCATCAACGGTAATCTTTTAGGATCTCCGTTCAATTTGACTAGTACAACGTGCCGATGGGATGAATTTTATGTGATTTGGGATTCTGGTGCAGCAACTTCTGTAGATATATGCATTACTAATCAAAATTTAGCTGGTAGTGGAAATGACTTTGCAATTGATGATATTTTCTTTGGCCCATTATGTCAGGACGAAAAAGAATTTACTGTTACTTTATCTGAGTTTTCCTTGGCACCTTCATCACCTAAATTTCTTAGCTGCCTTAATCCAGAAACAACGTTGACGGCTCAGCCATTTCCTTTTAATGGTAATTACACATACTCTTGGTTTACACAAGATGGCTCTATAACGGGTCGGACTGATCAGGCAGACTTATCTATCAATGGAGGTGGTACCTATTTTGTTACTGTTACCGATGCAGCAGGATGTACTCACGAACAAGTTTTTGATGTGTATGGCGATTTTACTAAACCTGATGTTTCGATTAGCGGCGATAATTTACTGAGTTGTACAAAAAAGTCCACTTCGCTGAGTGTGCACTCATTAAATAACTTTCATGATGTTGTCTGGACACTCCCTGACTTTTCTGAAACTCATGGAAATTCGATAAAAGCAACCTCTCCTGGCCATTACATAGTTCAGGTTACCGGCGATAATGGATGTATTAATACAGCTTCATTAGATGTCGAATTTGAGAAGTCTCAGTTTATCTACCAAAAAGACAAATCAGGTACATTAACCTGCTCTATGAGTAATATAAATTTGTATCTTGACGTAACTTCTAAATTCGACAGTATAAAATGGCATGGACCCAAAATCATTAAACAAAATAGCGGCCGTGACACTATTACTGTTGAAAAACCCGGTTACTATGTTTTTGAATTGTTTTTAGGTGAGGATTGTAGTGTTAAAGATAGCATTAAAGTGGATTTACAGCCATCGCTGATTCAATATAAAATACCTGATACTGATACTATAACCTGTTTAAAGACTTCTGTAAATATCACACCGGATTCCCTTGTTGGCGTTAAAAATATTGTTTGGGACATATCTGGCAAAAGCCCTATAGATCAAGATACTCTTAAAGTAACTCAAAAGGGATTTTATCATTTTACTTTGACAGACATCAATGGCTGTACCAAATCAGATTCTATCCAGGTATTAGATAATATAGAAAAACCATTGTTTACAGTAGATATTACACCGATAGAATGCAAGAGTAATACCGGAAGTTTTGTTGTAAAAGGCTCGGGATTAACCGAATATCTATGGTCAGGCCAAAACAATACATCTTCCTCACCCAATCCAGTGTTTTCTGAAGAAGGTAATTATACTTTAATTGTCACCGGTATCAATAGCTGTAAAGATACTATGATATATTATCTGCCATCTTCTAAAGACTTTCCTGACATTAAGGGTAATATTTTACCTATAACCTGTACAAATCCTCAAGGTTCTATTGAAATAAACACTTCACTTCCTTCAGATATTGTATGGAGTGGCCCTAATGGTACTTCTGGAACAGGAATGCAAATATCATCAAGTTTATATGGTGTATATAAGATTACTGCTACGACTAAAGACGGGTGTAAATCTGAAGAATCATTTATCATGCCTATTGATACAATAAAACCTCAACTACAACCAATAAAGGACTTCCTACTGACGTGTAATCAAGACACCTATAAGCCAGTCATCAACCATAGTACTTTCAATAATCACCTATGGGAAGGTCCCGGTATTAATTCCGGCTCACCTCTTGATATCATTATAAATACACCCGGCATATACAGTCTCACTTTATACAATGCCAATGGATGTACTGTAAAAAAATCATTTACTGTAACAGAAAATAAGAAAGCACCATCTTTTGGGATTGTAGCCGGAGATTTAAGTTGTAAGAATCCAACCACACCACTTATTGTGAGTGGTGATCCTCTAAAGTATCTGGTACTCAATGGCGATACGATACAACGCAATTTTGCAATAAGCCAACCAGGATCTTACACCTTCACAGGGATCAATGAATTAGGATGTAAAGCTAATTTCATTCTTAATGTAAAGGGTTCTTTTGACCTGCCTAAAATAGATTTGAATCCCATTTTGCTTAATTGTTATGCACCTCAAAAATGGATTAAAAACATAGGTGTCGATCAAAATTTAAATATATCATGGGAAACAGCCAACGGCGTGATACAACAAGACTCTATATTAATAACCTCTGCCGAATCCGTCACCCTAATAGCTATAAACGACGCAGGATGTAAGTCCAAATTAAATGCTGTCATTACTACTGATTTTGTAAAACCTGATATTAAGATTGACGGCGCCGATGTAATCAAATGTACTGAAGAATTTATTACGATCAAAGGTCTTTCATCTACTGCAAAATCCTTCGAATGGAAAGATGAAAATGGTCAAATTTTGGATACCAATCCTACATTATCAGTTACGAAATCGGGAATTTATAGTTTAATATGCGCTAATCTGACTAATGGCTGCACTAATACTACAATTATCGCTATTACCAAACAACCTAGCCCAGATCATATCCTTTTTACTGAAAAACAACCACTTTGCTTTGGCGAAAAAGGACAGTTTGCATGGTCAAATGGTAGTGGTGGTACGCCACCTTATACCTTACAACTTAATAACAAGAATATTAGCTCCAATAAACCGGAAGAATTAACTTCAGGCTTGTATTCCATAGTCTTAGCTGATGCCAATGGTTGCACAAAACGAGATACCTTGATTATCAATCAGCTAAAGGATTTTGCTGTCGATGCGGGTAGAGATACGATCATTCAATTAGGATCTTCTTATCAATTATACGCTTTTTCGACACTAAACCAACAAGATATCAAGGAGATTATATGGAACCCGGCTAATTCTTTAAGTTGTAACAATTGTCTTAATCCTTTAGCTACGCCAGACACTGATACTCGTTATACGGTAACAATATACAATGCCAATGGCTGTGTAAAAGAAGATCATGTAACCGTCAGAGTAAAATTTGTCAAAGGATATATTGCGCCTAATATTTTTAGACCCGATAGTCGCCAAGGTAATCAGAAATTTACCATTTACCCGATAGAAAACTCTATCCGAAAGATAAAAATATTAAATATTTATGACCGTTGGGGAAATCTTATGTTTACCACTAAAGATATAGAACCAGCTAAACCCAATGAAGGATGGAATGGTACATTTTTAGGGCGTGACGTACAACCCGGGGTTTATGTATGGAAAGCAGAGATAGAATACAAAGACGATTCCACAGAGATAGGAGCTGGTGATATCACCATTATACGGTAATATTATTTATCTGTATTTTTTTTGGTATTTTTAGGTACGGGGTCATGTCCATGTCCACCCCATGGATGACAACTAGCTATGCGTTTGAGACCTAACCAGACACCTTTTATCGGACCCCATTCTTCTATAGCCTGGATCATATAATGTGAACAAGTAGGCTGGTATCTGCAATTAGAGCCTAATAAAGGAGAGATAAAAATCTGATAGAGACGTACTGGAAAAATGAGTATTTTATTAATAAGCTTAACCATAATTACTACCATTTATACTCAATAAAGCTTTTCTTAGCATCTACTATTGTAAAATATTTTTTCTTGCTATTGATAGTAAAGTCAATGATGTTCTTTTGATCATTAAAAAGATCCATCAAAATTTTATTGTCTATATGTAGATTCGTAAGATTTTTATTACCCGGTATTTCAAAATAACACCATACCGCCATGGCATCTTCCGATAATTCTTTCCCTACAAATTGTAAGTTTAAAAGTTTGCCGGAAGCCGTTAATCTTAATTTTGACTGGACATATTTATCTATATAATCATCACTATTTTTGTTTTCTCTGGCAGTGGCAATGAAGAGGTTATGAATACCTGATAGTTTTAAAACATTTTCAAGGTCATCTAAAAAAATATGTGCTGAAATCTGAATATCCCCCGTTTTTGTATCATAATTAATCTCACATCTGCTAACATGAAAATCATGTACTTCTAAGGGTCGGACCGGAAGCCAATTTATAAAAAGATATAAAATAAACGAAACCATGTATTTTTAAACGACATTTACCTATCTAAAGTTGCAGCAAAAACAAAGAAGCTGTCAAAATTAATATCCTGACAGCTTCTTCTAAAAATTGATTGTGATATATTTACAAGATATTATTTCTTGTCACTAACTTCCTCGTATTCTACATCTGTAACGTCATCAGAGGATCCGGATGATCCTGCATTGTTATTCTCACCGCCAGCAAAGTCATTTGTACCATTTGCGCCCTCTTGCTGTCCTTGATAAATATCCTGTGATGCTGACTGCCATGCACTATTTAAGGCTTCACTAGCTTTATCGATACCTGAAATATCCTGATGCTTGTGTGCTTCTTTAAGGTCAGAAAGCGCCTTTTCTATAGCCGATTTCTTGTCGCCAGGTATCTTATCTCCTATCTCCTTCAACTGTTTTTCGGTCTGAAAAACGAGACTATCAGCCATATTTAGTTTTTCAGCTTTTTCTTTAGCTTGCTTATCAGCATCAGCATTTGCAGCCGCTTCTGATTTCATCTTTGCTATCTCTTCTTGTGATAATCCTGTAGAAGCTTCGATGCGGATATTTTGCTCCTTGCCGGTACCTTTATCTTTTGCAGATACCTTCAGGATACCATTGGCGTCGATATCAAAAGTTACTTCAACCTGTGGAACACCTCTAGGTGCCGGTGGAATACCATCTAAAATAAATCTACCTACTGTCCTATTATCTCTTGCCATAGGTCGTTCACCTTGCAGGATATGTATTTCTACGCTTGGCTGGTTATCAGCAGCAGTAGAGTAAGTCTTAGTTTTCTTAGTAGGGATTGTACTGTTAGCCTCGATTACAATGTCAAATACATTACCCATTGTTTCAATACCGAGTGAAAGTGGTGTTACATCCAGCAATAATACATCCTTGACATCACCACTCAACACACCACCCTGGATAGACGCACCTAAAGCTACCACTTCATCAGGATTAACGCTTTTATTAGGTTTTTTACCGAAAAACTCCTCAACAGCCTGTTGTACTGCAGGTATTCTGATAGAACCACCTACCAAGATAACTTCGTCTATATCGCTCTTAGAAAGGCCTGCATCTCTAATCGCTTCCTCACATGGTATCAATGTACGCTTAATCAGGTGCTCTGACATTTGTTCAAATTTAGCTCTAGACAACTTCATTACTAAGTGCTTAGGAACTCCGTCAACGGCTGTAACATAAGGCAGGTTGATTTCTGTTTCTGTAGCTGATGACAACTCAATTTTTGCTTTTTCAGCAGCATCTTTGATTCTTTGAAGAGACATAGGGTCTTTACGTAAATCAATATTTTCCTGAGATTTGAATTCTTCTGCCAGCCAGTCTATAATGACCTGGTCAAAGTCATCACCACCTAAATGTGTATCACCCTTTGATGATTTTACTTCAAATACTCCATCACCTAATTCCAAGATGGAGATATCAAAAGTACCTCCACCAAGGTCAAATACCGCGATTGTAGAATCCACATGTTTTTTATCCATACCATAAGCTAAAGCTGCTGCAGTAGGTTCGTTGATGATCCGCTGTACTTTTAATCCTGCAATCTCGCCTGCTTCCTTAGTAGCTTGCCTTTGAGAATCATTAAAATAAGCAGGTACTGTAATAACGGCTTCCGTTACTTCCTGACCCAAAAAATCTTCGGCTGTTTTCTTCATCTTTTGAAGTACCATCGCTGATATTTCCTGAGGTGTGTACATTCTGCCATCGATTTCTACTCTTACGGTATCGTTGTCACCTCTGACAACTTTGTATGCCATTCTTTTTGCTTCTGCTTCTACTTCGCTAAAACGATGACCCATAAATCTCTTAATAGATGAGATCGTTCTCGTGGGATTAGTGATGGCTTGTCTTTTAGCGGGATCGCCCACTTTTCTTTCTCCATTATCCAAAAAAGCAACAATGGATGGTGTTGTACGTTTTCCCTCTTCATTAGCAATGATGACAGGCTCATTACCTTCCATTACTGCAACTACAGAGTTAACTGTACCTAAGTCTATACCTATTATTTTGCCCATATTGATTTAATTATGATTATTGTTTTTATGTTTAATTGTTTCTAATCACAATATATTTATCAATAGACATACCAATTGAAATTATTATAAAAAAGACCACCTTTTACTGCCAAAATCAAATATATTGCAGCAAAAAAGTCCACTTCATCTGACAGAAAGTCAGGTCTTATTTAAAATTTAGATTTTTAGTATAAATACCATTTCTTAAGGAATCCAAACTGGTACCGGCCAATATCATCCCTTCTCTTGTAAAGGAAGTCTTGGATGAGAAAATTCCTCTGCCTTTATTAGATATATTTGAGTACACAGGAATTTCACCACTTGATGTAATACCCAAATTGATCTGACCTACATTGATGTAGTCTTTAATGGGTTGGCCACCTGAAATAATACTCATGTTAATGTTATCAAAAACTCTCACTACGGGATTCAATGGATCGTTAGCGGGAATAGCTCCAGCTAAAAACTGATAAAAACTCCTACCACTTACTGGATATAAATATACTGGACTGGCACCACCTATTTTACTGCTTACATTAATTCCAGCTTTCCAATCAACTGATTTTTTTGATTCTACACCATTTTTGATCTCTCGGTAATTAATCGTAAATATAATATCGTGTATGACAGCATTTTTGTCCGGAATAAAGCTAACTTCAACAAAAGAACCATAAATAAATGACAATTTTGCTGTTGTTGATGGAGACAGAATGTCGCCTTTGTCATCGGACATGACATTAAGAATAGGTGTAGTCGCTTCACAAATAATATTCCCATCGCTTTTTCTGACTATTAGTTTATAATCGTCACCTGGAATTAGATTAATTTCATTTTTTCTTATTTTGTACAGATAATTAGGTGCATCAGCAAAACTACCTTTGTCTCTTTTGTATCCTTCCAGATTTCCATCCACTTTGCGCAATTTAAACTCCTTGCTGGTTTTAGTATGTCTTAATACTACTTCTGCATTGTCATAGTATAGATTGTCTGGATTAAGAGCCAGATCTTTTCCAGAAATGGTCTGACTGACAAAAGATTTTTCTACACGTATATATATAGCTGTATCTTGAGCTGAAATAACACCGTAAACAACAGGCAATGGTTCACTATTTTCTGTAAGTTCAAAATCATTAGAACAAGCTTGTAATAATCCAATAGTGGCAATTGCTAAAAATAACTTTAAAAAATTCATTATCAATGAGATTTTTATTTGAAAGTGCAAAAGTATAGTTTTTTAAAGCAAAAAATGTCATTTTTCAATGTACTTATTGCTGAGATCTTTATTAAATGTCAATAAAACGACTTTAATCCAGAAAATGTAGTCAATTTAGAAGCATACGGCACCTTATCCATTGCTAAATATAACCAGCAATTAAGCATGTTTAATAGGTTGTAATTATTAGATACAAATGTGTCGATAACGATTACCACAAATTCACATCACTTCCACTCTTTTAGTGCCTGATTATCAATGTAAATGTCCTGCAATACTGATTCTCCTCCTAAGATTTTAACCATAGCGCATACTCTGTGTGTAGAATCCTGTAGTAAAGGTGTGATTTTGTCTTCGGTAGCTTTGGCCTTACTCTCTTCCATATAATACCGGTCAAACGGATAGTTAACAAAGACCCTGTTTGAATCAAAATACTGAACCGTGGCTCTAATATAATCGGTAGTATGTGTAAAAGGCTCTAGAGCCATATCTTTGATCATCGCAAATTGGTTTTCATCTTCACTAATTTCCAAATAAATTACTGCATTATCTTTAAGAGACATACCAGGTTTTAGCGGTGTACTGTTCTGATCAAATTGTAAAGCCATATATCTTCCGGCAAAGGGATGAGCAGGATCCACTGGTTGCATTTTGAAACAAAAGCTTTTTCCTGATGCTTGTACGATATTTTTACGGTAAACAGACGAAATCGGCACAAGCCATTGCAACAATGCAACGACTAAAAATAATCCTAGGAGAAGCGTTTTATTTTTCATGCATTTTGCTTTTTCGAGTTAAATAATAATTAGTAAAGAAAAATGCAAGACCCAGTACAGCAAACACAATGCCTCTAATCAAGTACGATAAATCACTTTCGAAAAATCGACTCAAAATAAGTGTTGCAATAATAAATAGACCAAAATTAATCGTCAATAACTGATCTTCACGCACACCTCTGAGCAGGATCGAAATACCGGTAGCCAGACCTAATACATTGCATAGTAAAGCTGAAAAAGGAGTATGTGTAAAAAATATAATTATAAAAGGCCATAATACCAAATCTAAGTCTAAAAGGTGTTTGGGGCTAAAAGCTGATCTTTTAAGGTACAGAATAAAAGATGCTATTGCATAAATAAAACCTGCAATAAAAGCCCCGGAAAATACGGTAAATTCATCTAACCAATCACCTAAAACATCATCCCAAAACCCATAAAATCCACTTACAATCAGGACAATAGCGATTCCAATCTGTCCCATTTTCTTAAATGCGTTTACTGTCTCTGACCTTCCTTCAAAATATGAGGATTTTCCAAGATTATAAAAAAATGAAAACAAGGCCATAAAGGTAAAAATCAAAAAGGAAGATCCGTGTGCACCCAGTGTAAAGGTGGCTAAAACAAGCGAAAGTACAATCATCCACTGAAACCAAGAGGCTGCATTACTCCCAGACTTTTTACGCAAAAACAATATATAATAGGGTATTAAAGCCACAATACTTAGATAATAATATAATTGTGATAGGATATGCTGACTGTTAAATCCATGAGCGATTATATACATTGTAATAAGTCCTATACACAATAGTGAAAGTACCGAAGCATCCAAAATATAAACAACCGGAATACACAAGACGACCCACAGTACATAAAAATTCCATTCGGGATCACTAATATTATATATCTGCGAAATAATAAACACCGTTGCTGCAAAAGCAAAAAATAAAACGATACCGGCAGTCTCTTTCCAAATAGTATTGTCAGACTTTTTGATAAGTGTGTAGATAACTAAAATTTGTGCTGCTAACAGTGGGAATACTGCCATTGCTACACGTGTTTTTATGGAGAATTCATCCCAGTTATGACCAAGGATTAGGATGACAGCAAGGCCTATAAACACTGCACCAAGCGTCGCTAATATCATCGACAACCTATTGGGTTGAGCAGCTCGCTTGTTTTCATAATAGCGTGCAATCTCATCTGCTTGAAGCTTACTGATAAGATTTTGCTGCACTAATTCCGTAAGATCTTTTAATATAGACATAAGCCTTACTTTTTTAAGGACGATTATATCTCTTAAACGGATATAATCTCCCTAATATTATCAACGCAAGGTACGCACATTTTAGTAAGTAGAATAAAAATACCCAGTAAATTTTAAAAACAAACGACCCATTCTGACTTATAATGAGACAAAATGGGTCGTTTCTATATATAATATCAATTATTGTTTACTACTTAGCTAGATATTTTCTATAAACCATCGATTTATCAAAATCTAGCATAATCGATATTGAATTTTTACTTTACAAATTCAAGGCTCCTTGCGATAAATTTAGACAATTCCTCACCACTAAGCATACCTTGATTAAGCAACGCCAAATCATGTAAATAAGCTGCAAAATTAGTCTTTTTGTCAGCACTATCCATCTTGAGTAGTTTATCTACTATCAGTGGATGATTAGTATTAACAAGAATGTTATGCATATCCGGAAACATATTCATATCCATACCCTGCATGGCTTGCATCTCTTTCATACGGCGCATAAATTCCGGCTTTGTAATCACGACAGGTTGTCCATTAGGTGACATTGCTTTAAGTTCTATATGGCCGGCATTAGGATTACTAATAGCTTCGGTAAATATCTCTTTTACCTTATCTTGGTCTGCTTGGCTAAGTACAGATTCTACCTTTTCGTCCTTTTGTATCAAGTTATCAGGTGTATCAGAGTCCACTCTCACAAAAGTAATGTCTCCGTCTTTATACTCTATATGTTGCATGAAGTGATTATCAATAATAGTATTCATCTCTAGGATATCATAACCGAGGTCTTTGACTGGCTGGATATATCCATACTGAGCCTTATTATCATTGGTATAGATATAGATAACTTTATTGTGTTTGTCTGTTTGAGTAGCCTTTACTCGCTCTTTGTATTCTTCTATAGTGGCATATGCTCCATCTATATTCTGCAAAAGGGCAAAGCTATTAGCCTTTTCATTAAATTTCTCATCCGAGATCATTCCATATTTTACAAAAGTACTAATTTCATTCCATTTGTCTTCATAGGATTTACGGTCTGTTTTAAATAAAGACTGTAGTTTTTCTGCTACTTTTTTAGAAATATAGGTATTAATCTTCTTAACATTAGCATCTGATTGGAGATAGCTTCTAGAAACATTGAGTGGTATATCCGGAGAATCAATCATACCCTGAAGTAACATCAGAAACTCAGGCACTATTTCTTTAACATCATCAGTGATAAACACCTGATTACTATAAAGTTGAATTCTATTTTTTTGAATTTCAAAATTATTTTTCAACTTAGGGAAATACAGTATTCCTGTCAGATTAAACGGATAATCTATATTCAAATGTATCCAAAACAATGGTGGCTCACTCATAGGATACAACTCGCGATAGAATTCCTTATAATCTTCATCTGTGAGATCAGCCGGCTTTCTTTTCCAAATAGGATTAGGATTATTAATAATATCGTCCACTTCTGTAGTGATTTCCTTTTTGTCATCACCTTCACCTTCCCAGATTGACTCCGTTTTTGTACCAAATTTAATCTCTATAGGTAGAAATTTACAATATTTATTGAGTAATTCTCTGACTTTAGATGGCTGGAGATAAACTTTATTTTCTTCATTAATAAACAATATTATCTCCGTTCCTCTTTCTGCTTTATCAGCTGGTGTGATCGTGTAAGATGGATCGCCTTCGCACTCCCACATCACCGCAGGATCCTCATCTCGATATGATTTTGTAATGACCTGTACTTTATCAGCCACCATAAAAGCGGAGTAAAAACCTAAACCAAAATGGCCTATAATAGCAGCGTCATCTTTGTATTTTGCTAAAAACTCCTCAGCTGATGAAAATGCTACCTGGTTTAAATAGCGGTTTACTTCATCCTCAGACATACCGATACCTCGGTCAATGATATGAAGCGTACCGGTATCTTCATTGATTTTTACTTCTATCTTTGTTTCACCGAGTTCGCCTTTAAGTTCGCCTTTGGAGGCTAATGTTTTTACTTTAGTAGTTGCATCCACTGCATTGGAAATAAGTTCACGAAGGAATATCTCATGATCCGAATACAGAAATTTTTTAATTATTGGAAAAATATTTTCTACCTGTACTGATATGTTACCTTTAGACATGATTATAAAATTTTATTATTTTTTAAAAATAGCTTGACAAAGTCTGTGCCACTGATAGTTTAATGTCAATTTGACAGGATTTTAGTCTGTTTTGACATAAAGAGGCTGTCATAATCTTATATATTTTGCAAATTATTGACTAAATAATTAAGTATTAATCTTTTAATCATTAATAAGTTGCAATGGTACTTTTTCTTTATATTAATTTTAAATTATGTGATAAATGTTACATGTTTTTATTGAACTTCTATGTCAAGTAAAATATTTATGTAGTTTTGTATATTAAATTTATCAACTCATTAGCAAGATATTATTTAACATGTGTAAAACAGGATTTTCGTTAATAAACCCCATGATCGTGTTATTAATAGCATTTGCTATGATGTGGAATGGTTGTTCATCAGATTATGCTTTTCTTAAAACTGACTGGCAAAAAGATAACCTATCAGGTAAAGTTGAAATGATTAAAACGACTATTTACAGTGTAGTAAATGAAAAAGATACTATTCTACAAGGTGAAGAGATACGCCCGTATGAAGAATATTATAATAATGATGGACTGAAAACCGAAATTGTTAAATACTATTCTGGTGGTACGTTAAATCAAAGAGAATTGTATTTTTATAATAAACGTGGGGCTATTGATGATAAAAAGGTTTATGCTGCCGGAAACAAATTGCGATTTAGAGTCGAGCATAAATACGATAATTCCTGCAATGAAACCGAGGTTATATATTATGATTATAATAATAAAATCACGAGTAAAGTTGTCAGTACCTTTGATAAAAATAATTACAAAATTGAGGAATCCAGCTATATCTATGGTGATTCTCTAGCTTATCGCAAAGTATTTAAAAACGATAATAATGGCAATAAAATCGAAGAACATGTCTATAATGGTGATGGTGCTTTAGGGCATTATACCAAATATAAATATGACGCTAATGGCAAAGAGACCGAATTAAAGTATTTTAATCCGGATGGCACGGCTAATATGATCATCAAATATGTGTACGATAAACGCCAAAATCTAACTGATGAAGTGTTTTATCGTCCCGACAGCCTTATAGCCCGTTGGAACTACGAATATGATTATGACAGTCTGGGTAACTGGATATCAAAAATCCGAATTATGAATAATAATGGATTGGATATGTTTAAGCGAGATATTAAATATTACAAATAGGTTCAAATCAAAAATTTGCAAACATGTCCTATCCATCATACAAATACACTAATTTATCTTGACGATCTTATGCTTTTCTGTCTTGCCTTGGTAGGCTATATCAAAAACATATAAACCCGATGGAAGATCCGAAATATCTATTTCGCCGGTACAATTTTGCAGGGTTTTAACTATTGTACCCTGTATATTTAATATACGGACTTGTACAGGATCGTGTACCTCTCTTATTTGCACAATTCCATACGTAGGATTGGGTGATAAGGATAAACTCCTGATTTGCTTATCATCGATGCTTACCGTCTCACAGTATTTTGCTATATCTTCAAGGGTACATCTGCTGGCATAGTTATCCTTTATGTATATGCGTTCCGGGTATTGCTTTATGGCCTTACACATAAATATGGATTTGCAATAATTGAGAAATCGATTTTCTATAAGCACAATCAGATCGTTAGAATAACCATAATTTGGATTGGGCGGGGTAGAAGCGTGTGGTGGCCTTACGTTGTCTAAAAAATCAAGATTAAATAATGAGTCTGTACTCGCAACGTAAAGTCGCTTATTAATAGCTTCAAGATTGGGTAATATCTTTTTATAGTCTGTGGAGGCAAATGGACGCAATGGTTTACGATCACTAAGCCATAACTCATCTAATTCTTTGATATGTATCAAACCCAAACCATAATCATTGCCACCGTCATCACTATCTATTATCAACTTTTTTAATTTTCTAATCGTGGATATCTGTCTCAAATTACTGTTATGGCAAATAGCTAATTTTAAATACTCAAGTGAATCTAAAATTGGAAGGTAGCTAAGATCTATACGTTTATAGTAGGGACCAACAGTCAAACTTTTTAAATGCGAGGTCTTTATTCTCTTTGATAGTACTTTGAGTGTGGCTGTGTCAGTATCAGTTAAACTCAATTCAAAATTTTGACCAGTCGTAAAAGTGGGTGTCTTCTCTTCTGTAAGGAATGGTCTTCCTACGTACATATATTTCCCTATGTGTTTGAGATTAGGGTAAGTATAAAATGACGTGTCAAAATTTAAATAATTGATCGTGTCTAACGCTAAAAACTGTCCCGTATATATGATGGAGTAGTAACTACCCATATCATTCAAATATCTTAATCTTTTAAATGCGCTGATATTTATTTCCCTTCCTCCTTGGAGTCGGTTTGTAAAAAGTATTGAGCCTGTAATTCGTTCTATGGTATATAAACTGTCTAATTGTGTTATATCATTATCCCTATTAGTGATGACCAGATCTCTGACCGTAGTACAATTTCCATAGTTCTTTATAAAATTATTGATGTCTGCCTGATTGTTTAGTACGATACTGTCACACGATTGCGATTGCCCACTTATAGAGAGCAAAACAATACAAATGCTTAGAATTGTTGATTGAAGTTTACAACGCATGATAATAAAATTTAAAAGTTAATCGAAAAACCAGCATACTCTTAATTGCTAAACGTGGTGGATAATAGGGTGTTTTTACAATTTACATGGCAATGGCAGCATCGTACAATAAGCATGCAAAGGCAACCAAGGATAAAATAGGGTTACTGTAATATGAGTTGCTCGCGTGTTTATACATGTCATTACTTCATAATTATCAAAATTGCCTGTTAATTCTCCACAAGCACCATTATACTTTGCATAGGTTCTATCATTATCAACTCCTATAATTTGCCACTTATAGCCCAACAGGTAAACAGGTGAAAACTGTAACGTAAAACAGCAACATGTATCGTCCACAAAATAAGTGGAATTTGGTTTCACAGTAGGTGGAATTGCCATCGGTGTTCCATCGCACCAGTCTGTAACTCTTAGCTCGGTTTTAATATTATTAAGGTCGTCATTTGTAGCCTGATCTTTTTGACATGAAGTCCACATCACGATTGCAGCTAGTGACAGGACTAAAAAATGGTGACTTTGAGTTTTAATGTGCGTATTCATATCAATGTAGATTTAAAAAAGGAGATGGTAATTATTTTATCAAAGTTATATGCCATTTTTTAGATAATGTATCAAAAACAACAATATAACAGATAGTTAACAAATGGTATGTTAGATATATTCGGATGGTTTTATTAAAATGATAAGACTTCTTAATCAAATAGCGATGCTTTTCGTAAATCAAGCGAAATTGACACGAAAAAATTTATTTTTTCTTTGCTATTGATTTTACTTGAGTAGTAACCGAAAATCAAATTACATTTTAAATCCGGCTTTAGCGCTGATATCAAGCATCCTGTCGATACACGCCCGACCTTTTACCATCACTTCTGGATCCAGTATAATCTCAGGAAGTTCATATTTTAAGCTCAAATATAATTTTTCCAATGTATTGAGTTTCATGAATGGACACTCATTACATGCACAATTAGTAGATGGTGGAGCAGGAATAAATGTTTTATTAGGTGCACCTTTTTCCATCTGATATATGATACCTGGCTCAGTGGCTACGATAAACGTTGTAGCTTCATTTTCCTTTGTATATTTTAGTAGCTGAGAAGTAGAGCCTATAAAATCTGCCATGTCTAAAATATGATCTTCACATTCAGGATGTGCTATAAACTTAGCATCCGGATAACGCGCCATAAGTTTAGTAATCTTTTCATTTGAAAAAACCTCATGTACCATACATGACCCATTCCAAAGAATCATATCCCTGCCTGTCTTTTTAATCAGATAAGCGCCTAAGTTTTTATCTGGAGCAAAAATAATACCTTTTTCTTTAGGTACACTATTTACCACAGCTTCTGCATTGGATGAAGTACAGCATATATCTGTCAGGGTCTTCAGATCAGCTGAGCAGTTTATATAACTAATAACAACATGGTCAGGATACTTTTCCTTAAACATAGAAAACAATGGTGCAGGACAACTATTTGACAAGGAACAACCTGCTTTTAAATCTGGAAGTACTACTTTTTTATTAGGATTTAGCATTTTGGCGGTCTCTGCCATAAAATGAACACCTGCAAAAACGATGAGATCTGCATCTGTACTCTCAGCTTTCTGTGCCAAGCCCAAACTATCGCCTATATAATCAGCTACATCTTGGATTTCTGATTCCTGATAATAATGTGCAAGGATGATGGCATTTTTCTCCCTTTTAAGTCTATTGATTTCTTCTACTAAATCTAATGTAGGGTCAACATCTATATCTAAAAATCCTTTTTGAGGTAAATGCTGGATAGCCGCTTCTAAAGTCATGTCTTAATTCTATTTAATTTCAATTTTAAACAAATATAGATTCATGTGATAAATCCTTTGTTAAATTAATACCTGCAAATGTACACCATTTATCAATAAAAATTCAAATCTTTTTCTAAATCAGTTATTAAGCGGATTCACTACATACTACCCATTCTT